>CAJXRF010000112.1 GCA_913058575.1 uncultured Bermanella sp.
GGTGTAGACCGTGCGATTTTCACTTTCAATTTTGGTAATAGACATATCAATTTGCACTGCTCTGCCATCTTTATAGCGGCCTTCGCACTCGCTTGAATCAGAAAGAACCGTACTTGAAAACTGCAAGATATTGCCTGTTGTCGCAGCTCTTGAGTTAAATTTATTTGGTAGAATATGATCAATGTGTTTGTTTTGTAATTCACTTATCTTATAACCAAACAGATAAGCGCCCGACCGATTAATGCTGGTTATGATGCCATCTTCCGTAATGGTGAGTATGCCGTCGTTGGTATTGTCCCGTAGGCGCTTTAATTCAAGGTTTAAATTCTCAATTTGAGATTTCATGTCGTACATGCGTTCAATGCCTTTTACGAAGGCAGTGAATATGGTTTCATCTAAGGGTTTATTTAGATAAAAGTCACCCCCTGCTTTAATGCCTTTTTCGTAATAGCTATGGTCAGACACGGTACTCATGAAAGTAATGGGTATCCAAGTCAGTGAGGTTTTTCTTATTTTCTCAACCAGCTCAAAACCGTTCATGAGGGGCATTTCAACATCGCAAATTATAAAGTCAAATGACTTCTCTTTTAGAAGTTGAATGGCATCAAACGCGTTATCTAGGGTGCATACCTCATGGCCCATTTCATTTAGCCATGCTTCTACAATTAACCGAATGAAGCGGTCATCATCCACTACAAGTACGTTCATGGTTATCCGGCATAAGGGTATAGCTTCACTATAGGTAAGGGGGAGTGCACTGTTATATCAAATATTAATGAACTGAATAGGTAACCTACTTCATGGCTATATAAACACTTTAACGATTTAGGTAAAAAAGTATTGATTTAACAATTTTGACATGTCGATATTAAACGCCTTAGGGGAGCTTGCACCTTTAATAGAAAAGCCACAATGGGGGGATGAAAGATCCATGTTTTTCGTTTTTATATAGTGTTTAGAATTTACATTGTAAAAAACCTTAACCTTGGGTTTAGTGGGAGCACTGTTGTAAAAATGAGTGACCAGAGCTAAACGCTGAGTTTGATGCTGTTGAATCAACACAAGTGTCCCTGGAGGGTAGCTGCCTATGCATTTAATAAACTGATGCACTAAAGGGGTGCTTAAGCTTTTATCGGCTTCGCTTAATAATGCTTTCAAGACAATTAAAGTAGAATCCATATCCTGTTGGCTACGAATCATTTCAAATTGATCCACAATGGCAATGATTTTGGCAAAAAAAGAAATGTCGTTTTTAAATCGACCGCTTGGATAGCCGCTGCCATTGATACGCTGACAACTTTGTAACGCAGCGGTTTTGCTGATGGCGGGCATGTCAGGAAACTGTCGGTTTAAAATATCGCGGGCCAATGCGATATGACCTTTGATAAGAGGCGATGGCTCTGGGTTTAAACAAGCAGTATGAGTGAGTTGCTTGGGAATCAGTACCTTGCCGATATCATGAAAAAGTCCCGCCAGAACCAAGTGCTGTATGATGGTTCTATCATAACCTAAGCTTTTAGCGAATATCCCACTTAACACGCCGGTATTAACCAAATGCTCAAATAAATCACTATTTTGATTTTTAGCTAGGGTGAGTAAGATTAAAGAATCTTTATCTAAAATGATATTGTCGGTTAACAAGTTAGAAATGCGAATGGATTCATTAGCATCCACTTGGCCATTGCTGTTGATGACTTTGGAATAATTTTCAAATACTTTTTTAGACTCGCTTAAGGCTCTGTCTAAAGCACTATATTGGCTGGCCTTAATGTGTGGTGTTTGTTTTTCTTTATTATTAGGTTTCTTATGAATTAAAGGTGCTTCGTTTAATGTAACACTGGTATCTAGCGGCTGTTCGTCAGGAAGGTGGCTAATATAGACTTGCTTGATGCCCTTATTCTTTAACTGTTGAATCACATCTTCGTTTCGTACCACTCCGCAACGCTTCACTGATCCTTTTGTTTTCGGATCAATTACCCCAGTCACTTGCATACCCACTTTCAGGTCAGCGACATCTATCTGAATCATGGTTAATCCAATTCAAGGTGATGACTAAATTATAGAATTGAATTGCTATGGTTGTAGGGTAATTTAAGAATTTATTAGACTGATTTTGCCTATAGTGCATGGGGGCTTTATTATTAATAATGGAACAATAAGCTCCTTTTATATCAAAATGTTTGGTTTTATTGTTTTTTAATTGCAGAGTGAATGGGATCTATCAGGCAGGCTATTTTCAACATAGTAGGTAGTTATCTCCTATACTTAATAAGTTATATTCAGAGTTTTTTTGGAAAACACCTTTTAAATAACACCAGCGAAATTTTTTGTATTTTTATTTGAGTAGTAATATGAATAATCGCTTTGCTCAACTAAGAAATATCCATGGAATAAAACTGATACTGTCTTTGGTTTTTATTTTCATAGCGGGGGTGTTTTTTTTACTTGGCTATGTTCAAACTTTACAAGTTAAAATTGTACAAACCGCGGCATTAGAAAGTGCAAAATTATACTCTGATGCGCTTAGAGAGTTTCGAACTATCTACACCTCTGAAGTAGTAGAAAGAATACGCTCTCACCCAGACATCAGTGTAAGCCATGATTATTCTCAATTAAAATACGCAATTCCTCTACCTGCCACCTTAAGCATGAAGCTAGGAGAACACATAGGCAGCCATTTAAAAGGGGCAGAGACTTACCTTTATAGTCCGTTTCCATTTCCATGGCGTACAGAGGAAGGAGGCCTTAAAGATGATTTTCAAAATGATGCCTGGCAATTTTTGCGTGCTAACCCAGAAGCCTACTATTTTAAATTTGTGACCTATAAGGGGCGCAAAGTACTGCGTTACGCCACTTCAGATATCATGCGACCAGGCTGTGTTAATTGTCATAATGATCATTCGCAAACGCCAAAATCCAATTGGAAAGTAGGCGATGTGCGTGGGGTGTTGGAGATAATTCACCCTTTAGAGAAAGTAAACGAACAAAATGAAGAGGGTAAAAGAGGCTTAATTATTTTGACGGTTATTCTTATTTTAACGGTGTTATTGTGTTTGATTATCTTAGTTTATAAATTTCAAAGAAATACCAGAGACCTTGAAAATATAGTACGAGATAGAACAGCGCAGGTTAAAGAAACTGAAAAAAAATTAAATACTGCAAAAAAAATGGCAGCCATAGGCGAAATATCATCAGGCATTGCCCATGAAATTAATCAGCCTCTGGCTGCAATGAAGATAACGAGCACTAGCCTCAGAAAATCCATTGAAGCAGCCAAGACGACGAGAGCGTATGAGCAACTTAGCCGCATTGAAGGGCAGGTTGAGCGCATTGATACGATTATTAGACAATTAAATACACACAATGCTGATATCGGTAGTCAAGCTCATGAAGTAGTCGAAATTCAAGAAGTGGTTAATGCTGCGGTTAATCAATCTAAGCCAGCCATTGAACAAAATGAATGTGAGCTTGAAGTAAATATGCCCAATGAAAGTATATTGATTATGGCGGATGTGTTGGAGCTTCAAAGAGTGGTTATTAATCTGATTACTAATTCTTTACATGCATTAGAGCTGAATAAAAATAAGAAAATTTGTTTAAACGTAATTGCACACGACAACAGTGTTTGCATTGATATAGAAGATAACGGCAGCGGAATTCCTGCCGAAATACAAGATAAAATATTCGACCCATTTTACACCACTAAAGAGGTGGGTAAAGGCACTGGGTTGGGGTTGTCCCTTTGCTATGGCATTATTAAAAAGCATGAAGGCACCATAAAAGTAGATGCTAGTTATAAGCTGGGAGCACGTATTTCTATTACGCTTCCGATTCATTCTAAACGTTAACTGAGTACTTTGAATATGAGGCGTTATGTAATGTTAGAAAGGGTGGTTAGCAAGAAATTTAAATTATGTGTAAATGACCTAAGGATATTGGATTTCGATTATGGATTATTAAATTAGTATCAATAGTGAGAGCTGGCATGAAGAAAATATTAATAATTGATGATGATGTTGACTTAAATATCTCGTTAACTGAATTCTTGGAAGATGAAGGGTTTCAAGTTTTTAGTGCCCATAATGGTAAACAAGGATTGAAGTTGGTGGATTCTGAGCAACCAGACCTTGTGATAACCGATATTGTTATGCCTGATATGGATGGAACTGAAGTGGTGATTAACCTAGGAGGAAGGGATACTGAGCATCCACCAAAGGTGATTGCCATGTCAGGGGGCGGAAGAATAAGCGGCAAGGATTATTTGTCTTTTGTTAAAAATTTCAAGGTTGATTGTGTGTTCGAAAAACCGTTTGAAGTGGAAGAGCTATTAAGTTCGATAAAATCCTTATTGGCTTAAATAAAGGTATTTTTAGGCTTTATATTTCCGCTCGGCAGTGTGTAGGCTTGACTGGATGGCAGTTTGTTTGTGCCAATCAGTTTTAGGTCTCTTTAATTGGCATTATAATCTTTTAGATCAGCTGATTTTTACTGCCTTACTAAATAAAAATAGCCTGTTTGATGTTTTTTGAACTCGCCTACTAGTTGGCTCATTTTAGCCAGCTTTAACTGTCTATTTCAATTGTATATCACCCGGCCTCTACTAATCTTAATTTATCCTTTACATTCATAATATAGCCCTAATAAAAGTGGTGTTATTTAGAAATGCCTGAAAAAATATTGGTTATTGAAGATGACGCCTTTATTGGCGATATAGTCGCCAAGCACTTGTTGAACCACAATAATTTTCATTGTGATGTGGCCGATACCATTGAAAAGGCCAAGTCCTTTTTAGAAAACAGCCATGAATACTTTGCGGCGATTGTTGATCTTGGCCTTCCTGGTCATGAGTTAGGGGCGGGTTTGGCGTTAACTACGGAATATGATATTCCATCTATCGTATTTACCGGTAATGATGATCCTGACATATATGAACAATTCTCGTCATCAACCCTCATCGATTTTGTGAATAAGTCTGGTGCAGCGAGTATTCGCTATATTTCTAGCCTGCTAGAGCGCGTATATAGAAATCAATTCATCAGGATTCTGGTGGTAGATGATAGCGTCAGCGCCCGTAATAGTTTAACAGCCTTGCTTAGGAATCATGCATTCTCGGTGATATCTGCAGGCAGTGGCGATGAATGTTTTACTATGCTTTCCCATGAGCCCGATATTGTCATTATTGATCAATATTTACCTGATATTATGGGTTATGAATTGTGCGCTAAAGTGAGGAAGGAAAACAAAAACGAGCGCTGCCAGATTATTGGTGTTTCCAGTAAAAAAGACCGCAAACTATCGGCGCTATTTCTTAAGAATTTTGGCAATGATTTTATATATCGGCCATTTGATCCTGAAGAGTTTTGTAATCGTATTAATCAAAGAGCTGAATTAATTGATCACATTCGTGAGCTAGAGCGCTTAAGTGATGAAAAAAACAAATTTTTAGCCATGGCAGCCCATGACCTTCGTAGCCCATTGAATGTGATTCAACTGGCCAGTAATCGTATGGTTAAATTATTACCCACTGGAGATAAATTACTTAAACCGCTGGATATTATTTTAAATAGCATTAAAAGTATGCAGAATTTAGTGGGTGAATTATTAGATATAGGGGCCATAGAGTCAGGTCAGTTTGAATTGAATAAACTGGCTTTAAATCTTAGCGAGGTAGTGATCAGCTCGGTTGATAGTTATGATGATAGCGCTAATGATAAAGCCATTGTATTGATAAAAAATGTGCCTGATAGCCTTATGGCAGAGGTGGACCCAGTGAGAATTAAGCAGGTTATCGATAACCTTCTCAGTAATGCCATTAAGTACAGCCCACATGATAGGAAGGTGTTTATATCATTAGAAAAGCAAAATAAAAAAATAACATTTACTGTAGAAGATCAGGGGCCTGGTATTGAAAGTCACCAGTTAGAGCAATTATTTGTGGCCTTTAAGCGCTTGGGACATACTACAACAGGTGGTGAAAGTAGCCATGGTTTGGGCTTGTCTATATGCTTTAAAATTATTGAAGCCCATAATGGTCGTATTAAGCACCAAGAAAGTGAAAGTGGCGGCAGTAAGTTTTACTTTGAGTTGCCATTAGAATAATTTTATCCTCTACTGCTTAGTAATCTCTTCGATACAATTTACGGTTAACTTCATAAACTTATCCATGTCAGGAAGCAGGGTTTGAATAGAATCTAGCTTGTCTAGTTTGCTCAATTCTTCTATTTGTACGCACACGTCAGCTAGGTTATCAGCACCAATGAGTCTGGCGGCCGATTTTAATTTGTGAGCAAGCTCCCCCGCTTCATGGGTATTTTTTTCGTTTACCATTAGGTGCATTTCTTTAAGTGTATTTAAAGAAGGCGTGACAAATTCTCTAAGTATTTCATGCTGCATGTCAATATCATCACCTACAAAACTGGCTAGTTTCTCAAGGCTCACTAGGTTTTCAGTCTCTAATTTAATCGATTCAGGTTCAGGTTCAGGTTCAGGTTCAGGTTCAGGTTCAGGTTCAGGTTCAGGTTCTATTGTATTATTTTCAGGTTCCAGCGCGCTTTCTTTTGGCGTGTTATTATCTTGATCATCATCAGTCATCATATTGCCTTCTTTGTTGATTGAGCTCTTTTCTGATATTTGTTCTGACCAAAAAGCGAGTTTTTCTTTTAGCAAATTAAGTTCAATAGGCTTTGCAAGATAATCGTCTATTCCCATGGATAAATATCGCTCATCTTCACCCTTCATGGCATTGGCAGTGATGGCAACAATAGGAATATGACCGTTATTTTTTGATTCGATATCCCTTATTGCTTTAGTGAGCTCCACACCGTCCATTTCTGGCATATGCATGTCGGTTAATATTATGTCGTATTTAGCGGCCTTCCACATTGTCAAAGCTTCGGCACCGTTATTGGCCATATCAAATTCATAACCCAGCATACTAAGTTGGCGCCTAATGACCTGCTGGTTGGTAAAGTTATCTTCTGCCACAAGAATTTTTATACTGAATTTGTTTTTTTCTATGGTGTTGGCGACCGCCACAGTGTTAAGTGCTTCTTGATTAATGACAGAATCGATTCGTTTATAAAACTGTATTTTACTAATAGGGTTCACTCTTAAAAATATTAAGTCATCGCTTTTTTCCATATCGATGCGTTCACCGTGATCCAATAGTATTAATACACTGGCATTAACCAGTTTATTTGAAGATTTTAATTGTTGATATTTCTCACGTCTTTTTGCCCATGGCCAACCACTACCAATGATATAAAGACAGGGAGCTTGCTGACATTTACCGGCCAGCTCTACGATTTCATCTAAATCATTACAGACCTGTTGCTCCACCTTGGTCATTTTTAAATAATGAGACAATATTTCAATTTGTTCAGGAAATTTAAGCGCTAAACAAATACTTTTATTTTCCAAATTAGGAGGGTTATAGGTGTCCTCACTTTCAATGGCCTCTGATTTTAAGTAAACATGGAACTTAGACCCCACATCAATTTCACTTTCTACATCTATTTTACCTTGCATAAGTTTGACTAGATGCAGACATATAGATAGGCCTAAGCCGGTTCCACCGTATTTTCGAGTGGTGGCTGTGTCGGCTTGGGTAAATGGTTTAAAGAGACTCTCTAGTGCCTTGGGAGACATGCCTATGCCGTTATCTGAGATCTCAATATGTAAGCTTACCTGTGAGCTATCTTTATTGTCGGCATCTAGGGATACTCTAATATAAACGCTGCCTTGTTTTACGCCTTCGCTCTTGGTGAATTTAATAGCATTGCCGATCAAATTAAATAAAATTTGCCTAACCCGAACAGGGTCTCCTTGCAAATACTCAGGCACTTCATTATCTATTCTCACCTGTAACTTAAGTGATTTTTCTGCTGCGTTGCTAGATAAAACTTCCGCGACACTGTCCACCACTTCATATAAATTATAGGTGGTTTGTTCTAATGTCATTTTGCCGGCTTCAATTTTAGAAAAATCAAGAATGTCATTAATAATTTGAAGCAGCGAAAAGGTGGAATCTCGAACAGTAGAGAGCATTTGGTTCTGCTCACTGTCCAGCTCGGTGTATTGCATCAGGTCAATCATGCCCACTATGCCATTCATAGGCGTACGTATTTCATGGCTCATGGTAGCGAGAAAATCACTCTTGGATTGGTTGGCGCTTTCGGCTAGATTTTTGGCTTTTTCAAGTTCGTCCTGAGTGCGTTTACGTGCAACGTAAGCCGAAATTTGATTGGCCAGTGATTCCAATACATTAATTTCATCGGCATTAACGCACTGCTCTTCTGTGGGTTGTGACATTTCTTTATAGGAAACATGAATTTGGCCTATTACCGATCCGCCATATTTAATTTCCTGCTTGTGATGGATATCATATTCTTGCCAGCCTCCCGATTCATAAAATTGAGGAAATAGTTCAATTTTGGCACATACTAGGTGTGGATAGCGCATGGCGGTGGTGATCATATTCACCACCACATACATGACATCATCGACGCCATAGTCGGCGTTAAACATGATATTAAGGGCTGAATATAAAAAATTAGCTTCCTTCATTCTTTGATCTAATTTTAAAATTGAATTTTCCCGCTCTTTTTCTGACTCCGATCTTTCTAAATTTAGCCCGAGGTGGTTGGTGAGCTGCTCTAATAGGTCCAGTATTTCAATGTTTTTGGATAAATCTTCTGTATGGAATGCCTCTACCACCGCAGTCACTCTGCCCCACACTTGAATGGGATAGTAAAGCCCAGTTTTTAGGGGTTCATGGGTAATTCTATCCTCACTTTCTTTTAATTTGCCTTCGTCGGCCCATAGGTATTTTCCAGATCGTAAAGCTAACCCAACTAGCTTCTCATCTATGTTGTACTGTCTGTCTTGGGTGGCTAACACAAAGTCTGGGTACTGCTCGGGCTCATCGTTGCTCCATTTGTTTAGGGGAATAAGGTGGCTGGAAGATAAGTCTTCAATAATATAGGCGTGCACAATGGGCCATTTAATGTATTTTGAAAGACTGGCCAGCAGAATGTCTAGGCCTTCCTTTAAATTGTTAGAATGAGAGAACGACCACCCCGTCTCTTTAACAATGATGGCTCGTGTTTCACTGTCGCTCAGTACACTAAAAGTATTCACTTGTTCTGTTACATCTTGAACCATGGCGATAATATTCAGTAGCTTGCCCTCTTCAGTAAAATTAGGCGTCATATACCAATCGCAAAATATGCGTTCACCATTTCGTATGTTTTCAAGGCGTAATTTTGTTTTAGTTTTTGAGCCCGCGCACTTCCTAAATGCATTTATGTGATCACTTTTTTGAGCAAATATACTCGCAACGCTTTTACCTATTATGCTTTCCCTTCTAATTGAAAATATTTGTTCAGCCGATGAATTCCATCGTGTAACTTTAGCTTTATCATTAAACTTTATAATGGCCATGGGGCTAACTTCAATCAGCTCTGAAAAGCTATTTTCTAGCATATTGTTATGCTGTATGTTTTGCTTTTTTATAAGTTCAATTTTTTCATCTTTATTGCTAATGATATCGGAAACATCACGGCCACTAATAATGCAATATAAAATGTTTTCTGTGTTATCTGGTAGTCGCTTAAATGTGAATTCATATTTCTTGCCTGCATTGTTGCTGATGTCTATGTTTTTCTTTTGGGTCTCAGATTCTTTTAGGTTGCTTATACAGCGACTAATTTTATCCTTGGTAGTTTGCTTGCCTATGAATTCTAAGTCTTTAAAGTAATGGCCTATGCAAAGTGAGTGGCTTTGACCTGATAAAATACTACCCGCATCATTCACTTCAATTATTTTTTGTTTTTTATCAACAATAAAAATAGCATCGCTTAGTTCGTTAAATAATTGATGTTGCTGATAATTGGATGTTCTCAAATTTTTATGTTTTTCTTCCAGTCTTGAAAGTTTTTTGTTTAATGGCCATAAAAATAGCAATGAGGTGATGAGTAAAAGCAGTAATATTAAGATTCTATGAATGTAATTAAGCCCTAGAACTTCATATGCAGATAAAAATTCAATTACATCAAGCTGGGTTTCTATATCAAGAAGAGATGCAGTCAGAAAGAGCGACAGGGCAGGGATCAAATATAAGAATAATGTGCTATTGGTGAATCTTTTCATATCGCAGTCTTGTGATTGTATATGTCAGCGATGCGCTCAAGTAACTCTTCTTTTTTGGCAGGCTTTACAATGAAGTCACAGGCGCCTGATTTCAAACATTCTTTAACGACGGCTTGTTCGCTATGACCGGTTAACATAATGATATGCGTTTCTTTGAATTTCTGGTTTGACTTTATTTTCTGAGTCACCTTAAGGCCATTCATCTTGGGTAGTTTTATATCCATTAGAATGATGTTTGGCATCCAATTTTCAGTTATATTTAAAGCACTTATGCCATCACCCGCCACTTCAACTAAAAAGCCTTCTCGGCTTAGCATCATTTCCATCATTTTTTGATTAACGACTTCATCTTCAACAATCAGTATTTTTTTGGCGCCTACTTGGCGATCACTTTGCTGTTTATCTAACACCTCTGAAGCGCTATTTCTGACATCTGAAAAATCAGACTTAATTTCATCTATCCAAGATAAATCATAATTTTCATCAATGAGCGCTTTATTCTCATCTAGAAACTCTTCCTTTATTCGGGTGTACTCCTCTGTGAATTTTGATTCGTCATTGATCTTAATAACGCCATCATTATGTAAGCTGTCTAGTTTTTCTTTAATTCGAGAAATACCTTGTTCTAAAATATCTTCAGTGTTGTCTTCCTTGGTAGACATAATCCTTTGGCAGTGACTTACCTTTTCAATTTGCTCAGTTAAATTGGTTTTTATTTCACCCATGTTGCCCACCATGTTGGTTAGGCGCTCTTCTATTATATTTTTGTAATTTTTACTCTCTAATCTATCCATGGCTAGACTAATGGAGAATCGGACTCTGTGAACGTCATAGAGCGGTTTGTAGATAACGTAATCATCCATAGATTGTTTACTGCAAATGGCATGGGCCGTAGCTGAATCTTTGCCGTCACATAACAATATGGTTTGGTGGGGGGTCTCCATGGCTTTCGCGCTAAACATGATAAAGCTATTGTAAAAATTTTCGGCATTGGCGATTTGGCTGTGGCATAGCACCAATACATGACAAGGGGTGCGGTCAAATTGCTCTATGGCCCATTCGCTGTCCATGGCTTGGTGAATCACCATAATAGGAGACGACGACAAACGCACCACTTCTTCAATATTTTGCTGATTATCCCCAACAATCATTATTTTGATTTGCTTGCCGCGCTCCATGCTTATCCTTTACAAAACATTTATGGCTACTTATGAGATTAGACTAAATGTTTGTACAGGCCATATTTTTTATTGGGCGAATTGGTGTTTAGTTATGTTCGATTTGTGAAGAGAGGTTAGTGTATTTGGTTCTTAAGAATGTGTTTTTTAGTCTTAAATACCAGGGCGAAGACAGTCTTGGGCCAGCGGGATCCCCACTAGCAAAATGGCCGACTTTTGAAAGCTAAGGTTAGGCTTAAGTCTGTGATATGTGCAGATGGTGTTGTATTCGCTTAATGACGTCTTGAATCTCACAGGGGCGTGTGATGTATTCGCTACCGCCAACTTCATAGCCTTTCGACTGGGCACTGGGATTATCTTTACAGGTTAAAAATATAATCGGCACCTGACTGAAATCTGGGTGCTGACGGATTTTCTCGCAGCATTGGTAACCATCCATTTGTGGCATGCTGACGTCTAATAAAATGAGGTCGGCAGGGTCTTCCTCCATGAAATGAAGACACGCAGAACCAGACTCAACACAACTTACCCTATATTGCTGCTTCAACATTTGTTGTGTGAGGAGCAAGTTGGCTGGGTTGTCATCGACCACCAGTATGTGCTTTAGAGTTACATGCATGAAGCAAGTATAGATCAGAAAATAAATTTTTATATTAGTTAAAATCGGTCAGTCAGTGACTTATTTTTAAATTTTTTTCATTCTTTTAGGTTTAATTTACGCCAACTTCTTAGGGTGTCTTTTATTGAATGCATTGTTAAAGTATGAATGATTCTAATTTACGTCCACATCAAAACTCTCAGCAAATTCTTTAGGCATGCGACACGCCTTACCGGTTGTTAAATTTACGCATACCCAGCGTGTAAAACCGGTGATTAAGGTTTTGCCATCAGACTCACGAATAAACTGGTAATCGCGCCTCATGGAAATGCGTTTATCATTTTCGGTAATCCAAGTACCACCAATGACGGTGTCGTGCTCAAAAGCGGGCAATAAATAATCAATCTCGGTGTGTCTGGCCACCCAGGCATACCCCAGCTCTTGCCAAACAGCAAAATTCATATTGAGTTTTTCGCAATGGCTCCACGCCACGGCTTCCATCCATTTAAGGTATTCACAGTTATTCACATGCCCTAACACATCGATGTGCTCACTATTGACCTTTATGGCATGGGTGTGGGGGCTAGGCACTAGCCAGTGATTACTCATGGGATCTCCATCTTTGTGTTTAGCGCGCTGTTTTTCGCATTAAATGTCTATGCGCAGTATTAACACAATGTGAGGGTGTGTTTCAGCAAACTCGTGAATCCCTTTTAAGCATGGAGTAATTTAAACGAACCTTAATGGGGGCTGTCCTTTTATAACCCTATCTTTTACTGGGAATGTGAAGCCTGTCCAATGAAAGCCTTATTTCTTGCATATTTGTTAAGTAATTTAAATTTTATAATCTTTTTATAAAAAGCGTTGATTAAACGCAACTGAATACAGCGAGAGGCCCCTATGAATAAGTTATTTATGATTGCTTTCACAACTCTGTTACTAAGTGCTTGTGGGGCTGAAGAAGGACTGACGCAGGCAGAAGAAGACACTCAAGTGAGTGAAGAGCAGGCAAATGAAGAGTCTACCAGTGATGAAAGCACCGAGGAAGAATCCACAACAGCTGAAGATGACAGTGAAAGTGAAGACGATGCATCAAACGAAGATGACAGCACAGAGCAAGGCGATGTTTCAGATGAAGACGATTCTTCAGGGAATGATGACACGACAGAAGAAGATGACGCGGCAGACAATGACTCTTCTAACGAAGACGACGCCACAGGAGAGGATGACGCTGCTGAGGAAGATGACGCAACAGGTGAAGATGAAGGTGATGTGTCAGGAGACGACGATGCCACGGCTGAAGATGATGCAGCCGAGGAAGAGCAAGTGGTAGACGCACAGATCTGTACCACAGGTTCTCAGTTAGGCGATATCCCTGCCAATTATGTGGCTGCCCTTGAGAAGTACACCACGACCAATAGCGAATACACAGTGTATGTATGTACTCAAGACACCAATAACGATGGAGAGGCAGATTACATGGTGGTTGAAAGTACCAACCAGCCAGAACATGAATCCTATTACTTCGAAGACGACAATCATCATCATGAAGACTTTGATTTTGATACCAACAAGTACAAGTACGATGCCGTTTATGACAGTCAGCGCACAGGGGCAGCCGGTAACAACATGATTGAAGCGCAAACCGTGATCATGAAAATGCCCATCACCCCAAGCGCTGCCGCCACCAAAACAAACACCCCCTACGGCACCATAGGTTTGGCCATTAACGGTGTGTCTTTCTTTAATGAAAATGCCGCACCGGGTGATGACATTACCGAAGAGTTATTTACCTTTGACCAGTGCTCAGGTCACCCTCAAGGCAGCGGCTTGTATCATTACCATGTGGACCCTGTGTGTTTAATTCGTGACCTAGGGGGTGAAGTCACAACGGCTACCCATACAGAAGGTGGAAAAACCTACAGCTGGATAGAAGACACAGGCACCAATGCGGGTTTGCTGGTGGGGTTCTTGGTCGATGGGTTTCCGGTATACGGGCCAGTGGGCAATAGCGAAACAGATTGCAACGCAGAAGCCGTGAGCAGCGACACCATTGATGGTTACAACGGTCACAGTCATTGCACCGCAGAATTTAGTGAGGCCATCTACCACTATCATGTTAAAACCGCAGAAGTGGGTGCCACAGGAGAATCGGTTTTCTGGGTGACCAATACTCAGTATTACGGTGAGCCCGGCGTCTTGAGTAGATAAGAGCTGAAAGATAGGAGGGAATAGATAAAGGTTGGTAGATAGAGGAATAGATAGCGAGCTAAAAATTGTATTCAAAGCCATACCAAGGATGGGAAGGCTTTTATAAAACTGTAATGTTAATACAGTAGATTAACGCACCCTTTAACGGCCTCGCACTCGTCCAGCTTGGCCGTTTTTTTATGCCTAGTGAACTGCTTTTTCATGTGTTTTTTAATTTCCTTAAAACTTGCCTGTTAGCTGCACAATAGATGCACAGTGTGGTGTTTAACTGAGTTCAGGCTGAGCAAGTATCCCTTGTGATTAATATGAATTCTATTTTTTAAGTGAGCAAAGCATTTAAAAGATAAGGTGAAGGCACTATGAAAAAAATAAACACGTTCATGTATGGCGTTGCATTATCAAGCATGTTGTTGGTGGGCTGCGCTGGGCCTGAAGAATTAGGCGCGGCCACCAATGCGGCCAGCGTGTGTACTGGCGGCACTGATTTAAGCGAGATACCTGCAAACTATTTAACGGCTCTTGAAAAGTACACCACCACTAATAGCGAATATATAGTATATGTTTGCACCGAAGACACTAATGGCGACGGTGATGCCGACTACATGGTGGTGGAAACCACTAACCAACCCGAGCATGAATCGGTGTATTTTGATGAATCCAATCATCACCATGAAGCGTTTGATTATGAAACCAACGCCCACAAATACGACGCAGTTTATGATGGATCACAACGCTTAGGGTCGGCCGGGGGCAATATGATTGAAGAGGTGGTGTTGGTCATGAAAATGCCCATTACCCCAGTGGCAGCCACCAACAAAACCGACACTCCCTACGCCACTATAGGATTAGCCATTAATGGCGTGTCATTTTTCAATGAAAATGCCGCACCAGGGGATGAAATTACCGAAGAATTATTTACTTTTGACCAATGCTCAGGGCACCCACAACAGCAAGGTGTGTATCACTATCATGTGGATCCAGTTTGTTTAATACGTGATCTAGCAGGTGATGTTACGGCAGTGGAAAAAACCGTTGATGGCACCACTTATAATTGGCTAGAAGACTCAGGAAACAACGCCAGCCTACTCATTGGCTTTTTGGTAGATGGCTTTCCTGTTTATGGGCCGGTGGGCAGCAGCGAACAAGATTGCACAGGGGCCAGTATTAACGCTAGCACCATAGATGCCTATAACGGTCACAGCCATTGCACCGCAGAATTTGAAGACGGTATTTATCACTACCATGTTAAAACGGCCGAGATAGGGGGCAGTGGCGAGTCGGTATTTTGGATCACGAATGCTCAGTACTATGG
>CAJXRF010000113.1 GCA_913058575.1 uncultured Bermanella sp.
TGTGAACACGCCCTGCCCAATAATATGGACTGGATAAAAGCCATAGGGCCTTTTAGTTGGCAGCAAGAACTTGAATTAATGGCTTCTCGAAAAATAGATGCCCTTATTACTAAAAACAGTGGCGGCACTGCCACACAAGAAAAACTGCATGTGGCACAAGCTTTAGGCATAGAGATACATATGTTGAAACGACCAGTGCTAAATCCGTGTGATAAAGAATTTAATAATTTACAAACAAGCAAAAATCATTTAGTTGCTTGGTTTAACCATCAAATTTTAAAGAATATAAGTGAGAGATAAGTGATGACAGATAAAAAATTAGATAGCGAAAATGTATCTTTAGGCAATGTACCTGTGGTTAACCTAGCTGCCGTTAATTTAGAAAAGCCCGCCATTTTATTTGCAGGCCATGGTTCACGTGATGTGGATGCGGTAAATGAGTTTTATCAATTGGCCGATCACTTTCGCCAACGCTTTCCCGATCGTTTGGTAGAGACGGGTTTTCTAGAATTTGTACGCCCCATTATTGCCGAGGGTGTACAGAAATTAAAAGACAAAGGGGCCACTCATATTCAAGCTATTCCGGGTATGTTAATGGCCGGTGGTCACGCTAAAAATGATATACCAAGCGAATTAAACGCACTGCAAAAAGAATTTGATGTAAGCATTGAATACGGTGCGGAACTGGGTGTGAATGCCAAAATGATTCAAGCGGCTCAAGGGCGTATTGAAGAAGGGGAAGCGCAATTAAAAAAACTGATAGGCGAGAAGGAATACAAGCGCGAAGAAACATTACTTGTAGTCGTGGGTCGCGGTGCCAGTGATGCCGATGCCAACTCTAACATTTGTAAAATCACCCGAATTCTTGAAGAAGGCATGGGCTTTGGTTGGGCCACCACTTGTTACAGTGGCGTCACTACCCCCTTAGTACCTGATTGCCTAGAGCGTGCCCATGGTTTGGGCTTTAAACAAGTTATTGTGTTTCCTTATTTTTTATTCACAGGTCGCTTGGTTAAAAAGATTTACGCTTGGGTAGATAATTACGCTGAAAAACATCAAGACGTGACGGTTGTAAAAGCCCCTTATCTTAATGATCACCCAAAAGTAATTGATACCTTTGTTGAAAAGCTGCAGGAAATTGAAGAAGGCAATGCCAATATGAACTGCCAGTTGTGCCAATATCGTGTGCAAATTGTAGGGGCTGAGCACAAAGTGGGCTTGGCTCAACAAGGGCATCATCACCATGTGCAGGGCATTGGTACCGACGCGGACTCTGATCACCACCATGGACATCACCATCATCATCATGCCCATAGTCACAGTCATGAACCTGTAACAGAACAGGAATAAAAACGTGTCGATTAATGGTGAACCTTTTCATTTTGAAGCCAGCCCCACGGCCATAGAGCAAGACAGCTTTGTGCAAATTCGTGGGCTCACTAAGCTTGATCATTTTAGTTTAGATCAGCAGCAAGTGGTGATGCGCATTGTGCACAGTGTGGGGTTACCTGAAATCGCAACTCATGTCCGTTTTAGTGAAAACGCCTGTGAAAAGGCGCGCTGGGCTTTGAAAAATAGCAGGCCGATTTTGTGTGATGCTGAAATGGTGAAGCAAGGTGTAACAAAGCGCATGATTAACCAAGAGCCATTGTGTTTTTTAAACGACCCAAGCGTGCCTGGGTTGGCCAGGCAACAGGGCGAAACCCGTTCCATGGCTGCATTACAATTATGGCGCGAGCACTTGCAAGACGCGGTGGTGATCATTGGTAATGCCCCCACAGCACTTTTTCGATTACTGCAAATGCTAAAAGATGGCGCCCCAAAACCTGCGGTAATTATTGGTATGCCAGTGGGGTTTGTGGGGGCGGCAGAATCTAAGCAAGCTCTGTGGGATTACCATGAAGAACTGGGTGTGGAGTGCATTACCTTACTTGGTCGCCAAGGGGGCAGTGCAGTGTCAGCAGCCAGTTGCAATGCACTATTAAGGTGTAATGGGGGTGAATATTATTAATTCTAATAACTCTCATTACGCGGCAGCGCTTACTAAAGATGGGTTATCCATCCATGTAATGGGCCTGGGAATTAACCATAAGGCCCAGTTAGCAACTACGGCCAGTGAGGCTTTGTTAAACGCCGATTGGATAGTGGGTTCCGAGCGGCAGTTAGAAGTGGTGGCCGATTTTTTATACGAAAATGCTAAGGCTCGCCCCAGCGACATGAGCAGTCTTCCGCAACGCTTAGTCTTGCCTCCTTTAAAAGAATTAAAAGCCTTTATCGATGATCTAGAAAGTACTGATGGTATGGAAGCGATCGAAGGTGAGAATAATGACCCGTGTGCTAAGTCGATAGTTATTTTAGCATCGGGGGACCCATTATTTTATGGCATTGGCGGTTGGGTATCTCGCTCCTTCACAAACGCACAGATTCATTTCTATCCTGGGGTCTCTAGTATTCAAGGCAGCTGTCATGCACTGGGTTTATCGTTGCAAGATGTTACTGTGTTAAGTTTACATGGGCGTCCTCTTGAAAAAATACGCAGCCAAATAAAAAGCAATAACACCCTAGTGATCCTTACGGATAAGCACTCCCACCCAAAAGCGTTGGCACAAGAATGTATTAATGCAGGCTTCATTGACGCCACTGTTTCTGTTTGTGAAGCGCTAGGTTACGAGCATGAAAAAATACGCACATTTTCAGCAATGGATTTAATTAAAAACTCTTACCAATTTGATGCCTTGCATGTAAGCGTTATCAAAACTAGAAAAAGCCAAAAGGCGGTGCATGAATTTCCAGGGATTCAAGATGATGCTTTTTTTACAGATGCTGAAAAAGGTAAAGGCATGATCACCAAGCGTGAAGTGCGCTTGAATATATTATCGTTAATGCAGCCCACCAATGGCGATGTAATTTGGGATATTGGCGCCGGTTGTGGGTCGGTGGCGGTGGAGCTGTGCTATTGGAATTCTAATGTGCAGGTGCATGCCATTGAGCATCATACCGATCGCATTGCATGTTTAGAAAAAAACAAAAGCCATTTTGGTGTGGTGAGTAATTTACACATTGTGCCTCACCGCGCCCCTCAAGCATTTGAAGGTTTAGCAAAACCAAACAAGGTTTTCATAGGGGGTAGCGATGGTGAAATGGGTGCCATGTTACAAGAATTATGGGATGCCTTACCTGTGGGTGGCTTGTTAGTGGCCAGTTCGGTAATGGAAGGCAGTCGTCAAAACTTAGTGAATTTTTATCAAGCGCGCCAACAAATGAGCGATGCCCAATGTGAAAGTTTGCAAGTGGCGGTGAGTCGCGGTGGTGAATTGGCTGGACAACTTGTGTTTCGCCCCGCCTTAGCAGTGACACTTTTTAAATGGGTAAAGACAACAATATGAAAGCCACAGCAATTGAAAATGATCCTGTGTGCTTTTATGGGGTGGGAGTGGGCCCAGGGGACCCAGAACTTATTACCTTAAAAGCGGCGCGCATAATTGAAAGCAGCGAAGTGATTTGCTATTTGGCCAATAAAGAAGGGCACTCGCAATCTAAGGGCATAGCTCATGTTCACATACATTCTACCCATATAGAGTTGCCCATTTACATGCCCATGAGTGATGACCCTACCGTGGGCAGCGCCGTTTATGATGAAGCTGCCATGGCTATTGGCAATTATTTAATGCAGGGCAAAAGTGTCGTTTTCTTATGTGAAGGGGATCCTTTATTTTTTGGATCATTTAGTTATCTACTAGAGCGCTTAGCTGAGCATTATACCTGTGAAGTTATCCCCGGTATTGCATCCCCTAATGGCGCGTCGGCAAGATTACAAAAGCCCCTTACCATGTTAAAGGAATCGTTCGCGGTGATCAGTGGCCGCCATACCGATTCACATATTGTGCACACCCTTAATAATTTCGAAAGTGTTGTGATTATGAAGGCAGGGCGCAATCGTGTACGAATTTTAAATTTATTAAAAGAAACCAATCGTGAAGCCGATGCTCATTACCTTGAATACATTGGCCGTGATAATGAAAAAATTATCGAAGACATAAGTCTTCTTGAAAAAGAGGCAGGGCCTTATTTTTCGTTGTTTGTGGTGTTATCTAATAAGCGTCAGCGTCATGATTAAAGCCGGTGCATCTGTAAAAATTGTCGCTCTGACCGACGCTGGACATAAGCTAGCTTTGTTATTAAAAGCCAGCATTGCCCAAAGTGAGGTGTGGTTTAAACCCAAGCCCTTTAAAGAGTCAGTGCAGCAAGCCTTTTCCAGCGGCCATCGTCTAATTATGATTTGCGCCACGGGCATTGTGATGCGCACTTTGGCCCCAGTGCTAAATAATAAGCACACTGACCCAGCCGTATTAGTGTTAGATGAGCAAGGCAAATTTGTAATCCCACTGCTATCCGGCCATGAAGGGGGCGCCAACGATTGGGGGCAAACCATTAGTGATGTTCTTAAAGGGCAATTTAACACCCAGTTAGTCGTGACCACAGCAAAGCCTTATTTAAAACCCATTTATACAGCAGGCTTAGGTTGTGAGCGAAATTGCCCAAAGTCATTTTTACAAGATGTATTACAAGAATGTTTAAGCAAGGCTAATTTAACACTGGCGGATATTCACAGTATTAACAGCATTGATATAAAAGCCGATGAAGTGGCGTTAATGGAAATGGGGCAAGAGTTAAAACTGCCCTTTGAAACTTTTTCCAAAGACTTGTTAGGGAAAATGGAAAGCAAACTAAGCACCCGATCAGACTATGTTTTTAATACGGTGGGGGTATATGGAGTGGCTGAGTCGGCGGCCCTTTTTGGGGCGTTTAAAATAACAGGCCAAGAAAGTGAATTGGTGGTGGAAAAAATAAAAAACACCAAAGCCACTTGTGCCATTGCCCGCAGCTTTCCGTTAATAGAATAATAAATTCGCGAAATAATTTAACTGTAAGCACCTTTTTAAATGCTTATTAAAAATCGTTAAAACACTTTGAAAGATGCAATTATGACAAAATTATTTGTAGTGGGCACAGGCCCAGGGGATGCCAGTTTAATTGCTCCTCGTGCCATTACGGCTATTGCCGCCAGTAGTGATTTAGTGGCTTATGGTTTGTACTTGGAATTACTAGGCAGTGTGTGTGATGGCAAGCAACATCATGATCTACCATTGGGGGAAGAAATTGGCCGCGCTCGCTTGGCGTTAAATTTAGCCGCGCAAGGCAAAACCACGGCACTGATTTCAAGTGGAGACATTGGTATTTATGCCATGGCCACCTTAGTTTTTGAATTACTGGATATGCAATTACAAGGTAAAGAAAATCACCCTGAATGGTTAGATGTTCAAATAGAAGTGGTGCCAGGTATTTCTGCCATGCAGGCCGGGGCTTCCCGGGTGGGGGCCATGTTAGGTCATGATTTTTGTACTGTATCCCTAAGTGATTTATTAACCCCTTGGCAAACCATTGAAAAACGCATTGAAGCCGCGGGCCTTGGAGATTTTGTTATTTCCTTTTATAACCCAGTGTCTAAAAAACGCGATTGGCAGCTAAACAGTGCCCGCGACATTCTTTTAAAATATCGCCCAGCATCTACCCCTGTTTTGATTGGCCGCCAACTGTCCCGTGAAGATGAAAAGCTCACCATCATTCGCCTTGATGAATTAGATGCCAAAGATGTGGATATGTTTACCTTAGTGAGCGTAGGCAATAGTGAATCGCGTCATATCGTTAATGGCACTAAAGAATGGGTGTATACCCCACGTGGTTACCGTAAAAAACTGTAATGCATTTCAATTTTAAATTAGAAAATATTAAGGGCTAACCTATGACTGTTTATTTTATTGGTGCTGGTCCCGGTGACCCTGAGTTAATTACGGTAAAGGGGCAGCGTCTTATCGAACATTGCCCTGTGATTTTATACGCAGGCTCATTAGTCCCAGAAGAAATTTTTGCCAGTGTAAAAGATTCAGCTCTAAAAATTATTGATACCGCGTCTATTGCTCTTGATGAAATTATTGAACATATAATTCTAGCCTATGAGCAAGGGCAAGATGTGGCCCGTATTCATTCTGGTGACCCATCTGTATACGGGGCCATAGGTGAACAAATTCGTCGTCTTAATCAATTGAATATTGATTTTGAAATTATTCCTGGGGTCACGGCCACTTCAGCATCGGCTGCGTGGTTAGGAAAAGAGCTAACTCTATCTGGTGTATCGCAAACGATTATTATGACCCGTTACGAGGGCAAAACGCCGTTTCCAGAAAGGGAACGTTTACCTGCTTTGGCAGCAAGTGGTGCCACTTTGGCCATTCACCTTGGGGTGACGCGCATTCATAAAATTGTAGAAGAGCTTATTCCCCATTATGGGGAAGACTGCCCAGTGGCGGTGTGCTATCGCACATCATGGCCTGACGAAGATAAGGTGCTGGGTACGCTTAGTAATATTGTTGAAAAAGTACGTGAGAAAAAATTCACCCGTACCTCGTTAATATTGGTGGGCCATGTATTGGGCACAGAAGAATTTGACGACTCCTACTTGTACGATGAAAAGCAAGCCCATGTGTATCGCCCTAAAAATAAACCCAAAGTGGCGCGCACTGTTAAACGCTAATTTTGTAAATCAATAAAATTCTTTAATGGAAAATTTTTAAGGAAAAAGAAAGTATGAAGCTTAATAAAATACCGGCCACCATCGTTACTGGATTTTTAGGCAGTGGTAAAACCACTTTATTATCAAACGTATTAAAGCAAGCTGCTGGTAAGCGTATCGCGGTGATTGTGAATGAATTTGGTGAATTGGATATTGATGCCGAGATTCTGCGCTCTTGCCCATTAGACTGTGAAGATGAATCGGCCACCTTGGCAGGTAATAGTAATGGGATTTTTGAGTTGGCCAATGGTTGTATTTGCTGCACGGTGGAGGAAGAATTTTTACCCGTGATGCAGGAGTTAGTGGCGCGCCGTGATGACATAGATCATATATTAATTGAAACCAGCGGCTTAGCCTTACCAAAACCCCTTGTGCAAGCGTTTAACTGGCCCGACATAAAACAACATTGCACAGTAGATGCCGTGATTACCCTAATTGATGGTCCTGCGGTGGCGGCAGGACGTTTTGCTAATAATGAAGAACAAGTAGAAGCACAGCGTCAAGCGGACGAAAGCCTAGATCACGACCCAAGTTTACAAGAACTATTAGATGATCAACTGGGAGCCGCTGATTTAATCGTTGTGAGTAAAGATGATTTATTAAGCGATGAGCAGCGTTTAGTTGTAGAGAAAACCGTTAAGCAAAAAACCAATGACAGTGTTAAAACCCTATATGCCTCTCACGGTATGGTAGGCGGCATGAGCATTGAAGAGCTTCTTGGTATTGGCGCAAGTGCTGAAGAGCAAATTAACGCCTTGCATACTCACCATGATCATCACCATGACCATGGCGAACATCATGACCACGCCCATGATAAGTTTGACTCTTTTGTGGTATCCATTGGTGAAGTGGACAGCGACCAGTTACAAACTGTATTGAAAGACTTGTTGGCCCAGAATAATATTTTTCGTGTTAAAGGTTTTGTCGCCTTGCCTAATAAACCCATGCGCCAAGTGTTACAGGCAGTAGGTGAGCGCTTGCATGTGTATTTTGATCGCTTATGGGAAGCTCCCGAAGAGCGTGCCACTAAGTTAGTGTTTATTGGTAAAGACTTAAATGAAGAAAAGATTACCCACGCACTAAGAGCCGCAGAAGCGGTTGCTGAAGTGCTGTAGTTTGGTCTTAATAATATCGCCAAGTTTTATGACGCCAATGGAGACGTTTTAAATTTAATGCATTTATTCGCAGCAACCCCAGGAGGCTATGTCGATGATGAAGGTATTATCGATCTGGCCCAAAGCCCAGGGGATATTATTATACTCTCGGCCGCCGACAGTAATTTAAGCGCTTTGGCAGGTGCTGCGGATACGTTAGAGAAAAACTTTCCATCGATTCGTTTGGCTAACTGGATGCATCTGGTTAAACCGGCGGCTTTTGATTTATATGAGCAGCAGGTACTTGATAGCGCCAAGGTCGTGGTGGTGTCTTTATTGGGCGGTGCCACGTATTGGCAATATGGCTTTGAGCAATTACAAGCTTGGGCCAAAAGAACCGCTGGCACACTAATTTTTGTCCCCGGGGATGACAGTTACGATGAAGAGTTATTTAGCGCCAGTACGGTTCTTGCTGAGCACACCCAGATGGTGTGGCGCTATTTTCGTGAAAGCGGACTAGAAAATAGTCAGCAGTTGTTTTATTTTTTGGCCCATCATTTTTTACAAAGGCCTTATCAGTGGGCACCTCCTAAAGCATTACCTAATTGTATTTTATACATGCCAGAACCTTTGCGGACATCAAATTCTCAAACAGTGTATTTACAAGATTGGCAAAATCTTTGGGCTTCTTTTTCTCAATCAAAATCTCACTTAAAAGAAAATGTGAATAACACCTGCATAGTGTTGTTTTATCGCAGCCACTTGCAAAGCGCTAATACGCAAATGTTTGATGATTTAATACATTGTTTGATAGCGCAGGGAATCAACCCCTTGCCTGTGGCGGTAACATCATTAAAAGATGAAAGCTGCTTGATGATGATTAATGAACTCATTACTCAAAGTGGTGCCAAGCTCATTGTGAATACCACGGGATTTTCCAGTAATATTACCGCTAATGCGGATGTGGCATCCGAGCCCACATGCATTAGCTCACCTTTTGTGCAGTACATTGCCACCTTACAAGTAATCTTGTGTAGTAATACCCAAGAGGATTGGCAAGAGTACTCACAAGGACTGCGTAGCCGAGACATCGCCATGCATGTGGTATTGCCTGAAATGGATGGCCGTATTATTAGTCGTGCGGTGAGCTTTAAAAGTGAAAGCCATTACAGTGATCGTTGCCAAACCTCAGTGGTGCGGTATGCATTAAAACAAGAACGTGCCGAGTTTGTTGCCAAGCTTGCCAAACGCTATTGCAATCTGGCCAGCAAAGAAAATAAAGATAAACGTATTGCGTTTATTTTAGCCAATTATCCCACTAAGGATGGTCGTATTGGCAATGGTGTGGGGTTAGATACCCCAGCTTCTACCATTAATTTATTACAAGCTTTGAAAAACGCCCAGTACCCTGTTGAAAATATCCCTGAAGATGGCACGGCACTCATTAAGGCGCTATTAACGGCAGTAACCAATAACCCCAATACCCTGCATTATTTGCCCTGTTGGCAAAGCATTGCCATGGATGACTACATGGCACAGTTTAGAAAACTGCCCATAGAAAACCAAAAACAAGTATGGGAAAAATGGGGCGCACCTTCGCAAGACCCAAAATGCAGAAACGAAAGACTTATGGTGGCGGGCATTCGTTTAGGGGAAACCTTTGTGGGCATTCAACCAGCGCGGGGCTTCAATTTAGATTTAACCGCTAACTACCATGACCCGGACTTGGTGCCTCCTCATAGTTACTTAGCTTTTTATTTTTGGTTACGAAATTGTTATAACGTGGATGCCATGGTGCATGTGGGCAAGCATGGCAACTTAGAATGGCTGCCCGGTAAGGGCACAGCTTTATCTAAAAATTGTTGGCCGGATATTGCCTTAGGGCCCATGCCTAACTTTTACCCGTTTATTGTCAATGACCCAGGTGAAGGAGCACAAGCAAAACGGCGTACACAGGCGGTGGTGATTGATCATTTAATGCCCCCCATGACTCGCAGTGAAACCTATGGCGAGTTGGCTGAACTTGAAAACCTTGTGGATGAATATTACCAAGCACTGGGGCTTGATGTGCGTCGTGAAGATTGGTTAAAAGAGCAAATTATTGAATTATTGAAAGCCTCTAACGTATTGCAAGAACTCATTGGCCTTAACAGCGCCATGGAAAATGCCACGCAAAGTGATAGTTATAGTGAAGGTGGCAACAAGAATGAAATCACCCTAGACGAAGAAGTACTCAATCAATTAGATACTTACTTGTGTGAAATTAAAGAAGCACAAATTCGTCATGGCCTGCATATTCAAGGGCAATTACCTAATACTGATAAATTAGCCGATATCTTAGTGGCGTTACTGCGTTTACCCAGAGGAAAAAATATTCTAGATCAAGGTATTTTGCATAACCTTGCTATGGATTTAAATTTAAAAATAGACGATGATTTTTTTGACCCATTAATGGCCACCGCTGGTGTTTGGCTAGGTGAAAAGCCTGAAATATTATTGCAAATATCAAGCGATGTTTGGCGCACTGAAATGGATACTCGTGAACGCTTAGAGTGTTTGGCAGTTAATTGGATAAAAGAATTCATTTTAGAAAAAGCTGATTTTAGTCATTTACATTTATTATACCCACGATTCTCAGAGCAGCTTCATTACGTAAAAAATACTCTAATGAGCGCCTTAAACGAGAGTGCTCATTTAGAAATACAGTCTTTGTTAGATG
The DNA here is from genome assembly GCA_913058575.1 of uncultured Bermanella sp. Classification (GTDB taxonomy): domain Bacteria; phylum Pseudomonadota; class Gammaproteobacteria; order Pseudomonadales; family Oceanobacteraceae; genus Bermanella. The sequence goes on from CAJXRF010000113.1 coordinate 10,445, forward strand.
GCTTAGATGGCAAGTTAGTGCCCCCAGGCCCAAGTGGTGCCCCCACACGGGGACGCTTAGATACCTTGCCCACGGGGCGTAATTTTTTCTCGGTGGATAACCGTGCCATTCCTTCAAAAGCAGCATGGGCTTTGGGGAAAAAATCAGCGCAGGCATTGATTGAGCGTCACTTACAAGAGCATGGCGACTATCCAAGTCAATTGGGTTTATCGGTATGGGGTACTGCGACTATGCGCACCGGAGGTGATGATATTGCCCAAGCGTTTGCGTTAATGGGGGTTAAACCTATTTGGGCGCAGGGCTCTCAACGGGTGGTGGATTTTGAAATTACTCCCACCATGTTATTACAACGGCCAAGAGTGGATGTGACGTTACGAGTATCAGGTTTTTTTCGTGATGCCTTTCCTAATGTTATGCGGGTTTATGACAGTGCCGTGCAAGCGTTGGCCAAATTAGAAGAGCCGGGCTTTGGTAATACCATTTATAAAAACGTGCAAAAACGTAAACAGCAATTAATTAGCGAAGGGCTAGATGAAGCGTCGGCTTTTTCTCAAGCCAGTTTTCGGGTGTTTGGCAGTAAACCCGGTGCCTATGGTGCAGGCTTACAAGGGCTGATTGATGAACGCTGTTGGGAAAAAGACTCTGATCTTTCCGATGCCTATTTAAACTGGGGCGGCTACGCCTATGGCAGTGATAAAGATGGGGTACAAGCAAGGGGCGAATTTCAACATCGTTTAAGCCAAGTGCAAGTGGTGGTGCAAAACCAAGACAACCGCGAACACGATTTATTAGACAGTGATGATTATTATCAATTTCAGGGGGGCATGACCAATGCGGTTAATGTACTGTCTGGAGAAATGCCGGCGGTTTATCATGGGGATCACTCTAACCCCCATGTGCCAAAAATTCGCACCTTAAAAGAAGAGCTAAACCGCGTGATTCGCTCGCGGGTGTTAAACCCTAAATGGATTAACGCCATGCGAGAACATGGCTATAAGGGGGCATTTGAAATGGCCGCCAGCGTCGACTATTTATTTGCTTATGATGCCACCACTCAATTAATAGATGACTACCAATATAAACAAGTGGCGGATGCCTTGGTGTTTGATGAAACGAATCAAGAATTTTTAAAAGAGCATAACTTGCCAGCATTAGAAGAAATGGCCGAACGTTTATTAGAAGCCAAACAAAGGGGTTTGTGGGGTAATGATAATAAAGATGACTCTCAACAAGACGCTGTACAAGACAAGAGTAAAGATGCGTTACAAGATTTGTTATTAGAAATAGACCAAGAAAAAGAGCAAACCTTATGAATGTTGCATTAGTCGTAACGGTATTACTGGCTTTTTTATTAGATTACCTTTTAGGGGAAGCTAAACGTTTTCATCCTTTAGTGGGTTTTGGAAACTGGGCTATTTGGCTTGAAAAAGCGTTTAATGATAAGAATAAAATTTCGCAGGTGAATAAGTCATTAGGGATATTAGCGTGGTTATTCGCAGTAGTGCCCATCACGGTGCTGTTTTTTTTCATGCAAGAATGGTTAGTGAATACCCTAGGTGATGGCCATTGGTTAGTTATTATATTTGCAGCTTTTATTTTGTATTTGGCCATGGGTTGGAAAAGCTTATTAGAGCATGCTATGAATATCGCCACGCCATTAAAGAATAATGATTTAATTAAAGCCCGCTTGGCTGTGTCTATGATTGTGAGTCGTGACACTCAAAATTTAAATGAAAATGGCATTGCCACAGCAGCCACCGAATCCGTGTTAGAAAATGGCGCGGACGCCATTTTCAGTGCGCTGTTTTGGTTTTTATTATTGGGCGTGCCTGGAGTAGTCATGTATCGTTTAAGTAACACCCTAGATGCCATGTGGGGTTACAAGAATGAACGCTTTTTACACTTTGGTTGGTGTGCTGCCCGTGTTGATGATGTTTTAAATTTTATTCCTGCACGTTTAACCGCATTAAGTTATGCCTTGGTGGGAAGTACTCGTGTGGCCATTCATTGTTGGCGCCAACAAGGCTTAAATTGGAAAAGCCCAAACGCAGGCCCTGTGATGGCGGCAGGTGCTGGAGCGCTAAATGTATCGCTAGGAGGGGCGGCCCAATACCATTCTCAAATGCAACACAGGCCTAATTTGGGGCCACATGATGTGAAGGCCCTGCAAGCCAATGGTGAAAGTATCGTTAAGGCTTGTAAATTAGTGAACAAAGCTATTTTGTTATGGGTGGTGGCTTTGGTTTTTATACTAATGATTATAAATGTACTGGAAGCAATGGTGTTATGAGTAGCGTTATGAATAAAAGGCCTATTCATGGGGGGAATTTATTGTCAGTTAGTGAGCAGTACAAGATTAATGCAGATAACTGGATTGATTTATCCACCGGGTTAAATCCTAATGCTTTTCCCGTGTCTGCTATTCCCATGGAAATATTTACCAAATTGCCCTATGACAATCCTGACTTTATTGAGTCAGCGATGGATTATTATGGTCAAGAAAATTTATTAGCCCTTAATGGCACCCAAGACGCCATTCAAGCTTTGCCGAATATTTTAGCGCCCCACCCCGTGTTACTGCCTGAAGTGGGTTATCAAGAACACCTACATGGCTGGCAGTTACGGGGAAATGATATTTCTTTGTATCCATCCTGGGATATGAGCGCAGCCATTGAAGTGATTGATGCTTGGATAGAGAAAAATCCACAGGGGCATGTGGTGGTGATTAACCCGAATAACCCCACAGGTTTAATGTTTCCTGTTGAGGTTCTTCATAAATGGGCACGTAACATGGCCCAAGGCAGTTACTTGATTGTTGATGAAGCCTTTATGGATTTAACCCCAGAAGGCAGCCTGCTATGCCATGAGCTCAACGATAGAGTCATTGTGTTGCGATCATTTGGTAAGTTTTTTGGTTTGGCAGGGCTGCGCTTAGGCTTTGCCTTTGGTAACCAAGACATATTAAACGCGCTAAAAGATCGGCAAGGTTTATGGGCGGTGAATGGCCCTGCTAAATATGTCGCCACTCAGGCCTTTAAAAATGAAGCGTGGCAAATTACGGCAAGGGCTCAGATACAACTTTTGGCAAAAAAAAATCAATGGTTGTTTACGCGCTTATTTAGTGAATTAAATGTGAATAGAAAAAGTACACAAGGGTTGTTTACAAGTTATTGGTTGCCCACAATACAGGCTCAGGCGTTATACGATTATTTTTGCAGCCAAGGTATTTTATTACGGCTAATAACGCTAAATGAGACACAGGCCGTTATTCGCATAGGCTTATTGGATATGAGCAATGCTCAACATTTGGCGAAATTGAATGATACAATTGATCAGTATCTTAATCATAGAAAGTATTAAGGATAGAAATTAATAAAAGGATTTATACATAATATTTTTTAGGTGTCTGCTGATTGATGAATGAATGCACTCATCAATTATCAGAAGAATCGGGAAGGAGGTGCTGGTTAGTGTAAATGACCAGTACATAAGCTCCACGTGCCCAACGCTGTGAGGCGGATTATTTAAACACGCATATTGACTGCGAAGCCACTGGATACATTTGTATCTGGGAAGGGGTTTAAATAAGTTGATGCTCAGTCAGAAGACCGGCCTAAAAAATTTAAAATACGTTTGGACAGGCGTATTGGAAAAGCCATGGCTTTTCATTTTCCAAAAAAGGGGAATACCTTGGAAACCAGTCAGAAAATGCAAAAAAATCATACTATGCAGAGTATCGAGTTTACCCAGCAAGATAAAGACGGCCTTTATAAAACCATCTTTAATCGTCGCGATGTACGCGGCCAGTTCAAACCCGACCTAATACCTAAAGACGTGTTGGCACGCATTTTAACCGCAGCGCACCATGCCCCTTCGGTGGGCTTTATGCAGCCGTGGAATTTCTTGGTGGTTGAATCAGCAAATGTGAAGCAACAAATCCATCACGCCTTCACTGAGGCCAATGAAGAAGCAGCCAATATGTTTGATGGTGACAAGCAGCAAACTTATCGCTCCCTTAAGCTTGAAGGGATTAAAGAAGCGCCCATTAATATTTGTATTACCTGTGACAAAAATAAAGCGGGCCCAGTGGTGATAGGCCGAACCCACATTAAAACCATGGATCTTTATTCCAGCGTTTGCGCCGTGCAAAATTTGTGGTTAGCTGCCCGTGCCGAGGGTGTGGGTTTAGGTTGGGTGAGTATCATTAAGCAACAGGCGTTGCATAATATACTGGGTATTCCAAAGGACGTGGTGCCGGTGGCGTACTTGTGTCTGGGTTATGTGAGTGATTTTCATAAAGAGCCCGAGCTGGAAACCGCTAACTGGCGTAAACGTTTACCTTTGGGAGAACAAATTTATTTTGATCAGTGGCAACAGACTCGAACAGGTGAAGAGGAGCCATTGATTCAAGCACTGAATGATAATGAAAAGTTTGTGTCGCAATACAAAAAATAGCGGCTTAAATTAGCTTTATAAAAACAGGGACATGCTCGCTTCCCTGTTTCTTCTTTTTGTGTCTTAAATAAGGCACAAGCTGCTCTGCTGGATTTTTTTAAATCACTCTAATGTGTGCTAGCCCCCTTATTTTGATATTAGCTGTGATCATCAACAGCACTGAGCGATGATCCAGATGGCTTTAAAAACCTCCGTGCAACCCAATAGCAGTAATCGGTGGGCACCTTAGCGGTTATAAATAAACCCAAGGTTTAGAATTTGGACTGTTCTGCAGTGAATGAAACCATTAACGAGCTTCCAGATAGAGTTATTAGGGGTTTGAGCTATGTTATAT
>CAJXRF010000114.1 GCA_913058575.1 uncultured Bermanella sp.
GAATGCCGGCCTGTCACGCCGGAGGTCGCGAGTTCGAGTCTCGTCCAGTCCGCCACTTCGTTTAAAATTCCCCTTTGTAATATATCTGTAATATTTTTCATCTATTCTTTTCCTGTACCAGTTAGTTTTAACAATTAAATAATATCTATTAAGGATTTTGCATAATGAATGATTACGAAGAAGAATTGTTGGTTGAATACGATGATGATGACGTAGATGATGGGTATGAGCTTTAGCCTTTCTTGTTAGTGGCTTCTTTTTCTCTAGGAAAAAGAGTTATGTGTCCTGCCTATGAATATTCTGTTTCGCTTTTAATATTTCCTCCCTATATTTCCCTGGTGATTGATCTGTCCAGCGTTTAAAAGCCCTTTGAAACGCAGTGGGAGATGAAAATCCCAGAAGGTAGGCAATTTCACCAATGGCTAAATGTGTGTCCTTCATATAGCTTTCGGCCAAAGACTTTCGAGTTTCATTGAGCAGTGTTTGAAAATTGGTGTTTTGTTCTTGCAGTTTGCGCCTTAGTGTCCATGGCGGCATGCCTAAGCTATCGGCTACTTCATTAATACTGGGTGTTTGCCCCTCTAGCAATGGGCTGATTTCATCCATGACTTTTTCATGAAGCGTTCTATTGCGAGTCACTTGGGCTAAACGCTCATCACATATATTTTTTAAATTTAAAAATGCATTTTTATCATGTTGAATCAGTGGCCAATTAAGGGCTTCCTCTTTAATGATAAGCGCGTTGCGTTTTTGTCCAAATAATACAGGGCATTGAAAGCACTCTTCGTAGGCGCTTGCATAAGGTGGTGCTTCAAATTCTATTTCAACTTGCTTAAGTAGGCCGCTTCGACCGCTTAACCATTCCAATATCTTGAATTGAGATGATAAAACGGAGTCCACAACAAAGTAATTGAACTCATTGTAAGGGCTAATGGAATAAAAGCTGGCAACACCTAAATTATCTTCCTGGTAGAAACTAGAATGCCCTCGGCTATTGGTGCCGGATAGCCGTTCATAGTGAGCCATCACTTTACAGGCAGCTTCAATATCTTTTGCTGTCATGGCTAGAAACCCCACCAACCCCAGAAATCCAACTTTTACACGCTTACCCATCTCTAGGCCCAAATCAGCTCGCTGAATTTGCTCGATAGCCCCGTGGCCTAAACGCATAAACCTAGGAATGCTGATACGTCCTTCAGGTTGAGATAGTTTTGCCTCAGATAAGCTGAATTGTTTTGCTAGCGTTACAGGGTCCCCCCCTAGGATTTTCAAGGTATCTAGAAGGCCGCGAGCGTGGCTTATGGAATTATCGCCAAGTTTCATTTGTTTTACTTAGTCAGAAAATTGTTCACATGGGGTATTGGCGGATCATAGCAGGGAAACTATGGTGTTATCCAGCTTTACATGCTCGCTGCTCCATAGCGCGATTGGTCCCAGTAATAATAAAAATATTTAAGATAGAGAGTGTATTTATGAGTCAATACCAACATTTATTAGAGCCATTGGATTTAGGTTTCACGAAAGCCCGTAGCCGTGTATTGATGGGCTCAATGCATACCGGTTTAGAAGAGCGAAAAGGTGGTTGGGAGCGCCAAGCTGAGTATTTCAAGCAGCGTGCTGAAGGCGGTGTGGGTATTATCGTCAGTGGTGGAATAGGCCCAAATGAAGAAGGTGTGGGCGTTCAAGGCGGAGCGATTTTGGTAGATGACGAAGGTGTGCAAAAGCACAAGATTGTCACCGATGCCGTTCACGAGGTAGAGGGAGCGCTAATATGCATGCAGATCCTGCATACTGGTCGATATGCCTATAACAATAAGGCAGTGTCTGCTTCAGCAGTAAAATCCCCTATTCACCCTTTCCCGCCTAAAGAGCTAGATGCCCAAGGCATAGAAAAGCAAATTCAAGATTTTGTGACTTGCGCAGCGCTCGCTCAAAAAGCAGGCTATGACGGCGTTGAAATAATGGGGTCTGAAGGATATTTCATTAACCAGTTTATTGTAAAGCATACGAATAAGCGTACTGATGAGTGGGGTGGCTCTTATGAAAATAGAATTCGTTTGGCCATTGATATTGTGCGCCGTACTCGTGAAGAAGTGGGCGAAAAATTCATCATTATTTATCGTCTTTCAATGTTGGATTTAATTGAAGATGGCAGTACTTGGGAAGAAATTGTTCATCTTGGTAAAGAGATTGAAAAAGCCGGTGCCACCATTATAAATACCGGCATTGGTTGGCATGAGGCCCGCGTACCGACTATTGCGACCAGTGTTCCCCGTGCGGCATTTGTTGAAGTAACGGCGCGTATGAAGAAAGAGCTTTCGTTACCGCTTATTACCACAAATCGAATTAATACCCCTGAGGTGGCTAATTCAATTATTGCTGAAGGGCAGGCAGACATGGTTTCCATGGCTCGCCCTATGCTTGCTGATGCCTATTTTGTTAAGAAGGCCAGTGAAGGTCGCGGCGATGAAATTAATACCTGTATTGGGTGTAATCAGGCTTGTTTGGATCACGTGTTTTCAGGTGGAGAAATTTCATGTCTTGTTAACCCGTATGCTTGTAACGAAACGCTTATTATAAATCAGCCGTTAACGGCCAAGAAAAAAATTGCCGTTGTGGGCGCTGGTCCTGCAGGGTTGGCAGCAGCCACCACTGCCAGTGAGCGAGGTCACGATGTCACCTTATTTGATGGGGCCGGAGAGATTGGTGGTCAGTTTAATATTGCTAAGCAAGTGCCTGGTAAAGAGGAGTTTTTTGAAACTATTCGCTACTTTGGAAAAATGATTGAAAAAACCGGTGTTAAGCTTCAGCTAAATACCAAGGTAGCTGCCCAGGATTTAATAAAGGCCGGTTTTGATGAGGTGTTTTTGGCCACGGGCATTGTGCCTCGTACCCCTGAGATTGAAGGCATTGATCACCCAATGGTCATGAATTATCTAGATGTTCTAAAGCATAAAAAAGCTGTGGGCCAGCGTGTGGCAGTCATTGGTGCGGGGGGCATTGGGTTTGATGTGTCTGAATATCTCGTGCATGGTAAAACAAGCCCAAGTCTTGATAAGCACCAATTTATGAAAGAATGGGGAGTGGATTTATCGGTCACCAGTGCTGGCGGTTTAGCAAAAGAGGCTGTCGTTGAACCTGCTGCAAGGGAGGTTTTTTTACTGCAGCGCAAAAAATCTAAAGTAGGGGCTGGCCTTGGCAAAACCACTGGCTGGATCCACAGAACCACTCTTAAGCACAAGGGTGTTCAAATGATAAATAAGACTCAGTATGTGAAAATAGATGATCAAGGTTTCCATGTGGAGATTAATGGTGAGGCAAAAATACTTGAAGTGGACAATGTCATTGTTTGTGCAGGCCAAGACCCACAGCGCGAGTTGCAAGAAGAATTGGTTGGTGCTGGCATGAATGTTCACTTAATTGGTGGTGCTGATAAAGCCGCTGAATTAGATGCTAAGCGTGCCATTAAACAAGGAACAGAATTAGCGGCGACCATTTAATCGCGGTTTTATTTTTCCTGTCATTTTAAAGCCCGTGCATTGATTAGTGCATGGGCTTTTTTGTGTTTAGGACAAAGGGATGCGTGATTTAAATGAAATATTAAATGATAATTGGTGTTCCAAACACCTAGGTTGAATATGAAATTTAAACAGGTCCCAATTGAACGATTTGATCATTCCATTTTAATTCAGCACTGCGTTAGAGTTGATATTAAGCGTGATGATCTGCTTCATCCCGTGGTGAGTGGTAATAAATTATATAAGCTTCATTACAATTTAGAGGCGTTTGTGAGTGGCGATTATAAAACCCTGGTTACATTTGGCGGTGCTTACAGTAACCATTTGCACGCATTGGCTTATGCAGGCAATGAGTTAGATGTACCCACTGTGGGCATTATTAGAGGGGAGCAGTTGCTGCCTTTAAACCCTACACTAAAGGATTGTGTGAATTGGGGAATGGTTTTGGAACCTGTTTCGCGAGGTGTATATCGTCAAAAAGAACGGGACGATGAAGTTAAGGGGATTCTGTCCAATTATGATAAACCTTTTTTAGTACCGGAAGGCGGTGGCAACGCGCTAGGCGTAAAAGGCGCTTCATTAATGCTCGCTTCAGTAAATCAAGCCGATTACGATTTTATTGTTGTGGCAAGCGGCACAGGAGCCACTGTGGCAGGGATAATATATGCAAGTGTACCATCGGTTGAGGTGATAGGGGTGGCGACACTTAAAGGGGCTGGCTGGATGGCCCAAGAAGTTCGCGATCATCTTCTATCTTTGAGTTGTCATAAAACCAACTGGAGAATTAATTGTGATTATCATTTTGGTGGTTATGGTAAAAAGAATGCCGAGCTTGATGAGTTTGTTTGTAAAATAGGTAATGAAAACGGTTTATTGATTGAGCCAATATATACAGGTAAGGCTTTATACGCTTTGTTAGATTTGGTAAATAAAGGGGAAATTGAAAAAGGCAGTCGAGTGTTATTTATCCATACAGGCGGCATGCAGGGCGCTAGGAAATAAAAGAAAAGGGAGCTTAGAGCTCCCTTTTTTATGCCACGTCAGTTTCGGCTTCAACTGTGGGTTCGTGGCTTCGCTTACTGCGATATTGAGCAGGACTCATGCCTACGTACTTAATAAAAATACGATCAAGCGTGCGGCGTCCTGAGAACCCAATTTTCATGGCAATTTGTTCAATACTTTGTTTGTTATCAAACAGCATGCCTTTGGCTTCTTCGATTCGAGAGTGCGTCAGTATAGATTTAAGTGACGTTCCTTCTTGTTGTAGGTGACGATTTAAAGTGCGAGAGCTAATATGAAATAGCTCGGCAACTTCCCTTTGCGTGGCACTGAATTCAATTCGATTTTGCAGCAATGCTTGGCGAATGCGATCGCTCAACAAGGCTCTATTATTGATTTTTTCTGCCAGGTTTTTTACTTCAGTTTTTATCATATTCATAATATGTGGGTTTGCCTGATGAAGTTGCTTGTCAAGCCAGAAAGCAGGGAATACTGCTGAAACTTCCTGACAGTTAAACCGCACTGGGGTATGTAGCCAACGAGCGTAGGAGGCTTCATAACTTGGCGCTTTGAACGGGAGTAAAAGTTGGGTGAGTTTGAATTCACGACCGCAAATTTGTCTTAGCCATTGGCAGGTAATGGTTAAAATCAGATCGATACGAATCTGATTGTCATCATTTAATTCCTGAGTAATAGGGAACGAAATTTTGACGCTTCCATCGCCTTTGCGACTAAAAATTGGCGGAGCTTCATCACTGAACAGGACGTAGTATCGGTTTAAGTACACCAGGGCTTCACTGAGTGTGGAGCAGCATAGAAGCAAGTGCTGTAATAAATTATACGAGCGAGCTTCAAGGCTTGCGCCAGCGGATAGGCCAATATCGCTTTTTCCTGACAGGCCAGCCAACAGATTGAAGAGTTCATCAACCTTGGCTGCAGGAATGCGGTTATCAGGATCGGCTAACACTCGGGCATCAATTTGTGCCTCAGCGATAGCAGACTTCGTGTCAAATCCCATGGATTTAACATGGCTGATAATTGGGTTAATCAGTGATACAGAAATGCAGTCGGATGTCACCGTACTGATCCTTACTTGTTATTTTTATTGTTGGATCTTTGTCCTAATATTTATAATTGCACATAATGTGCCACCTGCTAAGTTGAATGAAGGTGGCAGGTACTGCCTAGCTTGCTTAACAAATGAGGGTACGAAACTTAGGGTGGGGTAAAGCTTAGGTGTTACCTGTAGTAGCTGATTGGTAACACCTATGTGTAGAAAGCACTTAGCTTATATTAGTAGTGAATTTCCATACTGGTGGTAAAGCCTTCTAATGTGGCCTTGGGAAAGTCCACCGCGTTTAAGGTGGTGATGGAATATTCAGCTCGAAGGGCTAGCCATTTATAGGGCTTGGCCATGATTCCATAGCCGTACCAAAAGTCTACCGCATAGTGGGTTTTGCCATCTTCTTCTATGTCGCGGCAATAGCCGTTATTACCACAGGGGTTGTAATTGGAAATAATGCTGGTGTCGCCAGAGGGTAGGGCATTACCCTCTGCATCTACCGTAGCGTACTCAGCTTCACTGGCCCCATAAATTCCCACCATGCTGGTGTTTGCTTGCCAGCCTAAGAAGCTGGCTCGAGCGAAAACTTGAATCCAATCGTTAACACGTTTTTTAAATTTAAGGCCGGCAGATAAGCCCAGTGTGTGTAAATTACTGATACCTTGATAGGAGCCGCCCCCTGAACTGCTGGCCGTGCCAAAACCAATGTTTTCAAATTGTGGCGAGTCATTGCTTTCATCTGAATCGGTCAAGTCGGGTGCAATTAATTTTGGGTCGTCATAATAGGATTTACCAAAATCAATTAGGCTCCATTCTAAATCAATGCCATCTGTTATGGTGGCTCCCCAGTCAAGGCGTAGACCACTGTCTTGGTTATCAAAAGATTCTGAGCTGTTAAATGCTGCGCCCACACCCACATAGCCGCCTTCACTATGGCAGGGAGAAATCAAAAAGAATGTAAAAATGAAGGCTGTAGCGTATCGCATTTTTATCTCTGTTTATTATTATTGCCAGCATTCTATCTACCTAGGGACTTCCTGTCATGGTGATTTCAGTTAATTAACGAAAAGTAAATAGATTTAGTTTTTTAATAGAACCATGGTTTTAAAAAGTGAGTTTTATTTGATTAAAGTAAAACTCATTTAATAAAGTAGAAAGGGCGTAGTGTGGGGTCGTCAAATTTCTTTGAATTGCTTGAAGCCTATTTCTAATAAATTTTCTGTAAGTGAGCGGCCTAAGGTCTGTGTGCTATAAAAAGTAGAGTCTATACAATGAGCAGTAGAGGCATGTTCAGTTAAAATGTGTTCAGTACGCTTTGCTATGGCGCTTCCTGAGTCGACAAAATGTAACCCTGTGTTAAGAGCTAATAAATCTTGCATTAATAATGGGAAGTGAGTACAGCCTAAAACCACTTGATCACATTGGTTATCAATGAATGGTTGAATAATTTTTTGCAACTTGTGTGGGTCAATATGAGAGCCTGCTAGTTTTTTCTCTGCAATATCTACTAATTCTGTGCTGCCTACTCTGGTAACAGTGCAATCACTGGCAAACTCTTTAATGAGGTTGTCCATATATATACGAGAGATGGTTCCAGGGGTGGCGAGTAATCCAATTTTTTTATTTTCACTAAGACGACTGGCTGTTTTTATGGCAGGTATTACGCCTATTATGGGGATTGAAAGTTGGTGGCGTAAAGTGGGGAGCGCCAACGTGCTGGCAGTGTTGCAAGCAATAATAATGACATCAGGCTTTATGTTGTGTTCAAGGTTTGTGATTAATTTATCAATGCGTTTAATGAGCCAGTTCTCTTCTTTTTCACCATAAGGGTAGGCGGCATAATCTGCAACATAGTGTATGTCTAGTGGATGAGGCAATTGTTTGATGTGTTGAAGAATGCTAACCCCGCCAATGCCGGAGTCAAAAATTAAAATGGATGACACATTTATACCTAAAATTAATAAGGCCTAATATTGGGCCTTATTATTGTTTAATTAAATTTGTTTGATGGCTAGGGAGCTTCAATGAGATCTTGAGGTGATTCAGTTTGAGTGTCTGCCTCTATTGCTGAGGTATTGTCCTCTGCTATTTTCAAAGTGACCTCTTTAGAAGAGGGTGTTTCAGTTTCAATAGTTGAAGTGGCTTGTATTTCCCCTTCAGAGTTTGTACTTTCTGCCACGTTAGTGCTTGTTTGTATTTCCGCTTTTACTGCTTCAGAGGGAGCTTGCGTTTCAGTCGCTACAGTCTCATCAATGGCTGTTTTCTTAGTAGCTTCTGTTTGATCCTGAGGCGCAATTGTAGGTTCTTGAGAAATTTCACTTTCTAAGGGAGTTACAGGTGAGTTTTCTGTTACTTGATTAATAGCGGTTTCGGGTTTGGTTTCTTTGTTAGAATCCGTATCCATAGGCAAAATTTCCGATGAATCTTTTAGTTCTGTTTCGTTAATTTTAGGTTCTTCAATAATAGATGCTTGTGTAGCGGTATTTAATTGGCTTTGAAGATTGTTTAGCTTGGCTTGCAGTTCAGCTTTTTCCTTTTCCCATTGCCCTTGTTGTTTAAAAGATTGGGCCTGTTTGTTAATGGTTTCTGCTGCTTGCGCTAACGCGATAGACTGATTATCTAGTGGTAGGTAGCTTACATCTTCGTGCTTTAGGGCGTGACCGATTCGAGCAATTAGCTTTTCAATAAACAGCACATGTTGCTCAGCTCCTTCATTGGTTAATTTTAATAAAGGCTTAGCAGCGCTGGCGACATTTTCGGCATGTTGACATAAGCGCACAGTGTCTTGTGTTTTTAGATTGATGTCTTGGCGTTTTTTAGGGTTGGCCTCTATAAAGGCTTGTAATCGCTCGACCGCAATACTGGCTTGTTCAAAGGAGACTGCGGCGTGATCTTCTGCGTCGGTATCTTCTGCTTTTTCAAGGGCTATTTCAGCTTGGCTTAAGTAGGTTTTTTTAAGGACATTGATTTCAAGAATTGCAATTTCGGCTAATACATCAGCTTGCTCTTTTAAAGCTTGAGAGGTATTGCCTTGTTCAACCAATATAATGAGATCTTTGGTCTCTCCTTGAATGTCAGAAAACTCGCTGGCCATGAGCTTTTCTGTTTTTAATTCTCTCAGCATGGCAAGACCGTCTAGAGTCAATTTTAGCTGTGTTAATACGGTTTGTTTGGTTTCCAACCCACGCTTTAGCAATTGTTGCCCAGTTAAGGCGTGAGTGATGATTTGTTGGGGGGGGAGTTTTCCTTTTAAAGCGTCTTCAGCTTGGCGTATCTCATTTTCAGCTTGGGCTATGTAATTAGGGCTATAGAAATAGAGGTCTTCGCGTTGTGCCAATACTTGTAAATCTCTGGTCTCGTCTAAAACTTGCTGTGGGCTTAGGTTTACCGTTTTAGCCTGTTCAATGGCCGATTGCTGAATGGTGGCGGAATCTTTAACGGCAGGGGCAGAGCAAGCGCTAAGAAACACACAACTTAATGCGCTAACCAATAGTTTGTTCATTAAAGAAACCTATTAAACTAAAAAATATGAGTAACTCACCTTAGTTTAGCAAAGCTTGATGTGGCCAGCTACAAGCCCTAGCTTCAACCTAGCCGAAATTAAATGGATATTGAACAATATGCTTAGCTTCAATAAGGATTTGCTCACGATATTTATCTTCTAGGGCAAAGCGTTTTTTATCTTGGCTAAACTGCTCTTTTCTATTAAGTGCTTTATAAGCTTCATGATGCGGCATGCTTAAGGTTTGCTGGTAATAGAATTGTAACGTTTGAAATTCTGTTTTCTGAGCTAAATCTTGGTCTAAATGATCCATTAGAACTTTTAAGCGCATACAGCCTTCAGTTATCTCACATTGCTCTTGAAGCATTGAATTGGCAATGAAGCGGATGTCAGCTGCCAACTCTTGTTGACGGTCAAGCCAAGCCTTTTGGTTCTGAGCTATTTGAGCTTTTTGTTGGTTTTGCACCTTTTTTAGCTTAATCCAATAATAAGCGGCAACGCCGCTTAGAGCTAAAAGAATGGCAGCGGCAATGAAGATTAAAAGCATGGCAGTGGAAGCCTTTTACAATTCGATATTAAGGGCAAATTCTATCATGTTTTATAGGCTAGATAAGCTCTAAAATATCAAGCACTAACGGATTGATCTAAAGTGCTAAATCAGCGCAAAAGATGCTTTGTAGGGTTTTAATGACTTGCTCAGCCTGGGTGCCTTGCAAAGAATAGTAAATAGTTTGAGCGTCGCGGCGGGTTTGAACGAGTTTTTCGCGGCGTAACCAAGCTAGGTGCTGGCTTAGGGCTGATTGGCTAAGGTCTAAACGGTCATTAAGTTGAGATACATTGAGCTCTTGTTCAGTAAGTGAGCACAGAATCATAAGGCGATTTTCATTAGCTAAGGCTTTTAGTAGCAGCGAAGCCTTTTGAGCGTGCACTTTTAGTTCTTGGGCAAGATTGGTTTGTTCCACAGCTACCTCGGTTTTCTGCTAGGACTAAACCAAATTTAACATAAGATCATAGTGATGGCTAAATTAGGGTTAGCTAATTTAGTTGCTTCTCTGATCGGTGACGTCCCTATTGCGCCATTTAAGCCATAAAAAAGCCCCTTCTTGTGCAATTTAATTATATTCTGCTAGCTTTAAGGCTATATGAGCAACTAGAGCAAGGAATCTCATGGGGTTTTCAAATCGATGGGTGCTGGCAGACGGCACGCTTAATGATCAGCCGATCATCATTCGCTACCGAGATAAGGTGCAGGAAGAGTTCGAATCAGGCCAGTATGCTCACTGTATTCAAATCTCTTGGAGCGCACAGGAAACCGACCCTAAAACGGGATATCCATCATCTGAAGAATTAGAAAAGATCGATGTTTTTAATCAGAAGTTAATGGCAGCTCTTGAAAAAGAGCAGCATGGATTACTGGTGATGGTGCTTATGTGTGATGGTGTCAATCAGTGGATTTTATATTGCAAGGACATAGACCAGGTACAGAAAGATCTAAATACCATTCCCACCGATACTGGCTTATACCCCATTGAAGTAACTTCAGACGAAGACGAAAAATGGGATATATTTACCGAGCTAAGGGATGCGATTAAAATTCAATAGCCGTTAATTTAACGGCTATTGTTTTTACCTTTCAGCTCTTCTTTCAGTTTTTCCGCCAATTCTGCTTGCTCGACCAAGGCCGCTTCTTCTTGCTCCATAATTTGCGGTGTTTCGTAGGTTATGTTGCCTAATTTGCCGCTACGTAATTCGTGAATAAGAATTTCTGCCGCTTTGTGAATGTCAACGATGCCACCAGGGCGCAAACACCCTCGCTTTCGACCAATTAATTCAATTAAGCCTTCGCCACCATCTGGCAGGTCAGCAATTTTGTAGCGGGTTTTAATTTGTTCTGGGTATAGGCTTAACAGCATGTCAGCGGCATATGTGGCCACTTCGAAATAGTCTAGGGCTGTGTCTCTTACGGCTCCACTGGCAGCTAAACGAAAGCCACTGGCTACGTTGTGTATTTTAGGCCATAAAATTCCAGGGGTATCTGATAATACAATGCCATCTTGAATTTTAATTTGCTGGGGGTGGCGAGTTAGCGCTGGTAGATCTCCGGCTTTAGTCACGGCACGCCCAGCTAATGTGTTAATTAATGTGGATTTTCCTACGTTAGGAATACCCATAATCATGGTGCGAATAGATTGCTTTTGTGCTTGTCGGTTAGGCAGCATGCGCAGGCAGTACTGGGTGATACTTTTGACTTGTTTTTTATCAAGCCCGGTTAATGGCATGGCTAGGGTGTCAGGTTGGGAGTTAAAGTACTCTAACCATTCTTTTGTGTATTTTTTATCGGCTAAATCTACTTTGTTCAATATTTTTAAACAGGGTTTACCAGCTCGTAAATCAGGAATAAGCGGATTAGCACTGGAATAAGGTAGGCGAGCGTCTAGCACTTCAATGACCAGGTCAATATTGGGCATGAGCTCAGTAATTTGCTTACGTGCACGGTGCATGTGACCGGGAAACCACTGAATTGCCATAAATGTCCTGCTAGATTGAAGCGCGATAGTAAATGAGGGTGTAGAAGGGGGGTATTTTAACGGTATTGTATGGTGGGTGAAAGGACAATTAGACCATGACGGGCGAGATCATGGTCTAATTGGGTAAGACTTTAAGCGAAAATGCTTTCGGCAGGCTCGCTTTCAACTGTTGCCTCTACAGAAGCGTCAAACTCATTGGTCACGTCATCTTCCATTGGCTCAGCTTCAATCTCTTCAGCTTGTTGAGTGCTCTCAATTGTAGAATCTGTCTGAGGTGCTTGAGTTTCAGGAGGTTGCTGTTGGGCTATTTGTTGAGGCTTGGCTTTTTCTCTTTCTTTTTCAGCTTTGCGCTCAGCTTTAACACAATTTTTATCTTGGGCAACCCAATTGGCCCCAGATACTTCTAAGTTGCTAAGGCCTTGATCTTCAGCGATTTCGGCAGCGATACTGCTGGCCAATTCATCAGACTCTTTGGCGAGCATTTTTCGCTCGACTGGGTCTAGTGCACTAAACATGTCTAATAATGCTTGACTTAACGCTTCACGAGCCAGCAATGAGCGGTCTTTGTTGAAGCGTTTTGCAATGGTGCTGATCAGCGCCATATCAGCGCTGCTGATGCTCATATCTAATGGGCTAAAAGTAGCTTCATCAGACAAGCGCGCTTGTTCTTCTTGGTAAAATTGTTCGATAATTGATTGTGCTTTGCTCATGACATGGCCTCATGTTTCGGTTGGCTGATTTATACAGTGGCAGGGCTGTAACGTCAATATCCTCTGTACGTTTATACAGGTATCGAATGCACTCTGAATAATGGCGTTTAATGTCTTTAGGTAGGTATAATTACCGTTATATAAAATGCACAGGTTTATGTGATGTTACAAGATACCATTATCGAAAAATTAAAAGCCGCCTTTCAAATTCACCATCTTGAAGTTGAGAACGAAAGCCATATGCACAATGTGGCCAGTGGCTCTGAAAGCCATTTTAAAGTAGTGCTGGTGAGTGATGACTTTAATGAGATTAATAAAGTGAAGCAACACCAAGCGGTATATGCAGCATTAAGTGATGAATTAGCTGGCCCTGTCCATGCGCTGGCACTGCATACATATTCTCATGATAAATGGTTGAAAACTCAACTAGCCCCCGCGTCACCCAATTGCATGGGTGGCAGTAAAAAATAATGACCAAGGCCCCTTAGTCATTGCCAAGGTCGCGGCTAAGGTTATACTGATTCGCGCAATACATTGCTCACCATAAAAATAAAACAATAATAAGGATTAACCATGAACTGGCTAAAAACATTCACAGCGGCTACCTCTATGCTCGTGGCCTCGCTTTCTTTTGCTGAAGTAGGCCCTTGGGAATTAGAAGCACAGGATGAAGATAAAGATATTTCTGTTTTTACTCGTACTGTAGAAGGCTCGCCATTAAAAGAGTTTAAAGGCGTGACGCATATTAAAGCAGATGTAAGTGCTTTTGTTGCATTGTTACGTGACGCCGATGTGGCAACTGATTGGATGCATAATGTCATTGACTTTAAAGTCATGACCCGTCCATCTGAGACTGAAAATGTTGTCTACACAGTGAATAAAACTCCGTGGCCTGTGACGAACCGAGATGCATATATTCGTTCTGTCATGACCGCAAACGAAACAGGAGCGGTTACCTCAAGTATTGTCGCTGTGCCTGAATTTAAAGAAACTGATGATGATTATATTCGCATGCCTGAATTAAAAGGAAGCTGGGTATTTACGCCTCAAAGTGAGGGAATGGTTGAAGTGGTCTATCAGGTTCATGCAAACCCAGGTGGCAGCTTGCCAGATTGGTTGGTGAATACTATCGTTGTTGAAACCCCAATGAATACTCTAAGCAACTTGCAAGAAATTGTTGTAAATGAAAAATATCAAGGTAAAACGTTTGCCTTCATTGAAGAGGCAATCATGCCGAAAGTAATGGCTGCAGAAAAAGCAAGTGAGCCACAAATTATCGCCGGTGAATAATTTCTAGCGATTTAGAAGTAAAGCAAAAAACCAGCGCATGCTGGTTTTTTTAGCTCAGTAGATCTTGGTTTCCACCAAATGCAGAGCTATTTGTGGTGATGCAGTACTCTTTTACAAAGGCATGAACATAATTTGGCCCACCTGCCTTTGGTCCTGTGCCTGATAACCCATGTCCACCAAAAGGTTGTGCGCCTACTTTTGCGCCAATCATATTTCTATTGATATAAATATTCCCCACATTAACCTGACTAACGATGTAATCAATCCAGCGTTGGTTTCGGCTGTGCACACCCAATGTTAAGCCATAGTTGGATCGATTTACTTGTTCTAATTTTTCATCCAAATCATCGTGGTCAAAGGGAATGATGTGCAGTATGGGCCCGAAATATTCTTGATCTAATTGGCTGAGCTCTTTTATTTCATACGCACAAGGGGCTAAATATAAATCGCTACTTGGATTGTCTGGTAGGTGTGCTTGGGCGATAAATTTTCCGTGTTCTTTTAGCCAGTCAATATGCTTTAAAAGTGTCTGCTTGGCGGGTAAGTCAATGATGGGGCCTAAATCAGAATTCCTTTGGAAGGGGGAATGAATATTTAATAATGACAAGCGCCCTTTAAGCGCTTGATAAAACTCTTCTTTGATATCCTTTTGAATAAACAGTACCCGTAAGGCCGAGCAACGTTGTCCGCAACTATCAAATGCAGAGTTGATGACGTCAGGGACCAATTGCTCTATCAAAGATGTGCTGTCAGCGAGCATGACATTTTGGCCGCCAGTTTCCGCGAGCAAAGGAATAAATGTTTGATTGTATTGACTTAACCATTGTTGAATTTGTTTGGCTGCTTGGGTAGAGCCGGTAAAGCAAACCATGTCGATTAATTTGTTCTCAATAAGTGCTTGAGTAATATTGGATCCAGAACCAGGCATGAAAAATAACAAATATGGATTAACGCCTACTTCAAACATTATTTCTATCACTCGCATGGCAATGATGCTGGTTTGCTGGGCGGGTTTTGCCACCACACGATTGCCACAAGCCAGCGCTGCACAAATTTGCCCTACAAATATAGCAAGAGGAAAGTTCCATGGGCTAATGCATAAAACGGTTCCGCGTGGACGATACTTTAATAAATTTTCCTCGCCTGTCACAGAATCTAATATGGTGGAACTTGCAAAATTCTTTTGGGCTTGCCGAGAATAATAGCGACAAAAATCTTCAGCCTCACGAACTTCATCAATGGCGCTTTGTAAATTCTTGCCGGCTTCTTGCATGCATAAAAATATGAGCTCATGGCGGTGTGTATATAAGCCATCGGCTATTTTATCTATGATTTGATTAGTCTCTTCTAAATCTTGAATGACAAGCGCCTGTTTTTTTAGTGTGTTAATGCACAGTTGTATGGTGTCTTCATTAGCATAATAACACTGCCCTATAGGTTGTTGATTTAT
>CAJXRF010000115.1 GCA_913058575.1 uncultured Bermanella sp.
CCTAATCAATTTAATTTAAAGAGCGCCACCTAAAAAATTGAATACCCTGCCATTAAGCATGACTTAAAAACAACGCTACCTTTCATACCTAAGAATATGGCCCTTAAATTCTTGGTCTAAATAAGTGGTATGAGTGGGTTTTTGCTGAGATGAGCTAAAACCAAATTCGATCATTTTAGAACTGAGTTTGTTTTTTCTGCCCCGACCGGGATCGACAATGATCACTTCACAAGTGGGTTTTGAGTGGGCATCAATAAAACTAGAGAGTAACCCAATATGGTTATCTTCGTATAATAGATCGCTGCCAATAATCAGATCAAAAAGGCCCAGCTTATCGTCTTTGCTAGCCCAATCAGCTTGCTCATAGGCGATGGCTTTACCGCCATTAAGCAATTCATTTCTATTAAGAAATTTTTGTGCCTCTGGATGATAATCAGTGGCGGTAATATCGGCGCATTGTTGGTTAAGCAATAAACTGGATAACGCCATACCGCAACCGATTTCCAAAATGCGTTTTGAGCCAGTTTCGTAATCTAGAATAAAATGTGCCAGTACCAAACTTGAAGGCCATACCACACCAAAAATAGGCCAGCTGGCCGAGCAAATGCCTAACTTTTCAGCAATGCCATCAGGGTCGTGGAATTCTTGTTTATTGCGTAAAGTACACAGGTGAATATCTATTTTACCAAACTCGATGGATTGGTAGCATAAGCGTAAATTTGTCATTGGTGCGCCTCAAGATTGAGCGCTAAGCCAACTATCAAAAAATAGGATAAATGACAAAACGAAGGTATCTGCCTACCGTATAGTACCTAGCCAATAAGACAACACATTTAGCCGTTTATCGAAGCAAAACCTCACCTTGGCTGTTCATTTAGGCCTATAATCACGATGTTTTTTGATAATGGAAAAACACTAGGTATTTTAGCCGTAAACGCAAGGAACAAACATGCCCATCAATTTATCCAATATCAGCGCCTACTTTATCGAGTTAGATGCATTAAAGCTCATTGAACGGCGCACTTATATTGATGGAGGAAAACGCCTTGAAAACTCAGCCGAGCATTCTTGGCACTTGG
This sequence comes from uncultured Bermanella sp., assembly GCA_913058575.1. GTDB lineage: Bacteria > Pseudomonadota > Gammaproteobacteria > Pseudomonadales > Oceanobacteraceae > Bermanella. The sequence continues at coordinate 1,080 of CAJXRF010000115.1, forward strand.
CCATGGCATGCTGGTCTCTTTCCAGAAGTTTGAATTTAAATTTGAATGAAGAGAAATTATTAAAATTAGCGCTGGTGCATGACTTAGGTGAAATTGATGCAGGCGACACTTTTCTTTATTCAAAGCACAGACACACAGCCAATACCGCAGAAAGAGCCTGTATTAAACGATTAGCACAACATACTGGCAACGGCATTCAGGATTTGCCTGAGTTATGGGAAGAGCAAGAAACAGGGCTGAGCCCAGAAACTAAATTACTAAAAACCGTCGATAGATTACTGCCTTTTCTACATAACCTTGCCAGCCAAGGAAAAACTTGGTTGGAATTGGGCATTGAAGAATCCCAAGTATTAAACGCCCATGCCTTTATTAAAAATGACTTTCCAGAAATTCATGCATGGATGCTCAAAGAGATTGATCAAGCAGTACAGCAAGGGTGGTTAATGAATAGCAAATAGAAGTTCGGTAAAGCCATTCATAACCTTAACCCTAATCAAGTAGCCATGGCGCTCACATATAGATAGGCCCTCTATGTTTATTTCTTAAAGTCTAAACAGAGCGATAAAAAATAAGTTTGGAAGTTGTTGGCTTGGCACTTTTTATGATTGCCAAAGCCATGGCGCTGCATTAATAGTCCCAATGTTATTTTTTGAAAATAAGAATATCTTTTATTTGCTTGACTATGCAGGGCCAGTTAAACTACTAGCCATGAAACTTCTCCTGCGCAAATATAATGCCTTACTGGCCACTACCCTTAGCCTTGTGCTTGTGGTGGGTGCTAGTTTGCAGTTGCTGCATGATCAATTAGTAGATCACGACCATGGTATTGAATGTCCCATGTTCATGGTGGATGGCAGTACGCCTATCCCCTCGGTTGAGCACACCCAATGCGCTCACCCAAAACAAGCGATAGAGCCTCTCGCGTTTATCCCTGTTTCTTCAGTTTTAAACCTAGTTACCAGCCAACAAGCCCGCGCCCCCCCCATTACTCTCTAGTTTTTTGCTATTAACATCTGCTGTTTTACAGCCGATGCCTTTACATTTTTGCGATTGTGCGTGCCTGAGTTTTGTACTTTGAGGCCTTGCCATCGCTTATGCATAACTAGTTTGAGAATTTAAAAATGAATACCCTATACAAGATTGCTGCACTTAGCGTGGCCGCTTCATTTCTAAGTGCCTGTGGTAGCAGTAGCAGCTCTACCTCTTCAGCTTCTGAAGAGTCTCACGAACATTCGCTTATGATTACCCAAACCAATACCGATGCTTTATCTGTATTAGAAGAAGGCACAGCAGAATCATTGGCAGACCCAGCAGCAGCCAATGGTGCTCAGTTATTGCTATCAGATAATGGCGAGGCAGCCGCCATCATTAACGCTGCTAGCGTACAGTTTATAGCTGCCCATCATGAAGAAGAAAGTGACGCAGAGGAAGAACATGAACTGCCTGAGCTAAGTTCACTAAGTATCGATGGCAGCGGCATTAAAGTGGTTAACAGCAATGGCCACTTCAGTGTGTTAGTAGATGGCAGCACTCAGTTTGTGCCCTACGAAGCCCTTGAGGATGCCGCACCTGAAGCTGAAAATGTCAGCTTTACACTCACCGAAACCTACCCTGCTTTATTACTGCATGAAGATGAAACCCATGGTTTATTAACATTAACCTTCGATAGCATCAATGCTGTGGTTTATGAAGGCAATGAAGCTTCTTTAGAAGCTGAGCACACGGTGAGCTGCTCAACAATTAATAGTACGGCACACGTTGGTGAGTTTGCAGTTGTATCATGTGATAACAAAAGCTTTAGCGTGAAAGTAGAAGAGGTTAATGGAGAGCATGAAGCTGTCATCGCAACATTAGAAGGAATTACTACCGCTGTTCAGTGGCAAAGCCGGGCAGGCGTATTTGTAGGCTTGGGTGCTGATGATAAATTTTACGTATTAGAGGAAGAAGATGAAGCGCTTGTCCTTGAAGGTGAAGGCTTTGCTGCACCAACCGATATGTGCGCGTGGGCCATTGACAGTTTAGCCGCTGATATCTTTGCACTGACTAAAAGCGAGCTTGCGGTTTACAGTCATGAGGGCTCTAAAGATGCAGCATTAACACTCGATGAATCTCCTAATGCCAATTGCGAAAGCTTAACGCTCACTGCCGCCAGCCAAGCTGTGTTTGTTTTGGACAACTCCGCCACAAAATTATACGAAATTGATAAAGAATCTGGCGCCAGCCTGTACCACATTCACGGCCGTGAAGATGTATCGGTGAGTGATGTGGCCGCTGCTGTAAGCTTTCACGAAGTAGGAGCTGAAACTAGCCATGACCACTAAGTCACTCTTCGTGCGCTTACCAATGCATACCGTGAAACGCACAGAGAAAGCACTCACAGTGCTTTCTCTGTGCTGCGCGGCAACCATTGCACATGGCGCTGATGTGAATGAGGAGCAGACCACAGCCTCCCCTATTGATGATGGACACAAACTTCATCATTTAGAAACGGTATCGGTGAAAGCCAGCGGTCAAACCCTGCAGGAAATGGTGCAACCCACCAAGGTTATAAGTGAATCTGAATTACAGCAGGCAGCGGGCAGCAGCCTTGGTGAAATACTGGAAAACATGCCCGGTGTTTCTAATGCGAGTTTTGGCCCAGGTGTGGGGCGTCCAGTCATTCGTGGGCTTTCTGGTAACCGAGTAAAAATTGCAGTAAACGGCAGTGACGCTGCGGATGTTAGCGCCATGAGTAATGATCATGCGCCCATGGCTGAAACCAGTAACGCATCGCAAGTGGAAGTGATTTACGGCCCCGGTACATTATTATTTGGCAGCGGCGCCATTGGTGGTGTGATTAACGTGGCGGACGAACGCTTCCATGAAATTCCTTTAGTGGATGCGCAAGGAAAAGGCATAAGCGAGGGACAAGTGGGTTTTTCTGTTTCCAGTGTTAATCAAGGCTCGGAGCTTTCAGCGCAATTAAATTCTGGCTTTGGCAAAAACTGGGTTCTCCATCTTGATGCGTTTCAGCGTGAATCTGAAAATTATGAAAGCCCCAACGGCGAAGTGCTCAATACCAGCACCCAATCAAAAGGCCTGAATTTGGGTTTGACTCATATTGATAATAACGGGCGTGCTGGCTTGGCCGTATCTTATTTGGATTATGAATACGGTGTGCCCAACGAAGAAAACGAAGCGGCCAGCATTACCCCAAATCAATTTCGTGTTGATGCCTTGCATGAAAAATTCTTGTTCGGCGGTGTTTTAGAATCGGTTAAAACCCAATTCAGTGTCAACAATTATGAGCATGATGAAATTGATGAAGGCACTGTGGTGGGTTATTTCGATAAACAAAATATCGAAGCGAAATCCATTTTAAGTTTTGGCGACATATTCGGCTTTAGCAGTAAAATAGGTGTGCATGTTAATGTGCAGGACTTAGCCTTGTGTCACGACCACAGTGGTTGTGAAGACGGCGTACCTAATTATTCACATTTACCTTGGGATGGAACCAAAGGTACAAGCTTTGATACTGTTACTGATGACAATGGCAACGAAGTGGAATTTGCCCACGACACCCCCATGCCTGAAACTCAAACTTTAGACACAGCCGTGTTTGCCTTGATCAGTAAAGACTGGGCGCAAGGCAAACAAGAATACGCCATGCGTTTGGATCAGCGCCGTATTGAAGCAGACCCCGTGAGCATTCGCCCAGCTGGACGTGAAAATGCGAACCATTATGATGATAAAGACTTTTTAGCGTTTACTGCCAGTGCCGGTTGGACATGGTTAACCCCTCAATCAAAATGGGGGTTGTCTTTGGCGCATACCGAGCGTGCACCGCAAGGGGATGAAATATTTTGGAATGGTGATCACCACGCGACTTTTAGCTACCAACTAGATAACCCAGATTTAGAAAAAGAAACTGCACACACTTTAGATGTGACTTATCAGTATTTTGCAGGAAAAACGCAATGGGACGCGGCAGTTTATTATTATGACTTTGATGGCTATATATATAACGAACTGCAAGCGGTGAAAGACCCATACCATAACAATGACGTTTATCAATTTGTGCAAAAGGATGCTTATTTAACGGGCTTTGAATTATCTTGGCAGTATCAGCTAGATCAAGCATGGGCAGTAAACGTTGTCACAGATAGCGTCACCGCTCGTTTAAAATCTGGTACGGATAAAAACTTACCGCGTACGCCCCCGCAAACCTTATTAATGGGGTTATCTTGGCAAACAGGGCATTGGCTGCTTAAAAGCCATGTGAAATATTTTGCCAAACAAGATCAGGCAGCACAGAGCGAGAGTCCAACGGATGCTTACCATACTCTAAATGCCTTAGCCGCATATGAGTTTGAGTGGGATGCTGTGCATATGGATGTAAATCTGAAAATGAATAACCTTACAGATGAGTTAGGCCGTAACCATGTGAGCTACTTAAAAGATTTTAGCCCTTTACCTGGGCGTAATATCAGCTTGGCTGTGCAAGCATCTTTCTAGTACCTGTATAACCCTCTCTGGGAACCATTGCCTAACATAATGGTTTCCAGAGTCTTCCTTGAATAATTTCCTAAACGTATTAATAAACCTATCAGGCGTTTTCTTTTCCTCTCTCCCTGAAAACTTTTAGTTCGCGACTGTTTACTGTAACTTTAAATATATTAAAAAGTTTTACCTTAGGGTCACACATGATTTATCAAGGAAGTTGCCACTGCGGTGCCATTACTTTTGAAGTACAAGCGCCGGCCACCATTGAAGCCGACTACTGCAATTGTTCGATCTGTGCGAAATCAGGTTACTTACATTTGATCGTACCATTAGCCCGCTTTACGCTATTAACTGGCAAAGGGTCTTTATCTACTTACACCTTTGGCTCTGGTATCGCTAAACATACTTTTTGTAAATGCTGTGGCATAAAACCCTTTTACACACCGCGCTCAAACCCTGATGGCATTGATGTGAATGTGCATTGCTTAGACACTAAGGCAGACAACATCCATATCAGCGACTTTGATGGCCAAAACTGGGAAAAGAATGCCCATACATTGGCACACAAAAGTAAAGACGACCTGAAGAGGATTGGCTAACTGTAAAGGGGCACTATATTCCACTGGGAGAAACGCCCATGACCCGTTTAAATGCCCGTGAAAAAGCCGCCTCAGAATTATAACCCAGCTCCTCTGCCAGTATAATTAACGGCTCGCTCTTTTGTTTGAGGCGTTGATAGGCAAGGTTCATGCGCCATTGTGTTAAATAATTTTTAACACTACTGCCCACCTGTTGCTTAAAGTGCGCAGAAAAACCAGAGCGAGACATGCCACATTCTTGGGCCAGTGAATTCACCGTCCAATTATTCTGAGGCTGGTGATGAATGGCCCGTAGTGCAATGCCTATGTGTTTATCTCGAAGGGCTCCTATCCAACCTTTACTGGCCTCAGAAGATTGCTCCATCCAATGACGGATCATCTGAATCACCAGGATATCTGCAAGGTGGGTAATAATGGTTTCTCCCCCTGGTTTTAAATATCTGGCTTCATGAGTAATAAATTCCAACGTGCTGCTGAGCCAACGTTCACTGCTTTCTTCCAATTGATCTACTAATAATAATGTCGGCAACTGCTGAATTAATTGCTTTCCTGCAAATTGATCAAAGCACATTAACCCGCAGGTGAGTTCCGTTTTATCTCCCGGCCCAGTTATTTCTAACGTTTCATAGCGCTCGCTAATTTTTTGCACCCCAGCTTCAAATAAGGGTATAGAGGGCAACACTGGATCGCTACTAATGGTATGACCCTGACCGTGGGGAATAAGTGCCAAGGTTCCAGTATTGAGTAACCTTGCAGGTTCGCCATCAACCTGTAGCCAACATTGCCCCGCTGTAATGATATGAAACATCATTTTATCCGGCAGTACTGGCATGGCCAAAGACCAATTACCTGACAACTCAGAACGGCAGTAAAGGCTGCCATCTAGCCTAAGTTGGTGCAGCATTTCTCCAAGAGGATCATTGGCCACAGGAAACTGCGGCTGTGTGCTGTGCATGTCAACTCCAGTGTTATCGATGCTTCATGGACTAATTTTAGACGAATAATCAATTTTCTTGGCTAAATAAGCATTAAGTATCCAGCTCATATGCAGAATACTGGCGATATTGCGTAAAGCGCAAGCCAACATTCAATTACATAGCGAGCAAACATCATGAATAAAACCACATTAATCATCGGTAAAAATGGAAAAACGGGCCGTAGAGTAGACAACTTAATGCAAAATGCAGGACACATCACCCAAGCCGTGTCACGCTCTACAACCCTTAGTTTTGATTGGCTAAAGCCTGAAGGTTGGCCTAAAGCCATGGCTGGGTGTGATTCTGCTTATGTGTGCTTTCAACCAGATTTAGCCGTTCCTTTCGCTAAAGCGGCCATAACTGAATTTATAAAGCAGGCTAAGTTAGCAGGTATTCAACATATTGTGCTGCTTTCAGGGCGTGGTGAAGAAGGGGCACAACAGGCTGAGCAGATAGTGGTGAGCAGTGGTTTAAAATGGAATGTGGTGCGCGCCAGTTGGTTTGCACAGAATTTTAGTGAAGGGTTTTTAATTGATGGAATTTTAAATAATCAAGTAGCGCTACCAGCCGGCGACATACCCGAGCCTTTTATTGATACCGATGACATTGCTGATGTGGTATTTGCCTGTCTCACCAAACCCGAATTAGCGAACCAACTATTTGAAGTCACCGGGCCCGAAGTATTAACGTTTCGAGATTGTGTTGAAATCATTGCCGATGTTAGCCAGCGCCCCATTGAGTTTACTCCTATTTCTGCCGAGCAATTTCTACAATCTTTAAAACAACAGAATATGCCCGAAGAAGTACTGTGGCTAATGAACGAATTATTTACTGTGGTAATGGATGGACGTAATAGCCAAGTCATAAATGGCGTTGAAAAAGCACTGGGGCGCCCTGCCACTTCCTTTCGGGAGTATGCTTTGAAAACCGCAGCAAGTGGTGTTTGGAGGTAACCTTTTTAATGGGTTTAATTTTTTAGGAGTGACGAGCATGCTAAATTTAATTTTCGAATCCATTCTATGGGCATCAATTGTCAGCACCGGATTAATGGCAGGGGTTTATTTTTCCTTTTCAGTGTTTGTGATGAAGGCTTTAAACGCCCTGCCCCACGAGATTGCTATAGCAAGCATGAACAGTATAAATAAGGTGATACTTAAATCCGGCTTTATGCCACTATTTTTTGGCTCCAGTTTACTGGCTATAATTCTTATATTTCTAGGCGCTACAGACACGTCTAGGTTATGGATTTTAAGTGGCAGCAGTATTTATTTACTGGGAATGCTAGGGTGTACCCTAGTCTTTAATGTGCCGCTGAATAACCAACTGCGAGATGCACCACTAAACCAACAATTAAAAACATGGCGGCATTATCTAATTCACTGGATCCGCTGGAACCATCTTAGAACCATTAGCTCTTTGTTGGCCTTTATTTTTTATGTTATTGCTTTAAAGTAATAAGCTGATCTAGATAAATAGAACTTTAATTTTAATACCTAACAGTAAAACCTCTTAAACTTAACTAAGGCAATTAACGATGATCGCTAAAATCCTGCTAACTTTGGGTGTACTGGTCTATACGGTTGTCATCCCATTTTTAGAAATCAACCACTCCCATGTGTTTAACCCAGATTGGCCCGCTCATGCAAGACTGCATGAGGTTTGGCAACTCACCACCAACAGCGCATTAGGTTTATTTTGCTTATGGTTAGTATGGATAAAAAAGAACATCACCGTAGCCAGCATGATCTCCATCATGATTATGGGCGGGGTTTTATTTGCTCACATAATTGAGCAAAGCTACGGTGGTTCAATATTATCAGGGAATACTAGCAAGACTATTTTAGGGCTAGAACTAGCAGCCTTTGCTGCCTTAGTGGTGGTCATCATGATCATACTGGCCAACTTGCTAAATGGCAGAATTGAAAATAAAGGTGGCACTGATGATTAAAAAAGACAATTAAGACAAATATTATTAAAAAGCACATTCTCTAAAAACAATAAAAAGGAAAATCTCATGGCAAAAATATTGGTTCAATTAACCGGCTTATTTTTCATGGGCTATGGGATAGGCTTTGCATTGTTTCCTGTTGAAATGGCCAATTATATTACCGGGGCCAGTCCCAGTACGGCATCGGGTTTAATGGATCTTAGAGCCACCTATGGTGGTATGACCGCCGGCGTGGGGCTAGTATTATTACTACTGGCTGCACAAAAGGAACATTTGGCATTTGCATTGTTAACTATTGCCATCATTCTTTTATTTATGGCCATTTCTCGCGCCTTTGGCATGGTGATAGACGGCCCTGCCAATGGTTTTATGTATGGTTATTTGGTGGCTGAAATAATTGGGGCAACCATCTCCCTTGGATTAAGGCATTCCATGGTGGAAAAACCGCAATAGCTTTATTTGTTGATTTCATCACTTCTTTTTTTAAAAGCCTAATTTAAAATAGCCACATTTAATATTCTTGGTCATACGCAATCACCATGCCTTTTACTCCGCTCCACATGGGCCCAGGCCTTTTAATTAAAGCACTCCTACAGGGCAGCTTTAGTTTAATGGTATTTGGCTGGACGCAAATCATCATGGACATTCAACCACTTATCGTGCTCATCACTGGCGAGGGGCATTTGCATGGCTTTAGTCACACTTATATTGGTGCGGTTTTATTGGGGGTGTTTTCAGCATTAACTGGAAAGTATCTCTCCCAATTGGGGCTGTCAATTTTAAAGATTGGTCAAGGTGAGCGCATTCACATTAAATGGTGGGTGTGCGTATTTAGCGCGCTAATCGGCAGCTTTAGTCACGTATTTTTAGATAGCATTATGCACACCGATGTGGAACCATTTTTCCCTGTGACCCTTGCCAATGATTTTCATGGGTACATTTCCGTGACGCTGTTACACAAGATATGTTTGTACAGTGGCCTATTGGGGGCAGGTATTTATTATCTAGTTAGTTTTTACCAATCCCGCTCCCATCAGCCACATAAATAAGGCAGGCTTGGGTCAGGGGGATCGCTGTAGTATTCGGGCTTATATTCAGATTTTTCTACCACTGAAAATTAAAACTAATAATTTTAAATGCCTCAATAGCTAAGGCTTTAAATGGCTGTGTAGAATGATCACAGGCCTTTACCGTTACCCTTAACTCATCAAGTCTGTGAATAAAAAATAATTTTTTCATAACCTCAAGCTGTTAAGAGGTCCAGTGGCTGGGGATCCAACCGTCACTTTCACTAACTATTGTGCATCATTTGCCCCTGATCAATCCTTAACTATAATTATGAGTCTGTATGGTTTCCCCATACACGTGGTCACCATGTATCAAAAGGATCCGTAATGAAAATAATACGTTATGCGATTATCGCTGCCGTTACTTTGCTTTGTGCACAAGGTTGGAGTGACACCTCAAAGCTGAACATTATTACCGAGCAGTACCAGCCGTATAACTTTATTGACCCCAATGACAGCAGCCAAAAAATACAAGGTATTGCAGTGGATTTACTGGTTGAAATGCTGGCTAAAACAGGCTCATCTCAATCTATAAAGGATATTCAAATTCAGCCTTGGGCACGAGGATATGAAGCCTTAAAAAATGAAACAAACACTCTGCTTTTTTCTACCACCCGCACCAAGGAAAGAGAAAACAGCTTTAAGTGGGCTTGCCCTATTAACGAAATTAAAACAGAGGTGATTGCGCTAAAATCAGCCAAGATAAAAATTGCCGATAAAAAAGATCTTTTGAAATATCAAATTGGCAGCGTACGAGACGATGTGGGCGAACAATTGGTGGTGGCGGCCGGTGTACCTTTAGGAAAACTCAAACGTACCGCTAAATATGAAGCAAACCTTAAAAAGCTTCAAACATCTCGTATTGATCTATATGTGGGCAGCATGGACAGCATTGATGCCATGTGTCAAAACATTGGTTGTAACACCGATATTTTTGAATCGGTGTACACCCTAGATGTTTCTCAACTTTGCTTTGCCTTTAATAAAAAAACCAATGATGGCCTCATTAACACACTGCAAGAAGCGTTAAGTGAGATCGTCGCTCAAGGCAGAATTGAAGAGCTTCATAAGAAGTATGAGAACTGGAAGTAAAAACGTTTAGGATAAATTGAAAAGTGAAATTGTACTCAAGGGTACCTTATTTAAGGGTTGCTTCTAAAAAGTCATACTAAGATGTGTGAGCAGCAAGGTATTTTAATCTGCTGCTCTTTTTCTATTCTTTACACCACCTTCTGAGCCATGGTTTTCCATTCATCACTTTTTTGAATACTTTGAAACGCACTAAAGTATTCGCTAATTAAACGATTAGCCCAAGGTTTCGCAGTGAGGCCTTCAAAATATGCACAATGACTGCCTCGCTCGGTAAGCACTAAAATTACATTCTCCATGGCTTCGATACGGGGTAGATGTTGGTAAACATTTTCAATGTGACACACAGGGTCATCTTTAGCGTTTAGTATTAAAATAGGAATTTTAATGTCGTCAAATACTTCACTGGGGTTTGAATTTAGCATGTAATCTTCACAGCTGTCATTGCCGGCTATCTCATATAAGTGCTGATGAAATTCATGTAAATTTTCAGCGGCTTGTAATTCACCCAACGATTCAAAATTCTGGAACTTTTCATGATTGGGGGTTATGAAAAGTTTGTGCAGTTTCTTGGTCATCATTTTGCTGTAAAAGGGTACCGCCCGCGTAAACGCATTGCGCATGTCATAAGCGGGGCAATAGGCCACAGCCGCCTTGATAGGCGTGTCATAGCCTTGCTTTCCCAAATAATGGGCCAACACCCCTGAACCTGCTGAAATGCCAGTGGCGTATAAATCAGAAATAGGAAAGCAGCTTTGTATGTGCTGAATTTGCGCTGCAAAGTCTTCGGTATTGCCCATGGTATTAAAATTGGCTGTGTTCAGTGACATATCGCCATGACCGCGTCGGACACACAGTGCTACCCGCCAGCCTAAATGTTCACGAACATACCTTACAAAACCACGCATGCTTTGCGGATTACCCGATATGGTGTGCAGTACCAGCATGGTTGGGGTGTCCTCAGGTAAATCCAGCCCATACCAATCTACGCCCACTTGACCCTTGTCCTTCATGGTTAATACATCTTCACGATCGTACTTTAAGGGTTTAGCAAAGCCTTTGATAAACCCTAATACAATTAGCTGAAAATGATTATTAAATAGCCAGGGCGTAGCGAAATAAGGGTTATTCAAGGCCTTTATGGTCGATACCAACGCTCTATTTAAAGGGGTTACCTTGTAAGTGAGTATCGGCTTTTTTGCCACCACCCCAAAATAATACAGCAAAGCCAACAGACCTATTCCAAGGCCTAAAAGGGTAAGTGTCATAAATTTACTCGCCGTGAAAATATTGAGGGGTATCATAAAAAACAAACTATACAGTGTAAACAATAAGCCGTATAAGAAAGCCATTAATTATGGCAATAAAGCCGCTTATTAAGGCGGTAGTGGCTGATATCGCGCCTATACTTGTATTCATCGTGCATAATGGTCGTGAGTATTATGGAATTTCATCAATTGTCTTTTTGTACCATAAAGATTCTAAGGGCAGATTTAGCCGAGGTGATCATTGACGATGGCGTAGAGGTGAACATCAGCCAGCTGAACGAGGTTGAGACTTTTTTCGTGGACCAACTAAGCGCGCCCTTTTCGTTAGTCATGAATAAATTAAATCATTATTCATTTCAATTTGATGCTCAAGTAAAAATGGGCACCTATGAACATCTAAATTCGGTGGCCGTCATTTCCTACAACAAGACCACTGACACGCTTACTCAAGCCTTATTAGAAGTACCTAGAAATAAAAAATGGAAGCTAGAAGTGTTTTCTAATCGCGAAAAAGCAATTGAGTGGGCTAAATTACAGCAGGCAACCTCAACAGAATAAGGCCTTTATTTAATGCAGTCCACAGACATATTGGCGGGTATTGTGAATAGCCTCAATAGATATTTAATAACCCAAAGCTAATATTCCGTTTGCCCATAGGCGTATTAATAATTGAACACACCATCATGATCATCGAAATCGAACAGTATCGATTTAAACTGCGGTTTTATCTAAATGCACTTGGCTTAGTGTCCTCTTTTGGATTTGCGATATTACAATTTCTTCGTGGCGACTCCCTTACTGCCTTAATTTCTCTAATAGGCAGCGTGTATTTTATGATTGTGGTTTATAGGCTAATTACAAAGCGCCATTATTTATGGAGAGGTCGCGGCTTTGTTTTGTTTATTCCCGTTACCATTCTTAATGTTATTAATGTGCACCCTGACTATGGTATTTATTGGGCTTATGTGGGGGTATTAAGTTTTTTCTTAGCCCTAGAATTAAAAGAGGCCTGCTTAGGCGTGTGCTTGTTTATTATTATCACCCTGTATTTTGCCAGCTTGTACTATCCCAGCCCGATCTTTATTCGCATTTTTGCCACGTTAATATTGGTAGGTTTATTTTCCTTTTTACTGTCTTTTTTTATTGAGCAACTACTGATTAAAGTGAATTCTTTAGTGATTCACGACTCATTAACAAACGCCCTGAACCGACATACTTTTCACACCTCCATTGAAGGCTCACTTAAAGCATTTTTTCGCTATAAAACACCCGTATCTTTGTTTATTTTTGATATTGACTATTTTAAAAAAATTAATGACACCCATGGTCATCCAATAGGTGATGAGGTATTAATAAAAATATCCCACCTCATGAAAAATCGTTTAAGAGACAGTGACTTATTATTTCGTTACGGTGGAGAAGAGTTTGCCATATTACTCAATCATACTAATCAACAAGAAGCATTTAAGTTATCGCAAGAATTGCGTGTGCTGGTAGAAAAACAAGATTATAACATAGGCCAAACAGTGACCATTAGTGGCGGCGTGTCCCAAGCTCAGCCATTAGATCAAGCTCATACTTGGATAGACCGCTGCGACAAAGCGCTTTACCAAGCTAAATCGGCTGGCCGAAATAAGGTTATTCAAGGGTAACCGTGTGTTAAAAAAATCAGATTGGCTGTATTAAAGGGGCCGTCCTTGGCCCAATTATTACCTAACACTAATGAAAAGTAACGCTAGAACATTAGCATTTTCTCATGCGGCGAATGGCCGAGGCCGTAAAACTTTGACGCTTCACTTTCGTGCCAAATACAAATGGATTAGTTTCACGACCAAATAAATCCACTACGTATTAATTAAAAAACAAATCATAGTTAGTCGTGCCCACATACCAAGAAGTATTCACCCCCACAAACTGAAAAGGATGCCCTTCTGAAATACGCCACAGTTTACAGCGGTTATCATAATGGTCGGCCACACTGACTTGCCTGCTATCTTCATCTATATAAAAAGTACGCTTCGCATAAATGTGACACTCACCTTCTTTTAATGTGCCTTCAACTTTCCAAACTCTATGT
>CAJXRF010000116.1 GCA_913058575.1 uncultured Bermanella sp.
TTCGCGCCCTGCGGCCGCCCGACTCACTTCGTTCGCGGTTTATATAGGCGTTATGTTCTCGGAGAGTAGTGTTCTATGCCTTACAGCATGAATGAAATGCAGATGGACAATGTGTTAGCTCTGAACTCAGAAGAGAGATACCTACATTTCCTGAACAAGGTTGCGGACTGGGAGCAGTTATGGATTTTGTGTGATGACGAAGGTCATATCTATACTCGCTCAACAGACGAAATTGAATATCTAACCGTTTGGCCACATCCAGTTTATGCAAAAGAATTCGAGAAAGTTATAGACGTAAACTTAGACGTAAGTGAAATTACTCTAAATGAATTCATGGAGAACTGGTTGCCTGGTTTAGAGTCTGATGACTTAAAAGTTGGCGTATTTCCTGATGCAGAAGGTAAAATATGGATAATAGAGTCCAAGGATTTACTAGCTGCTCTTGAAGATGAATGCGAACAATATGAGTAAGAACATAAAAAGCGAATATACGGACCGAAGGGTCCGTTCTATTGCACTGTTATGTGTGTGGAGATTGATCATTAGTATAAATAGCCACTTCAAGCTAGAAACTAAATTAATGATTGCAGTTTTTGTATTTCCGATTCTGCTTGCATTTTTAATAGCGGAATTAGCATCAAGTTTATTTGCTCCTTCTGAAGTGGATATCTGCCTTGATACAGGTGGTAGTTATAACTACGAGCTTTGTAAATGCGACTACAAACTCAATCATAAATACAATAAAGACAATCAATGTTAGTAGCCACACATAACCAAGCAAGGCACAATCGCACAGCAAGCTGTGCTGGACTCGCGGGCGTTATGAGCCCTATGCGGGGCAATAATGAGTATTGAGCTATTACAAACAATGGAATGGTCAAAGCTTTGCTGGGATCAAAGTTTTGAAAAGCTCATTGGGCTAGATATTTTGTTGCCGAAAATTGGTAAGCAATATCCTGTAAAACTTGAAAGGAATGAAGATTTTTCTAAAGAAGGGCAAGCCTTTATTTTGTGGCAGCCGCCTCATTCGGAACTCAATGGTTGGTATGACAAAAGGCCATCTGAAATACTAAGATCATATGTAGTTGAAGGTAATTTAAAAAATCCTAGCTCGAATGGGTTGTCTTTCGATTTTGAAGTGATTAGATGTTTAAGGCTAGTTGAGTGCTTTTCCAGAGCCAAAGAAGAAAAAAGGTCGCCTTTGTCTAGTGTCGGCCAGCCTGATGGTTCCTCAAGAATACAATGGCAGGACGCTCGTAGTGTTACAAAATCAAGGATTGGAGGTTATCTATACTTAAGTGGGTCAGAATGCGAAACGTCCTTGGAGGTAATACTCTCTTATGAAAAAGAGAGGTTATGTTTACACTATTCAGCAACATTACATATGCCTGCTCATTTCGAAACTGTTATTACGAAGTATTATTTGGGCAATGAAGAATATGCTCTGTTTGAGAAACTAATATCTTCCGCAGACGAAATCATAGATAACTCAATAGAGTTACTTGAAGAAAACCAAGTTTATGGGGCTGAGTATTGGTGAATAAATCAACTCATAAAAAGCGAATATTCAGGCCGAAGGGCCGTTCTATCGCACTTTTAGCAGTTTGTCGCCCCTTTGACGTATTATTGGCATTAAACTGTCGTATATGAAATTTTGAATTATTATAAGCTGCAGTCTTAAAATTAGATGCTGGATATGTAATGAAGGTCAATACTAAAAAAATATTAAATGAACGTAAATCAAGGGCATGGAGTCAACAACATTTAGCTGATGTATGTGCTTTAAGTTTAAGAACAATTCAAAGAGTTGAGAAAGAAGGTGCAGGCTCACCTGAAACAGTGAAGGCACTAGCGGCTTGCTTTGAATTAGATGCCAATGAACTAGTTGTACGAGAAAAGACCAAGAAAGATTCATTCGAGATAAATATCAAAACCAAACTGGCTGCAATGTGGTCTTCAATTATTGTCATATTTGTCAGTGCTGTATTGTTTTTTGTGCAGCCTATAATGGCTTTTGATATAGAAATTAGTTCGGATCAGATAGAAAGCTCTGATAAAAATAATTATCAACTATATAGTGGTAATGTAGAAATATTTGTGCCAGAAGGGATTATTTTTGAAGTCGAATCTGATCAACTTTGGGGGACAGATACGGCTTCAGTTGTAACAGGGAGTGTGAAGGTTGTGCTAGATGAGGCTACATTAGTGGTAGGCGATGGTGTAATCATCAAGGTCGACAGAGGGATAAAAATTACAACAGATCACGCTGAACTGCACCCTTTGCCACTATGATTGAAAACTGCTAACAAACAATTTAAAAGTGATTCGCAACGAATGGTATTTTAGGTTCGCTGGCAGTGTTGCTCACACCTTAATTGGGTGTTAGCTGTAAAAGTTACCAATATTAAATAAGGCAAGTTGAAGCATGAGCGGATATATAATTTATAACTATAATGTTGTTGATAAGGAGCGCATCAATGAACTTGGGCCGTTGTCCTTGCCGATCATAGAAAAATACGGGGGTGAGTTGCTCGTTGCTTCTACTGTAACCAGCCTTGAAGGCTCGCCATATTCTCATATGGTTGTGTATAAATTTGTTAGCAAGGAAAGAGCGCAGGCTTTTTACGAGTCAGAAGAAAGCAGAGAGTTATCCAAGCTAAGGAATAAGGTCACTGAAGGCTTCGTTGTCATTGTTCCTGAGTTCAATCATGGCTAAAGCTATACTGCGAAGATGCATCAGTGATCATCGCTTCGGGTATTGGGCCTCTGTGCTGGGCTTCGCGCCTCCATTGCGGTTCATCAACGGGGTGTTAAGTATCAAGCTTGTTCAAAGAAACACTAGCAAGCAAAATTAAGTTAGTGGTGGCACCAAATGCTTAATCGGGTAGACAAGGGTCTCAACCTTCAGCCACCAATATTTTGTATGGACTCATCTAATTCAAGAATGCCTAGGGTATTTCACTTAGCATGGTGAAGCGCTCTTGAGTTAAAGAGTTACTATCACTCCACGCATAAAACCCCTCCCCTTCGCTTCACGACACATCATAATTAAAGCTACCCGTTCCAAATAGCATCATTACCATCATTAAGTGGCTATAGGACAGATTACCATTCAACGAACATTCAATTGCTTTGTTCCATAGGGGCAACAAACCATTTCAGGTTGTTTTTCAATCAAGGGCTTCCATTCCAAGACGATCGGTCATATTGTAGCGCACATGGCCAGACCAAGACGCAGTGAGCAAACCCGAAAAGACCTGATAAGCGCAGGCATCGAGCAGATATCCAGACATGGTTATCACGGCACGGGCATTAAACAAATTTTAGATGTGGTGAATGTCCCTAAAGGGTCATTTTATAACTTCTTCGAGAGCAAAGAGGCCTTTGTGGCCGAGCTCATTAAGGAATACAGCAAGAATCTATTAGCTGAGCTCAATGGCTTTAGAGAAGGGCCTGGGGCTGATTTAAGCCCAGTTGAGAAGCTTAGAAGCATTTATCAATATGGCTTACAGATGTATTCCAATAGCGATTGCCAAAAGTCGTGCTTAATTGGAGCGCTGGCCATGGACATTGGCCCAGACAGTGCCACCTGTCAGCAAGCCTTAAAAAAGGCCACCGAACAATGGCAGGCTATTTTTAGTCAGGTGCTTATTGAAGCCCAACAAGCAGGGGAAGTGCGCGAAGATTTAAGTTCAGCGCAACTTTCAAGTGTTTATTGGTCTACGTGGGAGGGAGCACTAATGAAAATGAAGGTCACAGGCGACACGGATGAAGCAGCTCAAACCATGGAAATCATGTTAACCGTTTTATTTAAAGCGCCTTAATTTCTTAGGTGTCAGCATAAAGCCCACAGGGCTTTTTATTTAATTAATTAAAAGACGACCGGTCTAAATTTCCGGGAAGCATTCATCAACGGAGTCATCTTATGACGCAGTTAGCCGTACAACGCCAAGCCACCTCTAATGAACTGGGCTCAGCCTTTACCCTTGGTAGCGGGCAAGTTATTAAAAACCGCTTATTTAAATCGGCCATGAGCGAGCAGCTGGGAAACACAGACCATAATCCCACGGTTGGTTTAGCCAAGTTGTATGAGCGTTGGGCACAGGGCGGCATTGGTTTATCGGTAACAGGTAATATCATGGTTGATCGCACGGCGTTGGGCGAACCTAAAAATGTTGTGTTAGATGAACTCTCTGATTTAACGAATTTTAAAAAATGGGCGCAAGCGGGTCTTAAAAATAATTCTCAAATTTGGCCTCAGTTAAATCACCCTGGCAAACAAGTGCCAAATTTTATTAGTGAAGAGCCGGTAGCGCCTTCTGCCATTCCATTAACAGGCGGATTAGAAAAAGGCTTTAATACGCCTCGTGCTTTAACCGAAGCAGAAATTTACGAGATCATTAACAAGTTTGCCCTAAGCGCTAAGTTATCAAAAGAAGTGGGCTTTAGCGGTGTGCAAATACACGGAGCTCATGGCTACTTGGTGAGCCAGTTTTTATCTCCTCGTCATAATCAGCGTGATGATCAATGGGGCGGCTCATTAGAAAACCGCATGCGTTTTGTCTTGGCTGTGTATCACGCCATGCGTGAAGAGGTGGGCGATGATTTCCCTATAGGCATTAAGCTTAACTCGGCCGACTTCATGAAAGGCGGTTTTACCGAAGAAGACTCCATGGAAGTGGTGAAGGCAGTAGCCGCTGCGGGCATTGATTTAATTGAAATATCAGGGGGTACTTATGAAAGCCCTACTATGGTGGGCCATAAAGTAAAGGAATCGACTCTTAAACGTGAAGCCTACTTTTTAGATTACATTGAAAAAGTACGCAAACTAGTAGACACACCATTGGTATTAACCGGTGGCTTTCGTTCAACGCAAGCCATGCAAGCGGCACTTGATAGTGGTGCTACCGACTTAATTGGTGTGGCCCGCACCACAGCGGTTGACCCAGACTTTCCAAATAAACTCCTGAGCGATAAGTCCCATAAACAGGAGTTACGTATTTTAACCTCTGGTGTTAAGGCTGTGGATAAAATGGCCATGTTTAATATTGTGTGGTATGAATTTCAATTGGCCCGTATGGCAAAAGGGGCGGCACCTAAACCTAACTTAGGAGAGTGGGGCGTGTTCTTTAGGACACTTGCAGCCGCTGGCATATATGCCTTTAGAAAACGCAGGGCTTAAAGGGTAAAGCCTGTTGAATTAAAAATAGCCGCAATAAGCGGCTATTTTTTGTTTGTGAAGATAGATATCGATATTCAAAGAGGCATTTAAGACGCCATTATTAACCTCGTAACTGTGTGTTCCAATTTAAGGGGGCATAAACTCTCTCGTGACTTGTTAAGATGAACCGACTTCAAGTGAATATATTTAGCCATGCTAAGCTTTAGATACAAGGTTATTAATAATCAAATCACTATTCTATTGCTGTTTTTACCTTCTATTGCATTTAACGACATAGGGATTTAAACCTGTATGAGCACCGCCGTTTTCACCCATGGCTCTACTTTAAAGCACATTTTAGTGATGACCCTTGCCAATGCGGTGGGCTTGGTGACATTATTTTTTGTAGATTTAGTAGACATGTATTTTTTAAGTTTACTAGGTGAAAAGGAGCTGGCGGCTGCGGTGGGTTTTGCCGGCACCTTATTGTTTTTCCTGACGTCTATTTGCATTGGTTTATCCATTGCCATGGGGTCAAACGTGGCGCGATCCATTGGGAGCAATGATCGTAATCGTGCCAAACTCTATGTGACCAATACCCTAGTTTACAGTTCATTGTTAATTGTTATGGTGACAGTGCCTTGTGTTATTTGGCAGGTAGAGCTGCTGCAATTTTTAGGGGCCAGCGGTAAAACATTAGAATATGCCCATCAGTACACCAGCATTTTATTGCCCACCACAGTGGTGATTGGCGTAGCCATGGGGTTAGCCAGTTCGTTAAGAGGGGTGGGGGACGCTAAGCATTCTATGTACGCCATTTTAGGTGGCGGGGCGGCCAATGCCATACTAGACCCTATTTTAATTTTCAGCTTTGACATGGGCATAGAAGGGGCCGCTTGGGCATCTGTGGCCGCTCGCTTTACCATTTTGTTTTTGGCCGGTTACTCGGTATTGGTTCAGCATAAGTTGTTAGGAAAATTTGAAAAAAATATTTTTATAAAAGACTACCGAGCCATTTTTAGTGTGGCAGGCCCTGCCATGTTAACCAATTTAGCCACCCCGATAGGCAGCAGTTATGTCATGAAAAGCATGTCTGAATTTGGAGACAGCGCGGTGGCAGGTGCTGCCATAGTGGGGCGAATTGTGCCCGTGGCGTTTGGGGTGTTGTTTGCCTTGTCTGGTTCTATAGGTCCTGTGGTTGGACAAAATATGGGGGCACATCAATATGACCGTGTGCGCAGTGCAGTATTTAACGCCATGATGTTTGCGGTGGTGTATTCACTTATTACTTGGGCGGCCTTATATTTATTTCGTTTTCAATTAGTGGCTATTTTTGATGCTAAAAATGAAGCGGCGCATTTAATGATTGAATTTTGCAGCTGGATTTCATTAGGGTTTGTTTTTAATGGCTTCTTATTTGTGGCCAATGCCACCTTTAATAATATTGGTGCCGCACAATATGCCACGGCGTCTAGTTTTGCTCGCTCTTTATTGGGCACGATTCCCCTTGTGTATATATTGTCACGGGAATTTGGCGCAGTGGGCGTAATGGCTGGTGAGTTAGCCGGGGCCTTGGTATTTGGCTCATTAGCGTTATGGGTGGCCTTTAGAAAAATTAACAAAATTGAAAAACACTATCTTGATACTAAGAATCGCGATACTAAGCGCCAAGAAAATAAAGACCTAGAAAAAGGCGTGCCAGAAGAGTTAAGTATTAATGATGGCCTAGTGGGGCAACTGCCCTTTAGTTCAGAGAAAAGTATTTTAGGGCAAGAAATTATCGATTCATGTTCTCAAGAATCGATTGATAAATGCCAAGAAACCCTTAAAGAAAATTCTGCAGGGCATCATAAATAGAAAAATTTATACGCAGTCACAGTAAATGAATAAGTTTTTTACCAATCAGTTAGCCTTTTTTGTTGGCGGTATCATCAAGGCTAATGTTCATTTTCTCAGCGTATTGGTTGACTAATTTTTTAGGAATATACACAGGGCGCTCGCCCCGTTTGAATTTCTCAATGATGCCAGGGCCAGGCACGACTCGTACATCTCTAGGCCCAAGTTGCTCACCGCAATGATCACAACTCAGCACGGGCTGGGTTTGATGATCGCAACCTTTATGATGGTATTCCAAAGGAATGCCATCGCCATCGTCCATCCATTTATTTCCCCAACCGGTTAACGATACCAACACCGGATATATGTCTAAGCCCTTTTGGGTTAATACGTATTCGCTACGAGGCGGATTATTCTGGTACTGCTTTTTTTCCAATAAGGCATTTTCCACCAGTTTATTAAGACGGTCGGTTAAACGGTGGCGGCTCATGCCAATGCTTTTTTGAAACTCTTCAAAGCGACGCGTGCCTAAAAAGCAATCACGTAAAACCAGTAACGTCCAACGGTCTCCCACCACAGACAAGGTACGGGCCACGGAACACACTTCGCTATCAATATCATTCCAACGCATGGCAAGCCAAATTTCAGGTTAGGGAGAGCTAAATTATAGCTTTACAAGTTCCAAAATGAAACCTACTATAAAGTTCCATTTTGAGACTAACTAGCTAAATTCATTGCTTAAGTTGGCCTGATTAGTGGTTGTGACCATGATTAATGCCGTTTTACGAGGGGGAAAGTATGGCTTCAAATGACAACCCAAGTGTGGATAACACTCATACTCAGAGTAACCATAAGGGTGTGGTATTGGTAATGGGGGCAGGCGACGCCATTGGCAGCGCCATTGCTCGTAAGTTTGCATTGCAAGGGCACCCTGTTTGTTTAGTGCGCCGAAGCCATGACAAACTCAAGCCCTTGGTGGCAGAAATCGAAGCGTTAGGGGGCAAGGCTTATGGTTTCGCCTGTGATGCCCGCAACGAAGAACAAGTTGAAGCGCTGTTTAAAAAAATTGAAGAGACCCTAGGTGAATTAGAAGCTGTGGTGTTTAACATTGGCGCCAATGTACCCATGGGCATACTGGGCACCAGCAGTAAAAAGTTTTATAAAATATGGGAAATGGCCTGCTTTGCTGGGTTTTTAACCGGGCGCGAAGCCGCAAAATATATGACCAAGCGTAAGCGTGGCAGTATTTTGTTTACCGGTGCCACCGCCAGTGTACGAGGGGGAGCTGCCTTTGCTGCTTTCAGCAGTGCCAAGCAAGGCTTAAAAGCGGTGGCACAAAGTATGGCCCGTGAATTAGGCCCGCAAAATATTCACGTGGCTCATGTGGTGATTGATGCCATGGTAGACACAGACTTTATTAATAATAACTTTTCAAGTTTAGTAGATGCAGCCGGCGAAGACGGCATAGTGAAGCCAGATGACTTGGCTGATAACTATGTGATGCTGCATCAGCAACCTAGAAACGCCTGGACGTTTGAGTTGGATGTACGCCCTTGGGGTGAGAAGTGGTAAACATTTGTAGCTTTTAAGTTTATGAATAATTAAAAACTAAATAAATATAACTAATAGTGAGAAAAACATGACTAATAAAATTGAGTTCTATTTTGATTTCGCCAGCCCCACTACTTTTTTAGCCTATTATCGTTTGCAAGAAATCGCTAAAAAATATGACGCCGAGATTGAATATAAAGGTGTACTGTTAGGGGGGGTATTTAAAGCAACAGGAAACTCTTCACCTGTCTTGGTGCCAGCAAAAGCCCGTTACATGAATATTGATCTGGCGCGTTTTTCCAAGCGTTATGATATTCCTTTTAATCTTAATCCATTTTTCCCCATTAATACTCTACCCCTCATGCGCGGCTATTATGCGGCTAAAGAGTTGGGTCTGGCCGATCAGTATCTTCAAGAAGGCATGGACCGAATGTGGAAACACAAGGGCAATTTCTCTAAACCAGAAGCCTTGGCAGAAATGGTTAAAGACTTGGGCATAGATGAAACAGAGTTTTCCAATTTAGTGGGTAGTGATTCAATTAAGAATCAATTAAAAGAAACCACAGAAGAATTGGTAAAACGTGGTGGTTACGGTGTGCCGACTTTGTATCAAGGCGATGAAATGTATTTTGGTCAAGACCGCTTAGACTTTATTGAGGAAGCACTGGCAAAATAAAGACACTTGAAGGAAAATGGCCATAACGCTTTGGCCATTTTCTTTATATGGGCCAAATGAATTGCATTCAAGGAAGCTCAAATAGGTTTATACATGGAAAGTAACAAAAACTTCATTACGGCATTAGCTTTATTTTTGTCTTTTAGTGTTATTGCTAATACTGATATAGACCTCCTACCAAGCAAAACGAAAACTTCAAACCTTGAAGCGATAAATACAATTTTTCTGTCCTCTTATTCTGTGGTAGCAGAGAATCAAACTCCTCAACAGTATTCTGATCAGCTACGTCAATTCAATATTAATGCCCTAGGGGAAACCTTAGTGCATTTTTATGACCTAGATGAACAACATGCCTTCCGGCCTTTAAAATCTGGCAGCCAATATAGCCGTTATTATGTATTGCAGCATTATTACAAGAATAAACCAGTACACAATGAAGTTGTCACCATTGCATTTGATGAAAACAATTCAATTATCAAGTTTGCAGGAAAAATTAAAATATCTGCGAAGTTAGGTGCTGTTAAAACAGGAATAAAAACGAAAAGTAATGAAGTAATTTCATCGCAATCAATTATATCTTGGTTAACAAATAATTCCTTAAGTCCATTCTTCAGGCACACAGTAAAAGTCAATTCAATTGTGGACGTGACTTATATCAATAAGAGCGGGCAGTACATTTCAGCCTATAAGGTTGATATATTTCATACTGATATAAATGGAAATCCTAACCGAGATTTACTAATTATTGATGCGCTATCTAAGGTGATCTATGAAAAAACTGGATTATTAAAGTTAAATACAGAAGGACAAATTTCAGATAATAGTAGTGTCACAAAGAATCTTCATTCTAAAGGGGGCAATTTCTTTAAAGGAGAGCGTGAGTATAAAGCACCCTTCGCGCCCAAGGTGACCGACTGTAAACTTTTAACCTATATCGAGGAATTCTATTTAAATAAACGACTGTTAGTGACGGTCAATATGAATAATTCGATCAAAATCAATCAATGGGATGTCTATACGTTAAACCAAGAAGACTGCTTGAATGAATCTCTATTTTATGAAAAAGATACTCTGGGTCTTACCTATGCCTATTCACCCTTAGCGGATGCTCACTTTCATGCTGAACTGGTGATGGAAATGTATAACGTATTTTTGCAAGAACCAATATTAGGGGTGTGTACAGAAAGCAATACACACCCAAACTGTACTCAATATTATAAAAGCAGTGGAGTGAATAATGATATCCCTATTTACCAAGGAGTACATTACGGCGTAAATTATGTTGGTGCTTTTTGGAGTGGCGGTGTCGCTTATTATGGAGATGGTGGATTTGGCATATTACCCAATGTTTCTCTAGATACAGTAGCTCACGAGTTAACCCATGGTTACCAAGAAATTTCCAGCGATGATGTTTATTTTAGAGCATTAGATGAGGCCACTTCTGATATCGCCGGTGAAGCGGTTAAGGAATTTGTATTTAATAAAACTCAAGGCACTGACCATGAATATTTCCCTGATAATAGCTATATAGTTGATTACCGCTATCTTTTTGGTAAGGAAATAGTAAGAGAAGATGATGTAGCTATTCGAGAATTATTGTCGCCAGTAATAAAAGTTATGCCTAAGGATGCAATAGGGATTGGACAGCACGATTTATCTGGCCCTATTTCTTTGGCATTCGTAACATTAGTGAGTGAAGGCAAGTTTAAAAATTTTAAAGATGCCTTTAAGGTATTGGTCACCAGTAAAAAGACTTGTGTTAATACTAGTATCTCGGGCTATGCTGGCTTAAACCTAGCTGCTAATTGCATTGTGGACCTTGCTGATGGCATGGAACAATCAGGTGAGATTGATACAGTTAATATTAAAAATGAACTTAGTGCGGCGTTTACAGGTATTAATTTCAGTATTGAATAACGTTATGTTTTAAAATCAAATATCAATATGGACGTATTGTCTAATCTAGTTAAAGGGAATTTTATTGTGCGCAATGTGTGTTTGTTATTACTTCCTGTTCTTTTGATGATCGCTTCTTGTGGTGGGGGAGGTGGCAGTGCAAAAGATGATGGCGATGTGGCTGGGCCTGATAATGGTAGAAGTGATGACACCCAGTGTGAACTTGATTCACTTACACAGGATATGTATTTATCAACCAGCTATGATTGCAGTCAAACCAGTAATGACAGTTTGTTGGGTACTTGGATAGTCACTTCAGAATACAAGTTGGTGAGCAGTGCCACTGAAAAGAATAAAAAATCACGATTTACCATAAGCGTCACTGAAATAGACGGTGATGAGCTAAATGCCTTTGTTTGTAACCCTGAAGTATCGAAAAGAAATATCCGATTTAGTTCTGCAGACAATGTATTGAGCTTTTTTGATTACAATGCACAGGCAAATATCGAGCTTGACATTATTAGCAATAAACGAATGACGGGTAAACACCTATCGGGTGGGGACACAGTGGCCTCGGTTCAGAAAAGTAAAATCACAGCCTTGAAAATAATGGACACTTCTTCTGAAATTGGAAAATTAAATTTAAGTTACACCTATGATGAGTCCGAATTCAGTGGAAATAATTTGAACCTATTATGCTTTTTACAAGATGATGGCTCTTCTCAAAACCCCGGCCTGGCAACTCAATTACAAGGCAGCCACTTTGAGTATATCGCATCATTTAATAATAACGATAGCAACGAGCAGTTGATGTCTAGTGTGTTTATTTCTGATAATGAAGCCCAGCCAGCCAGTGTGGGACTTTTTTTAACTGACAGTAAAAAGAAAATTCAAGGCCGATGGAATACTCTGGTTGATTATCAGGACCAGTCTATTTTAAAAACGTCCATCACAGCAGAGGTAACTGACGATTACAGTTTAAAAAATCATGCTAGGTTGAGTTTACAGCTTGATTTATAGCCTTTAACTTAGTGTTCTCTTAATCGAGAGCTTAAATCAAGGGGAATGTGTTTTCGCCGTTTTTTCGTTTAAGCGAGAGTGAATATAGAGAGGCTGTGAATGACTGTTTATATTGTTATTCTAATGAGAATATAAGTCGTACGATTTTTAAATTATAGGCTTTAATTCAGTATGACATGATGGCGGCGTAGAACTAGTGTCTATTTTTTGGGAGTCGTTATCTCTTTTTCGTCGTTCGTCTGTACTGACTGGCGCTATGTGAAAAAAAATCCTACATTTATTCGTAACTAAGAGGGTATTTAAATGTCATATGTAGATGGTTTTGTAGCAGCGGTACCGGAAGAAAACAAAGAAAGGTTTATCGAACATGCCAAGGTAATGGCAGCAGTCTTTAAGGAAAATGGCGCATTGAAGGTGGTCGATACTTGGGCCGATGATGTTCCTGAAGGAGAGGTTACCTCGTTTACTTTGGCTGTTAAAAAGAAAGAAGGTGAAGCGATAGCTTTTTCATGGATTATCTGGCCATCAAAAGAAATTCGTAATGCTGGCTGGGAGACTGTAATGGACGACCCGAGAATGCACCCGGATATAAATCCAATGCCCTTTGATGGTAAACGTTTAATATATGGCGGCTTCAATATTGTTTCTGATATATAGCGAAGTTTATCCAGCACATAAAAACCAGTATACGGATCGAGAAGCCGTGCTATGTACCAATATACGAAAAAAGCTATCGAGGAATTTATGAATAAAGCAGAATGTGTCTGCGGTGTGGTCTCATATGAAGTGACGGGCGAGATAGAGAAACTTTATCAATGCCATTGCACGTTATGCCAAATTCAAACAGGCTCTTCTTCCCAGACGGGGTTGTTCGTCGAAGCTGAAAATTTTACGTGGTCTTCCGGTAAGGACTATATTACAAACTTCAAAAAAGAAAGCGGGTATAGTTATTCTTTTTGTTCCAAGTGCGGTTCGACTGTGCCAAATATGTTTCGAACAGGTGATAAATATTGGGTTCCGGCAGGTGCGTTAGTTGGTTTATCCAATGCAAGAATCGATAACCATATATTTGTGGCTGATAAGGCTGCTTGGGACGAAATAGGGGGAGAGGGCGTTCAGCATGAAGGTTTCTATCCTGTATACGTATAAAAAGCGAATATACGGACTGAGGGACTGTACTATCGCACTGTTACTAATAATCAGGAAATCAAACTTTGCTCTACTTAAGAAAGCCTTTCGCTAGGGATTTAGAGGAAATAAAATCACTTTATGAAATAAGTGGTTCGTTGCACCTTCCTTGGTCATACCCTCCTAATGACTACACTTCATACTTATCTGATGGTGGTAGGTATTTCATATGTCTTGAAGAATCTGACGAGATTGTTGGAACTTTCAATATATCAGGCATTATAAGGGGGCCTTTTCAATCAGCCTACTTGGGTTATGAGGTGTTCTCTCCATACAATGGTAAAGGCTTTATGAGTATTGGCTTAAAGTTAATTATCAAAGAAGCATTCGGCCCGCTTAATCTTCATCGTCTTGAGGCTAATATTCAGCCTGAAAATGAGGTATCTATAAAGCTGGTTTCTAGTGCGGGATTTGTTAAAGAGGGGTTCTCAAGAAATTATCTTAATATAGGCGGGCAAGGCTGGAGAGACCATGAACGCTGGGCATTATTAAATGAAAATTGGTATGAAGAAAATTCATAAAAAGCAAATTTACTGACCGAAGTACTCGTTCTATCGGCTGTTAGAATTACGCAGGCGTCATGAAAGCTATATTATTATCAGTGATAATTGTTCTTTAATTTAATATTTATTCAATGAAGATAATTGACTGTTTTGGCGCTATTAGAAAAGTCCATGTGACAGGTAAATATTTGAAATTTGCAGAAAGTAAATCTTTTGGCCCAAGATATAACGGCAATTCAAGCATTCCTTTTGGAGTTCGCATTTATATCAATCCTTCAATTGGTATTACGCTATTTTAAATAATTTAAACAATAATATTAAATACACACCCCGCGAGCGCTTATTTATTTCAGGGGTTATATAGGCATTGTGCCCAGGATAACTAATTTAATGCCTGAACCTGATCCAACGAAAATTATAACCTTTACAACCCAGAAAAATCTTGGTCAGTGGCTTGAAATAAATCACGCCACTGAAAGTGAGCTGTGGGTAAAGATATTCAAGAAAGGGACAGGGATTGCAAGCGTGACTTGGGACGATGTGGTGATTGAGTCCCTGTGCTGGGG
>CAJXRF010000117.1 GCA_913058575.1 uncultured Bermanella sp.
AGTTATGAAGATCAAGTGAAGGCGGAAGCCAAAGCTAAGTCTGATAAAAAGAAAAAGGCCTTAGAAAATAAAGTAAAAGACAAGTTTAAAAAACTATTCTAGATTTTTAAACGGCAGGTTTGTCATACAAGGGCGGGCCTGCTTTTTATTTACCTCTTTTGATTACCGTTAAATTATTTCTAGAGGTCTTTATTAGGGCGGTTGTTAATCTGTGTACATTACAACCGAAGCACTAATGAGTCTTTAATAAAAGAAGTGTACGCTTTCTTTTATTAAAGAAAATACAGGTTACTGAGCAGGGAAAAGCTGCTGAGGAATCACGCTTAACTGAGTATCTTCGTTGCTAATGAATACTTCGCCATCTTGAATGCTCACTTGTAACGACATATTTTTACTAACTAACGTTTCTAACGCTTCAGCTTGCTTGCTGGGTATTTGCACCACTTTTAAATTATTAAAGCGTCCAAGGCTTGCTTCAATGCCCTTAAA
Source organism: uncultured Bermanella sp. (assembly GCA_913058575.1). Taxonomy (GTDB): domain Bacteria; phylum Pseudomonadota; class Gammaproteobacteria; order Pseudomonadales; family Oceanobacteraceae; genus Bermanella. The sequence goes on from CAJXRF010000117.1 coordinate 490, forward strand.
CCAAGGCCCTGCTTGTCGGTTCTGGTAACCATAAATCAATACTTGCTTGGCTTTTCCACAGGCTTGGCGAATGCGCTTTTCATCTGGCTGCCCCAAATCAATCCAAAGCTCAATTTCATCACTTAAACTTTTATTCCACAGGTCAGGCTCGTCTTGTGTGGAAAGCCCTTTTGTAAAGGCCAGGTCTTCGTGAGCATTTAAGGCAAAGGCCACCACTCGAACCATCATGCGTAAATCGGTTTCGCTTGGGTGGCGTGCTAGTGTTAATGAATGGCTTTGATAGTAATGTCGGTCCATATCACTAATATCTAAACTGATTTTAAAAATGCTTGCTTTAAGAGCCATATCTTAGGATCACGAAAAAATGAGGGTCACAGTATACTGCAAAAAGCTCTTTGAATGCCGCTTAAGCCAGATTAGGCATTGTTTAGTAAGCAGGGTTAAAAATGCTGGTTTTAATAAACCTTAAGAGTCGGCTAAAACCTTTGGCTATTTTGTAGTAAAATAAGGCCAAATTCAATTTTGAAGGTGCAAATGATGGCCAGTGCCAGCGCAGTTCATATCTTAGTGAAAGAGAGAAAATTGGCCGATGAGCTGAAAGAACGCCTCGCTAAAGGGGAAGACTTCGCTAAATTGGCAAAAAAATACAGCACTTGCCCCTCTAAAAAGCAGGGCGGCAGTCTGGGCGAATTTTTTAAAGGGGACATGGTTAAAGCGTTTGATGATGTGGTATTTAAGCGTCCAATTCTTAAAGTTCACGGCCCAATTAAAACTCAATTTGGATTTCACCTCATCAAGACCCTATATCGCTCATAGGTTTAGTGGCTAATGGAAGGGTTATTCACTGAGCTAAACCAGCATCGCGCTGTTATTCATTTGCTGTTGCATGCTGGCATGCCTGCTTTAGTGGTGGTTATTTACAAAGCCTTTTTTAGCAAAATAGCACCTTACCAGCCTGTAGCCACCGGTTCTTGGCTTAGTCAAACGCTACAATTACCTTTAGTGATCATGCTGTTAACCATGGTGGTGGATGTGGATCATCTACTGGCCACGCCTATTTACGCCCCTAATCGTTGTAGTATCTGGTTTCATCCCTTACACACTGCTTGGCCCATATTCTTCTACGGCATCATGTTGTTTTGGCCCATCATTAAGCGAAAAACTACTGGGTTTCTGAGGGTTACCGATAAAGTAGTGGCTTGGGCAGGAGCAGGCTTACTTATCCACATGCTATTGGATGCCATAGATTGCCTATGGATGCGTTGTAGCGGTTAGTGGCTTGTCTTTACAGGGCTAAGCACTTATTGGCTGATGTTACTGAGTGATGTGGTGATCTGGGTATCTACTTGCGCACTTAATACCCCAAACATTTCTCCATTTTGATCTTTAATGGGCACCGATACATTGGCCTTTATTTGCCTTGAGTGTTTATCCCAACTGAGGTTATCTACGAATATGTTTTCATCGGCCATAACGTTTACAAATTTGGCGGTATTGCCATGCCAGTAATCACTGGGCAGTGGATAGGCTGCCAATGTTTCCCCTTGGCTGCCCAACAGCAATAAGCCCACAAATACACTGTTGTTTTCTTTAAGCATCATTTTAAAGCGCTGTTGCATTTCGGTATTTAAAAAAGCATTACGCTTGGCGGGTACTTGCTCCCAGATTTCATTGTGTTCAATGAGTTCATCAAATTCTAATTGGCCGTCGTGCTCTTGAGTAAGGCTTAATACAGCGTCATGTTTGGCTAAGGCCCGCAGCTGACTTAATGGGCCACTTAAGGCGTCATCGGCTTGAACGTGTGTGCTCACAAACAGGCTAAGAATGCAGTATACCAAGGCCCTGAAAGCAGCTTGTTTTAGATTATGTGCCATGATCTTCGCACTAATTCACTTTTGGGTGGGTAATTTAACTATAGTTGGCTAATTCTCAGACCGCGAGCCTGTCGCCACTCTATTTTTACCGACTAAAGTTAGGTAAAATTGCGCGCTAAAATTTGACTCGCTTTACATAGGGCAGCAACATAGCTGCCGCTGGAGAATACCTTGGAAGTTCAACCCATAGTCAATCAGATTAAAGATTTGAAAGCCCGCACCGACATGCTTCGGGGGTATCTTTGACTACGCTCATAAAGCGGAACGCCTACAAGAAGTAGAGTTGTTATTGGGTCAAAGTGAAATCTGGAATGAACCAGACAAAGCACAAGAGCTGGGCCGTGAACGCTCAAATTTAGAAGCGGTGGTGAATACCATCGATGGCATGGACACAGGTCTGAACGATTGCCAGGAACTTCTGGATATGTCGGTTGCCGAAGATGACGAAGAGTCGGTCGAAGAAGTGGTGTCAGAGCTTGAAGGTCTGCAAACATTATTAGAAAAACTCGAGTTTCGCCGTATGTTTTCTGGCGAAATGGATCCCAACAGCGCTTATCTTGATATTCAATCAGGGTCTGGTGGTACCGAGGCTCAAGACTGGGCCGAAATGATTCTGCGTATGTTTTTACGTTGGGGCGAGGCCAAAGGCTTTAAAGTAGAATTAATGGAAGTCACCGCAGGTGATGTGGCCGGTATTAAAGGGGCCACGGTTCGCTTTGAAGGCGAATACGCGTTTGGTTGGTTACGAACCGAAACCGGTGTGCATCGCTTAGTTCGAAAATCACCCTTTGATTCCAGTGGTCGCCGTCACACCTCATTTGCGGCGGTGTTTGTATCCCCTGAAATTGATGACGATATCGATATTGATATAAACCCAGCGGATTTACGCATTGATGTATATCGTGCCAGTGGGGCAGGTGGTCAGCACGTTAACACCACTGAGTCGGCCGTACGTATTACCCACGTACCCACCAATGTGGTAACCCAATGTCAGAACCAAAGATCGCAGCACAAAAACAAAGACCAGGCGATGAAGCAGTTGAAGGCCAAATTATACGAGCGTGAATTAAGTATTCGTAATGCAGAAAGCCAAGCACTGGAAGCCACTAAGTCAGACATTGGCTGGGGCAGTCAAATACGTTCCTACGTATTGGATGATTCGCGTATTAAAGATTTGCGCACCGGTGTTGAAAACCGTAATACTCAGCAAGTGTTAGATGGGGCGTTAGACCCGTTCATGGAAGCGTCTTTAAAGGCCGGTTTGTAAAAACGGTTTTGTAAAAAGTAGGCCTAACTTAACCTAGGCCTTTGTTAAATTTTAAAGCATGGGCTTATTTAAAATTAGGCCTTTGTTAAATTGTAAAGTAGGGCTTAATTTAAACTAAGCCTTTGTTAAATATTAAAACAAGGCTGCATGTTCCCGACGCAGCCCATGTACCTACATCCATGTAGGCAGAAAAGGCTATTAAAATGACTGAAGCACGTGATGAAAACAAATTAATAAGCGAACGTCGCGCTAAATTAGATGCGATGCGTGAAGGCTGTGCAGCCAATGGTCATAAAAACGATTTCGACCGTAAAGATTTAGCCGACGACTTGCAAAAAGAATTTGGTGAGTTTGATAAACCCACTCTTGAAGAAAAAGATCATCAGGTCGCGGTAGCCGGCCGTATCATGTTTCAACGTGGCCCGTTTGCACAAATTCAAGATGTGTCTGGCAAAATTCAAGTTTATATTGCCAAGGAAGTACAAAAAGAAATTAATTACAAAAGCGCTTATGACTTAGGCGACATCATTGGTGCCAAGGGTGCTTTGCACAAATCTGGTAAAGGCGAATTATTTGTCAATATCACATCAAGTGATCAGTTGGTAATGCTGACGAAATCTTTGCGTCCACTGCCTGATAAATTCCATGGCTTGGCCGATCAAGAAACTAAATATCGTCAGCGTTATATTGATTTAATCATGAGTCAAGAAACTCGTGACTTATTTAAAATCCGTTCAAAAATTGTTGAAGGCATTCGTCGTTACTTAAGCGACCGCGATTTCATGGAAGTGGAAACACCCATGTTACAAGTGATTCCTGGTGGCGCCACTGCTAAACCGTTTGAGACTCACCATAACGCCCTAGACGTAGATATGTATTTGCGTATTGCACCCGAGCTTAATCTTAAGCGTTTAATAGTGGGTGGTTTTGAGCGTGTATTTGAAATTAACCGCAGCTTCCGTAACGAAGGTTTGTCTACTCGTCATAACCCTGAATTCACCATGATCGAATTTTATCAGGCCTATGCCACGTACCACGACCTAATGAACACCACAGAAGATATGTTGCGTACTTTGGCACAAGACGTTATGGGCACTACAGATATTAAATCCACTGAAAAAGACAGTGAAGGCAATATCATAAAAGAATCTACTTACGATTTCTCTCAGCCGTTTACCCGCATTACCATGGCAGATGCGGTTATGAAATATAATCCAGAATTTGATAATGCTGTTATTCAAGACTGCGAAAACAATCTTGAAGCGCTAATCGCCTATGGTCGCCAAGTGGGTATTAAAGATGAGCCTAAGCAAAGTGCATGGGGTCCTGGTAAGTGGTTGTGTGAAATCTTTGAAGAAACGGCTGAACATAAATTAGATCAACCAACTTTCATTACGGCTTATCCTTGGGAAGTATCGCCACTGGCCCGTCGCAGCGATGACAATTCTTTTTTCACCGACCGTTTTGAATTCTTTGTGGGTGGTCGTGAACTGGCCAATGGTTTTAGCGAGTTAAACGATGCTGAAGATCAAGCGCAACGTTTCCAAAAGCAAGTGGATGAAAAAGCCGCCGGTGACGATGAAGCCATGCATTACGATGCTGACTACATAGAAGCCTTAGAATACGGCATGCCGCCAACAGCAGGTGAAGGCATTGGTATCGACCGTTTAATGATGTTGTTCACAGACAGCCCAACCATTAAAGACGTTATCTTGTTCCCACACATGCGCCCACGTGGTTAACTAGCCCATACGCTAAGCCGAAGCTAATCTTTAGGGGACCCTGAAGTGGCGCTTCGGCTTTTTTGTTAAAGCTGTATATTAAATTTTCGTGCAACCATTCAGCCTCCTGTGTGTTTAATAAGGGAAGTTGTTTCAATAACCGAGCTATCTTTATGACCGCCATCGATATTTTTAAGCAAAGTTTAACCTTCTATACTCGTCTTTTTAATAAAATATTTTGGTTAAGTGTGGCCTCTAGTATTGTGCCTCTTATTAACTCTGCGATATTTGGTGCGGCTCAGCCTTCTGGTTTAGGCTTGTTAGTTATGATGCTCATGAGCATGTTTTTTTCTGTGTATATGATGGCGCTTGTGCATCAATTTTCAACCGATCAAGATGATAGTTTACAATCAGCATTTACACTGGCCGTTAATAAAGTGATGCCAGTGGTACTCACTAGTATTGTGATGGGGCTATTTGTTATGGTGGCGATTATTCCCGCGGGTTTAGTGGGCGGGATATTGACTGCAGGCATTAGTGATGAGGTTTTGAAAAATACATTAATGGCCACGGTCATCGCCATTCCTGTTTGTATGATTATGTACCGTTGCTTTTTTGCCGTTTACTGCACCCTAGTAGATGGTTTGAATCCAATAGAAGCTTTGAAAGCCAGTAACCAGCAAATAAAAGGTAATAAGTTAGCCTTCAATGGTTTTATGGTGCTGGGCGCTCTGATGGGTGTGTATGCATTAGTGTTGGTTTTGCTAAATTTAATGATAGCCGTTAACCCTTTAATACTGGGTATGTTTGAGTTTGCATTAAATGTATTTGTCCTGCCGTTATTTACCGTATTTATTTATCGATTATTTGTCGTCACCAAGCAAACCCAAAAGATAGATGAAGAACAATAAATGATTGCTCTGCCCAAAAAGCTTGATCCCAAATGGAAAAAGCATTTCAAGAAAGAGTTTGCCAAAGACTACATGCAGTCCCTTGGGCAGTTTTTACAAGAAGAGCAGGCAGCAGGGCAGGTGGTGTTTCCAGAGAGTCAGTATTGCTACAACGCATTTCAAAGTGCCACATTCGATAGTGTGAAAGTGGTGATCGTGGGTCAAGATCCTTACCATGGTAAAGGCCAAGCTCATGGATTGTCATTTAGCGTTGAAGAAGGGGTTAAAATTCCACCTTCTCTTAGAAATATCTACAAAGAATTAAACCGTGATTTAAATATCGATATTCCTGTGTCGGGCAACTTACAAGATTGGGCCAATCAAGGGGTTCTATTGTTAAACTCCTGTTTAACGGTACGTGAAGCACAAGCGGGTAGCCACAGTAAAAAAGGCTGGGAGACTTTCACAAATAGTTGCATTGAATATATCAATCAAGAAAAAACTAATGTGGTGTTTTTAGCGTGGGGAAAATTTGCACATGGAGTGTGTGAAAAAATTGATACCAACAAACATTGCGTGATTAAAACCTCACACCCAAGTCCATTAGGAGCCAGTAAACACGGGCAAGATTTTGTGGCGTTTAATGGTTCGGGCTGTTTTAGCAAAGCCAATGAATACTTAGTTTCCCATCACCTAACTGAAATAGACTGGAACCTACACCCTAACTTTCAGTTGCTGTAATTACGCTTTTAGCTTTCAGTCATGTTTAAGTTTTTAATGGCCATATTGGCTTCTAGCCACATGGGGGCAATTAATGTGGCCAACTCATTGGCAGCCACAGGGGGCTTTCCGGGAAAAGCGCTGATGCAGTTTACGTTTAAGCTTTCTTCTATTTGTTCTAAATCAAAATCTAATACTTCTGGGTGCACCGTGAAATAGATGCTGATCATGTCTGCCAATTGGGTAATGCGAATTAAGTGCGCACACTTTAAATCATTGTTAATGTCTTTAGGCAGCTCTTCTTGATGATGATATCTCACCACGTTACACAGCAGCTCTGGCAGCTGCCATTTTTTACAAATGTGCATGCCTAAAATGGCGTGATTAAATCCCGACGCATCTTTTTCTGAATAAATATACTGCTGGGCATTTTTGCAATTTCCATCAAGTGGGCCAGGTTCCTTGTGTGTGCTGTTTATTGGATTATTGGGAATGATAAATTTTCCCATATCGTGAATGAGCCCACATAAATAAGCCTGCTCGGGGTTTACTGAAAAGGCCGTCGTGGCACAGGCTAAAACCCGTGCAATTACTGCCACTTGTATAGCGTGTCGCCATAGGTTTTTTTCACGCTGATTCCTAGGAATAAATACTTCCGCCATGGCCATGGAGGCGATTAAACCAGCAATTTGGCTAGTACCAATGCGCACGATGGCGCCTCGAATGCCTATTATTTCTTCTACTGGGGTATTAATGGCACTGTTGCTCAGTTTAATAATGCGCAGCGTAAAAGTCGGGTCTTCTTTAGCAAGGGCCAATACCGACTCAAAAAAATCATCGTTATCTGGGTTTAAGGCAAGTAAGCGGGTTACAACGGTGGACAAGGGCGGCAGCTTTACTATTTTTCTTTTTAAGTCCTCAAGGGTTTGGCTGTCCATGTCGCAATATCCATATAGCGAGTAACTAAAAGTAATGAATAGATAGGGGTGTTCTTTATAAAGGTTAGTGTAAAGCCAACAAATCTCAAGGCAGAGGCTTGCTGGCGATCAGGGCAGTTTTATTTCACTGGCTTTATTTATTTCACGCGAATAAGAGCATTATTGTCGGTGTGCTCAAACTGTTTGCCATAAATTTCTAAATTCATGGTTTGTTTATAATTAAGCGTATCCCCTTTAACCGATATCTTAATATGGTACTGCACAGTACGAGCCTTCTTTTTCATGAAGGGTGACTGAATGATTTCCCACTCTTTATCTCCCATGGCGGCCTGAACGTCTAGTACGTTAGGGTCGACTACCTCGCCTCCGGCCAACACACATACACCACGAGGAATGGTAAATGAATGCATCACTAGGTTGTTTTCTTTGTCCCACATCCAATAGCCGGTTTGGTTATGTAAAGCTTTCTTATCCCGTGAACGAGTCACCACTTGATGATAGAGCACTCCGGCCAAGTCTTGCGCTTCGGCATTGCTGGTATTGCCAATGGCTTCGAACGTAATGATTTCTGAATAACCATTATTCTCTTCACCATCAGGCTCTGGTGCGATATCTGTGCCTTTATCGCCACGCCACTGGCCAATAAGTGCTGCTAACGGGCCGTAATCTACGCCTTCTATAATGCTGGTTTTGCTCATGCTATTGGCTACTCGTATTTCAAACTGAACTAAATTGGTATATGTGAAGTTTAAAGTGTTTTGGTACGCTGTTCAGCAATATTTGCCCATCTGTAGTGCATTTCTTTAATTGAATAATTGGCTTTATTAAAGCTCAACCAATGCAGCTCACCAGCCCCTTTATTTATAGGCCTAATTTTTTCATAGGCTGCGTAACCGTTTTCCTTTGGGTTATATAAGTGTAGACAAAAAATGCCTTAATATAGTAATACCCGCTAATTAATTGCGGCTTTTATTGATGGGAATGGGCTACTTCTGAAAGGTATTTTGTAAAATTCCTTTCATGGCTTGCGCCGCGGCCGACAACGGGTAGCGCTTGCGGGTAATGATGCCTACACGCTGACTGATGCCCTTATCTTTAAGGGGGCGACATACAGCGCCCACCTCCTGCATTTGTAACTCACACAAGGCAGGTGCAATGCTTACCCCTAAATCTTGAGCCACCATGCGGCCAATGGTCACTAATTGGTGGGTTTCCATGGCTGGGTTAAAGGGTAATTCTTGGCTCTCTAACCAGTCACATATTAACTGGCGCACCAGAGAAGGGGCTTGCAAGGTTAATAAATCGTATTCCAATAAGTCACTCAGGGCGATTTGAGTGTGCTCACTTAGGGGGTGGTGTTTAGGTAAAACCGCCACAAACTGATCATTAAACAGTGGCATGAATCGTAAATCTTCTTGTTCACCAGGGTCAAAGCTCACCCCTAATTCGGCTTGGCCTGAACGTACCATGCTCACCACTTCTTCAGCAATTACATCGTGCAGGGCCACTTTAATTTGGCTATGTTGGGATTTAAATGCCTTAAGGGCAATGGGCAAAAGGTTACCTGCAAAGGACGGCATAGCGGCCACCGTGATGCGACCAGTGCGAAGCGCAAAGCGATTATTCAAGTCTAATAAGGCGCTATCCCATTCCCGAAGCAAACGCTGAGCGGTGGGGTAAAAGCTTTCTCCTTCTGGGGTAAGCGCAAAGGAACGGGTGGTGCGAGTTAGCAGTTGGCCGCCCACGGTTTCCTCTAAATTTTTAATAGCAATGCTTAACGCAGGTTGCGAAAGGTGAATTTGCGCCGCGGCCTCGGCAAAGCTGCGCGAATGCACCACAGCCACAAAGGCCCGAATTTGTTTGAAAGTCACGTTGCTTATACTGGCCATGCCTCGATTACCCCTCTAGCCATTCATTTAAGAAACTTATTAAACCATGAATTTTTTCCAATTGTTTAATATAAGTGCCTATCCCATGCTGTGAAAGTATTAAAGATGCATTTCTCTTGTTGGCTTCTCTCAGTAATGAACCCAGATGGAGGAGCCACTTAACAATAAAAATACCTAATGTGATTGCTAGGTAGGAGTTGAATATGTCGGGATTTAATAAGCTGGTTGGCAGTTACCAAGAGGCCATGGCGGGCCTTGAAGATGGCATGACCGTCATCGCAGGGGGCTTTGGTTTGTGTGGCATTCCTGAAAACTTAATAAGCGAAATTAAAAATAAAGGCACCACGGATTTAACGTTTGTCTCCAATAACTGCGGGGTAGATGGCTTTGGTTTAGGCGTTTTGCTAGAAGATAAGCAAATTAAAAAAATGGTGTCTTCTTATGTGGGTGAGAATAAATTATTTGAAGAGCAACTATTAGCTGGTGAATTAGAAGTAGAGCTCACCCCACAAGGCACCTTGGCCGAGAAAATGCGCGCAGGTGGCGCCGGCATTCCTGCTTTTTATACCGCCACCGGCTACGGCACCCCAGTGGGTGAGGGCAAAGAAGTTAAAGAATTTAATGGTCGCAAGTACATAATGGAAGAAGCCATTACCGGCGACTTTGCCATCGTTAAAGCTTGGAAAGCCGATACCTTTGGTAATTTGGTTTACCGCCACACCGCACAAAACTTTAACCCCATGGCCGCCACTGCCGGAAAAATTACCGTAGTCGAAGTGGAGGAAATAGTAGAGCCAGGGGAGCTAGACCCAGCTCACATACATACCCCAGGCATATACGTTGATCGCTTGATTTTAGGGACGTTTGAAAAACGTATCGAACAGCGCACCATCACCACTGTTGAATCACAGGCATAGGGAGAAATAGTAATGGCTTTATCAAGAGAACAGCTCGCCCAGCGTGTGGCGCAGGAAATGAAAGATGGCTACTACGTGAATCTGGGTATAGGCATTCCCACGCTCGTGGCCAACTATGTGCCTGAAGGCATGGAAGTGATGCTGCAATCAGAAAATGGCTTATTAGGCATGGGGCGCTTTCCCACCGAAGATGAATTAGACGCCGATATGATTAACGCCGGTAAACAAACCGTCACCGCCATTAATGGCGCTTCCATTTTTTCATCGGCCGAATCCTTTGCCATGATTCGTGGTGGTCATGTGGACTTAACTGTTTTAGGTGCCTTTGAAGTGGATGTGCGCGGTAACATTGCCTCGTATATGATTCCCGGCAAACTCATTAAAGGCATGGGGGGCGCCATGGATTTAGTAGCCGGTGCCGACAATATTATCGTCACCATGACTCATGCTTCAAAAAATGGTGAATCTAAACTCTTACCCAAATGTACCTTGCCGTTAACCGGGGCAGGCTGCATTAAAAAAGTAGTAACAGATTTAGCCTTTATGGAAATACGCAACGGTGCCTTTTGGCTAATTGAGCGCGCACCGGGTGTGTCAGTGCAAGAGATTATTGATAAAACAGCAGGGGAATTAGTAGTGCCAGATGTGGTGCCTGAGATGCAGTTTTAGTTTTTAGTCGGTCATTAAATAAAAAAGTCGAAATCGAATATTTCTTATATCCGGTTTCGACTTTTTGTTTTTAAAGCTAAAGCCCCTGACGATACTGGGCATTAGTAGAAACGCTCACCATCTCGTTTAGCTGCACACTGGACGCTTCCACTCCATCCAATACATTTTCAAAATGACGTAACAATTCAGCCTTATCGGCTTGCTCTTTCGAGCCGGCACCAATATTAGTTAAATCAATAAAGAACTCATCAAACAAGCCCGAGAAATCCTTCACCGCGTCTAGATTTAAGAACTGCTCGTGATTGTAAATACTCGGGTAGCCACCTTTTTGTTTGTCTACCGCGAATGAAATGCCTTTCACGTTAGTAATGGTGGTGGCTTTTTCACATTTCAGCATGCAACCATCTTCAATGCTGGGCTTTTTACAGCCCACAGTTTGCTGGAAGAAACACTGGCGGCTGGTCATCATTAAGATAGGGTGGTAAATACTGTATAACAGTTTAAAGCCTTCTGGGCGTTTAATGCGTCTAATTTGATTTTGATTAATTTCGTTAGAAATAAACGCGCCTTTGCAGTTAAGTTCTTCTTGCAAGGTTAATAGGGCGTAAGAGTTGGTGGTATTAAGGAAGGGTCCTGCAATCCAATCTATGCCCATCTCAAACGCTTTATAAGCCACCCCTGTGTTGTTGCTCACAATGCGCGCAGGCTTAACCACTTCTAATATTTTAACGGACTCTTGATAATCTTTGCCAATTAACACCGCTGGAAACCAAGGAATCAGTCTTGGGTTCTCCAAGAAAATATCGATGTATTTAGTGCTGCCCACTTTAAAACTTTCAGGTAATTTAAAGTACACATCGGCTTCTGTTTGATCACACAGGTGTAAGTCTGCAATGTCGCTAATTAAAATAGACAGTTTAGGTTTTTCTTCTATTTTAGCATGCTGGGGTAATGCAGCGATTTCCACAGCGGGCACCACGTCTTTAGAATCATTTAATAAAAACGCCAACTTGTTTTTAAGGGTGGTGAGTTCTTTAAACGGAATGTTTAAATTGTCGTCCAGTTGATTAAAATAAAATCCTTCAATGTTGTACCGGGCGTTATTAAAACTCTTAAAGCGTTTTTCAATGGCACTTTGGTCTATGGCTGACTTGCCAGCGGCAATAAGGCAAGTATCTGATTGCACCACAAATACTTGTTTGTCTTTTTTCTCTAGGGCTTTTTGATTGCCATCACTTACTACGGCAGTCACGGTTAATGGTTCATTTAGTTTGCCCGAGAACTCAATATTAAGAAGGTGTTTGTCAATGCTTAGGTATTCAATCTTTTCACTGACCTGTGCGCTGATTTCATTTTTTTCTTGAGATAATTCTTGTTGCGCATCATGTATTTGCACAACCGATATGGCGTTACTTTTTTCATTAGCGTGGGTAAAGCTGTTGTCACGGGGGTTGTCGATAAACATGGACTTAGTCATGTCACCCTTTAAGAACAGGTTGGTAAAATCACGGTTAAACACTTTATAAAGGTTTGAATCGTCTTCTAATAATTTACCAGTTTCTACAAACTTATTAATTTGTTTGCGCCAGCTGTCCACCACTGTGTGAACATAGCTTGCGCCTTTAATGCGCCCTTCAATTTTTAACGAATCCACACCCGCTTCTACCAATTCAGGTAAATCAAAATAAGCTGAGTTATCTTTTAAGTTAAGCGGGTGCTTATTGCCCATTTCAGTAGGTTCGTATTCATCACGGCACGCTTGGCTACAACGGCCACGGTTACCGGAATTTCCCACACTCACCGAACTTGAATAACACTGGCCAGAGAACGCAATACACAAGGCACCGTGTACAAATACTTCTGTTAATACATCTACATCGTGGGCAAGTGCAGTTAACGATTTTATTTCACCCAAATTTAATTCACGGGATAAGTTCACACGAGTGGCGCCAATTTTGGCTAAGAATAAAATTTGCCCTTCGTTGTGGGTGGTGAGCTGGGTAGAAGCGTGAATGTCTAGCGTTGGGAAATGCTTTTTAACCAGGTTAAACATACCCAAGTCTTGCACGATAATGCCGTCGATGCCGGTATTCACCAGCTTGTTTAGCAGCTTAATCATGCCCGCTAATTCGTTTTCTAGAATCACCACGTTCAGGGTTAAAAAGATCTCGCATTGATATTCATGGGCTAAACGGACAATGCCGTTTAAATCATCAAATGAAAGATTGCTAGCACGGTTCCGGGCGTTAAAGGTATCTAGCCCGCAGTACACCGCATTGGCACCGGCCACAATGGCCGCTTTAATGGCGTTTACATCACCGCCGGGTGCCAATAATTCAATCTTTCTACTCATGTATACAACCCATATCTCGCCGCCCGTTAGCCTATATAGGGGTTATAGGC
>CAJXRF010000118.1 GCA_913058575.1 uncultured Bermanella sp.
CGAAAGCGCCCAATATGACTCCGAATACATTAGCGCAAACCAACCCCGTTATCGGAAAATATCACTTGCAATAACGAGGCGGACCATACATTTTTTACGCTTGATTGGAATTTACCAACCAGTTTTTTCTTTTAACGCTTCTCCGATGTCAGCCAATGAACGAACCGTAGTGACACCAGCATCTTGTAATGCTGCAAATTTTTCTTCAGCCGTGCCCTTGCCACCAGAAATAATCGCCCCTGCATGACCCATGCGCTTTCCTGCTGGAGCGGTGACACCTGCTATATAGGAAACCACTGGTTTAGTGACGTTTTCTTTTATATAAGCAGCAGCTTCTTCTTCAGCTGTGCCGCCTATTTCTCCAATCATCACAATCGCTTCAGTTTTAGGATCCGCTTGGAAAAGCTTAAGAATATCAATAAAACTTGAGCCTGGTATTGGGTCACCGCCTATACCAACACAGGTCGATTGACCAAAACCGTGGTCGGTCGTTTGTTTTACGGCTTCATAAGTTAGCGTACCAGAGCGAGAAACGATCCCCACCTTACCAGGCAAATGAATATGACCTGGCATAATGCCAATTTTGCTCTCCCCTGGTGTAATAATACCTGGGCAGTTTGGACCAATTAACATTACACCTAACTCATCACATTTCACCTTACACTCAAGCATATCAAGTGTAGGTATGCCTTCGGTAATACAAACAATTAATTGAATGCCAGCGTTGGCAGCCTCAAGAATGGAGTCTTTACAAAATGGAGCTGGCACATAAATAACAGAGGCTTCAGCGCCTGTCTTATTCACAGCTTCTTCTACGGTATTAAAGACAGGTAAACCTAAGTGGGTCGAGCCCCCCTTGCCAGGCGTCACGCCGCCCACCATGTTAGTGCCGTATTCTATGGCCTGTTCACTGTGGAAAGTACCCTGACTACCCGTAAAACCCTGACAAAGCACTTTAGTACTTTTATTAATTAAAACACTCATGACTTACCTCCAGCAGCTTTAACCACCTGCTGCGCCGCATCCGTTAAGCTTGTGGCTGCTATAATATCCAAACCACTCTGCGCTAATTTTTGCGATCCCAATTCAGCATTATTCCCTTCAAGTCTCACCACAACAGGCACCTTAACCCCCACTTCCTTAACTGCTCCAATAATCCCCTCGGCAATCATGTCGCAGCGAACAATGCCCCCAAAGATATTAACCAGAACCGCACTGACATTTTCATCTGACAAAATTATTTTAAACGCTTCAGCCACTCGCTCTTTAGTTGCACCGCCACCTACGTCTAAAAAGTTAGCAGGATCGCCACCATGGATTTTTACAATATCCATGGTTCCCATTGCTAGGCCCGCACCATTTACCATACAACCAATATTGCCATCCAAAGCCACGTAGTTTAATTCCCAAGACGCAGCTTCTGCTTCTCGAGCATCTTCCTGACTAGGGTCCTGCATGGCTACCAATTCTGGGTGGCGATACAGTGCATTACTGTCAATTCCAATCTTCGCATCCAAGCAGTGAAGATCGCCCTCAGTGGTCACAACCAATGGATTAATTTCTAACAATGCCAAATCTTTTTCGACAAATAATTTTGCCAACCCTAAAAATATATTCGTGAACTGTTTTATTTGTTTACCCTTTAACCCCAACTTAAAGGCAAGGTCTCGCCCCTGATACGGCTGAGCACCTGTCATAGGGTCTATAATCGCCTTAAGAATTTTCTCTGGTGTTTCATGGGCGACCTTCTCAATTTCTACCCCCCCTTCAGTTGACGCCATAAACACAACTTTACGGGTTGAGCGATCTACAACAGCACCTAAATACAACTCTTGATCAATGTCCGTACAATCTTCTACAAGAATTTTGCTTACCGGCTGCCCTTTCTCATCTGTTTGATAGGTAACTAAATTCTTACCTAGCCACTTACTCGCAAATGCTTTTATATCTTCAGCATTATCCAGCAACTTTACGCCACCAGCTTTTCCTCTTCCTCCTGCATGAACTTGAGTTTTAACCACCCATTTACTGCCACCTAATTTTTCCGCAGCCGCTGCCGCTTCTTCTGGCGTATCGCAAGCAATACCTTTTGAAACAGGCAAACCATATTCAGCAAATAATTGCTTACCCTGATATTCGTGTAAGTTCATTGGGACCTCGAGAGACTATCCTTGGACAAATTAGCGCGTGTACACTTTGCAACGGCACTAAACCGGCGTCTAAATGTTATAACAAAAACAAACTATAAAAGACACTACACGATTAAATTGCAGTAGGTACCACACTACCCATCATTAGGCAGAAGACGTCATTTGCAGATTTAGTTATATTTTCGAACCAGTAAAAAGTACTTTAAAGTTTTAACGAAACAAAAGAAGAGGAAATACGGAGGGAGATTTCAAAGTCGCCTGAAAAAACAGACGACTTTTAGAACTACATTACATTAGCGACGCTTTCTATTAGCTTTGTGTATTGCATGACCATTTACGCCAAGAGCTGCCTCATGAACAGTTTCAGATAGGCTTGGGTGAGAGAACACCATCATGCCTAAATCTTCTGCACTTGAGCCAAACTCCATTGCAATCACAACCTGCTGAACTAAATCACCAGCACTTGGACCAATTACGCTGGCACCAAGAATACGATCTGTCTCTGCATCAGCAATAATTTTTACAAACCCTGCTGTGTCGTTGGCAGCCATGGCTCGCCCCGACGCCGCAAATGGGAAAGTACCTACATTGTATTTTTCACCGGCTGCTTTTAGCTCATCTTCATTTTTACCAACAAAGGCAATTTCGGGATGCGTATAAATAACCGAAGGAATAATATCGTAATTCATTTGAGCCTTATGCCCAGCTATACGTTCAGCGACCATAACACCCTCTTCTGAAGATTTATGAGCCAACATTGGACCACGCACAACATCACCAATGGCATATACACCTGGAGCATCGGTTGAGCATTTATCATTTACAAAAATAAAGCCACGCTCATCTAAATTAACACCACAATCACCAGACAAAAGGTTTTGCGTATAAGGACGGCGACCCACTGCTACAATTAGCTTGTCGAATGTGGCTGTTTTCTCCCCTTCTGCATCCGTGTAATTGACAACCACTTCCTTGCCTTTAATTTCTGTTCCAGTCAATCGAGCACCCAACAAGATATCCATACCCTGCTTCTTAAGTAGCTTAGAGGCTTCCTTAGCGACTTGCTGATCAACCAAGCTTAAAAACTTATCCTGAGCTTCAATAACCGTCACTTTAGATCCGATTCGATTCCATACCGTGCCTAATTCCAAACCAATTACGCCAGCACCAATCACACCAAGACGCTTAGGCGCTTCTGTAAATTCTAGCGCACCAGTTGAATCCACAATTAGGCCTTCAGCTAAAGGGGCTGGTGGAATCTCTATAGGAACAGATCCTGTTGCCAATATTACATTTTCAGCCTCAAGCACTTCAGTCTTACCAGCATGGTTGGTAAACTCTACTTTCTTACCAGCCAATAGCTTACCAACACCCTCTAAAGGTGTTACACCGTTAGCTTTAAACAACCCAGCAACACCCGTAGTCAAGCCTTTAACAATTTGCTCTTTACGAGACTGCATAGCGTTAACATCAATATTAATATCTTTTATACTGATACCATGAACATCAAAATGGTCCTTGGCTTCTTCATACTTATGAGTGCTATCCAACAACGCTTTGGATGGAATACACCCAACGTTTAAACAGGTGCCACCAAATACGCCTTTGCCTTCTTTATTAAGCCATTTATCAATACAGGCAGTTTTAAGGCCTAGCTGAGCAGCACGAATAGCTGCCACATAACCGCCAGGTCCACCACCAATTACCACTACATCAAATTTATCTGCCATGAGATGTTCCTTTGAATTTAATCACTCTGGCAGCAAAATTACGCCGCCTGAAATAAAAAGCAGCCCAAAGAAATGAATATTTGGGCATTAAACAAAACGGATTAACGTTTTAGATATCCAACAGAATACGGGTTGGATCTTCCAACAGCTCTTTAATGGTCACCAAGAATTGTACAGCTTCTTTACCGTCTATCATTCTGTGATCGTAAGATACCGCTAGGTACATCATAGGACGTATTTCCACCTGGCCATTGATAGCCATTGGTCGATCTTGGATTTTGTGCATCCCCAAGATAGCCGTTTGCGGTGGATTTAGAATCGGAGTTGACATAAGCGACCCAAAGGTTCCACCGTTAGTGATGGTGAACGTTCCGCCTTGCATTTCTTCAATGCCAAGCTTACCTTCGCGTGCTTTTCCTGCATACTCTACAATACCCGATTCGATATCAGCAAGCCCCATCGCATCCACATCGCGCAATACAGGCACTACCAAACCTTTTTCCGTAGACACTGCCACACCAATATCCTGATAACCATGATATACCATGTCAGTACCATCAATAGAGGCATTCACCGCAGGGAAGCGCTTAAGCGCTTCACCGGCCGCCTTAACAAAGAAAGACATAAAGCCCATGCGAGCTCCATTATGCTTTTTCTCAAACATTTCCTTGTAAGTCTTACGCAGCGCCATTATCGCGGTCATATCCACTTCATTATAAGTGGTAAGCATCGCAGCAGTTTGCTGAGCGGATACCAATCTTTTCGCGATAGTTGATCTTAAACGCGTCATCGGGACACGCTTTTCAATGCGCTCTCCCGCTGCAAATACTGGCATAGCAGGTGAGGATGCCTTAGATTCTGTTGAGGCACTGACAGGTGCAGGAACCGAAGACGCTTCTTGCGCAGACGACTGAGCCTTAACAAACGTCAATACATCTTCTTTAGTAATGCGCCCATCTTTTCCAGTGGCCACAACATTAGCCAAATTAACTGACTTCTCATCGGCAAGTTTACGAGCAGCAGGGTTCACCTTTAATTCATCAGTGTTTTCAGCCGCTTCAGGCTCTGGAGCATCAGCCACCTTAGAAGAAGTACCAGCTGCTCCCGCTTCAAATATAGCGATCACCTCGGTGCTTAATATGGTCTCACCTTCGGCTTTTAAAATCTCTTTAATAACGCCATCAGACTGAGCTACGACCTCCAATACAACCTTATCGGTTTCGATGTCTACCAATAATTCATCGCGGCTCACCGCTTCGCCCGGCTGCTTATGCCATGTGGCGATCGTGCCATCGGCTACTGACTCTGGAAAAACCGGTGCTTTAACTTCAATACTCATAATATTCTTTCCTAATGCCTATGACAGAGGGCCTAAAGGCCCAAAGCGTCCACGATCAATTGCTCTTGCTGCTGCAAATGCAGCGCCATATAACCCGCCGCCGGAGAAGCTGACGCCTCTCGACCAGCATAATCCAGATACAAATTAGGATTATGACGATGTACAACTCTGCGCATGTGATGCTGCGAGCTGTACCAGGCACCTTGGTTCATGGGTTCTTCTTGACACCAAAAGGTTTCTTTTAGATTAGTAAAAGAAGAAATAGCAGCAAAAAACTCTTCCTCAGGGAAAGGATACAACTGCTCTAAACGAACAATGGCAACATGCTTCATTTCTTCCGTTCGACGACGATCAATAAGATCGTAATAAACCTTGCCACTACATAACACCAAGCGCGTGACATCAGCAGCGTTAATGCTTTCAGTCTCAGGAATCACAGTCTGAAAAGAGCCGTCTGACAATTCTTCCAGCGTGCTTATGGCCTCTTTATGACGCAGTAAACTCTTAGGCGACATAATTACCAAAGGCTTACGCAATGGGCGAATAACTTGTCGGCGCAACAAATGGAATATCTGAGCAGGAGTAGAAGGTACACATACCTGCATATTATGCTCGGCGCACAATTGTAAATAACGCTCCAATCGAGCTGAGCTATGCTCTGGCCCTTGCCCTTCATACCCATGTGGCAACAGCATAGTCAAAGCACACAAACGGTCCCATTTATGTTCACCACTGGAGATAAATTGATCCATCACCACCTGCGCACCATTGGCAAAATCACCAAACTGAGCTTCCCAAATAACCAACATATTTGGGGTGGTCGTAGAATAGCCATACTCAAAACCTAGCACTGCTTCTTCGGACAGCAGCGAGTCATGCAAAGTATAAGTAGGCTGATCTTCACTCATATTCTGAAGAGAACAATATGACTCGCCATCTTTTTGGTTATGCAATACAGCATGACGATGCGAGAAAGTACCACGCCCAACATCCTGACCTGTCAAACGAATTGGATGACCTTCATCTAGCAGAGTGGCATAAGCCATGGTTTCAGCAAACCCCCAATTAATAGGTAATGCACCTGCTGACATTTTACGGCGATCTTCTAGTATCTTATTTACTTGGCGCTGAACAACAAAACCCTCAGGCACTTCTTGAAGCTGAATAGCCAACTCTTGCAATCTCTTAAGATCACAAGATGTATCCCCTTCAGTTGTCCATTCATGGCCAAGAAAAGGGCGCCAATCAACAAACATTTCTTTATTGGGTTCCGTTACCAAGCTTTTCACAACATGTTTACCCTCTTCAAGGGTGTTGCGATAATCTTCTTCCATCTTCTTAACGTTTTCGCTCGCCACCACTCCTTGCTCCAATAATGCATCAGCATAAAGGGTGCGAGTAGTCTTCAGACTCTTGATGATTTTGTACATGAGTGGTTGAGTGGCTGAAGGCTCATCCGCTTCATTATGGCCACGACGACGATAACAAACCAAATCAATGACCACATCTCTCTTAAACTCATTCCGATAATCAACAGCCAATTGAGTAACAAACAATACAGCCTCAGGGTCATCTGCATTAACATGAAGAATGGGTGCCTGTACGATTTTTGCAACGTCGGTGCAATATTCTGTTGAACGTACATCCTCACGCTTGTTCGTAGTAAAACCAACTTGGTTATTCACGACCAAATGAATCGTACCGCCCGTCTTATAACCACGGGTTTGAGACATTTGGAAGGTTTCCATGACAACGCCCTGACCTGCAAAGGCTGAGTCCCCGTGAATAATAACAGGAACAACCGTATCCCCTTCTTTGTCACCACGACGATCTTGGCGAGCGCGAACGGAGCCTTCCACCACAGGAGAAACAATTTCTAAATGGCTTGGGTTAAATGCCAGAGCTAAATGTACTTCGCCACCAGGGGTCAACACATTTGATGAGAAACCCTGGTGATACTTAACATCCCCAGAACTGTTGTACTGGGCCTTACCGTCAAATTCATCAAACAAATCGGATGGCGATTTACCCAGCGTATTAATCAGCAAGTTCAAACGACCCCGGTGAGCCATGCCGATAACAATTTCTTTAGCACCATAGGTACCAGAGCGCTGAATCAGCTCATCCATCAGCGGAATTAGTGTTTCACCCCCTTCCAAGCCAAAGCGCTTAACACCTGGGTACTTAGACCCTAGATATTTCTCCAAGCCTTCTGCTGCCGTTAGGCGTTCAAGTAAATGCTTTTTAGCTTCATCACTGTATTCGGGCTTAGCACGAACACTTTCAATTCTTTGTTGAAACCAGCGTTTTTCAGCTGTATCAACAATATGCATATATTCAGCACCCACATTGCGACAATAAGTACTTTCTAGCGCCTCTACAATTTCACTTAAGCTCGCTTCTTCTTTACCAATGAAAAGCGAACCCGTTTGAAAAATACTGTCCATATCAGCATCTGACAATTCATGAAATCTTAGTTCTAAATCTGGAACCTGCTCTCGCTCCATAATACCTAATGGATCAAGTGTGGCATGTTGATGACCACGAAATCGAAACGCATTAATTAATTGAAATACTCGTAATTGCTTTTGATCATAACCACTTGAAACTTGACTTTGTGTGGCAGAAGTATTTCTACGTTGATTCTTTGAGATAAGTAAAAATTGTTCGCGAATGGGGGTGTGAGGAGTGTCGTGTAAATCCCCCCCTTCTGTGCGAGGCAAGGCATTGAAGTAATTTCTCCATTGCTCTGATACCGAATTAGGATCGGTTAAATATAATTCGTACAATTCTTCTATGTAAGCTGCATTGCCCCCTGCCAACTGGGACGTGCTCCATAGTTGCTCCATCGAGCTTTCGTGCATGACAAAACCACCTTAATGTGTCTAGGAATACTGACATCTAAACTTCCCTGCTGTGGATATGCAGATGACCGGGTGAGGTCTAAAGTTTTTTAAACAGTACGGGGGTTTCCCGCTTTCCAATTTATGTACTAATTTATAGCCTAGCAAATATGATGCTAGTAAGCCTATCTTTCTAAAGCTAAGCACACCATGTGTCTGGTACGCCCATTTTCACTAAAACTTAAAATAACTCAGCTTTTAGCCACTAAGCCCATCATCGCCCCAATAGCAATGTTTAAGAATTTTTTAAATCATACTCTAATCCACATTTTACGCATCCGCTATTCGTTGAAAAGCCTAACGAATTCAATTAATTATTGAAGCCTTTAGCTTAACACCCAATAAACCAACAAATAAAACCGAATTTAAATCACCACCCTAAAACAGCAACCTAAATTAATGAACGCCACCTTTTCTACAAGCAAAATAAAAGGGGCTAAAAAGCCCCTTTTATTTAAACGTTACGCGACAACAACATGTTGCGAATATGCCCGATTGCTCGGGTAGGGTTTAGCCCTTTAGGACAAACACTTACGCAGTTCATGATGCCACGGCAACGGAACACACTAAACGGATCATCCAGTTCCGCTAAACGCTCTTGAGTAGATTCATCACGACTATCTGCTAAGAAACGATAAGCCTGCAACAAAGCAGCTGGACCTAGGAATTTATCCGGATTCCACCAAAATGAAGGACAAGATGTTGAACAGCATGCACAAAGAATACACTCATACAGACCATCTAACTTTTCACGCTCTTCAGGCGACTGCAATCTCTCAATCGCAGGCACTGGTGAATTATTCTGAAGAAACGGCTTAACCTTTTCATACTGCTTATAAAACAAGCTCATATCAATAACGATGTCACGAATGACGGGCAAACCCGGCAATGGACGCAATACTAACTTATTGCCTTTCACACATTCCGATAAAGGCGTCACACAAGCCAGGCCATTTTTACCGTTAATGTTAAGACCATCTGAGCCACACACACCTTCACGGCATGAACGACGATAAGCCAATGAAGGATCTTGCTCTTTAATCAATGCCAATACATCCAGCACCATAAGATCTTTTCCCTTAGGGATTTCAATCTCATAATCCTGCATGAAAGGCGCAGAGTCTGTTTCTGGGTTGTAACGATATACGCTAACTAACATGATTCTCTCTCCCCCACTCTTAATATGTACGAATTTTTGGTGGGAATGCGTCCATGGTTTTAGGCGCAAAGTTTACAGCACGCTTACCAATGGTTTGAGTTTGCGGGAAGTACACCGAGTGACACAACCAGTTCTCATCATCACGCTCTGTAAAGTCATTACGAGCATGAGCACCACGAGATTCTTTACGCTCTTCAGCTGCAATAGCCGTCGCAAACGCCACTTCGTATAGGTTATCAAGCTCAAGCGCTTCGATACGCGCAGTATTGTAAGCCGATGACTTATCTGACAAGTAAGTGTTTTTAACTCGCTCGCCAATTTCCTTCAACATTGTAAGACCCGTCTTCATGGCCTCGCCGTCACGGAAAACACCAAAGTACAACTGCATGCATTTCTGAAGATCAGCACGTACCTGAGCCACCGGCTCGCCACTTGTACTGTTATTCAAGCGATTCAAACGAGCCATAGCACGCTCAATATCTTCTTCACGCGGTGCAACTAAATCAAAACCTTCTCGGAAACTCTTTTCAATTTGCAAACCAGCCGCACGACCAAATACCACAAGGTCCAGAAGTGAGTTACCACCCAAACGGTTAGCACCGTGAACAGATACACAGGCCGCTTCGCCGCAGGCGTAAAGACCATCAATAATGAAGTCTTTACCGTCAGCATCAACACCCAACGCTTGGCCACCAATGTTAGTTGGCACGCCACCCATCATATAATGACAAGTTGGCACTACTGGAATAGGCTCTTTAACTGGATCTGCGTGAGCAAAGGTACGAGACAACTCAAGAATACCAGGCAATTTTGCGTTTAGCGTTTCTTCACCTAGGTGATCAAGCTTAAGCATTACGTGATCAGCATCAGGTCCACAACCACGACCTTCAAGAATCTCAAGCACCATTGAACGAGCCACAACGTCACGACCCGCAAGGTCTTTAGCATTGGGCGCATAACGCTCCATGAAACGCTCACCGTCTTTATTGATCAGGTAACCACCTTCACCACGACAACCCTCTGTTACCAAAACACCTGCGCCAGCAATACCGGTTGGGTGGAACTGCCACATTTCCATGTCTTGTGCTGGCACGCCGGCACGCAAAGACATGCCCATACCGTCACCAGTACAAATTAATGCGTTAGTAGTAGATTGATAAATTCGACCTGCACCACCCGTTGCTAAAACAGTGGCTTTTGCTTTGATGTAAACGGTTTCGCCCGTCTCAATACAAATAGCAATCGTACCGGCTACTTGATCATTTTCATTCTTAACCAAATCAACCGCATACCATTCATTTAAGAATGTGGTTCCGCCTTTCAGGTTACCCTGATATAGCGCATGCAACAGAGCATGACCTGTTCGGTCAGCAGCAGCACATGTTCGAGCAGCTTGACCACCCTTGCCAAAATCTTTTGACTGACCACCAAATGGACGCTGATAAATTCGCCCTTCTTCTGTACGTGAAAATGGCAGACCCATGTGGTCTAGCTCAAACACAGCCTGCGGACCCACTTGGCACATATATTCAATTGCGTCTTGGTCACCAATGTAATCCGATCCCTTTACGGTATCGTACATGTGCCAGCGCCAGTCATCGTTCGGGTCGTTAGACGCGATCGCGCAAGTAATACCACCTTGAGCCGATACCGTGTGAGAACGTGTTGGGAAAACTTTTGTAACACAAGCGGTTTTAATACCAGCTTCTGTTAATTGCAATGCGGCACGCATGCCTGCGCCACCACCACCGATAACGATGGCGTCATAAACCATAGTGCGAATACTAGTTGCCATTTCTTATAGACCCCAGATGATGTCAATGCCCCAAACCAAGAAAACAAACATTGCTAAAAAGCATGCTGCTTGGAATGCAAAACGAATGGCGGCAGGTTTTAGGTAATCCGTTGAGATGATCCACATGCCTATCCAAGCATGAGCTACAACAGAAATAAGTGCTAGCAAAGTAAAAATACGAACGCCAGTGCACTCAAAGAACTCTTTCCATTGTGTAAAGTCCATACCTGGCGATGCCAAGATGTAACCCACAATAAATACTGTATACAGCGCCATAACAACGGCAGAAAAGCGCTGAATCAACCAGTCAGACAAACCACTGCGGCTGAAGTTAGTAATACTTACGCCCATACCCAAACCCCTGCTAGAACAATCAGTACGCCAGAAATAATAATTGTAAAGGCAGCAGCAATAACACCACTCTCTTTATCTTCACCAATTCCTAGATCCATTAATAAATGTTTAATACCTGCGACAAAGTGATAAGCCAATGCAGATAGCAAACCCCAAGTGATGAAACTGCCAAATCCAGAAGTCATGGAATTTTTTATGCTAGCAAAACCTTCGGCGGACTCTAACGAGCTGCTTAAAGCGCACAGTAAAAAAATAACACCTACAAATAAAATAACACCAGCGACTCGATGCGCGATGGACGTTAATGCAGGAAGCGGAAAACTGAACTTAGTTAAATCTAAGTTTACGGGTCTTTTTTGATTCACGGTTGTTACACTCTCTCTCACGCTCCAAAATGAAGCGAGCTTATGTGGGCAAGCCCGTTAACTGTGCGATTTTTTCAATAAAAATACACACTTACGGTCTTTTTACATGCCTTCGCAAACGCGGCGAATTATAGACACAAGAAATACGAAATTCAAACCAGCAACACGGCTTTACATCAACAAACATCAGCATTTCACAGAACCAGTTAAATAATAGCTCAAACTTTAAGCAAAACACTTAAACCTGACCAAATGGTCAAATTCCAACAATTGACAATCGTTATTTTGGCTCTATAGTTGGCCGTCTTTGCAACGGTCCAGAGCCTTACCAGGCTCACTTAAAAGAAAAGGGTTCTATCAGAATCCTAGTATTAAAATTGCCGACAGGAGGCCATTCATGGCTGACAAAAAAGCGTATTTAAAAATTGATGGTTCAGATGAAAGTTTAGAACTTCCTATTTACGAAGGAACCATCGGCCCAGATGTTATCGATGTCCGTAGCCTTACCGCTCAAGGTAAGTTCACCTACGACCCAGGCTTCGTTTCAACTGCAGCCTGCGATTCAAAAATCACCTACATAGATGGCGGCAAAGGTGTTTTATTACATCGCGGCTACCCAATCGAACAACTAGCAGACAAATCAGACTTCCTAGAAGTTTCATTCTTGCTTCTACACGGCGAACTACCAACAAAAGAAGAAAAAGAAGAATTTGTTAAAACCATTGGCAGCCATACTATGGTCAATGAGCAGCTAGCAAGCTTCTTTAAAGGCTTTCGCCGTGACGCACACCCAATGGCCGTCATGTGCGGCGTTGTAGGCGCCCTCTCAGCGTTCTACCACGACTCTCTAGACATCACCAATGCCAAGCATCGTGAAATCGCTGCGCATCGCTTAATTGCTAAAATGCCAACACTGGCTGCCATGGTCTACAAGTACAACATTGGCCAGCCATTCATGTATCCACGCAATGACCTGAGCTACTCAGAAAACTTCCTTCACATGATGTTCAACACCCCATGCGAACAGAAGCCAATTAGCCCCGTTCTTGCCAATGCCATGGATAAAGTATTTTTACTTCATGCAGATCACGAACAAAACGCCTCAACCTCGACAGTTCGCATGGCAGGCTCCACCGGTGCAAATCCATTTGCCTGTATTGCAGCGGGCATAGCTGCACTTTGGGGGCCCGCTCATGGCGGCGCTAACGAAGCCGTCCTTAAAATGCTTGCAGAAATCGGTGACGAGTCTCGTATCGATGAATTCATGGCCAAAGCCAAAGACAAGAGCGACCCCTTCCGCCTAATGGGCTTTGGACATCGCGTTTATAAGAGCTACGACCCTCGCGCCGTAGTGATGAAAAAATGCTGCGACGAAGTACTACTAGAGCTTGGCTTACAAGACGACCCAATGCTTAAAATGGCAATGAAACTTGAAAAAATCGCCCTTGAAGACGAATACTTCAAAGCTCGCGGCCTATATCCAAACGTAGATTTCTACTCAGGTATCATCCTTAAAGCCATCGGCATTCCAACAGAGCTCTTTACTGTTATTTTTGCCACCGGCCGCACACCAGGATGGATCGCCCACTGGAATGAAATGATTGGCGGCGACTATCGCATTGCGCGCCCTCGCCAACTTTACACAGGCCACGCTAAACGCGACTATCCAGGCTAACACCTGATAGTAAGCTAACCTTTTAGCAAGCCAGAAATTTAAAGCCACCCTGCATTGCAGCGTGGCTTTTTTAATGCCCAAAAACCAGCCTTCCAATACAAAACTATCAGGGAAACTATCAGGGAAACTATCAGGGAAACTATCAGGGAAACTATC
>CAJXRF010000119.1 GCA_913058575.1 uncultured Bermanella sp.
AACAATTTAGCAGCTGGTAAACGCCGCTCCTGCGCATCCATGCGCCCGCGTCATTCCGTACATCCTGTACATAAAAAAAGCCCGGTCGTCATTGGGGGAGGACGATCGGGCTCGAAATACCTTCGGAGTCTGGGGAGATAACCGAAGGCAGCGGTAAATCAACTTCAGAGAACGAGTACTGTGACAGAACCCTTCTTAGTAAGTTCAATTTACAGACTAGAAGCTCAGACAAAAATAGCCAGCGATGTTACAAAAAACTATAAAATGACCAATATAATTAGGCTATATAGGGTTAGTAACCGCTTTAAATTAATTTTCAATTACCCACTTAGTATTAGTGAGCTTCATCCCAGTTGTTGCCCATGCCCGCATCCACAATAAGCGGCACATCTAACTTCACCGTATTCTCCATAATCTCTTTGATTTTCTGTGTTACTTCTTCAACACGCTGTTTAGGTACTTCAAAAATCAATTCATCGTGCACCTGTAAAATCATCCGCACATCAGGGGCTTCAGTTTTTATCCACTGGTGCATATCAATCATGGCTTTTTTGATGATGTCTGCCGCGGTGCCTTGCATGGGGGCATTAATCGCCGTTCGCTCAGCCGCAGCACGGCGCATGCCGTTTTTGCTGTTAATTTCTGGCAGGTGCAGGCGGCGGCCAAACAAGGTCTCCACGTATCCTTGGCTGGCGGCCAGCTCGCGGGTGTTATTCATATATTCGCGCACCCCAGGGTAACGCTCGAAATAGATATTGATGTAATCCTGTGCTTCCTTGCGGCCCACATCGATCTGGCGAGCCAGCCCAAAAGCAGACATGCCATAGATCAATCCAAAGTTCACCGCTTTAGCGTGACGACGCTGTTCAGTGGTTACATCAGCTTCATCTACCCCCATGATTTCAGCGGCAGTGGCTCTGTGGATATCTTTGCCCTGTGAGAAGGCATCCAATAACCCTTTGTCTTTAGATAGATGCGCCATAATACGCAGTTCAATCTGGCTGTAATCGGCTGCCACCATCACATGGTCAACAGGTACCTCGAAGGCTTGACGTATTTTACGGCCCTCTTCGTTACGCACGGGTATGTTCTGAAGGTTAGGCTCACTAGAGGATAAACGTCCTGTGGCAGTCACCGCTTGATGATAAGAGGTATGAACACGACCACTATTTGGGTCGATCATTAATGGCAACTTATCTGTGTAGGTGTTCTTGAGTTTGGCTAGGCCACGGTGCTCTAAAATCACCTTAGGCAGTTCGTATTTTTGGCTTAATTCCACCAATACGTCTTCTGCTGTTGAAGGCTGACCTTTTGGTGTTTTCTTAATAATAGGCAGCTCTAATTTTTCAAAAAATATAGTTTGTAGCTGCTTTGGAGAGGCTAAATTAAATTCTTCACCGGCCAGATCATACGCCTGTTTTTCCAGCTCTTTTAAGCGTAATTCTATTTCATGACTTTGCTTATGAAGTTTGTCGGCGTTTACTATGGCTCCTTGCTCTTCCATGTAAGTAAGCACTTGCACAAGTGGAAGTTCGATATCTGAGTACAAAGTAAGCAGCGACTCACTTTGTTTTAGCTGCTCGTTCAATGTTTCATGTAAACGCAGAGTAATATCAGCATCCTCTGCGGCATAAGGAGCGGCTTTTTCTATTTCTATTTGATTAAAGGTTAATTGCTTAGCGCCTTTGCCGGCAATATCCTCAAAGGAAATACAGGTATGGTTTAAGTATTTTTTAGCCAGATCATCCATGTTGTGCTTGATGGTGGTGCTATTTAGTACGTAACTCTCAAGCATGCTGTCATGGCTAATGCCTTGTAAGGTAATTCCATGATTTCGCAACACATGAGCATCGTATTTTAAGTTTTGACCCACTTTTAAAATACTTTCATCTTCTAAGATAGGCTTTAGTTTCTGCAGGGTTTCATCTAGATCTAACTGATCGGGTGCATCAATGTAATCGTGACCTAAAGGGATATAACACGCTACATTGGGTGCTAGGGCAAAGCTTAATCCCACCACTTTTGCTTGGCGGTAACTCAAGCTCGTGGTCTCGGTGTCGAAGGCAAAGTACGGGGCTTTTTTAAGCTGATCTATGTATTCATCTAATGCTTCTTCTGTGGATAAAATAGTGTATAAACTTTTATCCACTAAGGTTTCTTCTACAATTACTTCTTCTTCAGAGTCTGTGGATAATTCCTTGCTCCAAGATTTGAATTCATATTCCGTGAAATATTTGAATAATGCCGCGTTATCGGGTGCTTGGACGGTAATTTCATCTAAGTTTTGTTCAAGCTCCACATCTAATTTAATGGTGGCCAATTCATATGAGAGGGGCAGTTGCTCAAGGGCGCTTCTAAGGTTTTCACCTACTTTTCCTTTCACCTGATCGGCATTTTCTATGACACCTTTTAAAGTGCCATAAGCATCTAGCCACTTAACAGCAGTCTTAGGGCCGCACTTTTCAACACCGGGAATGTTATCGACCTTATCCCCCATTAACGCTAAATAATCGATAATTTGATCAGGGCGCACCCCAAATTTTTCCGAAACTCCTGGCACGTCCATAAAAGTGTCGGTCATAGTATTCAAAAGGGACACATGTTCGGTCACTAATTGGGCCATGTCCTTATCACCAGTGCTAACAATGGTTTCAATGCCTTTTTCACTGGCTTCTTTAGCAAGGGTGCCAATGACGTCATCGGCCTCAACGCCGTCAATTACCAATAGTGGCAGACCCATGGCTTTAATAATGTCGTGGATAGGCTGAATTTGTACTCGCAAATCATCGGGCATAGGTGGGCGATTGGCTTTATATTCACTGTATAAGTCGTTACGAAAGGTCTTACCCTTGGCATCAAAGATCACCACCACCTTGGCGTCGCTATAATCTTTTTGCAGCTTTCGAATCATGCTCACCACACCACGAATCGCATTGGTTGGAAAACCTTTAGAGGTATTCATTTCGCGTATGGCATGGAAGGCTCTGAACAAATAAGAGGAGCCGTCTACTAAAATAACCTTCTGGGATGCTGTCATGGGTCTATTCTTTTAATGGGAGGTGGCGATACAATGGCAAAAGAGCAGTATTTTACGCCATACAATTTAGGACGCTAGACTATCATGAATCTAATTCGCACTTACCTATTATTGGCCTGTCTGTTACCCATAAGCAGTTTTGCCATGGACACAGAGCCGTCCATCATTATTACCCACAGTGAAGATAAAACCTTTTACGAATACAGCCTTAATGGCCAAATACTGGAAATCAAAGTAGTTCCTAAAGTGGGCCCCACGTACTATCTTGTGCCACATAATGAGCACAAAGAAGGCTTTCAACGCCAAGGGGAGTCAAGTTTAGTGATTCCAAAATGGGTTATTTTCAGTTGGTAACAATTTCTGGCAGGCATATGCAAATTAGTAGGCATTCATGAGCGTATACACTCAGTTAGACACACAAGATTTCATATCGATCGTTAAGCAGTATGACCTTGGGAAGTTTATTGATTTCCAAGGTATTGCAGCCGGCATAGAAAATACTAATTACAAAATCACACTTGAGAAGTCAGGTAAGCGTGAATTTTATTTTCTAACCATTTTTGAGCAAATAAGCCAAAATGATTTGAACTTTTTTATGCCCTTATTAGCGCACCTGCAAACTCAAGGTTGCCGATTAGCTTCTCCTATTGAAAGCATTCATGGGGAGTATATCTTTTCAATTAAGAATAAAGATGCGGCTATTTTTCATTGTCTACCCGGAGAAACCTTAGAGACCCCCAATATTAATCACTGCCATATCATCGGCCAAGAATTGGCCACAATGCATATAGCTGCCAGCAGCTTTAGGCAAAGTCATGATAATAATCGTGGTTTTTACTGGATACAAAAGCAAATAAACAGCGGACAATTGAAGTTAAATGAAGCAGATAATGCCTTCATGCTTGAACAATTAAGCTATTTACAAAACTGCTGGAAAAATTGGGGGGATGATTCTGGGCTAAATAAAGGCTTTATTCATGCCGACTTATTTCCAGATAACAGCTTGTTTACAGACGAAAACTCACTCAGTGGCATCATAGATTTTTACGCTGGGGGTAGTGACTACTGGGTTTACGATCTTGCCATTTGCATTATGGCTTGGTGCCAAGAAGCATCTAATGGATTTAATCAAGCATTGCAAAACGCCATCATCAAAGGTTATGAAGAGATTCGTTTATTAAGCACCTCTGAAAAGAACGCCTTATCTGATTTTATGCGCTTAGCTGTTTTAAGGTTTTGGGTATCGCGTTTGCTAAGCCAAGCCCAACAACAAAATGCCGCTCTTACAACGTTTAAAGATCCCAATGTGATGAAAGAGCTGCTCGTGGTAATTAGTCAGTAATTTTTATTAAAACATTTTTTGCACTAAATAGCCTCCAGCCAAAATAGTGCAAAGTGTTTATTTTCATCGCTCCATATTTGTTTACTTTCAAAACCTGCACGCATAGCAAATTCTGAAAATTTACTAGGAATGAATTTATAGCTGTATTCCGTAATAATATGTTCATTTTTTTTGAAAATTAAACGTTCATTAAATAATGAAACCACCTGATCAATATCACTAATCAAATGCATTTCTATGCGGCTTTTTTCTTCATTAAAAAAGGCATGGTGCGAAAAATTCTGTGTGTTAAAGTTGCCCGCTCCCACCTTATTTAGATGATCAAGAATATTTAAATTAAAATTAGCTGTGACTCCTTGTTCATCATTATAGGCGTCATGCAGTACCTGATTATCTTTAACTAAGTCAACACCGATTAAAAAAGCCCCATTATCACCTACCGTTGTGCGTACGCCTTTTAAAAAATTTAGCGCTTCTTCTGGCGCGAAATTCCCTAAGCTTGAACCTGGGAAAAATCCTACTTTCTTAAAACCGTCAGGTAAACGCTCAGGCAAGGTAGCAGGTTGGCGATAATCTAAGCAGGTGGCATGAATTTCTAACCATGGAAATTGTTTGCGTAACTCAATTGCACAATCAAATAGAAAATCTTTACTGATATCCATAGGCACATAAGCCTTTGGCTTTAATGCATCTAATAGCAAACGAATTTTAGTACTGGCTCCACTGCCGTATTCTATTAAAATACTGTGTTCACCGGCTTTTTCTAGGATTTCCTGTCGATATTTGTTGATTAAACTTATTTCAGTTCGAGTAGGGTAATATTCAGGTAAGTTGGTAATATCTTCAAATAACTTTGAGCCTTTTTCATCATAAAAATACTTAGCTGAAATTTTTTTATTGTTTTGTTTTAAGCCTGTTAATATTTCCTTTTTTTGATCTTGTATTTCACTATTAAAGTCATAAAAATATAATCCATCACCTGATTCAATTGCACGCTCTTGAACTTTACTCTGCACAACTTTCTCCTTGTCTTGTATTCTTTAATTTTTAATCTTTTGCTAAACGCAAACCTGTCATGGGCCACTGATCTTGTGGATAAAAAAAGTTTCTATAGCTTGCGCGTATATGCTTTTGAGGTGTTAAACGACAACCACCGCGTAGCACCATTTGGTTACACATAAATTTACCATTGTATTCACCGACTGCTCCTTGTGGGGCCTTAAAGCCAGAATAGGGTTGATAAGCGCTTTGCGTCCATTGCCAGCATTCACCATACAATTGCATTAACGGAACTTGATCGTCTGCCCCTAAACTATGAAAGCCGTTAATATCTAAAGGTAACAAACTTTCCTGATTAAGAGCAGCCACTTCCCATTCAGCTTCGCTTGGTAACCGACAACCTACTGATTGAGCATACGCACTGGCTTCATAAAAGTTTAAATGCGATACCGGCTCATTTAAATTTAGTGGCACTAAGCCATGAAGGGTAAATTCAAACCATTGTTCATTTTTTTTGTACCAATACAGAGGATTTTTTTTGGATTCCTTATTTTGCAAATGACTCCAACCATCACTTAACCAAAATGATGGCTCTTGGTAGCCTCCGTCTTCTATAAATTTTAAATATTCGCCATTACTGACTAAACGATTACTTAAGGAAAAGTCTTGTAAGAAAACAGTATGATGCGGGCTTTCATTATCAAAACTAAATTCAGTATTGGGTAATGCGCCAATTTTTTTTAATCCACCAGAAAAAGAAACAAACTTAATAGGGGAAAGTGGCGCTGGATCATGTTTTGTTTTGGCTAAATACTTAGGGAATAGCGGGTTCTGAAAAAAGCAGTATTTTAAATCCATCAATAAAAGTTCTTGATGCTGTTGCTCATGGTGTAAACCAAGCTGAATAAAGTCTTTATTTTTTTCGCGATGATCCTCGCTTAAACCTATCATGGCATCATCAATATGCTGACGATAAGCCAGTACTTCATCTAGCGATGGACGAGACAGAAGATGGCGTTTTGGCCGAGAGAATTGCTCTCCTATACCGTTGTAGTAACTATTAAACAGCACCTGAAAATCATCATTAAACGGCTGATACTCAGGAATAGTGTTCATTAAGATAAAAGTTTCGAAGAACCAACTAGTGTGAGCCAAATGCCACTTGGCCGGACTGACAAAAGCCTCGGCCTGCAGGGCACAATCTTCAGGGGTAAGTGGTTCAATAAGCTTAATACTAGCTTGGCGCACCGCTGAGTAATCTAGCAATGATTGAGATTCTAAACAGGCATCGGTTATCGCTTGGTTGGCGATGGACATGATAGGGCTTCTTATTATTCCAATCATTTTAGACTAGAACTTAGCGCACGCCCTGACAAGTCCCCGAAAGAGTAATTATTAAAAGAGGGCAGAGATAGAGAAAATCAAAAAGAAACTATATTTCAATCACTTAGCTGACAAATATTAAAATAGCGCTCTTAAATTCAACTTTAATATTCATCAAACTTGGCAATTTTAGACTCATACCAAAGAACAAAAAATCAGACTAAACAATTACTCAATGAAGCACTGCTTAAATTGCTGACTTAGCCCTTGATAAAAGCCCATAAAGTTTTCACTGTTAATCGAGTATTTGGAAGCCATTGGATCAATTTTAACTTGGTTAACAGGTAAACCTTGGGTGAGCTTATTTAATAAACGAGTTTGAAACTGAGGCTCTACAAATAAGCAGCTGGCTTGACCTGATGCCAAGATATTACGTACTTTAACCACATGGCGAGTTCCCACAGGTTTCTCTGGATTTTGGGTAACGATTGCCAATTGTTTTAAATTAAAAAACTCTACCCAATAATAAAATGCATCGTGAAAGCTCACAAAGCCGATATCTTTTGATTTTTTAAAGTCCTTTTTGGTTTGATTCAGCCAGGCATCGTAAGAAAGCAAAAAGTTCTCTGGAGCAGCTAAATTCAGCTGCGCTTGAATGATGCTTAATAATACAGGTATTTGTTGGGGTTGTAGCCATAAATGGGGGTCATGATTTGCATGGCTTTCGTGTTCATCGTGCTCTTCATGTTTTTCAATACTTTCTGAACCTTTAGACAAATCTACCTGACTACCTTTTTTAACCATAAGCTTACTCAGATACGGCTCAAACTCGCTTCCAAGCCACACCACAGAGTCTGCCTGAGCAACTTTGCTTAGGTCACTGGGGCGCAAACTAAAATCATGAGGAGATTGATTAGCCGGTACCAAAGAGCTCACCGTAAGCTGCGGCCAAGCACTTTTCACCAATAAAGCCAAAGGATGAATACTCACCAATACATTTTTAACCTTTTCCTTGTGGGCATGATCGGGCTCAGCCATTGCGTTCGGGCCTACGGCTAATAAAGGGGATAACAAAAGGAATAATAAAGCGCTGCGTAGCAAGAGCATTTTCAAGAACCTAAAACCGATAACGTGTTGATTAACCTAATATGGTATCCTATAGAGCATTTTTTCGCGTCAAAAAAACCCTTCGAGGAAGCATAAAGCGCTCATGAGCGACTATTTAATAAAACTCAATAAGGTAAGCCTCACGCTGCAGGGCCGCTCAATTTTAAAAGACATTCAATTGACCGTGCGCGCAGGAGAGATTGTTACGCTCATTGGCCCCAATGGCGCAGGCAAGAGCAGCTTATTGAAACTGGCTTTAGGGCTTCACCCAGTAAGCTCTGGACAACGAATTTGCCTGCCTAATTTGCGTATTGGCTATATGCCGCAAAAACTCAGTCTGCCCGAAACGCTCCCCTTATCAGTAAAGCACTTTTTACAATTGGCTAGGGGATATCATAAAAGCCAGCTCATGAATGTTTGCCAGCGTTTAAACATCGAACACTTATTAAAGCGGCCCATGCAAAGGCTGTCTGGGGGCGAGTTACAAAGAGCCTTACTGGCCAGAGCGTTATTGTCTAAACCCGAGTTATTAGTATTAGATGAACCAGTTCAAGGCTTAGATGTGAGCGGGCAATCTGAGCTTTATCATCTCATTAGCGATCTAAAAGATGAGCTCAATTGTGGAGTATTAATGGTCAGCCACGATCTTCATTTAGTAATGGCTGCTACCGACAAAGTGGTGTGTTTAAACGGCCATGTGTGTTGTGAAGGCCACCCTCAAACCGTTCAGCAAGACCCAAGCTACCTAGAGCTATTTGGAAAATCCATGCCAGCCCACTTGGCCCCTTATACACACCACCATGATCATACCCATGGGGAGCATTGCGATCATTCTCATGAGAGCTCCCATCAGCCTGGAGATAAATCATGAGCTGGTTAATTGAATCCTTACTAGCTGGCTGGTTATTAAGCCTCATGAGCGGGCCACTGGGCTCTTTCATTGTGTGGAGACGCATGGCTTATTTTGGCGACACCCTCGCCCACAGCGCATTATTAGGGGTGACTTTAGGCTTTGTATTTGATGTGAATTTGAACCTCGCCATTGTTTTGTGCGCAGTATTTGTGGCCCTTATACTGGCCAGCTTACAGCGCCAACATTTTATTCCTAGCGACACCTTATTGGGGCTCATGGCCCATACCACTTTGGCTGCTGGGTTAGTGACCATCAGCCAGGTAGACAGCGTTCGCATCGATTTAAACGCTTATTTATTTGGTGATTTACTGGCAGTCGACAGACAAGACCTACTCTTTATGTCCTTAGGTTGTGTGCTGGTACTGGCAGTGCTTAGCCGCATGTGGCGAGGCTTGTTGGCCACAACCGTTAGTGA
This sequence comes from uncultured Bermanella sp., assembly GCA_913058575.1. GTDB lineage: Bacteria > Pseudomonadota > Gammaproteobacteria > Pseudomonadales > Oceanobacteraceae > Bermanella. The sequence continues at coordinate 9,137 of CAJXRF010000119.1, forward strand.
AGAGCTGGCCCAAGTAGAAGGGTATCCAGTAGCACGCTTAAGGTTGTTATTCATGGTATTGCTGGCGGTGGTGATTGCCAGTGCCATGAAGCTGGTAGGGGTGTTGTTGATTACCGCTTTGCTAATTATTCCCGCAGCCGCGGCAAGGCCCTTTAGCCAAGGACCTAAGCAAATGGCCATATTGGCAACTTTAATCAGCATGGTGGCAGTGGCGGTTGGCTTAGGTTTATCGTATCAATTTGATACACCAGCAGGGCCCAGTATCGTGCTGACTAGCGCTTTATTTTTCTTATTAAGTCAAAGCAGCTACCGATTATTAAGCCGCGCGTAAGGACATGTGAAATAAACCAAGCTGCGGTTTATTTCACATTATAAAAATGAGTAATTAGTCTTGAGCGTTAATATAAGAGACCATGTCTTCTGTGCTTAACGGCGCAGTAAAGAAACCAACATATTCTCCTTTTGGATTAATTAACACCACTTGTGAGCTATGGTCCATTAGGTAGCTGTCTTCAAAGGGCTGCTTTTGAAAGAACACGTGTAGTTGGCGTGCTAGAGCTTCAATTTGCTCAAGCTCACCACTCCAAGCCTGAAATTTTGGGTTGAAGTAGTTAATGTAATCTTTAAGCTGCTTGGGGCTGTCTCGCTCTGGGTCTACTGAAACCAGCACCACCTGAAAGTCATCATTTTCTACATTGGCTGCCACCTTATTAAGCTCTGCAAGCGTAGTAGGGCATACGTCAGGACAAAAAGTGTAACCAAAGAATAACAGTGTCCAATGACCCTTTAATTCGCTGTTGTTAATGGTTTTGGCATCTTGATTGTAAAGTGAAAATTCAGAAATGGCCGACACCTTAGGTAACGGCTGATAAGACTCTGGTAATTGCGAGCTGCAACCCACTAGCAGCACTAACAAAAGCATCATGACCTGATACATATTTTCTCCTAAGCAAATTAACCACTAATATTATATTTATCGCCACCATACGGATTTTTCTATTGTTTTCCCAGCTAACTGAAAATAAAAGCATTTACCAAACTTTATGGCGCCTAGCGCTGCCCATTATGATCTCAAATATATCACTGCCTTTATTAGGGTTGGTGGATACCGCCATATTGGGTCATTTAGATGATAACCGCTATTTAGCCGCTGTGGCCATGGGCGCCAGTTTGCTGGTATTTGTGTTATGGAGCTTTGCCTTTTTACGCATGGGCACCACGGCTTTGGTGGCTCAACATTTGGGCGCTCAGCATTTACATAATAAACATGTAACTGGCCAGACTCAGCCACAAAACGCCAGCCATACACCCTTTAGCGATATGGCTATTTTACATTGCGCAATTTTCCTCGCGTTTACAATTGGAGTGGTGTTAATTGCATGCTCACCATTGCTCATTGAGGTCATGTTAACCCTAGTAAGCGCTGTAGATGGCGTAACGCCTTTAACAAGAGAATACCTTCAAACACGCTTTTTAGTTTCGCCTGTGACTTTAATAAACTACGCACTGCTGGGTTACTTTATTGGCCATGGTAAAACAAAAATAAGTTTAATATTGTTAGTCAGCACGAATATTTTGAATGGTATTCTCGACTACGTATTTGTTTACAGTTTTCATTTAAATAGCCAAGGGGTTGCCTGGGCCAGTAATTTATCTGAATGTTTTCAATTAATTTTGGCAATTTATTTTGCCCGAGACAGAATTTTTAATTACCAGCCTTTTCACGAATTAAAGAAATACTTAGCCAGTTTTATTAGTTTAAATTTTCATCTTTTTGTTAGAACCTTTTTTTTACTTTTTACCTTTGCATTTTTCATGAGCAAAGGCGCTCAACATAGCGCTGCTTTGTTAAGTGCCAATGCAATACTGTTTAATTTACTTATGTTTATCAGTAATGGACTAGATGGTTTTGCACTGGCATCTGAATCCATGGTCGGCAAAGCCATGGGGGCCAAAGACAAAATTAAAGTAAAACAAGTGGTCATTGCCAGTGGCGTATTGAGCTTCGGTAGCGCCTTATTATTCACAATCATATTGGCGATTGGTCATCAAGAAATTCTCGCATTACTGACTAGCCAAGCACCTGTATTGGCCTTATTAGATCAACTTGAATATTGGTTGATATTTTTGCCATTAGCTGGGTTTGCTTGCTATTGGCTAGATGGTATTTACATTGGCCTTGGCGCCGGAAAAGAGATGCGAAACAGCCTGCTGTTCGCTGTGTTTGTATTGTTCCTTCCCTTACAGTTTTTACTACAAAACTGGCCCATGCATGGCTTATGGCTAGCCTTTTATGGTTTTCTAATAGGCCGTGCTTTTTGGCAATTGATGAAATTACCAGCAAATATAAACAAAAGTGTTAATTAGTACTCATTTCGCACTTTTTAAGCCATGTTAACTGGCAGTTATGACAATCTGTACTAGTCTTAACTGCATTGACAACCCGCTTGAAATAAAAACGTATTAAGGTATTTTTTTTAGATTTTTATCTTCTAATAGCTCTATCATTTTTCATTGAGTAAAATCGATAAATTGCGTAATTTAAACCTCGTCCAAGGGCACAAATATTCACTGTAAATGTAACAATAAAATACGAATATAACGCACGCAGTAAAGCGATAAGCTAAGAAAATAAAAATTAACGGTCCGCATTGGAAAAATATAAAAATGCATTTTAACTCAAATGGCGATCGAGTTAATTACCCAATGGTTTAAAGGAGACGGACATGCGAGTCAGCACATTACGCTCTATTATCGATCAAGCTTTTTATCACGAAGAAAAGACAAAATGTTTGCAGCGTCATTTACAGTTGCACATTAAAACCCTACCCAACCGATTGAAAATAGAACCGGATAACGAATTACAATCCCTCACTAACTTCTTAAAAGAATATATTAATCATGTGCCCGATTTTTTACAGTCCTTAAAAGAAGCCGCGCAAAGATCAGGAATTGAAGTGCATGTTTTTCCATTTTTAAAAGTGGCAGAGGAATATTTTATTTCCCCACCGACCTTACCCAATGATCATATTGGTGTTATGGCATTAATGGATGAAGCCTATTTAGCCCATAGGTTATTTGAAGAAGTAAATGATCGCTATATAAGCCGAGTTGGACTGCCACTTATTCCTTGGGACATGACACTAGCCAATGTGGTGGCCCATCAATTAGTGGGTGAAGAATTAGCAAATAAACTGGATAAATTAGTTCACAAAACTGTGAATAAAATGATGTCTGCCGAAAGTGAATATGAAAGCGATAGTTTTAAGCAATACGTAAAAGAGGAGCAAGGAAACTTAACAAACATTTGGCAAGACTGGCCATGTATGTCAAAAGCCAGTGGTATTAATTGGGGGTTCGTTGAGGAAAAAGATATTCCTGAGCCCGCTTGATTTTTTAATTATAAATCCAACTAATCATTTAGTTGGATTTATTCTAATCTATTTGTCACCCTCTAATTTTATTGCGCTTAAACTATCAGGTTTTAGAAAAGTAGGATTATCTAAAACATCCCTCAAGAAAGTACTACAATGAAAAAGATTGATAAAAAATTACTCCTTAACTTTTAGTCTCTGAAAACTGGCAAATCTAGGTAAGCCCTTATCAATAAAGCCTTGGTGAGAATAGGTAATTTCGCTACCAATAGGGGGAGGATTTTTTCGCTCTTGATTACTAAAACCTGTTCCAATTTTAAATAGAGTGCCATCTGACACTTCTACCACGACTGGATTCGACAACACCATCAATTAAAATTTACTCTTTAAT
>CAJXRF010000120.1 GCA_913058575.1 uncultured Bermanella sp.
AGCTGACCCTGATTCCTACCTTATTAGATGATGCACTTCGGAGTTGAATCCAAGATATATTACCCTCCATCAATTTCATCTTAAGTAATGCCATTTCCTATCATTACAGGGGCCTAGTTACTTCTATCACGCCTATTAGCAGTCCAAGGGCAATTATCAGGCTACAACTGATTTTGTCACTAAAAACACTCAACTACCTCTGGGGCACCTGTAATAGTTACATATTTAATACAGTATAAATTCAACTTTAAGAGGCAGTAAACCTAAAACTTTCATTGCTCTGGTCTACACTCAAAAAGTAATGACCCCACCCATGTAACGCTATTATGGAGAAGTCGTGGATAAAACATCAAACCCGCAATTTAGCCATAAAAGCATGCTTTCTGACTTGGGGGTGGGCAGTACATTTTCTAAAAGCCTCGAAGACATTCACGCCTTACTCAAACAAAAATACCCATTTATAGCGCGCGTTGCCATAGCACTATACGATAAGAAGTCTGACCTACTTAAAACCTTTGCTTATAGTAGCGAGGATAAAACGCCCCTTTCCCAGTATGAATCTAAATTAGCGGGTTCAGCCTCATTACTAGAAGTGATTCAACACCACAGCCCAAGGGTCGTGAACGACATGAGCATCTATGCCCATGCAAAAAAGCAGCATAGCAATACGTTAGCTAAAGTGGGCTTTTCAGCCAGTTACACTTATCCCATGTTTTATGACGGAAATTTTATTGGATTTATATTTTTTAATTCCCCTCAAAAAGATGTTTTTAACGAACGTGTTTTAAGAGACATAGATATATCGTCAAGCCTTATCACCCTAATGATGGTAAACCTTAAAAGCACAGTTAAAACACTCACCGCCACGGTGAAATCGGCGCAAACCCTCACGCACCACCGTGATCCAGAAACAGGCTGTCACTTAGAGCGCATGTCCCGTTATTCAAGGCTAATTGCTCAAAAGCTGGCTTCAAACTTTAACTTTGACGATGAATTTATTGAGCACATTTTTTTGTTTTCTCCCCTGCACGATGTGGGAAAAATAGCCATTTCAGACAGCATTCTTTTAAAACCCGAGCCTTTAACGGATCAAGAGTTTTACGAAATGAGAACGCACCCCCAAAAAGGCTTAGAGATTATCGACAACCTTATTCTTAATTTTGGCCTGAACGGGGTAAAGCACATTGAGGTTTTACGCAATATTGTTTATCACCATCACGAACTAAAAGATGGCAGCGGCTACCCTGAAAACCTAAAAGGAAATGACATCCCCATAGAAGCCAGAATCGTTACCGTAGCTGATATATTTGATGCCCTTACCAGTAAACGTCCTTATAAAAATAAGTGGACTAACGAACAGGCATTTGCTGAATTGACACGGCTAGCCAACTCACAACTAGATGAAGATTGTGTTAATGCCCTGCTGGCATGTCTTCCAGAGATAGAAGCGGTTCAGTCGCAGTTTTTAGAGAGTAATAGTTGAAAAACGAAAAGCCAGCAGTAGCAATAGGCAACTCACTAACAAGTAATGAGCTGTGATAAACATTTTTAATGGCCCGTTTACGTTCTATTTAAAGCATAAAAAAAGGGAGCAAACGCTCCCTTTTTTTATTGATAATATGGCAACTTAAATATATTGCACGCCATCAATTTCATATTCGATAATGCCGTTTGGCACTGTAATGGAAACCACATCGCCTTCTTCTTTACCTAACAAAGCACGGGCAATAGGCGAACCCGAACTGATTTTACCGTTCGATACATCCGCTTCATCTTCGCCTACAATTTGGTAAGTTTTTTCTTCATCACTTTCCACATCAATTAGGCTCACTGTGGTGCCAAACAAAACCTTACCAGATTTTGGCAGCTTAGTGACATCGATCACCTGCACGTTTGATAGCTTGCCTTCAATATCTTGAATGCGCCCTTCAATGAAACCCTGTTGCTCACGAGCCGCGTGATATTCAGCGTTTTCTTTTAAATCACCGTGTTCACGAGCAATTGCAATTTCTTTAATGACTTTTGGACGTGAGTCTTTTTTTAAGAATTCTAATTCTTCACGCAGTGCTTGTTCACCTTGCACGGTCATTGGAACTTTTTGCATTTTTACATTCCTAAATTTATCTGGTGAATACAAAGAAGCTTTAAAGCCTTCATCATTTTCACGCTCTATTTCTAATACTGCTTGCCAGTACAACTCAATTACACGCCCTTCTCATAACCCTAGGCGCTCAAGCAAGCACGTCATTTTTACATTTCTGTTTCGTTAAAACGAGAATAAGGGCGCAAGCGCCCTTATTCAACTGTTATTGCAACAAGATTACTTAATACTGGCGTGCAAATCCTGCAACGGACGAACTGTTTTTAGCCCTTCAGATTCCAATGCTTTAACCACCGCCTCAGCACCGGCTAAGGTAGTGGTGCAATGTACTTTATGTTGCAAAGCACAACGACGAATTTCGGCAGAATCCGCGATGGCAACAGGGCCTTCAGTGGTATTCACGCTCATGGCAATTTCATCGTTTTTCATCATATCAATAACGTGTGGGCGACCTTCGCCTACTTTATTAACACGAGTCACTTCAACACCTGCATTGCTTAATGCATTAAAGGTACCGGCAGTAGACACAATGTTAAAGCCTAATGCTTTAAGGCCTTTGGCCACTTCGACTACGCCTTCTTTATCTTCATCTCGTACTGAAACAAATACATTACCTTCGGTGGGTAATACTTCACCAGCCCCTAGCTGAGCTTTGAAGAATGCTTCGCCGAAGGTTTCGCCAGCGCCCATTACTTCGCCAGTAGATTTCATTTCTGGCCCAAGAATCGGGTCAACACCCTGAAACTTGTTGAACGGGAATACCGCTTCTTTTACCGAGTAATAAGGCGGAATAATCTCTTTAGTGAAACCTAGCTCTTTAAGCGATTTACCCATCATCACTTTAGCAGCAATAGCAGCCAAAGAAGTACCAATACACTTAGACACAAACGGTACCGTACGTGACGCACGAGGATTCACCTCAATCACATAAATTTCACCATCTTGCCAAGCTAGCTGAGTGTTCATCAAGCCCACAACACCAAGCTCTAATGCCATAGCTGACACTTGAGCACGCATTTCATTTTGAACATCTTCAGGCAAGCTGTAAGGGGGTAATGAACAAGCTGAGTCACCTGAGTGAATACCGGCTTGCTCAATGTGCTGCATGATCGCACCAATCACCACTTGCTCACCATCACAGATGGCATCGATGTCCACTTCAACCGCGCGGTTCAAGAAATAGTCTAGCAATACAGGGGAGTCGTTAGACACTTTAACGGCAGTGGCCATGTAGTGACGCAACGCTTCTTCTTTGTATACAATTTCCATGGCACGACCACCTAGTACATACGATGGACGTACAACCAGTGGGTAACCAATTTCGTTGGCTTTCGCTACCGCTTCTTCAATAGAGGTGACCGTGGCATTGACTGGCTGTTTAAGGCCCAAACGCTGAATCATCTGCGAGAAACGCTCACGGTCTTCGGCACGGTCAATGGCTTCAGGTGAGGTACCAATAATCGGTACGCCAGCGGCTTCTAATTCTTCGGCTAATTTAAGTGGTGTTTGACCACCGTACTGAACGATCACGCCTTTTGGTTTTTCTTTATCAACAATTTCTAATACGTCTTCAAGTGTCACAGGTTCAAAGAACAAACGATCAGAGGTATCGTAATCGGTAGAAACCGTTTCAGGGTTACAGTTCACCATGATGGCTTCGTAGCCTAAATCTTTGGCTGCAAAGGCGGCGTGAACACAGCAGTAATCAAATTCGATACCCTGGCCAATACGGTTTGGACCACCACCTAGAATGATAATCTTTTCTTTGTCGGTAGGGTTCGCTTCACATTCTTCTTCGTACGTTGAGTACATGTAAGCGGTGTCGGTGGCAAATTCAGCGGCACAGGTATCAACACGCTTGTAAACCGGACGAATATCTAACTTCTGACGGTGCTTACGGAATGCTTTTTCGCTTACGCCTAACAGTGTAGATAAGCGCGCATCAGAGAAGCCTTTACGCTTAAGGCGGAAAATTCGATCGCTATCAAGAGAGGTCAAAGAGCTTTGTGCGATATCGGCTTCGTCTTTCACTATGTCTTGAATTTGCACAACAAACCAAGGGTCGATCATGCAGCAGTCGAAAATTTCTTCAACGCTCATGCCAATACGCAAGGCGTCTGCCACATACCAAATGCGCTCGGCACCAGGTGTTTTCAATTCAGAAATGATTTTTTCTTTCGCGCCGGCACTTTCTAAGTCCACGATAGGATCGAATCCTGTGGCGCCTACTTCAAGGCCACGCAACGCTTTGTGCATAGACTCTTGTAAAGTACGACCAATGGACATGACTTCACCCACAGATTTCATCTGTGTGGTTAAGCGAGCATCGGCAGTTGGGAATTTTTCAAAAGTGAAACGTGGAATTTTTGTGACCACGTAATCAATTGAAGGCTCGAAAGAGGCTGGCATGGCGCCGCCCGTGATGTCGTTTTGCAACTCATCAAGGGTGTAACCAATGGCCAACTTAGCGGCGATTTTCGCAATGGGGAAACCCGTGGCTTTAGATGCAAGAGCAGATGAACGGGATACACGCGGGTTCATCTCAATCACCACCATGCGGCCATCTACTGGGTTAATACCAAACTGTACGTTCGATCCGCCAGTTTCTACGCCAATTTCACGCAGTACCGCCAAAGAGGCGTTACGCATGATTTGTAATTCTTTATCACTTAATGTTTGCGCTGGCGCTACGGTGATAGAGTCACCTGTGTGCACACCCATAGGGTCGAAGTTTTCAATGGAACAAATGATGATGCAGTTGTCGTTTTTGTCACGCACCACTTCCATTTCATATTCTTTCCAACCGATTAATGATTCATCGATTAGCAACTCACTGGTAGGAGACAAGTCCAAACCACGTGTACAAATTTCTTCAAACTCTTCTTTGTTGTACGCAATACCGCCGCCTGTTCCACCCATGGTGAAAGAAGGACGAATGATACAAGGGAAGCCCAAATCTTTTTGCACTTCAATGGCTTCAGCCATTGAGTGAGCAATACCCGCGCGAGGACACTCAAGGCCAATTTTCTTCATGGCAGTATCAAAACGGCTGCGGTCTTCGGCTTTGTCGATAACATCAGCGTTAGCGCCAATCATTTCAACATTAAATTCTTTTAATACGCCAGCGGCCTCTAGGCCCAATGCACAGTTAAGTGCCGTCTGGCCGCCCATGGTAGGCAGTAAAACGTCTGGACGTTCTTTTTCAATGATTTTGGCAACCGCTTCAATGGTAATAGGCTCGATATAAGTCGCATCGGCCATGGCTGGGTCGGTCATGATGGTGGCTGGGTTTGAGTTAACCAAGATAACTCGGTAACCCTCTTCACGCAGCGCTTTACAGGCTTGAGCACCTGAGTAATCGAATTCGCAAGCTTGACCAATGATAATTGGGCCCGCGCCGATAATCAGTACGCTTTTTATGTCCGTGCGTTTAGGCATTTTCAAATGTCTCCAATTCGGTGGCAAATAACAGTTAACTAATATTTAAGATCTTATTACCCAGCCTATGCTGGGCATGCCTAACTAGTGTGTTATTTGCGGGCAGTCATTAATTCAATAAAGTGGTCGAACAAAGGCGCTGCATCGTGTGGGCCTGGGCTGGCTTCAGGGTGCCCCTGGAAGCTAAAAGCTGGCTTATCGGTACGATGAATACCTTGGGTGGTGCCATCAAATAACGATTTGTGAGTCACACGTAAGTTATCTGGAATGTTGTCCATGCTCACGGCGAAACCGTGATTCTGAGCAGTAATGAGTACCGTTTTATCATCTAGATTCTGAACTGGGTGGTTACCACCGTGGTGACCGTGACCCATTTTTTCAGTTTTAGCACCAGAGGCCAAAGCCAATAACTGGTGACCTAGGCAGATACCAAATACAGGGATATCTGTTTCTAGAATTTCTTTAATAGCGGCAATGGCGTAATCACAAGGCTCAGGGTCCCCTGGGCCATTTGATAGGAAAATACCATCTGGCTTCATGGCCAATACTTCAGAAGCGGGCGTCTTAGCCGGTACCACGGTTAAGTCACAGCCACGATCCGCCAGCATGCGCAAAATGTTACGCTTAACGCCGTAATCATAAGCCACGACTTTAAACTTAGTGTCGGTTACTTCTTTATGACCAACCCCTAGCTGCCAGCTGCCTTCTTTCCATGGGTATGGCTTATCAGTGGTTACCACTTTCGCTAAATCCATGCCTTTCAAGCCAGCAAAGCCTTTAGCCAGTTCAAAGGCGCGAGCCTCATCAATATTGTCCCCAGCCATGACACAGCCGTTCAAGCTGCCTTTTTCACGCAAAATACGTGTTAGACGACGGGTGTCGATATCTGAAATACCCACCACGTTGCGCTCTATAAGATAAGCATCAAGTGTTTTTTCGCTGCGGAAATTACTGGCCACCAATGGAAGATCGCGAATCACTAGGCCTTTCGCCCAAATTTGATCACATTCTTCATCTTCTTCGGTGATGCCGTAGTTACCAATATGCGGGTAAGTGAGCGTTACAATTTGTTGGCAATAAGAAGGGTCCGTAAGGATTTCTTGATAGCCTGTCATTGAGGTATTAAATACCACCTCACCAACAGATTCTCCATCAGCCCCAATGGCCGTACCTTTAAAAAGACTTCCGTCTTCGAGTGCAAGAATAGCTGGTTTAGACAAGACCGATTCCCCATGGTAGTGCAGTTGACTGGTCGAAAAAAAGCGGAATAAGGTAGACCCAATCCCGCTTTCTTAGCAAATGCTTTATGTGTGACAGTGCCGCCTTTAGATTTGGCGCACCATGCAAATTTGCGGCGTATTGTACGTTACACACCCAATAAAGTCCACGCAAAATTAGTTAAATAGGGGCAATATCCACTACCTAATGCACACATTTAAGGCCATGTATTATTAGTAAACCAGAAGCGATATTGCCTAACTAAGCTACCGGGTTCCATTCGTGAAATTTGACTCTCAAATATTCACGTAAATGGCACCACATAGGCTAATTTAAGACCCTAAATATGCCACTTTCAAGCACTCCTAGTAACTGACCAATTTCCTTAGTAAGCCACTATTTTCCTAAGATTGCTTTCCTGACTCAGAAGCTATAGTCGCTACGGCCACAGTGGGTCTTTACTCCCATCACTTAGTGTCAGTAAATTCTGGCCAACAAATTGCAACAATTAATTCGTCTGTATTTTTTTTGACTAACGGCGAGTCCGGAGGCATTCCATGACTGATAGCTTGCACCAAGTAATCATCAATGCCAGTGATCACTGCATTTACCAAGCCCTCACTCAGAATCGTGGCATTCAGGGCTGGTGGACCGATTGCTGCGAAATGACACAGTTAGAAGGAGATCTGTGCCGGTTTTGGTTTGATAACCAACAAACCTGCTTCACCATGAAGGCTAATAAGCTGTTAAGTGACCAGAGAGTTTTTTGGCTGTGTTTAGAGGGTCCAAACGAATGGGTAGACACGCAACTATGGTGGGAGATCACTAATCTGGGCAATGGCCAATGCCGCTTAGACTTCAAACACATGAATTGGAAAAAAGATGATGGCTTATTCCCTTTATGTAACAGCACTTGGGGATACTTAATGCAAAGCTTAAAAGAATATTGCGAAACCAAGGATGCCAAGCCTTGGTTTCACAATTTACAGCACAGCGCTTAGCGCTGTTGTTTTAAAGCTAGCAAGGATAAGCAGACCAGGTAATTTCAAGTCGCACACTATGTGATTGCTTGCTAGGGGCATTACTGTCATCTTTCATGCGCATAGACATCATACGTGGCTGCGATCCGCCTTGATCATATTCCTTAATGTCCGCCACCTTTATTTCACACAGATTTGATAGCTGCGCTAAATGGCGAGCTTTAGCCTGATTTTTTGCAAAAGCCTCTTCTACTAATTTTATGCGAGATTCAGTCATCGCTTCCTTACCGGCTTTTACTTCCTGTAAGCCAAATGACTCTGCTTTAAAAACAGGCAACTCCTGCATTAATCGGTTGTACTGCTTAAATGTTAAGCCCACCAAGCTAAATCGTTGACTGCCCTCGAAAGAGACCAATTGACGCACTTTATGCTTTGGGTATTCATACATAGGTTGCAGACGAATGCTCTCCCCTACTAAATTCTCCTTATTAAAGTGCTGGTTAAACCACCCAATAAAATCAGTACTTTGCTTCTGCAATGAAGCCATCAAAACAGTTTGTTCTTTATGGGCCTGCTTAAAGTTAATAAACAACTCATACTCATTGGCCACCACTTTAGCTTGCGCACTGGCTTGAGTTTGCAAACTGGCCACCTCTTTACAGCCTGTTAACCCCACCAATAACAATACTGCGCTAATTATCTTTAGCATTTCGTGATCCTATAATATGTCGATTTATCAATGATTTTAATTATGCCTAAAAATAGACAACACAGGGGAAGGTTTATTCTACAAATAATTATTTGTCCCACATTGATGAGTGAACCAAGCATATGAACTGACAAAGTGAATTTTAAAAATAACTGTGCGATTCAATAAACAGAAGAGTTTGACAAAAAACCAAATGAAAAGACTACTGAATACTAACTTCATTAAACAGCACAACACATACATTGGGCCATTCAATAAGCCGATAAAAAAAACAGCCAAGGGCGCTAACCCATGACTGCATTTATAAAAAAACTGACCACTAACTAAAAGACGTTATTTGGCTTCTATGTCTTCCCCTCGGTAATCGGTATGGCAACTACGACAACCCTTATTAGCAAAGCGTCCCATTTGTTTTTTAATTTTCTTGTAATTGCCCCCCCTAGCCACTTCCGCTAAGGCCGCAGCTTCTTTACGCATATCAATGGCCTTGGCAGTAAACTCCGTTGAGATCTTGCCATCTTTATCCCAAATATCTCCCATGGCTCTAGACTTACCACCGATTGTTCCTGCCGGAAATAGCAACAACATATCATCGGCCATGGCTTCCAAAGCTTCGGCATGGGTAATGATATGCCTAAGCGATAACTTGTTTTTCAACAACAGCTTTATGGCTTTGGCGTGCTTGCCTTTGGTTTCCATAAAGATCTGACGATAAGCCATAGTAGAGGCGCGGTCTTTGTCAGCGGCCACGGTCGGATAAATAACCGCACCCACCAGCACAGCTACAGACAAAACAGATAAAGCACTTCGGCGAATATTCATGGTAATACCCTTAACTTTACGCAATGTAGATGGTCAGTGTAGGCGAAATACGTTACCTATCACCGCCACTGCTACGATCGTGTGAGCATTTAAGCGTGTAGTTAATGGTGCCACTGAAACGCTTATCTGATGCACTTTTAGCACTGGGCAACCAATAACTATTAATGGTGATGCTATTTACATTAAAAGATGGGTGATTATCTTCCGGGCATTCTGCCGAAGCCTCGCCCATGGCATCGTCATTATTGCCTGAGCGTATCTCCTTGCTCAATTTTTGAGAATTTTCAAAGGCCATGGTTTCACTGCTGGTCAAAGGTGTTTCCACACTCTGATCAACTTCCAGAGCCCCCACGTTTGAGGCAAAAGCAATACCAAGTGAGATCAGTACAATTCTATATTTCATGGGTAACCCCGGCTTGTTTCATTATGATTGTCTAAACAAAATCACATCAATATTAGCTTAGGCGAATTACGCTTATGCGCAACTTTAAATAGAAAATTTACGCCAAACTATAAACCGCTCCACTTAAGCGGCCACACTGATAGTCAATGTCTAACTAAGAAATCATTCTAGCGTCTATAGTTAATCTTATGCTAGACAAACACTTAGTTAAAAATGCGCTATTAATGTGGCTGGTCACTTTATTAATAGCGTGCAGTGATCCCAAAACCCACCTGCCACCCCACGAGTATCATTTTCAAGTGGGTTTGTTCGGGCATGGACGCGGTGCACTTGGTGACATGCGTATTAATTATTTTGGACTAGAGAGGCGCTGTGACAGCTGCCACAGCACGCAAGTTAATGAACACGGCGAACTAGGCACCTGCAATCGCTGTCATCAACCCCATGGTGGCGGCTGGAAATATTCACTTTATGCCCGCGAGCATCATGTGGTGCTAGATTTTGCCGGTCAGTCTTATCATGAAAAACTCGCTTGTACCGAATGCCACCCAAATACTAAATCGCTGTTTGCATTTAAAGAAGTCTCTTGTAGCCATTGCCATAACCATGGCCACTCCGATATGGATTATGCCCACGACCTTATGGACAATTATAATTATGAAGACTTTTGTGAAAGCAACGCCTGTGTTGCTTGCCACAGTAAAAAAGGGAAAGAGCATAACCAGTACTTTGACTTAGAAACAGGTGAAGCATGGTAACTCTTAACCCAAGAGGTTCAATATGCGCCCTTTAGAGCAAGACATTGGTTTTGAAATACTGGCCAGCTCCATTAAGGTAAAAGTATCTCGTTTTACACGCCGCATTCGCCTATTGCATTGGTATAACGCTGGCATGATTTTAACCCTGTATACGCTGGGCATTCATCAGGTATTTATGCTCAACGACATTGGCTTTTATAGTGTCAGTGATTTGCGCCCCATTCATATTCAAGTGGGCTTATTTTGGGTCAGTGGCGTATTAATTTTAGGCATCGTTTCTCGAATTAACCCCACCAATAAACGCGATGTGATTGTGGCCGACAAATTGGTTATTAAGCAGCGTATCTTTCTTTATGCGTCAACGATTCTCATGCTATTAATGGCCTTTACGGGGGCTACCATGTACCTCATGCGTCCCTACAACGTTCCCGGTATTCGCAGCATTTTATTAACCATTCATGGGCTTATTGCTTTTAGTTACTTACCTGTCTTGAGTTTTCATATTTACCTGGCCATTTTACAAAGAGACTCACGACAGTCACTCAGAACCATGATCATGGACGTGTACCTTAAATACCTTATTCATAACAGTATTCCGGGATTACAATGCTGGTTAAGTGATCACGAACGAGTGGTGTTTGTGCATGGCAATATTACTGAAATTAGCCTGATAGGTTTTCATGTGAGAATGAAAAAGGGCAAATGGCAAAACAAAACGGCTTTAAATGAACTCACGAATGTGGAGTTTCAACATTCCGACCTTGAAGACCCGCTGCGCATGGCAGTACATATCGTGTGCGATCACCAAGAAGCCGACCTAGACACCATATGCGTTGAATATAAATTCGAAATTTCCTTACAAGATGCGGCTCGCATTTTATTAAGCCGAGCGCTTTTTTTCAGAGCGCTATTTTTGGCGCGACGTAATCACCCAAGACTGGCCTGTAATTACCCAGTGGTGGTGACCACTAAAGGCAAAGGCTCGGTAGGGCAAATGGTGGACTTAAGCCATGGTGGGATGGGGTTAATGGTACCGCTTAATTTAAACAAAGGTTGTAAAATTACCGTTAATATCACGCTTAAAAACCCTCCTATTAACTTTGAAGCCAAGGGAAAAATAATGGTGAAGGAAAAAATGTCCAGCAATGACTGGAGCTACGGACTGTGTTTTGGAAGGCTGCCCAGTAAGCAATTCGTGCAAATTATGAAGCTCATTAACCATGCTCGTATTAGCCGTCGCCATCGTAATACCCACTATTGGCGTTAAGAATACTTAAGTTACTTTATGAGACTGAGCTTATTTCATTGCAGTATGGCGATTTAGATCTACACTAAAAATGCTGAGTTAAGTATTACCTGAAGAAACAATATCCGTTTCAGGAGAGAAATCATGAAGAATGGGTTGCTGTACTCCTTTGTTACTTGCTTGTTGGTCACCCCCACTCAAGCCTTTGCTGCCGATCCCCCTAGCGTAAACGTTTATGGGCGGATTCATTTTCGTTTGATTGAAGCCAATGATGCTAATACCACCTTAGTCAATGCAGGTCACCGTATTGGTTTAAGAGGTGAAGGCGCCCTTGAAAATGGCACCGAATTTTTCTACAGAATTGAAACTGAATACAATAATGACAGTGGTTTTGGTAAAAGAGATGGCATGGGAGGCAACGACATCACCTCCAACAGTACTAGGGGCAGTACCGATTCGGCAGACATAGTAGTACGTCTTGCCAACGCGGGTTTAAACACTGAACACGGCTCATTAATCATAGGCCGACAAAACAATCCAATGAATGCCACCTATGTGGCTGATGTTTTCGAGCATAACTCTGGGGTTGGCGAGCAAAGCCCTTATCGTATAGGTAATGCAATTGTCTATAAGGCAAAAAGTATGGGCGGCATAAAAGCCTATGTGGGCGCCATGCTTGAAGGTGGCGCGAGTGATGGTAGTGAAGAGCAAAAGCTCACTGGTACCGTTTTAGGTGGCTCTTATTCTATTGCAGGCATAAATATAAACGCGGGCTATTTTTTAGCGGACTATACGTTAAAGACTGCCGACGATCCAAATACCGTACTCATCGCAGGCAACACCGATCACGCCGCTGACCCTATTGATACTGAAGTTGAGTTTTCAGATTGGTCCGTAGGCGTATCTTATTCCATGGGTGAAATGTATTTCGGTGTTAATGTTGAGAGCAGTACCACCGACACTGATGGCACTGAAGTAGATGTGGACGTAATTGATCTCGCCACCACTTACACAATGGATTCAGTTACCTATGGTGCAGGCTATGCAAGTATTGACGACGGTACTGACACGGCTACCCGCATGTTGTTCGGTGCTTATGTAAACCTTGGCGGCAATGCAGACTGGTATTTTGAAACTGGGCTTTATAACGATGAAGCCGGTGATGGCGACAATTACGTATTGGGTTATCGAGTCAAATTCTAGCCCAAAT
>CAJXRF010000121.1 GCA_913058575.1 uncultured Bermanella sp.
TGTATGCGCATCCCCACCTCTAATTGGTGGTTGTAGCCCAAGGCAAATAAATCACGGTTGAATTTAGTTTGAATGCCTTGGCTTATGTAATCACGGCCATTGTTACCAATCATTAACTGCGTTGCATCACCCGTGCTATTACGTTCACCCGCAAGTGTTTCATAGTAAGAGTTATTGCTACCCAAATTAGGGTTGCTCAAGATATTTTCAATTGAAGGCACCGAACTGCCATTAAAACTATTTAACTTAAACCAGTCGCGACTGAAAGTGTTGTAATAAACATCGGTGGTCACTTGGCTGGTCAGCGTAGGTTCAAATACATGAGATAATTGGAACTGGGTATGCTCCCACTGCATATTATCTAAGCTGCTGGCAGCGTAACGGCGGTTGGGGTCTTGATCAAAATCGCTCTTGGTTAAACCCACATAGGTTTCATCGCTGTTTTCATCGGCATAACCCAGCTTTAACGCAAGACGCTGACGGTATTTTCCATTAAGGTCATAACTGGTTTTAAGGGTGAAGTCGTTGCGTTCAAAGCCTGTGTCTTCGCCGTTGTCTAAATCTTTAAAGCCTGTGGTGGAAACATTCAGGCCTTCAATTAAATAACCAAAGTCGCCAATTTGCTCGCCGTAATAGGCATTTAGGCGCTGGTAATCAAAGCTGCCCAGTTGCATGTCTATTTCACCTTGTGGGGCATAAGGAATTCCGCGGCTCACTAAATTAAGCGCTCCGGCCACAGTAGAGGGGCCATATTGAATGGCCGAGGGACCTTTAAATACTTCCACTGCACTCATACGAGATACGTTAGGAAAATAATAGGCAGCAGATGCGGAATAAGGGGCTGGGCCGGTTAATACGCCATCTTCCATTATCACAATTTTCTTACTGCGCTCAGGGCTGGAGCCACGCATACCTATATTGGGGCGCAGGCCATAGCCGTCTTCTTCTTGTATATTGATGCCCGGTACTTCGTTTAATACACGATGAATATCTGTATATTCAAATTGCTCTAAAGCCGCTTGATCAATCAGGGTGGCGCTGCCAGGTTGGGTTTGTATTTGGTCTTTGCCGCCAGTGATATAGACCTGTTGTAATTCAACGGCTTCTTCATTGGCCATAGATGTAGAGGCTAAAAATAGCATGGAAAATGAGAGCGTAGATCTAAAGGCAAATGAAGACACAACAGCAGCCTGAGGTAATGTGAAATTGGCGCTAATTTAAACACAAATACGAATGAATCTGAATTTCTTTTAGTTTATATTCAACTTCATTTGGCTTGTTTTGACCTAGCTCAAGCATTGATATTTTTGTGAGTAATCCGTTATCGACACTCTATTTGATTGGCTGTTAGATCCTGCCAAGCGCACTCATTATGGTTATTGGCTCACTTCGGTTTTTGTGGCCGTATTGTGGGCTGGTTGGGCATGGGATCAGCGTAAGCCCTATCTAGTCGGTATGTTAAACCGAGCCTATTGGTGGAACCGTTCAACCAAACAAGATTACCTATTGGTATTTTTAAATCCGGCAATTTTTTTGTTACTGGGTATTCCATGGTTGATACTGACTATCGATATCATGCTCAGCACTATGGATTTCTGGCGTCTATTGGGTGAGGTACAAGAGCCGAAAATCACAGGCCCCTGGGTTATTACTACTTATACACTAGGGCTGTTTTTGCTAGACGATGTTAGCCGCTATGCCTTGCATAGAGTTATGCACAAATATGATTTTCTATGGCGCATTCACCAGTTACACCATAGCGCCAGCACACTTACCCCATTGACTACACTCAGGTTGCATCCTTTAGAATCACTGCTGTATCAAATACGTAGTAGCCTAGTACACGGTATTTGTGCAGGCAGTGGTTTTTTCTTTTTTGGTTTTCAGGCTGATAGCTGGCAAATATGGGGGGCCACTGTGTGGGTCATTGGTTTTAATATATTGGGGGCCAATTTACGTCATAGCCCTATTCCCTTTAGCTATGGAAAATTAGAAAATATATTCATCAGCCCAGCCCAACATCAGGCCCATCATGGTGTTAGAACCATGACTAAAAACTATGGATCGGTATTATCGATCTGGGATAGGTTGGGAAGAAGTTGGCGCAGTGGCCAGAAGAATTATGCACTTCCTAAGAAAGCACAATCTCTTAAGAAACAGTTGTTATTGCAAGAAATAGAATGGAAATAATGCCCGATTAAAGAGCCACTTTTATTGGCTGCAATAACCCCGCAAAGCCATACGGGGTTATTGTTTGCGACTATTAATTTTAGTCGTTATCACCATCTGCCGAGGCAGGAGCAGTAAAGCTGGTTGCTGGAATCATTTCAAATTTCAATACATCCGTGAAATTCTTAGTATTCTCTTGCAACGCGCAAAGTGTATCTATATCTGAACTTTCGGTATCAACATCATAAAGCCCAGTACTTGTAATTGTGAAGCAAGTATCTGCATCAGTGGCATTTGTTACTGCATTAAACAAGCTATCATTAATCGCTTCTGCATTAGTAATGGCAGCATTCAAAGTGCTTAGCATATCGGTAGCAATTTGATCTTGACCTGCGGCCACTAAATAATCATCCAACCCCATATTACCATTAGCAGTATAGATAACCCTTAGGCCTTTTAAGTTTTCGATAATGTGTTCTTTACTGATATGAGCAAATTGCGATTCTACTTTGCTTGCATTAAATGTCTCTGCATCGTCATTATCTTGATCAACTTGCGGTAGCAGGGCTTTAATCTTGAGGTCTTTGGTTTTTGTGTCCACATAAAATAGCGCTTGAGCCACTTCGTTAGCCGCTACTTGTTTAGAGCTAGATACAGATGCAAGATCAAATTGTTGCCAGCTAGTTTTAAGCGTCGCCACGCGATTTACCATATCTGCGGTGATTAATTTAGCGTAGTCACAACGATCCTGCTGAACTTCATTTTCCCCGGTGTTTTGTTCACGCCATGTTTTAACATTGCTGTTTTCATTAGCTGATTCGCCATCTGTTTGAATGACACTTGGTGCGAACAAGATATATTCAATAGCGACTAAGTCTTTTTCGTTGTCCGAAGCAGGTAAATCAATTTCTGCGAATAAAGCACTTTTCGCGATAGCAATATCTATGTTAATTGGATTGGCTGTTTCCCAATCATAAAATGAAGTTAAGCCATTTTCTAAATCGGCATTAGGGCCAAAGCCCATGACATTTAGCTGCTGCAAAGGCGCCATTACAGACACCCAAGCAGACTCCGCGGCTTCTAGCTTTGTTGAATTACTGATATCGGCACAATAATCACCCACACTGGTATCTAATAGAGCAAGGTTTGTTTCAAAGTCTTCAACGACTGGTATCACCCCTTCGGCAACCAAGTCGGTCAACATGGTATCGCAACTGAATTCTGCAGAGGTTAAATCATTGCAAACATCACTTACCGACCCGCTTCCACCACTTGAGCCACCACAACCGGCTAATGCCAACATAGCTAACGAAAAAACTGCATAGTTAAAACGCATTTACATTACCTCTAGAACGTAGAAAGGCCGTCTTAGACGGCCTTCGATATTATAAACCTAACAGTGATAAATTAACCCCAGGTTTTAACTGCTTCCACATCAAAACCAAATTTTTCTTGCACTAGGGTACGTGCAGCTTCTAAGGCTTCAATATAAAGAGCTTTATCACCGTGTACATTCTCTAATTGTTTAATTGGAGACTGACCAATTAAACCATGTAGTTGCACCAACTCAGCTTCTGAGAAAGTAGAGATTGGGCTAAATTGTAGACCTAATGCAAAACCTTTGAGTTCAGACCAATGTTTAGCCAAACTAATGACGTCATTAGCCTCTGAACCTACGGCATAGGCATCTAGATCATCAATAGTCTGGTTGATGTATTTGATCACAGAGATAGCAAAGATTTTTTCCATACCCTGCACAGCACGATTAGAAATTGCTGCTAACTCAGTATTAAAAGTAGAATCATCCGCAGGGTTAGTACCGTGGTTATCTTGAATCAACTGACGACCTTCCAAGAAGGCAATCATGATTTCAGAGCTCAGATCTGTTGTGCCCGTCAATACATCATGCTTGCTAGCATATTGCGCCAAACCAAGGTTATATTCACCTTTTAGCAAGTCAATTTCCCCATCACCATTCACATCGCTGTGGTTGATCTTTTCATCAATAGTGGCATCGGCAATGCTTAAATAATCGGTGGAGGCACCCAAGTAACCAAAACCTTCATCCCAAGAATGCTCAAGGGCTGTGTATGCGTAAGTAACACCTTTTGATGTATACGCTTGACTATTATCCTTTTCTGCCAAATTGTCAGTGTCCAAATAATCCTCAGCTGTTTGCGAAAATGCTAGTGAACCTAGTAAAAACTTTTGGAATAACTGCTGATAGTTTAAACCTAGATCGGCATCTACTGCATTAGCAGCCGCGGCATCAATCCACTCAAGTATCAGAGAGTGAGGCGCATCGTGGTGGTTCAATACGGTATCATCATTTTTACCTTCACCTGTGCCGCAATCAACAAGGGTAGTCACTTCCCAACCAATGAACTGAGACGCACTTAATTCGTTATCACAACCAGCAATTTTATCCGAAAGCTTTTTGGAACCCGCTCCTTCGTATACTTTGGTGTAATCGATTTGAATTGCAGTGTAGTCATCAGAGGTAGCATCCTTAACTGGAGTACCAAAGCCAGTATTAGCGCCGTAGATATTCTCGCCTTTCAAAACCTCTGAACCACCACTATAGATACTTGTAAGTTCATCTTTAGTCACTTCGCTATTGCCAGTAGCGTTTTTCATTTCGTCGATCAGTAGCTGACGAGCCGCTTGGCCGGTAAATTTAACTGACGATTGACCTTCTTGGAACTTGCTCGAAAATTCGTAGGTAGAAGGATAGCTCACCCCACCATCTTCATCGTTGCTACTGCTACTGCCACAAGCTGCCAAAGTAATGGCTGCGGACAAAAGTGTAACGCCTTTTACTAACTTCATAGGAAACCTGCTGAGTAAAGATCTGTAAATAATGTGCAAGATAATAGCAAATGGTCTCTTATTTGCAATTAGTAATGATAGGGATTCTCATTATTATTCATGAACGTTGATTTAGATCTATACACGTAATTACTAGCGGGAAATCAGAGGAAAGACGAAAAAGACCAGTTTTTAGGGTACTGCGTTATTGTTCAGGCGCCTCTTCACCAGGCTGCCCTTGCAGCTCACCAACCTTGCATTGATTGCGCCCAGATTCTTTTGCTTGGTACAAAGCAGCATCGGCGGCATCAAATACCTGTTCACTGCGATAACCCTTTTTAAAACTCGCTATACCGCAGGAAATGGTAATTTGTACCCGTACGCCTTTAAAATGAAATGGGCTATTGGCCACTTGCTCGCGTATTTTCTCTCCTACTTGAAAGGCCGCTTCACTTTCGGTTTCAGGTAAAATGACCACAAACTCTTCACCGCCATACCGAGTTAAAAAGTCGGTTTCTCGGGTGCCTTTTTTTATTTGTTTGGCAATAAGCTGCAAGACTTTATCGCCAGCTTGATGCCCATATTGATCGTTAATACGTTTGAACTTATCCACATCGCACACCAGTAAACTTAAAGGCGAGCCATAGCGACGAAAGCGCTCTTGTTCTTTTTCAAGGTACAAGTCATAGGCGCCACGATTGGGCAATTGAGTAAGGCTGTCGGTCATGGCGCGCATTTGAGTTTGCACCAGCTGTTGTTTGGCCTGCTGCAAGTCACTTTCCATGCCTTCTATGCGGCCTGCTAAATCTTTAATGTGCCCTTCAAAAGCAATTTCACGGGAGCGTTGCTCAAGTTTAAAACCATCTAGTGTGGCAAACACTTCATCTAATTGATGGCTTACCGAACCCTGTAAGCTTTCGCTGGGGTTATTGCTTTGCGATAACACGTCTCTTAAATCTTGAAGGTGGCTGCGCATTTTTTCATCAAAATCGCTGGATGCCAATTTGAAACCATCTTCTAAATCTTTACCTTGGCTGAGCCAACTTTGCAGAGCAAATAAGCGCTCGTTTAGATTTTTAAGGAAACTTTCAAACTCTTCTTGTTCGGTGCCTAATGCCGAGATAACAAGGTCGGATAATATTTCTAGAGCAGGCACCAACTCATACCAATTAAGCCCAACTTGAACCTTACTTAATAAGCGCATGGCTCTGGGCTGCTCGGTACTGGGTAAGGTCAGCTTAGAGATCAGTGCGGTCAGTACCTTACTGGCCTCGCCACTAAGAGTGTTTAACCCTTCAGTGGCCGTTTCCTGTTGTGGTATTTCATAAGGCTCTTCGCCATCTTTTTCTGGCGCCCGCTGTGCATCGGTTGAATCTGAGGGAGAACCGTCTTTATTAAATAAGCGACTAAACCAGCCCCCTGTATTTTCTTTTCCTGTGCCCTCACCCTCCATGGCTTCAACCATGGCATTGGCCCACTGAGCAATAACGCTCACCATGGCCAGCAATAGCTGGGCTTTATCGGTGGTGCGCACTTGTTTGCGCAAGCCCTTTAGTTCTTTTAATAAACTGGCAGGCAAAGCATCGCTTTGGGTTTCAATGTTAATAAGGGATTCAGAGAGTTGAGAATGAAATGTCTCTTGATGAGATTGCCAACGCTCAAAACCTTCTTCAACACGGTCTAGTATGCTGGATAAGCCAGTGAGTTGGTCTTTGCGAATTTGATCTCGTGCCTGACCCAATTGGCTATCTAGGTCTTCGTCACGTCCTTCTGCCACCACAGTTAGGCGAATAATGGCACGGCGCAAGTGTGCAGCATGATCCTCAAACTGTTTTTCCAGTTTTTCATGCTCATCGATTAAATTTAGGTATTTGTTTTTCCAGCGATCGCTGTCAGTGCTCATAGCGCCCCCCATGCTAATTTAGTATAGGAGAGGTTTATCAGTTTGCTGGAAGTTGTGAAAAGAAGAAGGGAGACTTAATAAGCCCTTACCATTCAAGGTAAGAGCTTATGGAAAAACTGACTATTTAAGCAGTTTGCGTTCTTGCTCTACTAGGTGGTTAACCACCCCAAAAATATTGTCCATGCCGCCCGCTGTGGTGGCGTTCACCAAGTATTTGCCGTTCACGATAATAGCCGGTACACCGCTGATGCCATAGTTGCGCACCATTTGATCGGCCATTTTTAGCTGACGACGCACACCAAAAGAATCATCGTATTTGTCGAAATCGGCTTCGCTTACACCATATTTGGCCAAGAAGGCTTTTTGGTCACTTTTGCTCAACAGAGAGTTACGCTTTGTGTGAATTTCGTCAAAGATGGCTTGATGCACTTTTTCATTCAATTTCAGTGCGTGTGTTAGATAAAATAACCCAGCATGAATTTTCCAC
Organism: uncultured Bermanella sp.; assembly: GCA_913058575.1. GTDB lineage: Bacteria > Pseudomonadota > Gammaproteobacteria > Pseudomonadales > Oceanobacteraceae > Bermanella. Next base: position 7,368 of record CAJXRF010000121.1, read on the forward strand.
TGACGGCTAAATTGCGCAGGCATTTGGTGAAAATCTACATCGGCCTGAATGGACTTTGTCCAAGCTTGAACGGTAGGCTCAAACTTATTGCAATGGCCACAGCCATACCAAAACACTTCCACCACTTCTACTTTAGAGGCATCACGGGCCATAGTGGGGCTAGCCAATGTTTTATAATGTTGGCCTTCTTTATAGTCAATTGCCTGAGCGCTGAAAGCCAATAACATGGCCGCCGACACAAGAAGTGTTCTTATCAATTTCATTTTATTGCCTTATAGCGTTAATTTTTATGTGGCTAAGCCTAAATTGTCGTGCCTGTTTGGACAAGAGCCAATGGAAAAGTTCCCATAATTACTTACCAATGATGAGATCTATATCAGGGTGCGTAGAGTTTTGTCAAAAATAGCAGGAAGATGAACAAATCATTCAGCTTCCATACAACAAACCTTTATTGGGCAAATTCTGGACAAGTGGCCTGTTGAACCCCTGCTAGGTCGTACTTCATAAAACCTGCCTCACCAAATACATCGGTACCGTTTAAATAATACATGCCTTTCTCCACATTAGGGTTGGTGATTTCATACCCCAATACCTTGGCAATTTGTAAGCTAATTAAATAGTGGTTAGGCATGCAGCCTAATTCATCTTTAAGGTTTTGAATTTTGTCCTGCTTAAGATTCACTCCGTAAAACATGAAAGGCACCCGTGCCATATCGATGTCGACCGAGTTATGGCCAAAGCGACCATCTTTGCCCATCAGCTCACCATGGTCGGGGGTAAAGAAAATATAAGTGGGTTTGCCTGAATCTTTGAAATACGCATAAATATCAGCAATTACTTTTTGGGTGTACAACACCGAGTTGTCGTAGCTATTCACCATGTATTTTTCGAATGGCTGGCCTTCAACTGGATAAGTTTCTTGGTCTTTTGGATAGTTATCTATGTAGGGTACATGGGCGCTACGCATATGTAGCGTAACAAATTGAGGCTTTTCAAAATCTAAATTCATGGATTTCAATTCAAGTAACAAACGATCATCGTAAGTGCTGTTATAGCTGTTTAGGTCTTTGTCTTCTTTCCAAGTATCAATGTCTCCCAGTGAGAATGAATAGCTTAAGCCTCCGGCATTTTTTTGAGTGGTTATATAATGGGTACTATAGCCAGACTGTTTGGCCAATTTAAATAACGAAGTATCCATTTTACTAATATGCGCCGTATTGTCAGGTTCATACACCGTATTAAAAAACAGCGCTAAAGAAACCCTTGTAGAAACGGCGCTTGATAAAGCTGGCAAGTAAAAGAAGTTTTTATCATTTGTATAAGGCAGTAAATCAGGGGTTGTAGGGCGCTCGTAACCAAATAACCCCAGATTGTCATAGTTTAAACTCTCTCCCATTAACACCACCACATTTGCATCCTGAGGCTGGGTTTTGGCTATTAGATAGGGCTGGTAATTGGGTAGTTCCTTTCGAAGGCCTACTGCCGTTTTTAACTGTCGAGCACTAAAAAATGACAAACTATATAAGCCATTCTTCATAGAGGAATGGGCGATGTTTGGCTGAAATTTCTGGGATGTTGCTGAGCGAATAGATTGTAAAAACGGCAACGTTAAAATTAGTACAAACAAAATAGAGATATAAGGCAACGTGAATACTTGGCTTTGGTACTTTTTATAAGCAATATGCGCTATTAAATAAAACGCCATAGACACACAAAAAGGCACCGCCATAAATGGCAGAGCATCTACAAAACCAATGAGTGCATCTTGGGTCTCTGCCATCATCAGCACAATATCAAATGCACTGTAAAAGCCACCAAAGTAATGGAAGTACATTAATTGGCTCACTTGAGCATAACCCAAAAACATAAGCGCTAGAATATTAAGCTTTGGGGTGCGGCTAAGTAAAAGAAGCGTGATAAGAACAAGAGAGATAGCGATGCTTTTAACATCAAAGCCCGCACGATAGTTTTCATTGATTAGCCCATAAATCATGTCGGGCAATAGCAAGAACGCCCAAAAGGCCGCTAAAACAAATAGGGTGTACTTGGCTTTTTTCACAATCATCACGCAAGTCTCAAAAATAGCAGGGGATTGTAATTAAATTGTCAGAAAAAAGCAGGCTTCTGCCGGATTCAAATAGCCCAGACACAAAAAAGGCGGCCAAGGCCGCCTTTAATGCTGTTCAGTTACTCACCAATAACTAGTGAAGACCCTGAATGTAAGCCGATACAGCTGAGATTTCTTTATTAGACATACGCCCAGCAATGTCACGCATGACTTTGTTGGCATCATTTTCACGTTTATCTTCTTGGAAAGCCACTAACTGGGCTTTGATGTAATCGCTGTGCTGACCACCCAATGCAGGGAAGCCTGCTGCGCTCATGCCATTACCGTTAGCAGCGTGACATGCTAGACAAGCTGGAACACCTGTGGCCTTGTTACCAGCTCGGTAAATTTTCTCACCTACTGCCACCTTATCTTTGGCAGCATAACCAACAGAACGGGTTTGGCTTGCATAGTATGCGGCCACATCACCCATTTGAGTTTCGTTTAATGCCGCTACTTGGCCAGCCATGATTGGGTTAGCACGTGCGCCACTTTTAAAGTCTTTAAGTTGCTTTAAAAGGTATTTTTCACCAAGACCCGCTATTTTTGGAAAGCTTGCTGCTGGGCTGTTACCGTCGCTTCCGTGACAAGCACCACAGGCTGCTGACAACTGCTTACCTGATGCGGCATCGCCGGCTTGTGCGGTTACAACTAAACCCAAGGACAACATTAAGCTAATTGCCAATTTTTTCATGGTGCTCTCTACCTTTTTAAATTTAATTCTTTGGCTTTTTTGGCCAGATTCGCTAATCACATATCTGGATAATAATTTATTTACTGGCCCTTGGCAGCGCTGTGCCCCATGCTTACCAATAATAGAGTAAATAATGCCGCCAGCGGTGTTATTTTTATGGCCCCTCTCTCATCCAACTTAAATTGGTTAATAGGTCCATACTCATTTTGTGGCATTATAACCAAAGTAACCTCACTTACAACTTGACGCATAGCAGTAAAAACACCATGGAACCAGTATTGATCAACTTCCAAAAGGCCAAATACCTTATCAGCGCCCCGAGTATTAAGCAGTGTCCTGCTGATACTGGCGTTGAGGTGGCCTTTGCTGGACGCTCTAACGCGGGGAAATCTAGCGCCCTAAATACTCTAGCCTTGCAGGGTAAACTGGCCCGGACCAGTAAAACACCTGGGCGTACGCAACTCATTAACTTTTTTGAAATCGACCCAGGGGTTCGTATTGTCGATTTACCTGGCTATGGTTTTGCTAAGGTGCCTGATCGCGTGAAGCGCGAATGGCAAAAAAACATGAACGAATACCTAGAACTCAGAAAAAGCCTTAAAGCACTGGTTTTAGTGATGGACATTCGCCATCCCTTAACCGAATTTGACCTAATGATGTGTGAATGGGCGCAAGATTGCCAAATGCCTATTCATATATTGCTCACCAAGTCAGACAAACTTAAAAAAGGCCCACGACAAAACACCATGTTTGCCGTTAAAAAACAGCTGGCCCACATGGGAGAGCTATTAACAGTACAAACCTTTTCTTCGTTAAAAAAGGAAGGCACCGACACACTTCGTTTACAACTTAGCCACTTCTTAGCCCAAGACCCTGAAGCCGGTGAAGACAGTCAAGCCGAGCAATAACCCATAATAAAAAGCCCCCTATCAATTCAATTGATAGGGGGCTTTTTATTGACTCAAGGCTTAAATCAACTCCAGCTAAAAGTTCGCCCTTAACTGTGCACCCAGAGTAATGTGTGTACCGGTTGAATATTCTAAGCCACGACTATCGGTGGTCTCTTCAAATTCACTTTCAAATCGCATGCTGGGCTGTTGCACCAAAGCAATATCTAAAAATGGACGAATTTGCACATTAGGCAACCAGTTCCATAAATAATCGGTTTTCATGGCCAATGACGATCCTCTTGAATAACGCACGTCTGCTTGCACTTGATCAGAGTAAGCACTGTATTCCATGGCGCGAACCAAGGTAATTTCGGTTAAAAAATTGTGATTCCCAAATGCACTATAGGCATTGCCAAAACCGAAGCCGTAAATAAAAGGGGAAGAGGCTTTTTTACCCATTACATCATCCGATAAGGTGATGGATGAAAACACCCGCCCATACCAACGGGTGTCTAATTCCGTTAGCCAATTGGCTGCCAGCTCTCCACTTAGTTGGTAATAACCATTCCCTTGACCACCGGATGCACCTGAACTTGAGTCATTATCTGGCTGGGCACGGTCTGAATTGCATAAGCTGCTTGCGCTATCAGAGGAGCAAATGGGCAACACTAAATCAACTGTAAGCGCGACGCCATCAACAATACGATACATGCCCATAAGGGCCACATCGGTGCCCCCTTCGTTTTGAATGTCCCCTTGTAAATCGGCAGCAGCAGGTGCGCCAGAGTCTATATCGCTGTCATCTTTTTCATATTGATACCCATAGCGTACGCCTACTGCAATATCAGATGTAACACCGTATAGATAGGTGATGGAGGTGCCGAAGTCGTAGCCGTTGTTATTGCCGTCTGCTATGCCTCTTGCTGAATCATCTAAAGTGCATGGAGCGATGTCTCCTACATCCGTTTCTTCTTCTGTTCTGCACTTTTCGCCCTCTGAAACTGTATCGGTATCACTCACAAACGTGGCGGCATAATGCCAATCACTGATACTGGTTTCTGAGCCTATGAATTGTTGGCCTTTAACTAAGGTATCCCCTGGTAAATCTAATGCCGCGGCAGATGCTGTGCTATTAAGTACACAAAGAATTAAAGGTAAGCTGAAACGTAACCACATTGGTGAGCCCTGTTAGCATTATTTTTTTATTGGCTTTATAGAGGCGAAGCCTGAAGATTTAGGCCTGCTTTGTCAATATTGGACACTGGCACAGGGGTACACATGTGAGATTTATAGGCGGTTATTTTTTGGTTTAACGTAAGCAATATAAGGGGAAAGTATTAGCTGGGACTTGGGGGTAATTTTTAACTATAGAATAGGTGCCAGTCCTTGGGGGTTTGTCTGGAACATAGATCCTGATCGTACATTCTGTACATACCCTAGAAATTATAGGCTTGCCATTTAGTGTCAAAGTAACAATTTAGCAGCTGGTAAACGCCGCTCCTGCGCATCCATGCGCCCGCGTCATTGCTGGCATGGACGCCAGTACTTAGGATTTGTCTGGAACATAAATCCTGACCCTACATTCTGTACAGACCCTAGAAATTGCATCCTAGCTTTTATTATCAAAGTAACAATTTAGCAGCTGGTAAACGCCGCTCCTGCGCATCCATGCGCCCGCGTCATT
>CAJXRF010000122.1 GCA_913058575.1 uncultured Bermanella sp.
GAATCCCTAGATACTATTAAATCTAGGGCCTTTGGCCTTAATGCAGTGCCATTCGGGTCTAGCCACTGTTAGTTGTTGGAGTTTAGCAAAAAGAAAAACACTTAAATTACTTCTTCCTTTGTGTAAACATAGTTTTTATTTTATGTAGATAGATTAATCCAAATATATTCCTTTGAAGGGCAAATCCCTTCCAGCCCCACACTCTTGGCAACTATTTCCTACGTTGCGCTACCTCCTGTATGTATGGATAAACTATGTGAGCGAATTAGATGTTGGTAAGGGCGATAGCAGAACGCAGCAGATTTGACACCGCCAATTATTATCAACTTTTCATGCCGATTTAAATTAAAGAGTAGATCATTGAAACCGTCACAGAGTACGCATGGCCCCTCTTTAATTTTGCAGGGGCACCAATGGCGAAAGCCAAAAACTAAAGTAAGAAATTTAATGAGGTTGGGCGTTAAAGTACAAGCTGCCGTTGCGTGTGGCATCATCAGCAAATACCCATGGCGCAGCTCTAAACCCCCGGCCTATTTAATAGCAAGAGTATCAGGCATTGTCGAATGCTTAGTTAAAATCTAAAGGACTTTATCTGTTGCGCGATGGATATTGCTTAGTTTAAGAGTGCTTCACCATTCTAAATAAAACGCTCTGTGCTGCGCCGTATGCAGGGTGTTGTGGGAGCTGAGCGTTAGAAACTCTTGGTAACCTGATTATAGATCTTTTTGCCAGAATAGTGCGTTACCCATAACAGGATCAAGTTCGTAACCAGCAAACCCAAATTTAATATAAGAACTTTGCGCCACTTTATTACCTTCTAAGACTTCCAGAGTGATTTTGCAACATCCTTTTGATTTGGCTATTTCTTCGACTTTTGAAAGCATTCGTTGGCTTAAACCAAGCCCTCTGAACTCGCTCACAACAATCACATCATGAATATTAATGAGTGGCTTGCACTTAAAAGTAGAAAACGCCTCAAAGCAATTTACTAAACCCGCTGGTTTGTTATTAACGTAGCAAATAACGCTAAAAGCATGAGGGATTTTTGATAATTCATTTACTAAATTTAATTTAACTGATTCAGATAAAGGCTTAGAACCGCCCATTTGGTCTTGTGAGTAAGCATCAAGTAAATAGATAATATCGGTTGCTTGCCTTTTGTCTAAGTAATCTATAATTTTAACTTCAATATTCATTTTGATTCCATACTGTTTTTACTCTTAACGCTTTCGAAATTGAAGCGCAATTTAAATTATCGATAACCGCGCATGGTTAGGTGATTCGTAAACTGCTTTCTCACTACCGCATATCCTCCAATTCTATCCATAATATCGATTTTTCACTTGGCGTCGAACATGCTCTGGCAAAAATCTTTGCGTCAGCATCATTCTCGACCTTTCACTAAAATTGGGAAAACGTGTGTGCCATAGCCGTACGTCCATAAAGATCACATCGCCAGGCTCACCACACATCTCAATTACTTTGAGCTCAATACCATCAACGGTTCCCTCTGCATCGAAGATATGAGAAGGTTCACTTGGTTCACTAGAAAAAAGTTGGCCAAAGAATTCAGTTCTCTCAAGCTGAATTCGAAATTCCTTAGAATTTGCCTGCTGACTTTTTCCGAGTCGATGAGAACCTGCTACCGCGACTGTTCCCCCCTCTCTTGGCCCCACACTGTCTATAAAAGTAAAAAGTTGGATTCCTGGAATACTTGTATCACCTAACAGAGGAATATCCATATGCCAATCTAAATCGTTATTGCTTCCGACTCCTCTAGGCAGGGAAAACAGTAGATGATTCTTCGCGAACATCGGCTGAACAGAGCTGCCGTTCATTAACTGAAGTGTAGCTTTATGCAGGTCAGGCATCATGAAGTCCCCCAGAGCGCCGCTCTTCTTAAGACGTAAATTGACTGTTGACCACTCGTTTTCCAGCAGCCCTCTTTCCAAAAGCCTTCTCGTTCGCAAATTTGAAGCAATGCGTCTCGCATGCGAGATGCATTCTGCTGGTTCAATACACCCTCAAGTTTCAGGTAACCGCTGTTATTGAAAGTGGCTTTTTCGGCTTCGCTTATCAAAATTCCATTCCCGTTTTATTTTTATTCTTATACACCCAACGCTGCCACTCTGGCTGGCCTTGTTATAAATTAGTCTTCACACTGGCTTGAATTATCAAGAGTTCTATTTCGGAATCAGTGTCATTAAGTAGCCCATGAGTACCACCAGGCTTATTTAGTACCATATCACCGACACCTACGCGTCGTTCTCGCCCCTCAATAGTCATAAGCCCTTCACCTTTGAGGATTATGTACATTTCTTCATCTTGACCGTGTTCATGTATCCCCATGGATGAGTTAGGAGCCATGACAACTCTTAACGCAAAATCCCATCCACCTTGAAAATCAGCCCGTCGAAATACCTTTTGAATTTCTATTTCGCCGATTCCGTCATGACTGTTTTGATAAGTTTCACTTTCACAAGTGAGAAAATTTCGAATCACGCTGAATCCTTTAATGATTTATAATGCCAACCACAACTGCGTAGTAAGTTTGGCATTTTTTGTGCGCCTTTATGCACAAAAGATGACACGCTTAGGAGTTTGATTGCTGGTTTTTGTTATGTGATTGTTCAGTCATACTCTCTAGCATAAGCCTTGTACTCAATTACAAATTTTTTTGCTTGATCCATTGTTTCAGGATAGGCCACAGTATCTTTGTCACCGCTACCAATTCGAATCTTTTGAAACCTAAATCCATGGTCGAATAGAAACCTAACTTTTTTCCATTGCCTTGCATCAGATTTCTTCGGAGCCTTAAAGTGGCGTCCAAAATTATATGAAGGGCCAGCACATTCAGGGCATTTCAATTCAAGAGGCACCCCATCAGTTAAAACAAACTCTCGCTTGAATGACTTACAACATTCAAAACAAGCAAAAGCCATATTATAAGGTGTGCAATCTTTCATAAACTTCCCCTATTCACATAACGCCCGCCACAACTGCGTAGCAAAACTGGCAGTTTTTGTGCCGCTTTATGCACAAAAGGTGACAGTGTTGCGGAGTCAGATTGCTGGTTCTTGTTAGCGCCCGGCATACGATTCATTCCATCCAATTACTCTAACGTCATGGCCAAGTGAAAGGTAAGCATCTAACTCTTCCGTTTCAATAACCTCCGACTGATAAAACTCACCATTTTCATAGAACTCAGCAACAAGAATTTTATCATTGATAATCTCATCGATCATTTCTTTAGCTAACCTAAATGATTCTTCATCTGGTACATCCGACCACCCAAAATGCGAATGATAATTTCCGTATCCGACAGTGAGCTCTTCATTAACAGTGGAAATACCGAGTGTTAATTTGGATGACTGAGGTGAAGGAATATTTATATAGAACGCTTCTTTATAGTCATCATCTACCTGAATTAAATTATCCCATTGAGGATAAGCCTTTAAAAGTAGCTTTAACATTAATATTGAAAATTCATCCAATGCTTCGATTTCCATATTTTAAAGGTCGCTAACAGTGCGATAGAACGGACCCTTCGGTCCGTATATTCGCTTTTTTAAATTTTAATTATCGGACCAAGTTCGACATTTCTTGAGTATACCGACAGACGAAAACTCTAGAGTTAAATATTCATCCGAATCTGGCGAAAATTGAACTTCAATCCAAACTGTTTCTTTTAATGCTGGTATTTCTATAAACGCTTGCCCTGTATTCTTTAGGAAGTTAACCACATCAGAATAACTTTCGCTCTTTTCTAATCTTATGCCTTCTAAAGACAAAGTGCATTCACTAGCATTAAAGCTAACAAATCGTTTCGATTCACCATCGAAATAAAACACCTGATTTGGGTCGACTTCAATTCTAATTAAAGTTTCATAAACACCAAAGTCAGTTGCGTACTCCGTGACACCATTCGGCCCATATTCAAAAATTTCATTGAATTGACTCAATGTAGCCTTCTCTAAATAAAGGCCTTTAATACTCACACTCAATCGCTGTATTTCTTTATTAGAAGCTTCTGCAGAAGTGACTGCACAACCAAGTACCAACAATATTGTAATTAGTTTAATCAGAATAAGTCCTTAACTGCTAATCTATAAATTTAACGCTTTAGCTAAAAGGCGTGCGTCTAGCACGTCCAGTGGAGGCCGTCTTTTTGGCCGGAACGCATTTAAGCGTATTGTTATAGAGCATTACTACACGCTAATTTATTTATATCCCAAATTATAGGAGCACCATTATCGTCTAATAGATAAATTTTAGATTGATTTGAATAAAATGACTTATCCGTATAAGAAATCAAATTAGAGTTAAATGCAGCAACAAACTTTTTATTAGCTTCAAACGCCCCCTCTTTCATTTCTTCATTGCGACCAACTAACACAGCATTTTTGCTTATAGGGATAGATAACTCAATGTTTTTAGTGTTTAAACCGTAATATTGAAGATTACTATCTGGATGCATAAGTAAAAATGGGCAGTCTGATGTAATAAAATTTATATTAGGATCATCAGAGATTAGTAGACAATAATACTTACTACTTAAACACTCCATAACAGTATTAATTAATTTTAGCTCTGATGTTATTAAATCAGTTTGATTAAATTTAAATGCGTTCCGATTGGAAATTTTCACATCTTTGTCGATACCATCAACAATTTCCTGGGTTCGTTTTAAAGGCGCTTCTCTAGTTGCTCTGCTAGATGGTGTTCGAAGATAAAGAGTCGCGGCTAAAAGAAGTAAAAACTGCATTTCATCTTTAGGAGGTAGTGCTTTATGAATGGCAACATATTCCAATGCTTTCTTTATTTTAGGTTCTATTTTGTTGGCATACCAGTGCTCAACGAGTAATGAGTTTTCGTGCTCTATCGTATAGTAGTCACGCTTCTTACAACTCTTAATCGGGCTAGTTTTAAAAGATTTTTTGTTATCTTTAGGTACAGACCAAAAAGAAGATTCTTTAGTTTCGCCTTCAGTAAAGCCTGCCAAATATGAAGCTGGAATATAATGATGACTTGCTTGCCGACCCATGACTCTACCTTGCGCTATAACCAGGCTGTAGAAAAATTAACTTTTAAGCAAGTAACTCTATCTACAGCCATTATTTAATTTGTTTTAGATTCGTATACTTAAGCTAAGTAAATGAACAACTTGAGTAATATATCACCAAATAAAGTTCAATTCATCGCCACTTGGCCCCTGATCAGGGCAGATCGTTAATATAAGCCTCGCTACGTCATGGTTTCTTCGTATCCTGCATCACCATAACGCCAAAGCTTTTCCATATTGTGAACCATACAAAACATCATCCACTGACAAGTCACTTTCGCTTTGCCTCGTAAGCTTAATTTATTTAACCCTTTGTTGCTGGTGATATTTCCAAACACCGGTTCAATAGTCCACATTCGTTTTGCGTAATCTTTTTTACCCGCTACGCTATCTATCTTTTTTTTCATCAAGTCTAGGTAGTTAGTATTCTTTTCATTATCAACTACAAATGAAACTTGCCTGCCATGTTCATTGACTGGTTTCTTCATGCACTTGGTTTGCAATGGGCAGCCTCTACAATTTTTTAAATAAGACTTGAAACGATAATATCGTTTATGACTAATAACAAAATGATCTCCGTGATACATCATCTCGTGGCCGTTTGGGCAAATGCAAACCAGGGCCTCTTTGTTAAAAGTAAAGTCCGACGCTGGAAATATCAGTTTACCTTTAGACTTATCTTTTCTTGTCTTTTGACGATGAGCTTTATGCTTCTTAACTGTTTCAGATTCTGAGAATTTGGGGTCTCGTTGTCGAAATTTATTATCTGGAATAACAGCATTAATGTTCTCACCAAATACATATTCCATATTAGCTTCACTAGAATATCCTGTATCAGCAGTTAACAAAGCACCTCTGCTCAACGCCGACTCACCAAGCTGAGACTTAATTTCTTCAATCATGGGTTTTAACGCAGTTTGATCTTGGCCAATTCCCACAGCATGAGTCGCTATCACTATTTGGTGCTTTTCATCAGAAGCAGTCTGGCAGTTATAGCCTTGTATAGTACCTTTTGACGTCGTCATCTTGGTGCTTTCGTTATCGGTAATATTACTCTGTACTTCGTTTTTCTTTCGGCCTACGCCCATTCTCTTTTCGTTGCTCGCTAAGAACTCATCAATTTTATTAGCATTCTTTATTAAGGTGTCGACAGTCTGAAGCTCTTTCTTTTTATCGCCATCGTTTTTGTCAGAATCATTTAATAAATGATTATTAACGATACGCTCTGCAGATCTTCGAAGCTTAATTGATTTCTTTTTTAAATCAGCATGAGTGCCACTCCATTCTTTCGATGTGTCAGTAGGAAGCTTGCAGCCATCAATTGCAAAGTGCTCTTTACCTACTAGGCCGATTTTACAGCAGATCATTAACAGCTTATGGAATAGATCTTTAATTTCATCACAATGACCACTGGCAAAATCTGCGATGGTTGTGAAATGCGGAGTGCGTCCAGACGCTAGAGCCATAAACTTTAAGTCAGTCTTACAATTACGTTTAATAGCGCGACTGGAGGTGATACCCCTGTAATAGGCATAGAATATGACACGTAATAATAGAGCAGGAGGATAGGCTTTACGACCAACAGATTTATTTTTATAGCGGCGAGTGAATTCAGATAAATCTAATTGATGGGTGATCAATTGATAGAGGCAGAATTCAAAAGTATTTTCGCCCAACACTTCTAAATAATTTATATCTAAAAAGACACTCTGATTTAGGTTATCGTCTAAGAAATTTGCCATGAAATCGTTGATCAGCGGTAAAAAACATATTTTACAGGAAAGGTGCGACAGTTACGGAGTCCGTTTGAGCTGTTGGTTATGCTTAATTTTTATTAGTTGATAAGAACGTCTTAATATTTTTGAATGTTAGATCGTCCGTTTTAAAGTTAATTTCAAAACTAAAACTATTAGCCAGAATCACTGATAATGATGTTTTTGTTAAGTGAACTTCCTTGATTTTATTTTGCCCATCATACCGTTCACCATCACACCACTCAACAATAATACCAGAATGGGAGTTTTCATAGTTTACCGAAAATGACAGGTATTTTATTGGTGGAGGAATTTTAAAATTCTTTTTAGAGCAATCGATATCAGGGTCAGGAAACTCTTGGAATGACACCTGAATAATATCGCCACCTAGAGCCTCATTATATAAAACTTCTTGTGCTTCAAACGCTAGGTGCATATTAGTTCCTATAGAGTATAACGCCCGCAAGCACAGGCGAGTGAAACGAGTCCAGCACAGCTTGCTGTGCAGTTGTGCCTTGCTTTGTTATGTGGTTTAGCTGCCATCATTCGAATGCTCTAATTTGATCAATGCCGCTTTCAAATGGCCAGCTGACTTAGCTGTTTCGTTCAAGTACCAAATGACTTCTACTATGAGAGAGAAAAAGGCAATACTAAGAATGATGTAGTCTTTCTCTAATACGCCATAAATAGCAGCCGCGAACAAAGGAAGTATGTAAGGCCAGAATATTGATAGTGTTCGTTTTAAACTCGGATCATCAGCAATGCACTGAGCCACTACGGCCTTTTCTTCAGGTGTTAATTTCATGATCATCCTTTACACATAACGCCTACCACACCGGCCAAGGTGCGAAGCACTGAAGGTCCAACGCGGTGCTGGTACTTGTTATGTTTTATTTGCATGCTTTAGGTCAGTTCCTAATATTGACAAAATGCGTTCCTTCAATCTAAATAATTCTGTATCCGTAGTACTTCCATAAAATGGCCTGACCTCTATAATATTTAAATGCTTAGATTTCACTAAGTGGGGCTTATCGTCAACTATGACGAAGTCTTCATAATGCCAGCCGAGGTCCAATATTTTCTGAGTATCCTTTTCGAAGGCTGGGTACCCGTCACTTTCAGTAATAGGGTCACAATCTTCTCTTGTCAGTACAAAACGAAGAATAGTTTTGGTACCAAATAGTTTCTTAATTATATCTTTTGTATATAAACCATATGAAGCAGTCCAAATAGCGATGTTAAAGTCCTTTGATATTGCTTCAATGAAATCATCTACACCAGGCCTAAGGTGAATCATAGCATTTGAAATCACAAAGCTTGGCTGCTTACCAATCCACTCATGACAGGCATGTAGGAGTGTTTCATCTAGATCTAGTACAACAAGTTTTTTATTCATAGTAGTTGTCAAGAAACATAACACCTGCCACATGGGCCAAGGGGCGAAGCGTCCAGCACAACTTGTTGTGCAGTAGTGATGCTTATTGTTATGTTCATTCCGCTGTGTCGCAAAAGAACTCTGAATAGCTCCCATCAACCCAGCAGTTGATTCGGATTATTCCAAATTCCTTTCCAGAATTCACTTCTTTAGATATTACTACGTGCTCTGCTTCAATAAGATTACTAACTGATTCTGCTAAGTCATCGAAGCCCGTAAGCTCAATACTCTCTTCTAAGTTACCTTTTGAAACCAGAACCCATACTTTAAGGAGCCCTTGTTCTTGAACACGACTGACATTTAAGTCTTTCACAAACTCAGGTCTAGTAAATTCAAGCAGCGTTCTATATTCGGACATAATTTACTCTAGAAACATAACGCTTGCAGCATGGGCGAGCGTAGCGAGTCCAGCCCGAAGGGCGAACATGGCTGCACTTGTTAAGTGGCAGAATTATAGAGCTCAAGATGGAATCCATTGCTCTGCCTCATATTCATAAGCCCAAAAATCAGTAGCATTTGGACCAGTTAGTAACTCTATTCTTAACTCTCGTTTGTTAGGCATAAACTTTTCAGAAGCTTCTTTAGCAGCCTCGAATGTCTCAAAATATGAAAGTTCTGTTTCAACATAGAGTCTGTAATTTTCAACCATCACCATTGCCATTTAACAGCTTATTCTACGTCTCGTGACGCTTTTATCCGGTGACGTGTTTGCCGGGGCAGAAATCGTCATTCAGTTCTTTTAATGGCCCGTATCATGAGGCATACAGACTTAATTGGCCAATTTTTCTAAGCACCTATTGCAGGCTAAATAAAAAACGGTACGCGCTTAACTTGTTAATTTTACTCGTTTTTTAAATACCTGCACGCTGAGTTGCATATTTGACAGTTTGAGCATATTTTCCAGCTTTATCATCATGCAGGTAAATATCTTAATACGCCGTCATGTGATGGCATATAAATAATATAAGGTCCCATGACGTGTTTAATTGTCCAGTGACCATTTTTAATCTTGTTTTTACCTTTATCTTGAAGCTATTGATCAATGTGTGTTTATAACGCATTAAGGGAGCAGTCAAACTAACCGGGCATCCATCTAGTGGCACTGTCACCTTGAAGCTGGGCCCCAAAAAGAAGAGGCATGGCTCAAGCGTGTAATAAACTGGCTAAACCAAGTTTTAAAATACCAGCCCAACAGCGCTTCTAATATTTATCTATAACCACAAAAAGCCACCCCCATTGTCAGTAATAGCCACCTGCAATTCCTTTCAAAATATGAAACCATGCGTTCAATTTAAGAAAAGCGAAACAAGCAGAAACCGTTATGACCACCAATAACCAACAACGTGTATTACTCAACGTTAAAGACAGCATTGCGTATGTGACCCTAAACCGCCCAGAAAAGCACAACGGTTTAGACATGCAGATGTTTTTAGAGCTTATTGCCACGGCAAAAACCATTCGTAAAGATCGCACCATTCGCGCAGTGATTATGCATGGCAATGGCCCATCATTTTGCTCTGGGTTAGATTTTGCGGCGGTCAGTAAAACCCCTACCATGATTCCTAAGTTTTTCCTTAAAACACCTTGGGGCAAAGACAATATTTTCCAGCGTGTGGCGCATATTTGGCGTGACCTGCCAGTGCCTGTCATTGCAGCGGTTCATGGCAATTGTTTTGGTGGCGGCATGCAGATAATTTTGGGCTGTGATTATCGTATCGCCACGCCAGATTCTAAAATGTCTATTTTAGAAATGAAGTGGGGTTTAATTCCCGATATGAGCGGCATGGTGACCTTGTCCCGTTTGACCCGTGTGGACATCGCTCAAGAGCTGACTATGACAGGGCGTTTTTTCAGTGGTTTGGAAGGGGCAGAATATGGCCTTATCAGTAAAGTCAGTGAAGACCCCATGGCCGATGCACAGGTCCTTGCTGAAACCATTTGCAAACAAAGCCCAGATGCCATTGCCGCCACTAAATACTTGTTTAAGAAAACCTGGAAAAAAGACACCCGCGGCGCGTTGTTATGGGAGCGTATTACCCAATTGCGTCTTTTGGGTCGTAAAAATCAACGTACAGCCATGGCAAATGGCTTGGCCAAAGACGGCGTTGCCAAACCGTTTGTTGATCGTACTAGCTTTAAATAACGGCTCTTTTTTAACATTTTATGGCTCTACCATTAAAGGGCGCTGCATAGCAGTGTCCTTTAATACCAATCTCTTGTGCCCAATTTACCTATTTTTTGGGTTTTTATTTTCCCTGCTTTTTTTGTCTTATTTTTAATCAATTTTCCTTCTAGTTAGTTGACAGTTAAAAAATTCAAACGTATGTTTGAAACAAGTGTTTGATAATAAAACAATCGTTTTAACGTATCCGTTTCAAGACTTTTTTAGAGGTAAACCATGCCAGAATATAAAGCGCCCTTACGTGAATATAAGTTTCTTCTTGATGAAGTGTTGGACATGCCGGGTCATTACGCCAGCTTGCCCGCTTATGCTGATCTGGCCACGCCCGATATGGTGGATGCCATTATTAACGAAGGCGCTAAGTTCTGTGAAAATGTTATTTCGCCGTTAAATGGTTCGGGCGATGCAGAAGGCTGTACTCGTCATGAAGACGGTTCGGTGACTACGCCTAAAGGTTTTAAAGAAGCGTACCATCAGTTTGTAGAGGGCGGCTGGCCTTCATTAGCTCATGATGAAGCGCACGGTGGTCAGGGTTTGCCTGAGTCGTTAAACGTGGTTATTTCTGACATGGTCAGCTCTTCAAACGTGGCTTGGGGCATGTACCCGGGTTTATCTCATGGTGCCATGAATACCATTATGGCTTGGGGCACACCTGAGCAAAAAGATACCTACATGTCTAAACTGGTAAGTGGTGAATGGACAGGCACCATGTGCTTAACCGAATCTCATTGTGGATCAGACTTGGGTTTGATGAAGTCAAAAGCAGAACTTAACGCCGATGGCTCTTACGCGATTACCGGTTCTAAGATTTTTATCTCAGCTGGCGAACACGATATGTCCGACAACATCGTGCACATCGTATTGGCGCGCCTACCAGGTGCGCCAGCAGGCACTAAAGGTATCTCGCTGTTTATCGTGCCTAAGTTTTTGCCTACCAGCGATGGTTCTTTTGGTGAGCGTAACTCACTAGAATGTGGCTCTATTGAACATAAGATGGGCATTAAGGCTTCTGCTACTTGTGTAATGAACTTTGATAACGCCAAAGGCTGGTTAATTGGTCCAGAAAACAAAGGCCTACAATGCATGTTTACCTTCATGAACACCGCCCGTATTGGCGCTGCCTTGCAGGGTTCAAGTGCCGCTGAAGCGTCTTATCAAGGTGCATTAACCTACGCCAAAGATCGTTTGGCCATGCGTTCATTAACCGGTGCTAAGTTCCCTGAAAAAGCCGCCGACCCAATTATCGTTCATCCTGATGTTCGTAAATTATTGTTAACCCAAAAAGCCTTTGCTGAAGGTGGTCGTGCGTTAGTGATGTGGGCTGCCAAGCAGAACGACATTGTGAAAGTAGGTCAAAACGAAGAAGAGCGTAAAGCAGCCGATGAGCTATTGGGTTTCCTAACCCCTATTGCAAAAGCCTTTTTAACCGAAACCGGCCTAGAAGCCACTAATCACGGCGTGCAGGTTTACGGTGGTCACGGCTTTATTCAAGAGTGGGGCATGGAGCAATTGGTACGTGATACCCGTATTTCTACGCTTTATGAAGGTACCACAGGTATTCAAGCGCTTGATTTACTGGGCCGTAAAGTGATGATGTCTCAAGGGCAATCACTTAAGAACTTCACCAAGATCATCCATACTTTCTGTAAAGAGCATGGCAACAACGAAGAAATGGCCATGTACACGGCTAAATTGTCTGAGCTAATAAAAGAATGGGGTGATTTAACCACTAAGGTGGGCATGTCAGCCATGAAGAACCGCGATGAAGTGGGCAGTGCCTCAGTTGATTACCTAATGTACTCAGGTTACGTAACCCTTGCTTACTTGTGGGCATTAATGGCCAAAGAAGCACAAGATAAGTTGGCGGCAGGCACGTCAGAAGAAGACTTCTATAAAGCCAAAATCACCACAGCGCGCTTTTACTTTACCCGTATTCTGCCGCGTACTCTTAGCCATGCCACTACGATGGTGGCCGGTGCCGATACTCTTATGGATCTAGATGCAGAGCATTTTGCATTTTAAAGCATAAAGAAGGCAGGCTTTAACTGCTGAAAATATAGATAAGCCAATGGCCAACAGTCTTGTACTGTTGGCCATTTTTTATGGCCAGGGATGGCCTGTATCCTAAAATTGCAGGAAATGAGATGGACCCGTCTCCCATGTGCCAAGATTAAAGTGGAAACA
>CAJXRF010000123.1 GCA_913058575.1 uncultured Bermanella sp.
ATCGTAAATGTTGGTGATGAAATTCAAGTTAAAGTATTGAAATTCGATCGTGAGCGTAACCGTGTATCTCTAGGTCTTAAGCAATTAGGTGAAGATCCATGGGTTGCAATCAAGGCTCGTTACCCAGAAAACACTAAGGTAACGGCTAAGGTAACTAACCTTACAGACTACGGTTGTTTCGCTGAGCTAGAAGAAGGCGTTGAAGGTTTGGTTCACGTATCTGAAATGGATTGGACTAACAAGAACATTCACCCATCTAAAGTTGTTCAAGTAGGTGATGATGTAGAAGTAATGGTTCTTGATATTGATGAAGAGCGTCGTCGTATTTCTCTAGGTGTTAAGCAGTGTCAGGCTAACCCTTGGGAAGAGTTCTCAGGTAAGTGTAATAAAGGGGATAAGATCAGCGGTAAGATTAAATCTATCACTGATTTCGGTATCTTCATCGGTCTAGATGGTGGTATTGATGGTCTTGTTCATCTTTCTGATATCTCTTGGAACGAAACTGGCGAAGAAGCTGTTCGTAACTACAAGAAGGGTGACGAGTTAGAAACAATCGTTCTTTCTATTGACCCTGAGCGCGAACGTATCTCTCTAGGTGTTAAGCAGTTGATCAGCGATCCTTTCTCTGAATTTGTTGCTGAAAACGACAAAGGTGCCATTGTTAAAGGTAAGGTAACTTCAATTGATGCTAAGGCAGCGATTGTAGAGCTTGCTGAAGGCGTTGAAGCGACTCTTAAAGCTTCTGAAATTAGCAAGGACCGTGTAGAAGATGCACGCAACGCGCTAAAAGAAGGCGAAGAAGTAGAAGCTAAGATCATCGTTGTTGATCGCAAAAACCGTACTATTTCTCTTTCTATTAAGAGTAAAGATGAAGTAGAAGAGAAAGAAGCAGTTAAGGCTCATAACCAAAAGTCAGCACCTGAAGCGGCTGCTGGTCCAACCACAATTGGTGATTTGATTAAAGAGCAGTTGAAATCTAAAAACGATTAATTTGTTTTAGCTTTAGTGCAAAAAAACCGGCTTAGGCCGGTTTTTTTGTTTTCGCTGGATTAAGAATAAAAGGTAGTTGGATATGGATAGGCCCAATAAATTATTGATGGTGGGGCAGTTTAGGCATTATTTTATTGGCCTTGGTTTGGCCTTAAACGATGAGGCGCATAATTATCATTTGATTTTTATTAACCAAAGTTTTGATGATGAGCGAAACCCAATTTATCAGGCTTCTTTAAAGTTACTTGAGCCTTTTGCATCGGTATCGTGCTTGCCGTTGCGAACATCTAAATTTCAACAAAAAAATAAAAATAGAAAAGAAGCCTTTAAAATATTACGGGATACTATTAAGAAGCTTAAGCCAGTAGAAATAGCAACCGGTAATGATCGTCGTTTAGAGTTTCAGTATGCCATGCACTATTCCCGGAACGTTTTGAAGTTGGGTGTTAAGGGGGCGTATTTAGATAACGGAACAGGAAGCTATATAAGTTTTCAAAAGCTTAATATGGGGAAGTATCTTGCACGTAAATGGATTGATGTACCCATTAAAAAGTTAGTATATGGGAGGTGGTTTACTAGAATGCAAAGATATGGAGGGTCAGATTGGACTGATACATGTTATCTGACTCATCCAGAGTTTGCGCCAGCGAGATTGATGAAAAAGCGGTGTGTTGAGGTTGAGGTTGGCTTTTATAAAACTAATCGAGCGCAGTGTCTAATCAGATCTATTGTGACGAGTCTAGGCTGGCAAGAAAAAAAACAATTACCTGGTGAAAAAATATTATTAGTATTACCTAGGGGTACGGTAATTGAAGAAATTTATGGTTCGTTAGAAAGTGCTGAGCTAATCATTAAAAATATCACACGCAATTATGGGGGGGTTTATGTTAAGTATCACCCAGCTGATCAGGACGATATACTGAATTTAAAGGGGGTGGCTGAGATTTTACCGAGCCCAGTACCCATAGAGATACTATTTAGCGTCATGTCATTTGACAAGGTGATTGGTGATACATCCACAGCAATATTGTCTGCTAAATGGATGTTACCAAAGGCTGAAGTATCATTTTTTGACATGTCTTCTGAGCACACAGAAGTAATTCGTAGTTTATTTTCAAAAATGAATATTTTGCCATTAAAAATTAATACAAGTGTGTAATATATAATTCTAATGTGTTTTATTGAATTGATTATCGATATATGGAGTGTGCTATGAAAGTGGTGGGGATGATTCCGTATTGGATGGAATACCAATCTAAAAATGAGGGTGACAATAATCGAAATGCCTTAAAACTGGGCGGTCATCACCCACTAAATTACAGTATAAATTCGTTGAATCTAACGAAGGGTATTGATCAGGTTGTAGTTTATTGCTCAGATGAAAATGTGCTGACGTTCATAGATGAGGGTTTGGCAGTAGACTTAATGCCTAGGCCTAAGTTTCTTGATGCTGATGAAATTGCCATTGAGGATATTATTGATGAATTTTTAAGGGCCTCAGATGCTGATGTGGTGGTTATGCTACACCCTAATAGCCCATTTTTACGCTCATCAACAATCTCTGATTGCTTAGATAAGGTTGTGAGCGGAGTAAATGATTCAGCATTTACTGCTTATGAGTTTAAAAAACTAACCTGGTATCAAGGTGCCCCACTTAATTATTCGCTTAAGCTATCTACCCCTCAATTGAAAGATTTATCACCGGTTACGTTTGAGCAGTCTTCTTTATACATATTTACGCGTAATGCATACTTAGAAAATAGAAAGCGAGTGGGGCTAAATCCGTACGTTAAAATAATTAACCATTTTGAAGGTCATGAAATTAACGTAAAAGAAGATTTCCAGATAGCTGAGTTAATTGTAAATTCAGGTATGTTTTCGGAGTATTAATATGGGCTTGGAAAGAAAGATTATAGCTGACCTCGATGGTACGCCATACCCTATATATTTAGGGCGAGATGTTGTTGATGGTATTGTCGGTTATGTACAAGAGGCAACGAAAAATAACAAAATTTTAATAGTTACTGATAATTATTTTAAGGATACGCTTGCTCGTAATATAGCCGATCTTTTTGAGGAGCAAAACTACTCTGTGGTTATCCATGCTTTAGGCGCTGGAAAAGGAAACAAGACGATCAATGAGGTCTTAAAGATTTACAGTGTTTTAGAAGAGGAAGAATTTGCTAGGGATTCTACTCTTATAGCAATTGGTGGTGGCGTAATTGGTGATATGTCAGGTTTCGTTGCCAGTACTTGGTTGCGGGGTATGAATTTAGTGCATATTCCAACCACGTTGATGGCTATGATTGACAGTAGCATTGGAGGCAAGACAGCTATTAATTTCCGGCATACTATTAATGGAATCGGTAGTTATTACCACCCAATTGCAAACCTGATAGATTTGAACTTAATTGATAGTTTGTCTAGTAGAGATTATACATCAGGTCTGGCTGAGGTAATAAAGTGCGGAATTATAAATGATCTAGATTTTTATCATTACCTTTCTGAGAATTACCAGTCAATAAAAAATAAGTCTCAAGAGCATATAATTGAATTTGTTAAGCGCACCATTGAAATAAAAATTCAGCATGTTCAGGGTGATGTAAGGGAGGGCAGTAAGAGACTTCTTTTAAATTACGGTCATACTTTAGGTCACTCTATAGAAGTGTCAACGATGAAAGACGGCCATGAGCAGCTAAGGCATGGTGAGGGTGTGTCGATAGGTATAATGGCGGTAGCATACATTGCTGGTGAATATTTGGGCCTTGACAGTACTGTTTATGGTTCTTATAAATTATTGTTTGAAAAACTTGGTTTACCTGTAGATGTGAGTGCGTCGGCTATGGGGATGCAGCGTGAAACGCTATTGAATGCATGTATAAAAAACGTTAATAAAGACAAAAAACGTTTGAATAACAAGTTGCGCCTAATTTTGGCCACGGAAATCGGCAAAGCATCTGTATTTGATGATGTGCCATTTAATATAATTGAAAATGCATTCAACCATATAATTAAGGTGTAAGTTTTGAGTGATTTAATAGGTTTAGCCGGAAAAGTATGTGTAATAACCGGAGCAGGAAAGGGTATTGGCTACGAATGTGCTAAGTCTTTTGCATCTCAGGGGGCTAGGCTAGCGCTTATTAGTCGAACAGAAAGTGACCTGGTGAAACTCGAGCAGGAGTTAGAGTTACCAGTTGGAGATATTCTTTGGATGACTGGAGATGTGTCTGATAGCAATACAGTAAAGGAGTTTACAGATAGCGTAGTGGTTAAATATGGCCGTATTGATGTACTAATTAATAATGCAGGAATTAGATTTAGAAAGGGATTTTTAGATATTAGCTTTGCCGAATGGCAAAATGTAATGGATGTAAATGTGGGTAGTACATTTATGTTTTGTCAGGAAGTCGGGCGTCAGATGATTAAACAAAAAAATGGCAAGATTATTAATATGGCTTCAGTTGTAGGTACTTTGGGGTTAAGTGAGCTTGCTGCATATGCTGCTTCTAAAGGAGCTGTGATTAGTATGACAAAATCACTGGCGATTGAATGGGCCGAGCATAACATTAATGTAAATGTACTGGCCCCGGGATTTTGTGAAACCTCGTATACAGAAAATTTCAAAAAAAAATCTGAGCTTTATAAATTTACTTTAGATAGAACGCCCATGGGTAAGTGGGGAGAGCCTGCCGATGTAGCCAATACCTGCATTTTTTTGGCCTCGGACATGTCCAAATATATAACGGGTGAAGTGATAAGTGTGGATGGTGGTTGGAGTGCTTGGTAATAAGTTGTTGTTAAATATATTGCAGGAAAGAAATATTTTATGAAAGTTTTAGGCGTTATACCAGCAAGGTACAAGTCTACTCGCTTTGAGGGTAAGCCGTTGGCGTTAATTGACGGTATTCCTATGCTAAAAAGAACCTATATGCAGGCTGCTAAATCATCATTGTTAGATGACATTGTAATTGCAACAGAGGATAAAAGGGTTTTTGATTTTTGCGTTAAAGAGAATTTACCGGTTGAAATGACGTCACCAGAATGCTTGACTGGAACGGATAGGCTAGCTGAGATTAGTAAGTCATATGACTATGACTTATATGTGAACATTCAAGGTGATGAACCTGTTATAGACCCAAGTAGTATTGAACAAATTGTTAATCTCTTTAAAGGCACCGAAGGTGAGTATGATGTTTATAATTTGTATAAAGTAATAACGGATGAAAAAGAAATAAACAGTAATACTATTATAAAGGTTATTGTTAATGAATTAGATGAAGTGATGTATATGTCGCGGCTTCCAATACCTTATTCGAATAATGATATTGTTTCTACATATAGGCAGCAAATTCCTGTATACGGTTTTACTAAAAAAGCTTTTGATGTTTTTTCTATCCCAAATAAAACAACTAATGAGAAATTCGAAGATATTGAGCTGCTTCGATTTATCGATCTTGGTTATAAAATAAAGATGACTGAAACATGGGTTGACTCAATAGCTGTAGATGTACCAGGTGATGTAGATAAGGTAGAGTTATTTCTTCGCAGTAAATAATAGGGTTGAATTAGCCAGGTGCATCTTGTTTTGCGCCTGGCTGGTCACTTGAGTTTATTTTCTTATTGCTAGGTTATATTAAGTTTCTGCTTTAATACCGTAGAGCTAACATTGGGTGTGTAATCAAAATACACCATGTCACAGCTAACGGGCGGGTACTTCCCTTTCCAATCTGAGCCAACAGAAATAGCATTTATATTGTATTGGTCTACTATGCTCTGTTTGTTTTTATCCACTTGCGGGATAACTTCATCTACATATTTATTTGATTCTAGTATTGAAATTCTTTCTTCAAAGGGGATTAAGGGGGGGCGGCCTTTAGATTTAATGATAAGCTCGTCGGTTGATACCCCTACAATTAGGTGATCGCATAGCTCCTTTGTTTTTTTCATTATATTAAGGTGCCCCTGGTGAAAAATATCAAAGCAGCCAGAGGTAAACATTCTATGGTATTTTTTGTCGGTTTGAATTGCAGTTGAATTTAAAAGCGAAAAATCAGTGCGTAGCATAGTGAGCAACTCGTTTGAGTAGGTTTTTTCTAATTTAATATCATGTGTGAGGTTGGGTGGCTTTGGCCAGTAGGTGTCAGAAAACTCTTTATTGCAAAACTCTACAGGGTTCTCATACCTGGGTATGACATGAAAATGCACTGCTGGGTCAACCATCATTAGCATAAGGTAGTTGATTTTACTGTAGTCAAAACGACTTTTTAATATATGTTCAATTTCAGATGTGACTATTTTTTGCTCAATAAGAGCGTCGACTGACAAGCCTGAATATTTGTGGGTTTTTTCTTTGGATATTAATATAAGAGAGCCAATAGTGGGTTGGGCGGGCCGCAGAAGAAGGTGCCAGTGTTGGTAGCTTTTTATGAGGCTATTTGGGTAACCGAATTTAATAAGTGTTGCGTTTGGCATAGCATGGTTCTTACTAATAGTTGTTTAATGGGATTATTCTACGGGTTATACTTCCATAAATCTAAATATAATCTTTGTATGCCCTTGTTCGCTTTAGGAGGCCCATGTTAGTTATTTTTGACACGGCTAATGTTTATTATTTGCCACAGTTTGACCCTATTATTAGGCAATTAATCGCTAAAGGTCATGAAGTAAGGCTTGCATGTTATGGTGGTAATATTGGTGAGTCTTTCAAGGATGTTATTGCTGAAAAGGGATTGGAATGTTTTTGGGTGGCAGGTGAAAAAGAGGCTGCCGAGTTATACTATGATTTGAAACCGGATTGGATCTTTTTTGGTAATTCCTTTAAATACCTGAGCTCGTTATATGGTGGTACAAAAACTGCGCAGTTAGGTCATGGTGTTGGGCCTAAGCCTAGTTACTACCATAAGTCGTCCACTCCCATGACGGTTAGATTTATAGAAGGTGCGTTGCGCCTTGTAAAGATTAAAGAGCTATACCCATCTAATGAATTTATCCAAGTTGGCTTTTCAAAGTTAGACCCTATTTTTAATGACCAAGAAACGGGACTGGATTTAGATCGCCTAGGTTTAGATAAAACCAAGCCAACGATATTGTACGCGCCAACATTTAACCCTAGCTCGTTAGAGCGCTTTCCTGATGACTGGCCTAAAGACTTTTCTGATTATAATATTTTAATAAAACCACATACTTTTACCTATACTATAGAGCAATATTCTAGGCAGCGTGCAAAGCTTAAAAAATGGGCTTGTTTTTCAAATGTGCATGTCGCCTCGCAAGATGACCTGTCTTTACTGCCTTTCATGAAAAGTGCCGATTTATTATTAAGTGAAGCTTCCAGTACTTTGTTTGAATTTGCAGCACTTGGAAAACCCGTAATAGTGTGTAATTTCTTTAAAATAAAGTGGTCCTATCGTGGCCCATTACGCTATAGATTTGAAAAGCGGTTTGGTAAAGACAATGTTCTATACAAGGATATAGGTTTGCATGTGACATCATATGGTGAGTTGTTGAAAGCAGTGCCTCAGCAATTGGAGGATATAAGTGAGTATGAGAAAAGGCGGCTGTTGTATACACAGGAGCATATTGGGCCAACAGATGGTGAAGCGTCGAAAAGGATCGTGGCATATTTGGAAAATGTAAGCATAGTTTGAGTTTTTTATGGTGGAGAAAAATCAATCTATTATTTAATGATGTGAATGTTTTTATGGAAATATGCCGTGAACGTTTTTTTTGATGTGCAAGAGCTATATTATTTGCCTCAGTACACCCCTATTATTGCCAGCCTTAAAAAGCAAGGTGTTGAAGCGGTATTGGTAGTGTATAGAACTGAGATAGGTATCAAAACTCAATCAAAGTTGGTGGGCAGTTTATGTCCAGGCGCAAATATAGAGTGGGTGGAGAATGAGGCGCAGGCGCGCGCATTATATTTAAATAGAAGGCCTAGCTGGCTAATAATTGGGAGTGATTTTGATCATTTAGATGGTATTCATCGTAATACTAAAACAGCACTTGTGAATCATGGGATTGGTCCTAAGGCTTGTTATTATGATGTGTCTAGCTCTGCTACTAATGTACGTTTTGTTGAGGGGCCGTATCGAACCCAGCGGCTACAAAAAATGTATCCTGAGCAAAAATTTGTAGATACTGGGTATGCCAAATTAGACCCTGTTGTGAATGGTGACTTGAATCATTTAAAACCATCAGATTGGGGTTTGGATGATGCCAAGAAAACGATACTTTACGCTCCAACTTTCTATCCAAGTAGTATTGAGTATCTGCCTAAAGATTTCCCAAAAGAATTTAGTGAATACAATGTGATTTTAAAACCCCATTATTTTTCATTGGCTAATAAAAAGTACAAAAGTCAGAAGCGTTTATTAGAGTGCTGGGATAAATCAGATAATGTATACCTTGCCAAATTAGATCAAGTAAATATTATCCCGTTTATGGCTGTGGCCGATGTATTGATAAGTGATGCGTCTTCAACCTTGTTCGAATTTGCAGCATTAAATAAACCTGTGGTGTGGTGTGATTTCTATAAGTTGCGCTGGGGTTATCGAGGGTTGTTGAAATTTAGATTTAAAAAACGAATGGATGAAGACTTGTATAAATACGCTGATATTGCGGTACATGCTAAATCGTATTCGGAATTAAAAAACAATGTAGATAGCCAAGTGCAAGACCCTAATTCATATGCTGAGCAGCGTCAAAAATATAGTTTGGCTTTGGCTGGAAATGTGGATGGTCAGTGCAGTGAGCGAATAGTGGATTACATCTTGAGCAATAAAGAGTTGGGTAATGGTGTGGTATGACAAAGCGTATTATTACATTTGGAACTTTTGATGTGTTTCATATTGGCCATATTAATATATTGGAAAGGGCAAAAAAACAGGGGGATTACCTTGTGGTAGGGGTGTCATCTGATCTTTTGAACTTTGAAAAAAAGCAGCGATATCCTGTGTACCCTCAAGAGCAAAGGGTGAGAATATTAGAATCGTTACGGTTTGTAGATGAGGTTTTTATAGAGGAGTCGCTAGACTTGAAGGTCCAATATATTCAGGAAAATAAAGCGGATGTGTTGGTCATGGGGGACGACTGGGCGGGTAAATTTAATAGCATGCAAAAATACTGTGAGGTGATCTACCTGCCTCGCACTCCATCTATTTCCACTAGTGAGATTATTGAGGTTGTCAAAGCGTTGTAGTGGCTATCCTTTTGAGGCCCTTTAAGTCTATTAAATTCAAAGGCTTGGGTTGTGTACTGTTTTAATTTAAGGCATGGTGATTGGGAGTCTGGGAGAGTTAATTTCAAGGTGTGTAACTTAGGTGATATTACGCTGCCAAATGGAGGAGTACTTAGATGACTAAGTCGGAACTAATAGAGCGAATTACCAGTCGCCACCCTCAATTGTCTAGTAGGGATATTGAGTTGGCAGTCAAAACTATTTTAGATGCCATGTCTCAAGCTCTCAGTAAGGGTGATCGAATTGAGATTCGTGGTTTTGGTAGCTTTTCCTTGCATTTTCGTAGTCCTCGATTAGGAAGAAACCCGAAGACAGGAGAGTCGGTGCAATTGCGTGGTAAGTACGTGCCCCACTTTAAGCCCGGTAAAGAGTTGCGGGAGCAGGTAAATCACTAGTTATTCTTTCTGATGTCCTATGATCTACTTTGCATTATGCAATTTCTATAATTTTTGGTACGCTTCGCTATTAAATTGAGGGTGAGTATTTCTATGAGGTCGAGATAAGTCCGGTTTTCAGGAGTGATGCTATTATTTTAGATTTGGGTGTTAAAGGTAAAGTAGGTTTCTTTTGAGTGGGGTTGTAAGTAAAAAATGACAGTGCCATCGGCTATTAAGAAAATTGGCTTTTGTTTTCTAGCGCATCAGGCTCATACAAGGCATCAACTGCCTATAGCGGCGCAGTTATCATTTTTTAGTGGATATAATGTAGAGTTAATTGTAAGCACTGAGGCGGCTTTGAGTGAGTTGAACAGTTTGTTGGAACGGTATCAAGGCCATAATTGTGTTATCCGCATTGTCTCCGGCACTATATTCAAGGGATTAGCTGGGCGGCTTAAGAGGCGTTTATATCCTAATATTCGTAATGTCATAAATCATAATAAAGATCTTTTTTTGAGCTATGACGTTTTGGTCACGCCGCATTCTAATTTAGATGCAGTATTTGAGTTGGATGAGAAACGAAAAATAAAATACGTGTGTACCTTTCATGGCGCAGGGGATGGGGATATAGGGTTTGATCCTGCATTCTCTAGGTTTGATCTTTTGTTGACAGCGGGGCCGGATGTAGATGAGCGATTGAGGTTAGAGGGTGTTGTGCATGGTAAAAACACATCATCCATAATTGGATATCCTAAATTTGAGTTAGTGAATGCGGATAGTGCTAGATTATTTGATAATGGTGCTACTACATTTGTTTATAACCCTCACTGGGCTAGAGAATTAACTTCTTGGAGGAAGTTTGGTTTAGGGGTGCTTAGTTATTTTGCAAGCAACCCTCAATATAATCTAGTATTTGCACCTCATATCAAGGTATTTGATGGTTATGAGCCTAGTGATCTAAGTGAGTTTCGGCAGTGTTCTAACATTATTATTGATGTTGGTAGCAACAAGCTGATGGATTCCACTTATACAAAAGGGGCAGATATATATATTGGGGATGTGAGCAGTCAGGTGTATGAATTTTTATATTTTTCACTTAAACCTGTTATTTTCCTAAATGCATTTAACACAGAGCCTTGGGGTAATAATCCAAGCTTGCAGATGTGGGGTGTAGGTCAAGTTGTAAATGAAATTAGTGCTTTCTCTAGCGCAGTGGAAAACGCCAATAAGACCCATATAAATTACGTGGGTGTTCAACGTGAATTGGTTGGGAGGAAGTTTTCAAAGATGGATGTGACACCAGGGGTGAGGGGCGCGATAGCTATTGCTCGCTTCGTATCTTAAGGTGTGGGTTGTTAATAGCTATGTGCATAATATTGTATTTCTGCTTTCTGATTGTATGTAAAGTTCCTACTTGTAACCCTCCTTCTTTCTTTATTGTGTTTTGAATTGTGAGTTATGTCTTGGAATTAGATTGACTGTGCTTAATAAAAGTATTGGTCTTCTGTTATGCGTTTCTTTGTGAGAAGGTGGTGGTATGTGTTGGCGGAGTCGGTAGGTGGTAGATCGATAAAATAAATGCACGTCTTCATGTGTGGTGCTAGGGCTGTGGTTGCGCGAGCTCTATCTAGGCTGGATTGTAAATTAAAGGCTAAATACTGAGGTGTTTGCTAGATTGGTAGGCAGCTTCGCAGAAAAATGTAAGAATGGCGTGTTGAGCGGTATTCTTTAAATAGTTGGATTGATATTGGAAGGGCGTTAAAACGCTACTGATAAACGAATGAAAATAGAAAATAGTAATATTGCCATTGTTGGTCTTGGTTATGTAGGTTTGCCGTTGGCTGTTGAGTTTGGTCGGTCCCGTAAAGTGGTTGGCTTTGATATTAATCAGTCCCGAGTAAGTGAATTGATGAAGGGGCATGATTCTACTTTGGAGGTAGAGAGCGATAATTTGACGCAGGCAGTTAACTTAAAATTTAGCTCTAATTTAGAGGATATTAAGGCGGCTGATATTTATATCGTAACCGTTCCGACGCCAATAGATGAAAGTAATGCTCCCGATTTGACGCCGCTCCAAAAATCTAGTGAGGCTCTTGGAAAGGTTATTTCAAAGGGGGATATTGTGATTTTTGAATCTACAGTATACCCGGGGGCAACAGAGGAAGTTTGTGTCCCTATAATAGAGGCTACTTCGGGTCTTGAATTTAACCGAGACTTTTATGCAGGCTATAGCCCTGAACGTATCAATCCAGGTGATAAAGTAAATACTTTGACAAAGATAACGAAGATAACCTCGGGTTCGACGCCGGAAGTGGCGGATTTTGTAGATGATTTGTATGGCTCTATTATTGTTGCTGGCACTCATAAAGCTAGCTCTATCAAAGTGGCTGAAGCAGCCAAGGTTATTGAAAATACCCAGCGTGACTTGAATATTGCAATAGTTAATGAATTTGCCAAAATATTCAATAAGTTGGGTATTGATACAGAGGAGGTATTGAAGGCAGCTGGTACAAAGTGGAACTTTCTTCCATTTAAGCCTGGCTTGGTGGGGGGGCACTGTATTTCTGTTGATCCTTACTATTTGACACATAAGGCTAAGGAGATAGGTTATCAGCCTGAGGTAATTTTAGCTGGGCGCAGAATTAATGACGGGATGGGGGGGTACGTCGCTACTGAGTTAGTGAAGGCTGTAAGTAAAAAGAAAATACATATAGATGAGGCTAAGGTGCTTATACTTGGGTTTACGTTTAAAGGGGATTGTCCTGATG
>CAJXRF010000124.1 GCA_913058575.1 uncultured Bermanella sp.
GGGTTATCATTTTTTAGATACCACAGGCTGGCGCTGTTAAGGGTGTCATATCTTGTTTTCTGGCTACTTGCCCGCTAAGTGTTAAACCTGTACAACGGGTGCTCTTTAAGTGGTGCTATGGGTATTGAAAAGTGGAAATGAATAAACGCGGGTTCATTAAAGGATTCTTACTTATTTTGGTGGGAGGCAGTATTTTGAGTGCCTGTATTATGGGGGGCTATGCTATTTATAATAAGCGCGATGTATTGGCAGCCCAATGGCATTTTTCAAATGGGCCATTTAAATTAATGGCAGTAGAAAAACAAGCCGGGCAAGTGGTGGTTAAGTTATTAGCCAGCCTTGAACAGGCCGATATGGATGTGATCACTTACCGAAACTGCCCTTATCAAGATGAAACTATTTGGGATTACCAAACACGTAACAACATTTCCCTTGCTTATTTTATTACCACGCCAGCGTTAGGAAATGCACCGCGTTTAAATAAAAAAGTGAATAAGGTAAATAATAAAGTTGAAGAAGAGGTGGCTTATACACAGGTGGCGATCACCATTTGTGACAGTAGCTGGAGTGTTTCAAAAGAAGTTAATGTATTGTCAGCGATGGATAAACCTTAAATTTCACACTGATTTATCTAACTTCCCCAATTTAACTAAACGTAGGTTGGAGACACTAAGCAAATCAATGTGAAAAAACTGAGCTGCCCTTATGAACGTGACAGCTCTTTTTAGGGCAGGTTAGAAGCGGGTATTTAATTGAACCGAAACTATGTTGGCGTTGCCTTCAGAGGTTCCGGTGAAAGTACTTTCAAGCCCTGGAACGCTATTAAACTCTTCCGTGACATCTACTTCTTCACCATCTATGTAGGCGTAAGCCACGTCTATATCAAACATTTCGTTCACGGCAAAGTTGGCCCCTGTGCTGTACCAAACACGGTTGGAATCTGGAATACTCAGTGAACGATACTCAGCTTCAACAGGAGACTCGTCATAGGCAAGGCCTGCACGTAATTTAACCGCCGGATTAAGTTGGTAGGTGGCACCAATTGAATAGCGATAAGAATCTTCCCAATATTCATCTTTAATATGCACGGTTCCGATACCATCAATGTCACCTTCTAGCTTTTCAAAGGCGCTCCATTGGGTGTAGTCGATACTGGCACTTAATTGAAGTGCATCGTTTAACTGATGCGCGATAGATAAATTAGCTAACGCCGGTAAATCTAATACCAGTTCACCGTCTCTGATGACAGTGGTACTGCCCGTTGCAAGACCGGTTGCATCACCTTCTAACTTTACTTCAAAACCTGAGCGGTAGCTAAAGCCCACCATGGTGGCCGAACTTGCTTGCCAAGAGATGCCAGCGTTCCATCCGAGGTCGGTGCCGTCCCCTTCAAGGGAAAGTAAATCATCACCCCCTGCGACATCGGGCATTGAGGTGGCAAATTCTGCGCTGGCTATAAGGTAATTTAGACCAAAACCTAGGCTTACCTCTTTGTTTAATTGGTAGGCAAGGCTTGGGTTGATGTTAATGGTGATAACCGAAGCGGTGTCGGCAAATTCACTGCCTGTGAAGTCATCATCATATTGGCTTTCTAAACCAAAATTGGTAAAGGCACCAATACCCAAACTAACCTTCTCATTAATCGGGTGAACGTAAAAGATAGAAGGAATGACAACACTGGGCACCACATCGCCTTGACTGACGGTTGAGGCAAAGGCTCCTGTTTTTTCGCCATCTATGGCCACATCAGGCTCAACGTAGTTTATGGCGGCGCTAAGAGTTGGCTGCTTAAGTTGTGTCATAAGGGCTGGGTTACTGGCAATGACACTGGCGTCACCGGCTATGGCGCCATCACCTGCATTAGCGCGACCTATGCTCGCGGCACTGTGTTCACCAATTTGAAAGCCTGCGGCCATAGCGGTGTTTGTGGTGGCCAAAAGGGCGCTTGCTAGGGCAATGGATAGCGGGCTTTTAACAAACTTAGTCATATACATCTCTTTTTTATTCTACAGGTCAAAGTTCGGGGTAGGGGAGCACAATACCGCGTGGTTATTGGGCTGTCGGCCAGTCCAATAGGTTTGGACTGTCCAAATACATTGGTAATAGTCTTAAATTATTGGCAATGGGTAGCAGTAAGTGCGGCGAACTTTGACTAAAATAGAGGGTCATAGGCGATTGATTCATGAAACCAGCGAGGTGGCTGGTTAATCTCTGTGGTACTTGTTTTCGCTCAAGGAATGAATAAGCAGGTTAATAATTGATTTCTTGAAGGATTTTTATGCTATTTACCCTGAGTGTATTAGGGGTTGTGCAATGTGCCTTAGGGGCTCTGGCCATGCTATTTGTAATAGATCGCTGGCACTTGTCTCATCGGTTAATGCTGGTGGTGATTAGCTTAATTGGCCTAAGCTTTCTGCGCGGCATGTTACTTCAAAATGGCACCTTAAAGATTGGTGCTCCTTTAGTGTTATTAACCATGATGCTGAGTTTGAGCATTATGCCGGTTATGCACCTGTTTTTAAGAAGCCTGTTAAATCCAAAGTTTACGCTAAACGCCCTTAATGCTTTGCATTTTATCCCGGCCACTTTAGTGGTTCTGTGGTGCATTGGCCAAGCTTCAAATGTGGAGCGACCTAGCGTTGTCAATGTCTTAGAGCTGAGCTTTTATGAGTTATTCGAAGTTACCCATGGGGTCGCTAACCTCATGCTGGTTTTCGCAGGGCTGCAATTATTGGTATATGTGTATTTGAATTGGCGAATAATTAAAGACAGCGAAGCTCAGTCAGAAGCTTATGTGGTGAGTTGGGCGTGGCGAATTCACAAAGTGAATGTGTTAGCGGCCTTGGTACTCTTTTTTATGATTGCGGCTTCACTTTTGAAGGTGGATGTTCCGTTAAGCGCCACGGTGGCGTTGAGCATTATCAGTAAATTGGTATTTCTTATTCTGGGGTTTGTTTGGTTTCTTATTCTGCTAAAAGAGACACTTAATAAACAACATAAAAGTAAGCAAGGGGCCAGTGAGTCTGAAGATGTCATTTACAATGATGGTCAAGGAAGTCGCTTAGATAATAATCAGCAGGCTTGTGGGTTGATCCCCCCAAAATATCAAAAGTCAGGTATCTCGAAAGAGCGTATGAAAATACTCCATGAAAGGGCCATGGGGGCCTTGCAACATGATCATCTATTTTTAAACAATGAATTAACCTTGTCTTTACTGGCCGATAAAATTCTTTGCAGTGCCCATCACTTATCTCAGGCTATTAATAGCATTGAACATAAAGGCTTTAACGATATTTTAAACAACCTACGGGTGGCTGAGGCCAAGCAACAGCTTATTAATCGGCCTGATAAAACCGTCACCGAGATCGCCATGGATTCAGGGTTCAATTCTAAATCTTCTTTTTATGCCTTGTTTAAAAAAGCCACCGGGCAGACTCCGGGGGCCTTTAAAAAACAGCACCCGGTGTAAGAGAGGGATGGGCTAATCAAGAGGGTTAAGCTTGAACTTTTGCTAAACCATTGGTGGTTTTAGCAATGCAATGTTCAGGGGTAAAGCTGTGTGGAGATGACTCGGCCATTTCTTGAATGAATCGCTGAGGAATGTTATCCCCTAAAAGACACCCTTCTACAGGGTAAGGGTAAATTTCATCGTAACGGCGAATTTTAGTTTGGCTAATGCGCCTGAAAATATGAGAGCGATTTAGTTCGTTAGAATGAAGCATGCCAGAAGAGGCAACTATTTCCATGGTGGCTTTCACTGTGGCTGCATGAAAACGAGCAATACGTTGTGCTTTATTTTTAACCACTAAACCCCCTGCTAATACTGGGTTTTGAGTGGCTACCCCCACTGGGCATTCATTGGTGTTACAAATAAGGGACTGTACGCAGCCCAGTGCGATCATCATACCGCGGGCGCTGTTGCAGGCATCGGCACCCAGTGCAATATTTTTAACCAAGTGAAATCCGGTGAAAATTTTGGCACTGGCAATAATTTTAATGTCTTTCTTTAAACCAAATCCTACTAAGGCGTCGTGCACAAAACTGAGGGCTTCTCGTAACGGCATGCCTACTGAGTTAGAATATTCTAAAGGTGCGGCACCTGTGCCTCCTTCGCCGCCATCTACAGTTATGAAATCTGGGCGAATACCTGTTTTCACCATGGCTTTACACACGGCAAAAAACTCACTTTTTCTGCCTACCGATAATTTAAAACCGATGGGTTTTCCGTTTGATAATTCCCTTAATTCTTTTATAAAGTTCATCATTTCTATGGGGTTAGAAAAAGCACTGTGAGTGGCTGGTGAGTTTACTTGGGTGCCAGCTTCTACGGCGCGAATTTCTGCAATTTCTATGGTGTTTTTATCCGCTGGTAATATTCCCCCGTGACCGGGTTTTGCACCTTGGGATAATTTAATTTCAATCATTTTAACCGTGTCTTTATTGGCAATCTTTTTAAAAGAATCGGCGCAAAAGTTTCCAAGACTATCGCGACAGCCAAAGTAGCCTGTACCAATTTGCCACACCAAATCGCCTCCTGCTTCTAAGTGATAAGGGCTAACACTGCCTTCGCCTGTATTGTGAGAAAAATCGCCGATTTTTGCCCCTTCATTTAAAGCGCGAATGGCATTATTGCTAAGCGCCCCAAAGCTCATGGCAGAAATATTTAAAATACTGGCTTCGTAGGGTTGTAAACAGGCAGGCCCACCAATGGTAATTCGAGGTTTAAGTTCTTCCCCTTTAAGGTGCTTGGCAGAAAGTGAATGGCCAATCCATTCATAACCCACTCTTTGTGTGTCTACCTTGGTGCCGTAAGGAGTGGTGTCGCGCGTACCTTTAGCGCGCTGGTAAATAACCGACCGAAACATGCGATTAATAGGCACACCATCGGTTTCGGATTCAAAAAAGTACTGACGTAAAAATGGACGGATAAACTCCATGACCCAGCGTCCACGGCCAATGACCGGAAAGGTTCGCCATAAAGCATGCCTTTTCTGATGCATGTCATACATACCCAGTAAAATGATAGGAGCCACTACAGAAAAGGCCCACAGCATACTGGGGTAAAACAAAGAAATAATTGAAATGAGGGCAACAGAAATAACACTGATAAAAATAAAATAGTGTCTCATGGGGTGTACTTGCCTTTTAAAATCAATTGAGTGCAGTTTATATTGTAATGTTCCTATAAACAAAGACCATTTTTACTCCAAATAGTGCAGCTAAACATTTATATGGGGAATTTTTTATATGTAAAATGCCAGTGAAACACTTTATTGTTTTACTGGCTATTCATAGTCTTTAATACTTAAATATTTAACAGGGACATGAAAGCCTCGGGATAGCGAGTGCCAGATACCTTCTGCGCACCAAAAGCCTCCCTCAGTTGCTTTAGTTCAGCTATGGATAAGCGAATATCAATGCTGGCTATATTTTCCAATAATCGTGACGCTTTACGCGTACCTGGAATAGGGATAATGTTGGCGTTAAGATTAAGTAGCCATGCCAGCGCCAATTGCGCAGGGGTACAATTCTTTTGCTGTGCCATGTGTTCGACCAAATGCAAAAGTTGTAAGTTTTGTTGGAAGTTTTTTGATGAAAATCTAGGCATGTGGGTACGCCAATCTTCCTGACTTAAGTCCTGAGGTTCCTTAATTGTTCCTGTTAAGAAACCTCTTCCTAAGGGGCTGTATGCGACTAAACCAATGCCCAGTTCTTGGCAGGTGGGTAAAATTTGTTGCTCTATGTCGCGACTCCATAAAGAGTATTCACTTTGCAAGGCACTGATAGGGTGAACTTGACTGGCTTTTTGTAATGTTTGCGCGCTGGCTTCTGATAATCCAAGAAAACGGACCTTACCCTCGACCACTAGCTCAGCCATGGCACCAACGGTTTCTTCAATGGGCACGTTGGGGTCGACTCTATGCTGGTAATACAAATCAATATAGTCCACTCCCAAGCGTTGTAAGCTAGCATCACAGGCCTGTTTTACATATTCAGGACGGCCATTTATGTTTCGAGCGTTAGGGTCTTCATCTCTTACGATGCCAAATTTGGTGGCAAGCTGAATGTCTTGTCGGTTAATGCCTGTTTCTTTAATTGTGGCAGCCAATAGACGTTCATTGGTGAAGGGGCCATACATATCAGCGGTATCCCAAAAGCTGACATTATTTTCATATGCGGCTTTTAAGGTATTCTTACAGTCATTTAAATTGGGGTGACCATAAAATTCTGACATGCCCATACAGCCTAATCCTATTGGCGATACCTTTAACCCTTGATTACCCAGTGCGATTTTTTTCATTTTAATCCTTTACTAACAAGTTAATCTATCGCGGTAGAGTATTAATGAAACTTAACCACTAGCGGTAGGCCATTTGTATTTATGCCTTGCCTATTCCTACAAACATGATTACAAAGTTTGTTCAAAATAAAGGGAATTGAATATGTTTGATCAAGGGGAGTGAAATCATGCTATTGCTTAATTCAAAACAAGAATTAATTAGTCACTTTAATGAGATTTTAAAAGTGGATGGTGTACAGCCTACTGCCATAGAAGGGTTGACTTTCATGCGCAGCAGTCAACCGTCAATACGCCAGTCAGTGGTTTATCAGCCGAGTATCTATCTTGTGTTACAAGGATCTAAAAAGGCTTATTTAGATGATGAGGTTTTTCATTATGACGCTTTTAATTATTTGGTTCTGACCGTGCCGTTGCCCATAGAAGCTCATGTCTTACATGCATCTGAGTCTGAGCCATATTTGGCATTACGTTTAAATATCGATTTAAATATGGTGAGAGAGTTACTCGTAGATATGCACTGTGATTCTACAAATTTACAAACCGTTAAACGAGGTATGTATATTTCACCCATTGAAAGTGGACTTTTAAATGGGTTTTCTAGATTAATTACGTTAAGTGATTCACAAGATTTAAATCATCAACGCATTTTGATTCCTATGATTAAAAAGGAAATCCTTTACTATGTGTTACGCACAAAGCAGGGAGAGTTATTAAGAACCATTGCACAAGGGCAGCGTCAACAAGCAAAAATATCTCAAGCGATACATTTTATACAAAATCATATTGACCAGCTGCTAGATGTTCAAATCTTAGCGAGAGAGGCTAATATGAGTACTTCTTCCTTTCATCAATACTTTAAAGTGGTGACAGGTTTGTCTCCTGTGCAATATATAAAAAACCTTCGGTTGCACCTTGCTAAAAGGTTATTGTTACAAGGTGGTTACTCCGTAAGTGAAGCGGCTTTTAAGGTGGGCTATAGCAGTGCTTCGCAATTTAGCCGTGAATATAAACGCTTATTTCAAATGAGCCCAAGCAAATCCTTGGTTAACTGTGCCTAGAATCACATATTCTAGTGTTATTAAACTCGAGGAGCCGGAGGGTAAAGGTTAGTACTGGTAGGTGTTTAGTTTCTTGAAATAGGGTCAAATTCCAATAGCCTGCTAAAATGAAGTTACCTTTATTGAAGTTGTGTGGGTGTTACCATGCATTTAAAGCGTTTCAAAAGGGGATTTTTACCTAGCAAGGACCCAGCTAGCTATTTTAGCCATTTTACTGAGCTGAATTCTGTGAATGCTTGGGGGCAGCAATTACCGCAATTATTACTAGAAGATGATTTTAGGGAGCAAGCACAGGGTTGGCTTATTCCTTTTTGGCCTGAAGATAAAATTGTCCCACAGCACTATAGTGAATTACGTTTGTATTATATGCGTTTGGCATTTATTGCTTCTGGCTATATTAATCAAGTGGGGCAAACAGTTTCTAAGCGATTGCCCGCTAATATTGCACAACCTTTAATACAGGTTTCAAAGCTATTATCTCGCCCCCCTATTTTAAGTTACGACGGGTATGCCTTATATAATTGGTATCGGTTAGACCCTAGTCAACCCATCGAGCTGGGTAATATTGATACACTTCAAAACTTTGTAGACTTGTATGACGAACATTGGTTTATTTTAGTTCACGTGGCCATTGAAGCGTTAAGCGCTGAAATGATTTATAAAATGGTGCAGCTCGACCCTAATAATGTAGAGCAGTTAAACACCACGCTTGCTTGTATTGATGACACCTTAAAGCAGCAGTATGCCATTTTAAAACGCATTCCCGAGCACATGTCAGCCGATTTGTACTTTAGTCACTTTCGCCCTTACATTGGATTTTTTGATGACGTAGTTTACGAAGGCAAAAACAGTATGCGCGGCAGCTACCGAGGGGAAACCGGTGCGCAAAGCAGTATATTGCCAATGCTCACGGCCTTTTTGAAAATCCCTCATCAAGAAACTGAATTGACCCAGCACTTAAATGATATGTGTGATTATATGCCAAAAGCCCATAGGGAATTAGTTCAGTATTTTGATTCTTTGCCCGAGGTTAAAAGCAAAGCGTCTATTAATTTATTTAATCGCGTTTTAGAGCATATCGCTCAATTTAGAGAGCAACACTTTGAATGGGCAAAATCTTATATTAATCAAAAAACTCCAGATGCCACCGGTACGGGGGGAACGCCATATTATAAGTGGTTAAACCAGTTAATTCGGGAGACGCGGCAGTATAAAATTAAGCCGCAGCCTATAAAGCTAAATACCTTGGAATTTATGGTGGGAAATATTTGTGATTTGGATGTGCAAGCGATTGTGCGTCCTGCCCATAAAAATATATACAAGGGTCGCGGCGTGAGTATGGAAATCTTTGACAAGGCAGGGCCTGAATTATTAAAAGCCTGTGAGAAAATAGGCCGTGCCAAGCAGGGTGAGGCCGTTATTACACCTGCCTTTAATTTGCTTTGTGATGCGGTGATTCATGTGGTGCCACCCCATTGGGATGGCGGAGATCATTGGGCTTGCCAGTCACTTAAGGAGTTATCTAATTGCTATGAAAACGCCATCACCTTGGCGTTAAAAAATAACATTACCACATTGGCTTTTGTATCCGTGGGAACAGGAGGAAACCAATTTCCCCATGCCATGGCCGCCCATCAGGCGCTTGAAGTGCTTGTGAGGCATCAGCATAAGTTTCATAAGTTAATCATTTGTCTTTCTAATAAAAACAGCCATGGCATTTGGTTGAAGGCTTACCATGACTTTCAATATAGATTGAGCCTGAAAAAAACAGCGTGAAAGCTACCCTCACAAAAATAGCCTATTCAATTTAATAATTAAATTTTTTCTGGAATGAAGCTGTTGTAAATTTTACTAGATTTAAACTCTGGAAGGTCATATCAACATGAATATCTGGCTATGCAACGGCCAGATATTTCACGCTCTTTAAGTTGTTAACGTCATGTTTAGCAATAAAACTAACGAAACTTAAAGCGGTTCACCAGCGTATTCAGTTCCGCTGCTAATTCATCTAAGCCTGTGGCTTTATCTGCCATTTCAGAAATGACGGTACTACTAGATTGCCCTGCACCAACGATGCGATTGATGCTGTTGTCTAAATCAGAAGACACTTGGCTTTGTTCATCTACGGCGCTGGCAATTTGCATAGACATGTCATTAATGGTGAGAGTAGCGGTAACGATACCTTGAATGGATTGGCCAGCTTTGTTCACGCTTTCCACTGTGGCCAAGCCTTTCTCTTGGCTTTCCCTTACAACGGTGACCGCCGACTGAGAGCCCTTTTGTAGCTTGGTAATCATGTCGTTTATTTCTTCTGTGCTTTTTTGGGTGCGACTGGCAAGGGTACGCACTTCATCTGCCACTACTGCAAATCCTCGGCCTTGCTCCCCTGCACGGGCAGCTTCTATGGCGGCGTTTAACGCTAATAGGTTGGTTTGCTCGGCAACGCCACGTATTACTTCAACCACAGAGACAATGGCGCCCACGTCGCTTTCAAGGTCAGATATTACTACACCAGCTTCGTTGAGTTGCTCTGACAGTTCACCGATGGAGTCCACCGAGTTTTGAACTATTTTTTGTACTTCTTCGGTTTTGTCCCCCACATCTTTAGCGGCTTCCACGGTATTTTGTGCATTCTGAGCCACTTCAACCGCGCTGGCGGCCATTTCTGTAATGGCGGTTGCCACAAGATTGGTTTCAGATAATTGAGTGTCTAAGAATTGATTGGCTTGCACTGCATCCGCTGCCACCACTTGTGAGGTATCCATGAGTTTTTCAATGGAGGATTGAATAGAAATTACTAATTCTTGAATGCGGTTAATGAAAAAATTAAATTGATCTGCTAATACACCAATTTCATCTTCTCTTTTAATGATCATGCGTTTCGTTAAGTCGCTTTCTCCATGAGCAATATCAGCCATGGCATCGCTGACTTGCTGTAAGGGTCTTGTGAGTAAACTTCTAGACAACAAAAATAAGGCTATGGCTAACAAAAAGTCCACAAGAATCACTTCAAATATGGTGTTGTTAAGCTCGGCGTTTAATTCCTTGTCGATGACTTCTTGATTTAAAATGATAAAGGTACTGCCCACTTTATTTTTAGTATCACCTTCTATGAACACCAGTGGGTTTTCAGTGGCTGTGCCAGCAATTCCTTCTTCATTGGCTTGGCTAAATTTAATTTTATTGGCGTTGTCTTTAACCTGAATTTCATAAATATAGGGCGTTTTTAATTCCGATTGTCCAATTTTAACCACTTGTTCATCGGCATAATTCCACATAGCCCCAGGAAGGTTTAACTGTAAGCGAGCCGCCACTTGGGTTTGGCTTTGGGTCGCCAGTTCAATGATGTGACCTTTACTGGACTGATAGTCCAGTACCCCTTTAGTGCTTAAAACAAGGGTCATCACCAAAATGATGACCATAATAAGGCGCCAAGAAATGCTGCGGTTAAAAGCTATCATTGTTATGTCCTATCACCGATCGAGCTGCCTGCGAAGGTAAAACCATCTTTACAAAATCCTTTGTTAGTAACCCCATGGTGAGGTGGCTTTTAATGGCTCTGTTTAGAATGGCACTTAAAAACAGAGCCAATAGGTAATATTTACCAAGTTGGCAGCTGGCTTAATAAAGGGTGCTAATAAAATGGTACTAATTAAGATTTAGTCAATGGATGGGCTTATGTAAATATGTAAGGGGAAATTAGGGTTTGTTATCGAATATGTGAATGATGAGGAGTTTTGTAATTTCTATATGATATATGGAATAGACAATGTAAAGCTAAATGCGAGCAATCAATGGGGTGCCATAAACCCACAGATAACTGAAATTATCTGTGGGTGAGGCTGAATGCCCAAAGTTAAAGAACTAAGAGGCCAAGTAGGCTTCTAGTGCTTCACTGCCACCAATGTACTTGCCGCCAATGAACACTTGTGGAGCCGTTTCTTGCCCTGTCATGGCTCGTAAGGTAGTGATGCTGGCATCACGCCCCAATACCACTTCTTCAAACTCAAGGCCGGCTTGTGTTAAGTCTGCTTTAGCTTTAGCGCAGTATTGGCAACCGGGCTTACTGAATAAGCTCACTGAGGCTGGCATTTTGGCGTCGCTGTTGATGTAGTTCAGCATGGTATCAGCATCAGATACTTCAAATGGGTCGCCGGGCTTATTAGGCTCAATGAACATTTTTTCAATGGTGCCATTTTTAACCAGCATGCTGTAGCGCCAGCTACGCTTGCCAAAGCCAATATCGCTTTTATCCACAAGCATGCCCATTTCATCTGTGAACTGGCCGTTGCCATCAGGTATCACGCGAATGTTTTGCGCTTCTTGATCTGCAAGCCATGAATTCATTACAAAGGTATCATTCACGCTGATGCAAACAATCTCATCTACGCCATTTTGTTTAAATACGCTGGCCAATTCGTTGTAACGAGGCAAGTGTGTAGAAGAGCATGTGGGTGTAAAAGCACCTGGTAGTGAAAACACGACAACGGTCTTGTCTTTAAAAACATCATCAGTGCTGACATTGACCCATTCGTCATTTTGGCGAGTAGGCCAAGTGACTTGTGGAATGGTTTTACCTGTTCGATCAACTAAATTAGACATGTTCTTTTCCCTTTTGATGATAATGGTTGTTTGCTAAGTGATGGATGAACTATAGGTTAATTCTTTGAATAGATTAAATTGATTGTTTGTATTGGTGTTATAGTTTATTGCTATCGATGGTGATTTACCTACTTGTGATTAAATCGATGGCCGATGGCGTATTGTTTAATATAATGGCTGCCTTGTTAAAGGTCGATAGTACAATGAATAAGAGAATCACTTATGTCCATTGTCAGCGCTGATTTATATTTTATGAAAGAGAATGTTTATGTCTAAAGCCGTGGTTAAGTTTGAACTTGAAAAAGAAACCAAAAATAGCGTGCGCTATAAGGA
>CAJXRF010000125.1 GCA_913058575.1 uncultured Bermanella sp.
ATGAAGGCGCTTGATAATAGGCAGGCTAGCAAAGCCTAGACCCACAAACTAACGAACGCAGTTTGCAGATCTATATGCAGTACCCTTCCATGGACACTTCTACAAATTAGAACTTGTAGTTAACCTGTGCAGACAAACCAAATACGTCTATTTCGTATTCGCCCGTTACAGACGCTAAGCTACCAGTCTGAGTGTTGTCATTCTTTTTATTTACTTCCTGTAGGCTCATCTTGTTCATAAACAAGTAACCGGCAGCCACATCAAAAGAAAGATCTTGGTTTACAATATAGCCCATACCCAAGGTTACCCACTGACGGTCAGAAGACGGTACACGGGCGGTACGGTATTCGCTATCTACAGGCGACTCGTCATAAGCATAACCAGCACGCAATGCTAAACGATCATTTATCTGGTAAGTGGCACCGATAGAAGCAGCCCATACGTCTGTCCAGCTTTCATCAATGTGGCCAATGTAGCCCGCATCAAGCCCATTAGCATATGATACATCGGAAATATCAAGGCCATCAGCCTGACTAGGCGTGGTTCTTTCAGTAGCAATCACGTCAAAATTTTGGAATGAAGACCAGCCCGTCCAAGTAGTACCTGCTTGTAGTAGCAAGTCATCTGTTGCTTGGTGAGCTATAGACAATGTCGCAGACGCAGGAGTAGTTAGAGGAACTTTAGAGGCTTGTGGAGCAACAGGTACTGTCGTAACTGTATCATCGGCAAAATCTGCAGGTGTACCGACATTACTATATAAAGCAAACTCGTTATTAGCGAAAGTTGAATCGCCTTCCAAAGTAATATCAATCTCAGAACGATAAGTAAGACCTAAAGTTGTCGCTTCGTTTAGTTTGTAATATAGCCCTAAGTTCCAGCCGTAGCCCCAGTCATCACCGGATACTTCATAGTGGCCTTCATAGCCTTGATACTGAGTTTGGCCAAGTATAACCGCTTCCCCTGCCACGCCATTAACGGCAGAAGAGTAAGGAACGGAGTCAACATACTTAGATAACAAACCATCCATGTAAACAATATCGATACCACCACCAATGCTGAATTGGTCATTTATTTTATAGGCAATACTTGGCTGAATTTCGAAGCTTACAAGTGAAGTCTCATCGGCAAAACCGCCACCCACAAATCCTTCATCATAATCAGTATTAGTGCCGAATGGTGTAAATATACCTAAACCAAAAGACAGCTTTTCATTAATTGGCTGAACGTAGTAAAAGAAAGGTATGAAAGCCTCTCCTAAATAATTCCCGCCATCGTTATAAGGATCAGCATCATCCGCACCAGTAATTACGGCACCCGCTGCATTGGTGGCATCTCCATCAAAATCACCATTAGCCTTTATATAAGTAAAACCACCAGAAAACTGAGCACGATCCAATTCAGTCATGGCCGCTGGGTTGTAAAAAACCACTGATGCATCTTCAGCCATAGCCGCACGGCCTGCATGCGCAGTCCCCATACCAGCCGCACTTTGTTCATTAATTTTATAACCACTGGCGAAGCTCACCGAGGGCGCAAGTACCGCAGCAACTACGGCGGATCTTAATAATATTTTTTTGTTGATCACAACTCTGTCCTATCTATGTTGATTAACCGTCTTGTATAAATTGACGATGTAGGATTCCGCTGTTTTGTTTTTATTGGGGCAGAATTAACGGGGCGCAGTATGCCAGTGGTCATTAAGCGCCATAAAGGTTAATTTTGACCAAAAGTGTCTTAAAGGAGATTTTTTTGTAACCAAAAGGTAAGATTGATTTATAAAAGGTACACAAGTACCAATATTAGCCCTCGCATGGTGCATGTTATTGTTCCACAATAGCAACAGTATTAATCAATTAGTGGATATTGCCATGGAGCAGTTCGACCTAAACGAAATCGCCATCTT
The DNA here is from genome assembly GCA_913058575.1 of uncultured Bermanella sp. GTDB lineage: Bacteria > Pseudomonadota > Gammaproteobacteria > Pseudomonadales > Oceanobacteraceae > Bermanella. The sequence continues at coordinate 1,904 of CAJXRF010000125.1, forward strand.
TGTTAAGGTGGTCGATGCAGGTAGCTTTACAGGCGCAGCCAAATCTCTAGGGCTACCCAAGTCAACTGTTAGCCGTAAGATCACCCAGTTAGAGGAACGCTTAGCCGTGCGCTTATTACAGCGCACCACACGCACCCTTAGCCTAACGGATACCGGCACCGCTTATTACCAACAATGCTCGCGCATCATTAATGATGTGCAAGAAGCCAATGTGGCCGTGACCGAGATGCAGTCCAAACCTGTGGGTACGTTGCGCATTACCGCCCCCATGCTGTTTGGCTCTATGGTGTTAAGCGATATCATCGCTGATTTTTTAAAGAACAATTCAGGCATTCAAATTGATTTGGTGCTCACCGATCAGACTCTGGACTTGATTCAAGAAGGCATAGATGTGGCATTTCGAGTGGGTGTATTGGCCGATTCATCGCTCATAGCACGAACGCTGGGCACGGTTAACCTCATTACTTGTGCCAGCCCAGCCTACATTGAAAAATACGGCATGCCTGAACACCCACAAGATTTAACGAAGCACGAAATACTGGCTTGGGGCCAAACTAAGTCGTGGGATTTCGACACCCCGGAAAGCTTTAGCGTGAACGTAAGCCCTAAAGTAAAAGTAAACGATGCTTTTAGCCTGCATAAACTAGCCCTAAATGGATTAGGCATTGCGCGTTTACCAGCCTTTTTATGTGCAGATGACATTAGATCAGGGGCGCTTAAACCCATGATGTGTAACTGGTCGGTAAACAGCGCTCCCATTCATGCGCTATACCCCAGCAACCGCCATTTAAGCGTGAAAGTACGCTCCTTTGTAGATTACATTGTGGAAGAGCTTAGGCATGACCAGCCTTGGAACGTGGAATTTGAAAAAGACCACGAGTGTGATGCACTAAAAGTGTAATTCATAAGAAAATACCTGCAGGGGATAATTTCTGCAGGTGCTTGCGAATTAAATAAGCCCCACTTCGCGGGCCTTTATAATAGCCTGCGTACGACTCTTCACATTCAATTTCGCATTAATACGCCTCGCATGAGTTTTCACCGTGTGCAAACTAATAAACAGGTGCTCGGCAATGCCTTGGTTACTTAAGCCTTGGGCGATTAATTTTAGCACCGCCATCTCTCGCTGACTCACCATGGTTTTCACTTGAGCAAAACCCTGATTCGGCCCCTGCTCTTTAGAAATATCAATGTGCGCCATGATACTTTGAATAAAGGGTTTTTCTTTTAAATTAGATGGCAACTGCTGATAAATGGCCGTCATGCCGGAGCTGTATTCTATAAAAGGCATTATGCAATTTTCTCGCTCGGCTATATCTACCGCTTTACGAAAATCTTGTAACGCCTCATCTTCATTGCCCAATTGAAAGCGTAATATGGCTCTCATAAGGTGACCTACAATTAAAGAAAAACCTTGTAGGGGCTTTCCATTATTGGTGAGCTTATCTTCAAGTAATTTAAGCGCTTCTTTGTGAAAGCCGCCAATGGATTTTGCCCGTACAAACAAAATATCTAACAAACTTCTTAATGCTGGATAATGTTCTGGTGACAACGCATAAGGGTTACTGTCGAGCAATTGATACATCTTTTTAAAATTCACTAAGGCTTCGTCTAACTTGCCTTGGTCTATTAAAAGATTGCCACGCATCACGCTGATCCAGGGCTGGTAAATAAAGCCAGGCACTCCCCATGATTGTAATTTCGCTTCGGCGTAATACAAATGATCATAAGCTTTTTCAGTATGATTACGATGGCGCTCTACGTTACTGAGCACCACGTAAGCCATCATGATGTACACATCGTGACAACGCTGAGCCACTTGCATGCCTTGCAATAAATTTTGTTTGGCTTCAGGCACGTTATTTAACAGCCAGTTTAAGTAGCCCTTGTAAATAAGTAAGCGCCCATAGCCCATGGCATTATCACGATTGGCAAGGCGTTCAGATAAAAGCAGCCCTTTTTCAATCAGTTTTGATGCTAAAAATAAGTTGCTTTTTACTTGCTCTATTCTGGCCAGCTCATGCAAAGCGATCATTTCTAAATGAATGCTGCCTGCACCTCTTGCCGCTTCAAATGCATAGCGATTGTATTTTCTAGCTTGTGATAAATCGTCTTGCGTCATATAGGCATTTGATAAATTCAAATACGTACCAATGCGCGCAGCGTAATTACTTTTGGAAATTTTACTTAAAGCTTGTTCGCAAAGGTGTATAGCATTATTAATATTGCCCCGACAGCGTGCAATATAACCGCGAATTGAAAATAACTGCCCAGACAGTTCATCGCTTACTTGCGCTTTACCGGCGGTAAAAAAACGGTCCATTTTTACCAATAACCGTTCCGCCTCATCGTGCTGTTGCGAATAAACCAATGTCCAACTAAAAATTAAGATAAGGCGAGGTGATTCTGAAACCATTTCATCTGGAAACTGCTGCTTCCATGAAAGTAATTGCGCTAGATCTAAATTTTCCATAATGCCATCGGCGCTTCTTTCCAACAGCCGAGCAGCCTGATGTTTATCTTGTGACTTTAATGCCATATCAACCGCTAAAATCGTTTTGCCATTGTTATACAACCACTCACAAGCTTTAGAATAAACCGTGTTAATGTAGGCTTTATCTTCTGAAAAATACAACACCAACTTTAATAACTCATGCAAACTAACCCAGCTATTTTGGGCAGTATCTGCATTGACAAATATGTGCTTTTTCACCAACCCTTTTAATATTTCTGCTGAATCACCTTGGTTAAACACTTCGTCTAAATATTCACTATTGGCCGAACCCAATATAGCCAATTGTTTGCATATTCGAAGTTCATCGTCATTCAGCTTGCCTAGCCACTCTTGCTGAAAATAATTCACTAGAATATTTTCATCACCCTGCAAACTAACATTATTAAAGTCAGGGCTTATTTTTTGAATGAGTTTTAAACCATTCACCCACCCTTGGGAAGAATTATGAATACTTTCAACCATTTGGTTAGCCGTATTCTCTGGGCAATATTTGCTAATCCACTGAAGTGTTTCGTCTTGACTGAATTTCAGTTCGTTTTCACTAAAGACTGTCAGCCGATCTTGGCTTTCTAAACGAGCGGTTGAAAACGGAAGGGGGTGGCAAGTGGTTAAATATAAACGTAATTGTGCTGGGGGGTATAAAATAAGTTGTTCAAGCATATCTAAAACAGGGGCTTGATCTAAATAGTGAATGCCTTCCAAACCTAAATAAATAATGTCTTGGCTTTGGCTAATGTCGTTCAACAATAAATGGAATACGTCTTGAGGGCTTTGATCTTTGTCTAATGCATCTAAAGCACTTAACACAAGATTTGGGTCCGCAGCATTAACCGCACAAGCAAGATAAGTGACAAAACGCTTTAATTCATTCTCTTTAGGGTCAAGTGTTAACCAAGCAACCTTCTCTTGTTGCTGCTTCTTTTGAAATAGCCACTGAGCTAGCGTGGTAGATTTACCGTAACCTGGGGCTGCTTGTAACAGCGCCACTTGCCCGGTATCTGCCTGCGCTTCAAAAGCCGACATTAAGCTGTCTCGTTTCACCATATCCAAGGGTAAATAAGGCAGCTGCAGTTTCATTGCCAAAACACGCACGCTGTTATGAGCCAGTGTTTTTACTACAGAGCTTTCCACTGAGAACAATATTTTGCTCCTGCTAAATATTTTATTGTTATAAGCCAGAGAGGACAGAAATGTTCATTTACACTAGGAATGAGAACATTTAACCATTATAAGATCAAGATTCTACTTAATTCACAATGACCTCATTAGTCAACCAAAAGTGCTATTGAAATAAGCCTGCTAGGCCACATTTCACACCAATAAGCCGTCCTTAAGCTTCTTTGAATACAATATACAGGGCCAACCACCTAGATCACTAAGTAATCTTTCATAAAGTACACATCCATAAAAAAACCCCCTATTTAGCCAGTAAATAGGGGGTTTTTTGTAGACTAAACGATCTTATCTACGACCAGAGCGGCGTAATGCCCCTGGTGTGTATTCTTTTGAACCACGTTCGAAACCAAATTTGTAACCGCCTTCTTCTTCGTTATCTAGGCCAAGCGCCAAGTAACGACCAGACTGCAAGTCATATAGAGTTTCAACGGCGTACCAAGGCACAACACGATCATAGAAGAAGATGTTATGGGCTTCAGCTACGCGCCATAGTTCACCACGGCCATCGTAATGATCTACTTCAGTTGCCTGCCAAGTGTCTTCATCAATGTAGAAAGTACGTTTCGCGTAAATATGACGCTGACCTTCTTTCAAAGTGGCTTCCACTTTCCAAACACGGTGCTTCTCGTAGCGAGTATGATCTTGGTTAATATGACCCGCTTTAACGATGTCAGTATATTTCAAGTCGCCGCTATTAAGCTTGTAAGAGTTGTAAGGCATGTAAATTTCTTTCTTGCCCACAAGCTTCCAATCGTAGCGATCTGGAGAACCGTTATACATGTCGAAGTTATCAGAAGTACGTAGACCATCTGACGCAGTACCTGGTCCGTCATACGCCACCTGAGGAGCACGACGTACGCGGCGCTGGCCAGCATTATAGATCCAAGCTTTACGAGGTTCTTTAACCTGATTAAGCGTTTCATGAACCAACAATACGTTACCCGCTAAACGCGCAGGAGAAATAACTTCCTGCTTAAAGTAAAACAGGATGTTGTTGTCCTTCATGGTCGCTTCATCGTAATCAGTTAACTGATCTTTAAAAGTGAACTCATCACGGAAACGAACCATAGTGAATGATCCATCGACTTGAGGCGTAACCTGACCCACAACACGAGCCACACTACCACCACGGAAACGTACAATGTGGTTCCAAATTACTTCCAAGCCAGTAGCTGGAACAGGGAAAGGTACACCCTGCTCATAGTTACTCATGCCATTGCCGCCTTCAATTAGGCTAGTGGCCGTAGCATTCTTTTTGGTTTCGTTATAAACCAAATCAGGGTACTTGGCACTACGATGCGTTGGGTAAACAGGTATCTTGTAAGTGGCCGGATATTTCTTAAACAAAGCAATTTGGCCGTCGGTCAAGTTTTCTTTGTATTGCTCATAGTTTTGCGCGGTGATGGTGAACTTCAATTTATCACTGGCAAAAGGGTCAATGTGTTTCATGCCTTGTACAAAGCCAGCCGGTGGATTAATACCACCTGTCCAAGCTGGAATGTCGCCGCCATTACCCTTGGCTTCAGCACCCATTGGCGTTAAATCTTTACCTAAACGTGCAGCATCAGTTGCCGACACGCCTGCCAGCGCAGAGCTGGCAGCTAGAGTCAGCGCAATGGCTGAACCTATAATTGTTTTTTTCATTTGCATCTCAATTCCTTAACAATTGCGTCATTTCCATTATCGGTTAACCGATTAGAAAGAAACCTTCACGTTTAGACTTAGGTTATCACGATCATCTAGCTGGTCGTAATCGCTGCCGTCGTACTGAACATACGCGATGCCACCGCTGTATTTATTTAAGTAGTCAAAGTTAACGCCAATACTAGTGGTAATTCGCTTATCTTCAAATTGCGTGCCGGTACCGTGGTCATAACCAAATGACATATTAGGCTGCAAGTTAGCTCCTAATAAAGCACCAGGGTAATCCAGAGACGCTTTTACACGAAGGCCAGCCGAGAATTCTTCAACAAAGCCTTCATCAGTACAATAGCTAGTATTGTCATTCAAGCTAGTAGCAGCAACTCCGGTATCACAATTCGCTTGATCTGAACCATAACCAAAGGCACTTGAACGGCCATATACACCATCCCCCAAATCAACAATATAACTAGCCGCCACTTCACTTACAAAGCTTAAACGACTGGCACCCGCTACCTGATCAAAGAACTTAATAAAGGTCATTTGAGCTTGCCAAACATCAAACACATCATAACCAGTAATTTCACCACCTAAGTTAGCGTCACCGCCTTCTCTTTGGTAAAGCAAACCGAAAGCTTGACCGTTGGCAGCAGCGATTAATTCGTTACCATTCCAGTTAATTGGGAAATCTTGCTTCAAGCTCACTTCACCACCAAGAGACCAACCACTTTCGGTACCACGACTGAATGACAAACCGCTAATTTGAACGTCTTCGGCGTATTCAATGTAATAAGTCGCGTCAAAAGATGTGGCCGTTGTTGCAACGTTAATAGAAGCACCCGGTAAGCGACTATGGATATTCATGTGGTAGAAACCAAACTCAGTGTCACCCAAGGCTTCAGAATACCAACGCAATGCTAAACCATATTGCCCATCATCACTTGGGTCTTGGCCTTCAGCGCGCTCTGTAACGAATGCATCACCTGCCAAATACTGTTCAACGTATTCATGCTGGCTTTCTCCACCCGTTAATAAAACAGGACCACAACCATCGGCTACGATGTCAGTGGTTGAGAAAAAGGTACCACATGGGTCAGGTCGAGTTTTTTCCCATTCGATCTGGTAAAACGCTTCTAAAGTCACATCATCAGATAGGCCGATGTTCGCGTAAGCCATGTTTACTGGAAGCAATATTTCTTTCACTTCTACACCTGGTTTACGGGCAGCTGATGCATTAACTGGGTTAATAGAGTTAATACCCCCTTGAATAAAGGTACTCTCACCCCAACTCACCACTTGACGACCCAAGCGAGCTGAAACAGGCGTGTTACCTACTTCAAAGTTATGCCACACAAATGCATCTAACAGGTCGTAACCAGAACCGGCTGCATCTTTCGCTTCGTCAACATAAGGCGTATAAGCAGGATCTTCATCCATGATAGCCGCGTCATAAAAAGCTGTACCACGTACAAACAGACCGCTGTCTCCCCAAACCATCTCTAAATCCATACTACCTTTTACGGTATTGGTAATAATGTCATTTTTCTCATAGTTCAAAGTACCGTCATCGGCGTTATAGGAGTTAGCACCTACACTATGATAATCAGCGGCTGTACCGCCATTTAACTCAGCCAATGTACCTGGGTGTATAATCCCATCATTAGGGTCTTCGGTACGAATACCGACACCGTAAGAAAGCGTGGTATTTAACTGAGCTTCAACTGGCCCAGCCGTAAATTCAAATGCTTGCGCATTTGCTGCTGTAATAGCAGCAATGGCCAGCGTTAGTGTTTTTATTTTGTTCATTCCAGACCTCGTAATTTTTGTATTATTATTCATTTTTTTGGGTCTTAATTAGTCAGTAGCCAACAATGCAGCTGTAGTAACTGTTGGCGTACCTGTTACAAAAAAGTAAGCATTCTGTAACATCATTTCTTGGTACGCTGCTAATGAATCAAAAGAAGGAGACTCTGTTGAACTCGCTCCGCCTGAAGTAAAGGTACCATGACCACCTTCAACATATTTGGCTACAAACTTATCACCTGTAGGTGTACCTGTAACATTTTCAGCGCCTAACAGATTCAACCAAGCATCGGTACCGGCCAATGTTACACGAGCAGTTTTGACTTGAGGCGTTTGATAATCGGCAAGCATGTAGGTATCAGCGGCGACTAAAATACCGTCAGCATTATTTGGCACACCTAAATCAGAAGGAGTTGTACCAACACTTGTCGCAATACCACCAACCATTTCTGTTGCCAGTACAGGTGTGTCTGATACGCCATTTTCAGCAAGGTCAGAAACAAAGTTTAAAGGGTCTGCTACATCAACTGTCGCTTGGAAAATCTTCAAGAAAGACTCAAAGTCACTTGTACCCTGCTCTATGCCCGCAGCCTGTAAGCCAAGCAAAATAGCAGGAGAAAAACCAACAGAGTTTTCTAACAATTTAGCCAGTCCACCACCTGTAGTAGCCAGTACAGCCTTTTGAATCATAGGTAAATTTCCATTACCTGCGTTGATTGTCGGGTCATTATTCACAGCAACAAAGTTAGTTCCTACGATGCCTCCTAAAGAGTGCCCAACGTAGTTAACTTTAGTGACATCAAAATCTGCTGTGCCGTCACCGTTAACATCAATCGCACCCAAGCTGGCATTAAGGTTTAACAAGTCCATGCTGCTTTGCAATAGATTGTCACGAGTGCGCTGGAAATTAGTTAAACGAATAAATAAGCTACCAGAATCTCCAGCTGCATTATCTCCAAACACCATATCTGTTGGTACGCCATTAACGCCGTATACATTTTCATGGCGCTCTACCAAGCTATCTAAGATAGTGTCGTCTAAAGCAGTTGAAGTCTCATCTGCATCTACAGCTGCTTGAGCAGTTGCAACAGCAGCTGCTTTTGCTGCAGCAAACGGTGTTGTAGTCGCATCGGTTGCAACATAATCCACACCTAAACCAAGCAAGTCACTAGTTGCAGACACACCGTGGTGAATCAAATCAATAGCTACCACAGCGTTACATGTTAGGTTCGCAAGATTTGCACCTGTTGCAATTTGGGTCGTACGGTCAGTGGTAAAACCATGCTGCAAAATGGTAACAGGCCATTTGCCATCTGTTTTTGCACAACCACCTGCAGGGAAACCTGCACTAGTGCCATTCGTGCCATCGCCTTCGATTGGCTCAAACATCATAATAGGAGCTACGACTGTTCTTTGCTGTTGAGCAAAAGGATATCGATAAGTGACGTTAGTCTCCCCATCCAAATCAGTAGGGGTGTCAATGCCTAAAGCCGTACTAATATTTGTATTTGCATCCCATTGATCGTTTGAAGAAACTGCATCGGTACCAAAAGCTACACTATATTGAGGTAATTCAATGGCACCCTGACTTATTAGGGCTCCAGATAATTCTGGTACAAAAGAAGTTACCGGTATTTGGTGAACACCAGCCCCGCCTACATGGGGAATAATCTCAAAGTTACGTTCACGAGGGCTTTCGTAAGCAATTCCAGCGCCTGTTAGGTCATTGGTTAAAGAGCCTGAAACAACAGCAGCTGCAGAAGAGTAAAGAGTTCCTGCTGTGGTTAAACCAGCAATTTGATCCGCGGTAAAACCAGCTTGTGTCAAGAAGCCTGCAGCTAAAGTATCGTTACCAGCAATGACCGCATCTACTGCCCAGTAACCTGGATATGCCATAGATTTAAGAATTGTCTGAGGGTCAACCGTGGTATGTGCTGAAGCAATGGCAATGTTATTTACCGTGCCTGCCGTAGCATTTTCTAAGGTTACATTTTTACCCGAATTACCCAGAATAGTTGCGCCTAATAGTTCCCATGCCTGCAAGGCATCTTGGACTGGAGCAAGAGTCGTACTGAATATAGGAGCAGAGCCAGATACGTAGTCGTAGTTAACTGATTCCAGTATGGTTTCACCATCAGCATCAGTGACATTTTTGGTTACCAAAACGATGTATTTAGTTTTAGCATCTAGTGGGGTTTTAGGGATAATTCGAATAGCATCATCATCAACACTTAAAGAAACCGTAGTGATATCGTAATCAACTCCAGCTTGCGGTTGATCAAAAATTATACCGTCAGCTGTACCTTGAAAGTTAGAACCTAATAAATTATTCACAGCAACTGATTCAGGTGCGGCAAATGCTGTGTTAACTGGGTCGTCTACATATGCAAAAAAACCTGAATCATCCGCAACCGTGCCATCTGCTTTCAATTGTGAAAATAAAGGGGCAATTGAGGCTGCATCAAGCGCATCAAGATCGAAAGTAGTCATCTGTCTTTGAGTGTGGCCATCATCCAAAGTCGCAGATGCGTCATAGGCACCTACGAAATCGCCATTTTCATCAAGTTCAATGAAAGGTAATACCAAATTAGCGGCATCAGCTCTGTTTGGAAGCTTCACCAAAAATACATTGTCACTATTAACTGTTGAGGGAAGTAGACTACCATCCATCACTACGTCAATAGGGGCTAAAGTGGATAAACCGCCATCCAGATCATTAATGGCATTAAATACTGGATTGGTACCATCACCACCTACATTACCAGTCCCATCTGAGGCTGCCGCAGAGGCAAATACTAAGTCACTTCCCAATGGGACAACACTATTTAATACATCAAATAATGGGGCCACTCGGCCTTCGCGAAGTGTGGCATCTGCAGCTTGTGCAGCATCGTTTACGCCTTGGGCTTCAGAGAGCGCACCGTCATTCGCTGTCGTGCTGCTGATGTCGCAGCCTGAGAGTCCTGCCACGGAAGCCGTGATCGCAAGACTTAATAGGGATTTCT
>CAJXRF010000126.1 GCA_913058575.1 uncultured Bermanella sp.
TGGTTATACTGAGCAACAAAAGAGCATTTTACAGGGTTATTGATGCAATATTGTAGTAATAAGACAATGATTTGTAGTTCAAAGCCAATGCGAAAGTAAGGAGGCTAGGTTAGTATTACTGCGAAAATTAAGTCTATATTGAGTAGCATATGAAGTTTACCGGAACTAAAGAATACGTTGCCACCAGCGAACTACAGATGGCCGTTAATGCCGCCATCACTCTGCAACGCCCATTATTAATTAAGGGCGAGCCTGGAACAGGTAAAACCATGTTGGCTGAGCAACTGGCCGAAGCCTTAGGCACACCGCTTATTCAATGGCACATCAAATCCACTACCAAGGCGCATCAGGGCCTCTATGAATACGATGCAGTGTCTCGTTTACGTGACTCTCAATTAGGTGAAGAGGGCGTTAATGACATTGGTAATTACATTAAAAAAGGTAAGCTATGGGAAGCCTTTAGCGGAGATAAGCCGCCTGTATTACTGATTGATGAAATTGATAAAGCTGACATTGAATTTCCAAACGATTTATTGCTTGAGCTAGATAAAATGGAGTTTTTTGTTTACGAAACTCAAGAACGAATTGTTGCCAAACACCGCCCTATCATTTTAATAACCAGTAATAATGAAAAAGAATTGCCTGACGCATTCTTGCGTCGTTGTTTCTTTCATTACATTGATTTCCCAAATAAAGAAACCATGCAGAAAATTGTTGATGTTCATTACCCTGACATCAAAAAAGATTTGCTTAAAGAAGCCATGGATGTATTTTTTGATTTACGTAAAGTGCCTGGTCTTAAGAAAAAACCATCAACATCTGAATTAGTTGACTGGTTGAAACTGTTGTTGGCTGACGATGTAGACCCTGAAACCTTACGTACCAAGGATTCAGCTATTCCGCCTTTATACGGCGCAATGGTTAAAAATGAACAAGATGTGGAACTGCTTCAGAAACTGGCGTTTATGTCTCGCCGAAAAGGCTAAATATTATGTTGGTTGATTTTTTTCAAACCATGCGTGATTACCGGATACCTTGCTCGATTAGGGAGTATTTGGATTTAATTAACGCCATGAAGCACCATCTTGCATTTGCAAGTCAGGAAGAATTTTATCAAATTAGCCGTCTTTGCTTAGTAAAAGACGAGCGTCATTTTGACAAATTTGATAAGGCTTTTGCTCATTATTTTGAAGGTATCGATACGCTTGATAGCATTTTAACCAGTGCGCAAGGCATTCCTGAAGAATGGATGAAGTCTGAATTTGAGCGTATGTTCAGTCAAGAAGAAATGGACGAAATTGAATCCCAAGGTGGATTTGATGAGCTCATGAAAAAATTCAGAGAGCGTCTTGAAGAGCAAGAAAAGCGTCACCGCGGTGGGAATCGTATGATTGGAACCGGCGGCACCTCTCCATTTGGTGCTGATGGTTTTAACCCCGAAGGCATGCGCATTGACCAAGGGAAAAGTCGTCATAAAAAAGCCATTAAAGTTTGGGAAAAACGTAATTATCGTAATTTAGATGACAACGTTGAACTTGGCATTCGAAATATAAAGGTGGCACTACGTCGCTTACGTAAATTTGTTCGCCAAGGTGCTGAAGAGGTGTTGGATTTAGACGATACCATCAGTTCCACAGCCAGTAATGCCGGTTACCTAGACATTAAATTGGTTCCAGAGCGCCATAATGCAGTAAAGGTATTGTTGCTGTTTGATATTGGCGGAACAATGGATCCGTTTGTTAAAATTTGTGAAGAGCTTTTTTCTGCAGCACGTTCTGAGTTTAAGCACATGGAAACCTTTTATTTCCATAACTGCTTGTATGAAAGTGTGTGGAAGGATAATCGTCGCCGCAACAATGAACGCACCATGACTTGGGATCTTTTAAGAAAATACACTAAAGACTACAAAGTTATTTTTATAGGGGATGGCATGATGGCCCCTTATGAAGTAACCCATGTGGGTGGCAGTGTGGAGCATTGGAACGATGAACCCGGAGCAGTTTGGTTGCAACGCGTTCGGGATACGTTTGACAAAGTTGTTTGGTTAAACCCAGTGCCTGATACCCAATGGGGCTGGAGCGGATCTTTAAAAGCCGTTCGAGATATTATGGAAGACGATATGTATCCATTGACTCTTAATGGCCTTGAAGATGCTATGCGTCACCTGACCCGCTAATTAAGTGTGTCACAAATAGCCCCAAACAATTGGGGCTATTGTTATTATTCCTATCTAATTCTATAAGCTTGCCTGAACCACCAACTCGATAACTCTCTGCAGAAAGGAAAATAGGGTTGTATGTGCCGACATGCCCTTAGTGGTACGTTGATGCTACAAACCTTGGTTGCATCTCGTAAAAGCCTAGGTAACAATACGCCAAGATACGTTTCATTCTCACAGACACGTACATAAAAAATAATAAAAATAAGGATTTCCCGTGAAGGCAACTCGCTCGTTTGTCACGATAGTGCTGTGCATGGTCAGTTTGTTTATTTCTAATTCAGTGATGGCGGCCAATCAAGCAGGCTTAGACGCCAGTATTGAAGAGTTAAAAGCGGAAGTGGTTGAGTTAAACCAAGAGCTTTTTGAACTAGAAGAGCAGCTTTTGTATCCCGCCACTACTTCATTTGCCGTATACGTATCAATGGAATCAGTAGACAATTTTCATGTGAACTCTATTAAACTGAATCTTGACGAACAAGATGCCACTTCCTATTTATATAGCCAGCAGCAGGTAAAAGCACTGCGTCGTGGCGGCATTCAAAAACTGTATTCTGGAAACCTAAAGCCGGGCTTACATAAATTAATAGCAGAAATTCAGGGTAAAGACGCTGATGGGCGAATTTTGAAACGTTCAGTATTAGCGGAATTTGGTAAAGCTCGTTCAAGTAAATATCTAGAAGTAAAAATATCTCATAATGCTAAACAAAATAGACCAGACTTTGCAATCGTAGAGTGGAAGTGACATGCGTTGGCTATGTCTAATCGCGTTTGCGATTTCAACCACTGTGCTGGCAGAAGACTTAATGCCAGATCAACCACGCTCAAGTGCCAATGACGAATTATTTGGTCAGGCTTTATTTAGTCTTCATTCTGGCGATTATCAAAAGGCCCTAGGTTTAAATCAGCGCTTAAAGCAGCGATCTGGAAAAGGCCATGGCAAAATATTAGATATTCATCGGGCCACGGCTCAATTAGGACTCGGCATGAGTAAAAGTGCCAAGCAGCAGTTCTATTCTTTAATTTCTTCAGAAAAAAATAAAATCATTCCGAATATTGCCCGTTCACAAGCTTGGTTTTATCTTGCCCAACATTTTTATAATAAAGGCCAGTGGGATACTGCGTTAATATCTATTCGTAAAGTGAAGTCAGCCTTTATTGATGAAGCCTTAAAAGATGAATTTCATTTTTTATCCGCCACTTTAGAGTTATTTCAAGGGGATGTTGCTAAGGCGGATGCCCATATTCTTGATATTAGTCAAACCAGTCTGTGGGCTGCTTATGCTTTTACAAACCTTGCCATCAGCTATACAGAAAGGGATGTTCACACCAGCAAGGTAGAGGCCGTATTTAATAAAGCCTTGCTTATGACAAAATATACGACTCATCCAGATGAGTTAGTGGATAAAATTAATTTAATGGCTGGGCAATTTTTCTTTTCCACAGGCCGCGGTAGAAGTGCCATAAAGCATTTGAAAAACGTAAGCCTAGACAGTGCTTTTACACCTAAGGCGCTACTAACCTATGGCTGGGCGTTAACCGAACAATGGCAGTATCATGATGCATTACAGCCTTGGTATATGCTAAAGACATCCCACTCGCCTTTAAATCAGGATGTGCAAGAAACCCTGATAGCGATTCCACATTTACTTGAAAAACTTAATGCAAAGGTAATGGCATTAGGGGCATTTGATTACGCCACTAAGCAATATGACACCATCATTGAGCAATTAGAAAAAAGTGCCAAACGCCTAAATACCGGTGAGTTCATTGAGCCCTTGTTGGCTCAACAAACTCCAGATAGATGGGGGGCTTTTGAAATGGTGGATTTGTCTTTACCTAATCACCCTGATGGAATTTACCTTAAAGATGTGATGAGTCAGGGGACTTTTCAGGGGGAGTTAAAAACGTTACGAGACTTACACGTTATGCGTAATCAATTGAATAAAGGATTAGCGCAACTGGAAGCCTTTAAAGGTGTCAGTCAAATCAGAAAGCTTGAGTATCAAGAAATTAAAGACGATAAACACATTATTAACAGTGCCAAACGCCTTAGCAAATTTGAAAAACGTTATAAAGATTTGTTGAAAGAAATTAAAATCGCGTTTAAAAACCCAGATGGAAAGGGGCTTGCTTCCGAATCTGAAAAGCTTCATCTGAAAAATATCAAGGCTGTGGATAAAAGAATAGCCCACCTAAATAAACTAAAAGACTTTAAGCGTCATTCATACCAGCAGCGACTGCGTAGGGCACAAGGCATCATAAAGTGGCAATTATCTGAGCGTTATTTAAAGCGCAAGAAAAAAGTCACCGACAGTCTTGCACTTTTGGAGGGCAGGTTAAAAAAAGCCAGAGCCCAGCATACTGCCACTAAACTGGCCTATGTGAGTGCCCCTAAAGCATTTGTTGGATATGTAAAAAAATCTAATAAATTGGCCAAAAAATATAAAAAGCAATTGGTTGAATTGGAAAAAGTATATCAACAGCAAAGGGAAAAGGTCGGAAGTATTGTTAAGTTGGATATTAAAAAACGCCAACAGCGGGTGATGAACTATCAATTGCAAGCAAGATTAGCTGCCGCTAGGTTGTTCGATGAAACCTCAAATAAAGAACGTTCAGTGGCAGATGCAGGAGTATCTCAATGATCAAGTATCTGTCAATGGTCTGCATCGCTTTCATATTAGCGGGCTGTTCAAGTCAGCCTGAAAAAAATGTTATCAGTACCCAAGAAAATTTAGCCGGTAAGAAAATTAGTAATATTCGCCCTGTAGGGGTGCGCCTAGCGAAGATGCCGGCCCCACAGGCCAGCACTCAAAAAGCCATCAGTAAATACCAGCGATTCTTGGAAATATCACCATATAACGATACCCGTGTGCATGTTATGCATCGCCTGGCTGATTTGAAATTAATGGATGTTGAAGATCTGTTAGCCGACACACCAGAGCTTCTTAAAGAAGAGCAGGTTCAAGGTGTTTATAAAGAAGCGATTGATACTTATAAACGGGTACTTAAGTTATTTCCTAATCGTCGAGACAGCGACATGCTACTGTATCAATTGGCCAAGGTTTACATGCTTAAGGGAGATACCCATGAGGCTTTGAATTCTTTACAGCAACTAAGTGAGCAGTTTCCAAAGTCGCCATTAGTCGTGGAGGCACAGTATCGTCGTGGTGATATGTTATTTTATCTTGGTCGTTTCAGTGATGCTGAAGCGGCTTTTACTTATGTGGTTTCGCAAAAGGAGCAGGGACGATTTCAAACCAGTGCGAATTACATGCGCGGTTGGAGCCAGTTCAAACAGCGTAAATATGAAGCCGCCTTAACCTCTTTTGTGTCAGTTATTGATAGTCGTTTTAAAGACACCACCTCTGTCGTTGTGGCTTCTAAAGGAGATCGGGAATTATTAGATGATACGGTAAGGGTCATGAGTATGGTGTTCTCGGCAGATAATGGGCATCGTGAAATTGTTAAAATGTTTAAGCGCTTAGGTTCACGTCACTATGAATACCTACTGTACGATGCGTTAGCCGAATATTACATTTCTAAAAAGCAGTACACGGATGCAGCAAAAACCTACCGTGCTTTTGTAAGTGCCAACCCTCAAGACGTACTTGCTTCAGCCTTCTATTTTAATATTGTTAAAAGCTATAAATTGGCAGGCTACGTTGATCAAGTTTTAAAGCACAAAAAGCAATATATTGAACGGTTTGGTGTGAATAGCCAATATTGGAATGTTTTTGATGAAGATATTAAAGAAATGATTCGTCCAAATTTGAAAGGATTTACATCAGAGCTCGCGCAGTTTTATCATGCCAAAGGACAAAAATCTAAGTCACTTAAGACCAAGTTTAACTCACTAATCACTGCCGCTAGATGGTACCAAGAATTTATTGACACTTTCCCATTTGATCAAAGACTTGGTGAAATGTACTTTCTAAAAGCGGAGGCATTATACGATATCGGCCAATATGAAGAATCCATTGCCGCTTATATAAGTGGTGGCTTTGAAAGTGTTAAGCACGAGAAATCCGAAGAATCCGCATTTGCATCATTGGTGGCTTATAATCAAGTAATTAAAAAGAGTCATGGGCAAGAAAAAACACAATGGTTAGAAAGAAAAGTAGATACTGCATTACGTTTTTCTGATGTATATCCCAATAATAAAAATTCTATGCAAGTACTGTCTCGAGCTGCTGAAGGGTTATTTGCATTAAATAAATTTTCGTTAGCGGCTAAAACATCTGCTCGAGTACTTAATAACCCGAAAGCATCCATTAAACAAAAGTCAGTCACCTATCTAATTAAGGGCCATAGTCACTTTGACTTAGAAGAGTTTGAAAGTGCGGAGCGTGCATTTGTATCGGCACTGGCACTTAATCAAGTGAGTAAAAAAGAATCGAATAATGTTAACGAAAAAATTGCAGCGAGCATTTATAAGCAAGCGGTTGCCTGGGTTGATAAAGGCGATTTAGATAAAGCAGTAGATGAATTCATGCGAGTGGGTAAGGACATACCCAGTTCGCCTATTCGCATAACGGCTCATTATGATGCAGCGGCTTATTTAATGAAAAAGAAAGATTGGTCTCGCGCCGAAGATATTTTATTGGAATTTAGAGAGCAGTTTCCAAAACATAAGTTAGCATTAGATGTGCCCTCAAAGCTCATTATTACTTATGAAAATATGTCGCAATGGAAGAAAGCGGCCTTTGAATTACAAAATATTTGGCGCTTTTCTAAAAACAAGAACAAACAAAGAATTGCACTTTATCAGGCAGCTGAATACTACGAAAAAGCCAATGACATCGATAATGCTATGGCCATGTTGAAACGCTATGCACATAACTATGCAAAACCATTTGACGCACAGCTGGAATCCATTAATAAGTTGGAGAGTTTATACCTTAAAAAGGCTGATCACGAAAAGCGTCAATATTGGTTGGCCAAGCTAATCACGGCTGATAAAAAGGCAGGCAAAGATCGCACAGATCGGTCTCGTTTTCTAGCGGCAAAAGCATCGTTTAATTTGGCTGACTATGAGAGGCAAGAGTATGCTCGTATTGCACTCACTCTGCCTTTAAAGAAAAGTCTAGCGAAAAAGAAAGTAGCTTTGAAGAAGACGCTTGACGCTTATCAAACTACAGCAAAAATGGAAGTTCAAGAATTTACAACTGCTGCGACCTTTCAAATTGCAGAAATCTACGGGCAATTGTCTAGAGACTTAATGGCATCGCAACGCCCGCCTAGTATGAGTGAATTAGAACTAGAGGAATATGATTACTTGCTAGAAGATCAGGCATTTCCTTTTGAAGAGGCTGCTATAAATATTCATGAAACTAATATTAAACGCAGTTGGGATGGGTTATATGATGACTGGATTTCAAAAAGTATTGGGTCTTTGTCTAAGTTAATGCCTGCAAGATATGGTAAACAAGAGATTGTATATGATGTTATTTCTGAAATTCATTAATACGCATAAATCTTTAAAAATAGAGAAAAGTATATGAAATTCTATTGGCCAATAATAAATATAACTGTCTCCAGTCATTCAGCTGTCCGACTAATTAATAAGGCTATTTTCATAGCGCTCGTTACATTGGTGGTTGGCTGTAGTTCAGGGCAAGTGAAGCCTAGAATAGAAGCGAATGTGAAATCTGAAGTGATTGAAATTCCAGCTCAAGCTGCTGTTGACTTCAAGAAAGCCATTGATCTTTTGAATAACGATAAATTATCAAACGCTGAGAATGCTTTTAAAAAAATGATAAAACTCTACCCACAGCTGGCGGGTCCTTATGCCAATCTTGGAGTGATTTATAGTAGGAAAGGAAAATGGGCGGAGGCCAAAGAGACGTTAATTAGTGGCAGTCATAAAAACCCAAAGAACATAAAGATCCTTAATCAACTGGGCTTGGTTTATCGAAAAAATGGCGAATTTTCAAATGCTGAAAAAAGTTACTTAGCTGCGATTAGTGCCCAGCCTAACAATGGGGCTGCCTATTTAAATATTGGTATTTTATATGATATTTATATGGGGAGATTTGCCAAAGCCAGTGGCTATTATCAAAAGTATCAAGCTATGCAAGTCAAGCCAGATCGTAAAGTGGCGGGCTGGATAGTCGATATTAATCGCCGCGCAGGAATTAAGACACAAATTGCCAGTGAGGCAGGGTCATGAAAGTATTTACAGGGTTAATGATTGCATTGTTATTCGCGGGTTTTGTGCAGGCTAAAGATAATATAGTGCGCTTGGAGGGGATAAAAATAAAAGCGGATAATGAAGCGCCCCAGGTGATGTATATTATTCCTTGGCAAAATCCTCAAGGGGCAGAACGATTATACAGCCCTGTGACCGCCACCAATTTACAGCGATTAAAGCCAATAGATCCTAATAGTTTCAATTTGGAAATGTCATTGCATAAACAATGGCATGAAAATCCAAAGCAGGTCGTTGACCTAGCGAAATAATCATTATCTAATGGCCCTAACGCGACAAACTCAAAAATTATAAAAATAAAATTTTGATTTAAAATCATTAAGTCAGAATCCTAAATATAATAATAAAATCTATATCAATAGAGGAAGTACACGATGGATACTCTTATTCGTTTTTTTCAAGATGGCGGTGCTTTTATGTATCCTATTGCCATTATTTTAGTCATCGGTTTATCTATTGCCATAGAACGTTTGGTAAGTATTTCTTCCGCCAAACGTAAAAATCGTGCAGCTTTTGAAGATATGTTGCCGATGATTCAGCGTAAAGATTACAAAGCCTGCTTAAACTACGCCGGTCAAAGTGATAGTGATATTGCTAACATATACGGTGCCGGCATTTCACGCATGCCAAGCAGTACTCGCCGAGAAGATATTGAGTACGCCATGGAAGAAGGCTTAATGGAAACGACACCTAAGCTTGAAAAGCGTACTGCTTATATTGGTACTCTTGCTAATATATCTACCCTTATGGGTCTTCTGGGTACTATTATTGGTTTGATTGCAGCCTTTACCGCAGTGGCTACCGCAGCCCCTTCAGAAAAAGCGACTTTATTATCTCAAAGTATCTCCGTAGCAATGAATACTACCGCTTTTGGTTTGATCTCAGCTATTCCATTGTTATTGGCCCATACCGTTTTACAAAGTAAAACAGCTGAAATCATCGATAGTTTAGAAATGGCCAGCGTTAAATTTCTTAACCTTATTACCGAACGTAAACCAGCCGCACAATCTCAAGCGCCTGCTCCTAAAGTAGCTAAATAACTAGCAACTCAACTAGGAGGTCGTTATGAGACGTCATAAAAAAGTAAAGGAAGAAGCTGAGTTAGACATCACTTCTTTTATGAACTTAATGATCATTCTTGTTCCTGTTTTATTAATCAGCATGGTATTTAATCAAATTACTGTGCTGGAACTAAGGCTGCCTTTAGAGCAAGAGCTAAAAGAACAAGAGCTAAACCCAGATGATTTATCTTTGGAAGTGGTTGTGAGGGAGACTGGCTTTAATGTCAACTTTGGTCCGTTACCAATTGAATCTATCGCTAAAAAAGAAGGAAAGTTTGATTTCGATCGTTTGTCTGTTGTGCTTCAAGGCATGAAAAAGAAAGTAGGGCGCGAACGAACGGATATCGTTATTTTGTCTGAACCTGATATTGACTATCAAGTGTTGATTGGCGTAATGGATACGGCTAAATCATTTCCTGCTGTATTAGCGGCAAGTGTTGTTAACGCTGTATTATTTCCGGATGTTTCTCTTGGTGACGCCCCAGACAAGGAGGCACAGCCATGAGCAGTTCCCGTCGCGCTAAGCGCATGAGCAAAAGTCATCGTCGTCACAAGAAAGGCACGACTTTAAACCTTGTTTCGTTAATGGATATATTCACCATTATGGTGTTTTTTCTCATGATGAATCAAAGTGATGTGGAAGTAATGAGTAACGATGATATTAAATTGCCGGACAGTGTTGCTCAGGCTCAACCAAAAAATGCTATTAACCTAATGGTGAGTCGCGATGAAGTTATTGTGCAGGGTCGATTAATAGCTTCAGTAAAAGATATTCTATCGATGCCGATAGACTCCGATTTAATTCCTGAATTACAAAAAGAGTTGGCTTATTTAGCGTCCAAAACTCAAGCAACGCCTACGGAGTTAGAGCTGGGGCGTCCCATCACGATCATGGGGGATCACGGTATTCCTTATAAGGTCTTGAAAAGAATCATGAGCACTTGCCAGAAATCTAAATACACTCAGATCTCTTTGGCTGTTCAAAAGAAAGAAATCAAGGAGGCGTAATGAGTACTCTTACTTATCGTACGCCTGAATTACCTTGGGCTAACAACAAACAAGAGGTGCTTTTTAGAAATATACTGCTGGTATTTCTAGCGGCTATTCTGGTTTTAGGGGTCGTGGTGCCTAATATTAGCTTACCTGAAATAAAGCGAGAGAAGTTAGAAAAGCTTCCACCACAATTGGCTAAAGTGATTAAAAGGAAAAAGGACAAACCCAAGCCTAAACCCATTGTAAAAGCTCGGGTGCAGGAAAAGAAAATAGAAAAAAAGGTTGAGCCTAAAAAGGAGCTTATTAAACCCAAGCCTAAGGTAATGGCTAAAACTAAACCAAAGCCTAAGCCAAAACCCAAACAGTTGGTTAAGAAAAAACATACTCCAGAGCAAAGGAAGGCTGCAAAGGCAAAGGCTAAGAAATTAATCGCCAATTTTGCAAGTGATCTAGCGGACATGCAAAGCATGGTGGATATGTCAACGTTGGGTATGGATAGCTCAGTGTTGAACAATGCGGGAATGGCTGCAACATCGGTGGGTACTGTCATTGACCAGGCGGCAGTCTCTCGAGTTGGCGGAGTCGATGAATCACAATTAACTCGTGCCACAGGTGCCGAACAGTTGGCTGAGGCAAGTCGTAGCGTAACAGAAGTGAAAGCGTTGCCAAAAGAGGCGCTGGCTTCCACGGCTGTGCCTGATAAAAAGTTGGCAGGCATGTCTCGTACTCAAATGCAGCTTCGTCGTGTGTTTGAGCGTAATCAATCGCGCTTCGATAGAATTTATCGTAAAGCATTGCGCAGTAACCCAGCCTTAGAAGGCACGGTAATATTCGGTATTACCATTGCGTCAAGTGGCGAGGTAAGTGATTGCCTTATTAAATCAAGTGATTTGCAAGATGCTAAAGTTGAACGACGGATGACATCAACCTGCAAAATGCTGGCGTTTGATGAAGCGGTGAAAGAAGATGTTTTTGAAATGCCTTTAACCTTTGCCCCTTAGTAAACTGATTGCTTAAACAAAAAAATAGCCACTTAGCGGCTATTTTTTTGTTTGTTTTAATTGAATTGAACTTGCTGATGGTCAAGCCAGCCAATAAGGTCTTTGATGACTTCCGGTTGATTGCTTTCGTTGAGCATCTCATGGCGCCCTTGCTCGTATACTTTTAAACTTACTTGCCTTTGACCTGCCTTGTTATATGCCTTGGCGAGCTTTGGTAAACCTTTCCCCATCATGCCCACAGGGTCTTGGGA
>CAJXRF010000127.1 GCA_913058575.1 uncultured Bermanella sp.
GCCAGCCTTGCTTAATCAAACAACAAAACTCATTTTGGTAAATTTAAATTAAAAATTTCTACTTTGAAGTAAAGATAGGTAAGGACTACTGCGAGGCTATTTAAAATAGTGGTAGAAAAATAAAACACAACACGCCAAATACCCTGTATTTTCGTGTTCTGTTATTTCTTTTTATTCTTCTTACCGAACCAAACGCGAGCCGATAATCATTCGCGGCTTTTTGTGGCCTTTATTGCAAAAGCCTAAATAGAGCTTATTCGAACACTCATAAGTTATACAAAATTGTAACGATACCCACTTAGGCGTAAGTAGCGCTGAAATCGTTTTATTTTTCAGCATCTGTAGGCAATGGAATGCCGGAAAGGTTCGTAGCCCATGGACTCCCACATGGATGTGGGTGTTAGAGCAATGCAGGGAGCAATTGCCGGTGGGCGTTTGAACCGGGTTGCTCGATAAAATAAAAAAGATTGAAGGTTAAGCGTACGGGCCGACCGCTGGGGTGTGGGGGTGAGTCCCCCGCAAAGTGAACTATCTAGCTTTAACGCCGCAAATTAACAATCAATCCAAATAACTATACAAACACCCCTCTAAATAAAAGAAAGGCCCAACCCCAAACGGGCAAGGCCTACTATATTTCTTTAGCAACACAGTTCTAAACTAGAACTACATACTTACGCCAATTTATCCGCCTCACTCCCCAACATTTTAAAAATATTACTAATCCCCATATCTTTTTGCTTAAGATTAATAAGAAAATTCGCGGTAAACACCCCAAACGGCATTTGTGCCACACCCGAATCGGTCCCCGTTGGAGTAATCACCGCCACCGGTGGGGTTTTATAAGGCTTCACTTTTTTGCCATTGGCAGCGCGAATAATTTTATCGGCCAGCATGCCACCTTGTACCGTGGCCAGATAGCCGTGTTTGTGATCATCCAGTGCCGAGCAATCCCCCACCGCATACAGATTGTCGTAACCATTTACTTTCATGAAGGCATCTACTTTTATGAGGCCCTTGTTATCCAACACACTGGGTAATTGCTGACGCAAAAACTCGGTATTGGGCACCATGCCCACACAGGAATACACAAGGTCGGCTTTAATCACCTCATTGCTTTTACTGCAGCGGTATTGATTACCCTCTTGTTTACTATCAAGGGCAAAGCGGCGATTAAGTTTTACACTGACCCCTTTTGCCTCTAACTGCTCTAGGGCTTTTTGTTGGGCTTTGGGCTTCATGTTATCCAGCAGGGCACTGCCAGAGTGAGCCAAAGTCAGTTTGATATTGGGAAAGGCACTGGCAATTTCACCGACCAGCTCTACCCCAACCGCCCCGCCGCCCATCACCAATACCGATTTAGCTTTGGCGAGCTTGCTGTGTTCATTAAGCATTTCTTGGTTACGAGCTGCGTAATCAAATTGCCCGTGAGTTTTGGCCAATGACAGAGACGGGTAACGACTGCCCGAGGCGATCACCGCTTGATTAAAGGTAATGACATCGCCATTGGCGAGGGTGGCTTGTTGGTCGTTCATGGACTCGATGGCCCCTTGTATAAAACCGCCCCCTACAAAATCGCGGTATAGTTTACGGGGGCGATTACCCTGGGCTTTAGGGGCCGTCACATTACGCAATACTGCAAAGGTCACCTCGAAATAATCTTTTTTATCCACTAATGTGGCGCTGATGCCGGCTTTTGCCAATTTTTGTGCAGTGGCCACACCGCTGAAACCACCACCGATAATGAGTACATCTGTGTGCTTTTGCATATTCATCTCCCACTGCCGGTTGAGCAGTATTTTTAAATAATGGTGTTCGACTTAACTGAAATACAGGTTATCATTAGGATAATTCTTATAAAATTTGGCATTATTTAACGAGATGTAAGACTTTATCTAACGATCACTTAATGAAATGCCTAACAAGTGTCTAATAAGAGGCCTAATAACATGGCTGGCAAAAGGCCCAACAAGAAGTCTAATAAGTGTTAAAAGGCCAGTATTAGTTCTGCTCAAACACAGGAGACACCATGACCCTAGACCAGCTCAAGTCGTTGCAAGCCATCGTAGAAGGGGGCTCTTTGCGGGCCGCCTCACAAAGCCTAAACCGCACGCCGCCCACCATTAGTGTTGCCATAAAGAACCTTGAAGATGAGCTGGGCCTACAGATATTTAACCGCGACCAATACCGCAACACTCTCACCCATCAAGGTAAAAAACTGTACGAGAAAGCCAAGCTGGTGTTGGCACAGGCCCAGTCGTTTAAACATCTGGCCACGCAACTGGCGGCTGGGGAAGAAACCGAGGTGGGCATTGCGTTTACCTCGGCTATTCCGGTGGCCCCCATTATTCGCACCATTCGCCAATGCAAAGAAGAGTACCCAGGTACGCGCCTTGAGGTGTATTCAGAAAATGGCATGGGGCCCATGGATTTATTAGAAAGTGGTCAGGCGTCTATTGTGATTATTCCTTGGATGCAAAATAACGACAAACTAGAATCCATACACTTTTTAAATATGCGTTTTAAATCGGTAATTGCCGCTCATTCTCCCTTACTTGAAACATATAAAGGGCAAGAGGCCGTGCCCAAAGCGATTATGAAAAACCACCCGCAAGTAATTATTAGTAGCGGCAAACCTTCAAGCAAAAGCTACGGCATACTGGAAGGGGGCGATCAATGGCGCGTGAATGATTACCAAACAAAAAAAGAAATCATCATGCAAGGCATGGGCTGGGGCAGCTTACCCGAGCACTTAATAGAAAAAGAAATTGAACAAGGTTTGCTGGTACCCATAAAAGTAGAAGGCGACCCTGAGATGCCCAACATTGAATTACGAGTGGTAAGAAAAGAGGGAGAAGCTGTGGGGCCGGTGGCGCAAAAACTTTGGCGGTTGTTTGAGGCGCAGAGTGACAAAAGAGAGTGAGCTAGTAGGTTGTAAAAAGTGGGCCGGTTGTTAACCCCAGTAAAGCTAACCACCTTAGTTAAAACAAGGCATGACACGCTTCCCTTTTACAATGATAACGACACATTAGTTGGCAGTAAAGTATTCAGGGTTTAAGTGAGTAATTCACTACTTTCGTCACAATCTCATCACCCAAACCAGTCTCACTGCTCTTTTAGGAATGTGATGAGGTATCATCTGGGGTGGATTAATGTGCTCTGCTGGCATCAGCAGAATAGATAGCATGAACATAGCAAGCTAATATGTTCACCGGACACTACTTAAAAGGAGTTAAATCTTGTCATCCAATGTACTTTTCATAACCACAATGCTAGAAGAGTTGCCCATCCCACTACTTGAGTTATGTGTGGGTATCATTCTAGCCATCAAGCTCTGGAGCTATATGCCTGCTCGGCTACTGTCAGCGTCATTAATTCTATCTACAGTATTTACCGTTATCTTCAAATTATATTTTTTTATAAATATTTATCTTTTGGAGAACGCCCATTCCGAAATAACATCTTCCTACATAATGGCCTTACCCATACTAAGCATGATTCTATTCGCTGTGTCGGTTGCATTGGGGCTATGGATTGTATGTGGTATTCAAGCTGGTCTTAAAAGACCTACCGCTCAATCCGTTAGCTTCATCTTTATTCTTTTTGCAATCAGCTTGACCCTATCGATCTTTACTTTTGTCAATATAAGCATACTTGGCGTTGATCAGTACGACTCCATTCAAGTCATCATTCGCCTTTATATAATTCAATTATTTACATCATACGGTATGCTACTGGCTTCATTCCACGCACTTTATGCCGTTGTACCTACTAACAGTCACCCAAGAAGCATCAGTAAAACCCTATGGCTACTATTGATCCCCCTCTTCAATCTATACTGGTTCTTTAAAGTGCTTTTAGAATGGATCACCATAATGCAAAGCACCCATAAAGAAAGCGAAAGTTACAACGTCACAAAATACTGTCGGTCTGTCGTTAACGTAACTGTATTTATAATTTTGTTTGCTATTGGCGTCACGGTATTAGGCGTGGTGACAAGTAGCTACAGTGAAACAATGACAATTATACTAGGCTGCTTACAGATACTATTGGGGCTAGCCGGAATATGGCTATGTTATTACTGGGCAAGACTGCTATTAGGCGTTAAGAAGATTGAGCAAGATGCCTTAGCACCCAGTGATTCAGAAGCACTGACCAGTCCACAGCCAGCTTAAAATCTGAGAGGTTACCCCTATTTAATATTCGTATGGTATTAAGTAGGGGTATATGATTAACGCAGCATTATTCTATTTTGGAGTTGATACACCTTTAAGTTATTCAAAATAAACGAGACATCCATATTATGATAAATGCATAAAAAACTTTCGATGATTTATTTTAAAGTCCAAATAAACAAAGCAACTGCACGAAAGTTACTAAAAATCATAACTGTATTGATAAAATAAAAATAGAATGCGAATAACAAGGTAGGATAAATCACTCACCAACCTGTGAAGCCCGTGACGTTTAAAATTTAGAATTGTGCTCTGTTAGTGGAATATCTGCTTACATGCACTTAAACCTGATGGCCGCTGATATTCCAGCTTTTCACACGCACTACTCAGTGCTTTTTCTATTCCCTGTAAACTAGCTGAAACAACCTTCAAAAATGTTACTCATGGTGATCCATTGGGCTTCATTAATATTTAGCTTTCGTAAAATTTTTCAGATTTAGAATTCATATATCCGTTTTTATCTTCCCTAGTAATACCACCGCTACAATCAACCCAATTCAAGTAATCGGTTATATGTATCTGAAGATCTTCGAAATGATGCTATCGAGGGCTGCCAACACAAGGACAAAGTAATTTCTATTGCTGATTGATAGAATTAGCCTATTGGGCACCTCTATTGTGTTTTTTAGATTTTTAACAGAGGTAGGGTGTGAATTTTCAATCGTTGTGCCATATTGGCCCGTATAGAATTTCAATAAATATAAGCCATGCAGACCTATAAAGCGGATTCATCCAGCAGTTAGTTTTGTTTTAGACACATTGCCGACCTCATCGGCTAGATTGAGCAAACCGGCTATGTGTTTAATGACGGGGGGAGCAAGAAGCATGAGAGTTACCTTTTTTTGATTATTGATTCGACACCAATATCAAAACGGGTAACTCTCTCTTTTTCAAGTCGCATGTCTAATTAAGTCGGAACTCATACCCTTAAGATGCCACTCGTTTCAAGGCTCCTGCTATTTTTTTAGATCTTGTTGTATTTGTAACGCTCATACGTTCTTCCGAAATTTGATTGGCTAGTGATTTTGTTGGCAAACCCGTTTGCTTGGATCGTTCAAATATTTCATTCAACGTATCAGAAATATTTTCAATATGTTTTCTCGCTATAGTAGCTGAGTAATCTGGCCCTTCGTACGACACATCAATTATTCCGCCCGCATTAATGACATAATCTGGCGCATAAAGGATACCTTTTTTCATCAGCGTTTGATCGTGCCTAACTTCAGCAAGTTGATTATTTGCAGCACCGGCAATTATTTTAGCTTTCAAAAACGCTAGGCTGTCATCGTTTATGGCGCCCCCCATTGCGCATGGTGCAAACACATCTACATCACATGAAAATATTTCGTTGAGACGTACGACATTCGCCTTCCAGCGTAGTTTTGCCATATTTAACTTACTTTCATCCAAATCACAAACCGTTAGTAATGCACCTGCATCATATAAGTGTTGTGCTAAATACATGCCGACGTTACCAAGCCCTTGTATGGCTACGCGAACACCTTCGAGATTGGATTTATATTTAAATGCAACAGCCGTTTTAATACCAATATAAACACCATAGGCTGTTGCGGGTGAGGGATCTCCACTAATAGTATTTCCGTTGATATCTACTTTATTTAGAATGCCAGCAACATAGGCAGTCTTGTTACCCATTTCTTGAAGGTCAGGAACACTGGTTCCCGAGTCTTCCGCTGCAATATATTGTCCACCCAGTGATTGTAGAAAGTCGCCCATTGCATGAAGTAAAGCAGGTGTCTTGTGTGTTCTAGGATCACCAATAATGACCGATTTACCGCCACCCAGTGCCAGATTGGCCATTGCAGATTTGTAACTCATTCCGCGCGATAGCTTTAAAACATCACTCAGCGCATCTTCATCGGTTGCATATGGGAACATTCTACAACCGCCCAATGCAGGCCCTAAATGGGTGTTATGTACAGCAACAATAGCCTTTAGACCTGACTTCTTGTCATGATGAAAATGCACGTTCTCATGATTTGCAAAATGTTTATGAGAAAAAACTGACATAATTACCTCTGGCTCACTGGTTCGAAGGATTTAACTGGGTTCTCGAAATACTGACTGAGCAGTTCCTGCTCTTTTAGTTTTGCTTCTTCAAGGCTGGCTAATTTAATGGGGCCAAATCCTCGAATTTTTTGTGGAAGCTCTGCAAGTTCTAGTGCTGTAACCATATTGGACGATGATAATATTTCCAGCATGCGCTCAATGGTTTCCATATAGCGCTTAACGAGTGCTCGCTCCTCTTTTCGTTCTTGCGTATACCCAAATATGTCGAAATGTGTACCTCGCAAAAATTTAAAGTTCTTAAGTACTTTAAATGCGCTCATCATCCAAGGTCCCATTTCCTTTTTTATGGGCCTGCCGGTGGTTTTATCGACAGAAGAAATTAATGGAGGGGCCATATGGAAGTGTAATTTGTAATCGCCTTCAAATTGATTTTCAATTTCGTCTTTAAAACGAGTGTCGCTCATCATTCTTGATACTTCGTACTCATCTTTATAGGCCATTACTTTATATAGATTTATGGCGACAGCACACGCCAAGCGAGTACTTCCCGAGCATTTCTCCGCTTCAATCTCACGAACTTTGTGAACCCAGTTTTTATAATTATTTGCGTATTCAATATTTTGATACTGAGTTAGCAAGTTGTGGCGATGCTGAATTATTTCATCAAGGTTTGTCAGTTTATGCTTAATAGTAGGTTGAGTATTTTTCTTTTGAATAATAGATTCCACTGCTAATGGATCATGAGCTGCACGACGCCCCCATAGTAAAGCGGCTTTATTTTCTTCAACCGAGGCTCCATTTAATTCAATGGCTTTTTCTAGCGCTTCTACCGATAAAGGAATAAGCCCTTTTTGCAGAGCGTAGCCAATCATGAATAGATTGGTGGCCATGCTGCTTCCAACAAGCGCCTTGGCCATTCTAGTGGCATTTAAAAACTGGCATTTATCTTCGCCAATGGCTTCAGATACAGTGGCCTTCATTGAATCAGCCGGAAATTTCGCGTCGGCATTACGAGTAAATTCAGCCGTGATGGACTGATAATCGTTAACAATGCCATAAGTTAATTTATCATTAACTTTTGCCAAAGCCTCGTCTCCCGCACTCACCACAAGATCACAGCCCAGCAGTAAATTGGCTTCGCCAGCGGGAATGCGCACGGCTTGGATATCTTCAGGCTGTTTGGCAACTCGAATGTGACTAATAACCGCGCCAAATTTTTGCGCTAAGCCCGTCATATCTAAAACGCAAACGCCCAAGCCTTGTACATGAGCGGCCATGCCAACGATGGCAGCTGTCGTGACCACCCCTGTTCCCCCAACACCCGTTAGAACAATATTCCACGGCTCGCTAAGGTTAGGTTGTTGTGGCTTGGGTAGTTCAGCAAAAATTTGCTTACTTAAATTGGGTTTACTTTTTTTCAGTTTACCGCCGTGGACGGTAACGAAACTAGGGCAGAACCCGTTGACACAACTGTAGTCTTTGTTACAAGAATCTTGATCTATGGTGCGCTTACGACCTAACTCGGTTTCTTTTGGCAATACAGATAAGCAGCTTGATTGAATGCCACAGTCACCACAACCTTCACAAATATCTGAATTGATCATGACACGTTTTTGTGGATCTACCATGGTTCCACGTTTACGACGACGACGTTTTTCAGCAGCACAGGTTTGCTCATAAATAATAACGGAAACACCCGCTATTTCTCTAAGGTTTTTTTGGACAAACTCCAATTGATCACGATGATAAAAATGCACACCCTGAGCAAATATATTTATATTTGTAAATTTTTCAGGTGCGTCGCTCACAACATAAATATCGCGAACACCTTCACCAAATAATTGGTGAGTTAATTGATCGATAGTCAGTGTGCCATCGATGGGTTGCCCCCCCGTCATGGCGACAGCATCGTTAAATAATATTTTATAGGTAATGTTTACTTTTGCAGAAAGCGATTGGCGAATGGCTAAAATGCCCGAATGAAAATACGTACCATCCCCTAAGTTTTGAAAAACATGAGGTTCATTGGTAAAAGGGGCTTGGCCTACCCACGTAACACCCTCTCCTCCCATTTGAGTAAATGTAGAGGTAGAACGATCCATCCAATTCACCATGTAATGACAGCCAATGCCGCCAAGTGCTCTACTGCCATCCGGTACTTTTGTTGAGCTATTGTGAGGGCAACCTGAACAAAAGTGAGGAACTCGCTCAATTGCGGTTCGAGGTTTCGCTAATGCCTGTTCCTTTTTGTTTAAGAATGCTAAACGTTCCTCAATGAGGTTACTGGTATAAAATTTTGCTATTCGAGCGGCAATGACTCTGGCGATCATGGCGGGTGTTAGTTCAGTGACATTTGGCAATAAGCTATTTCTTTTTTCGTCAAATTCACCAATGACCCTTGGACGTTCATCCACGGGCCAGTTATAAAGTTGCCCGGTTAATTGGTCTTCTAAAATAGAACGCTTTTCTTCAACCACTAAAACTTCAGTTAAGCCTTTTGCAAACTCGTGTGTGACAACCGGATCTAAAGGCCAGCTCATGCCCACTTTGAAAACACGAATACCAATATCGCAAGCCAGTTGGTCGTCTATACCTAAATCTGCTAAGGCTTGACGAACGTCTAAATAGGATTTACCCGTGGTGATAATGCCTAAGATGGGCTTCTTGCTCTCTGTTACGATTTTATTCAACCCATTAGCACGAGCAAATGCAATGGCGCTATATATTTTGTATTGATTTAGGCGGGCTTCTTGAGCTTGTGGAGAGTCAGGCCATCTTATATGGACACCATCATCGGGTAATGGGAAATCTGTTGGAATATTTATCTGAGCACGGTTTGGGTCAACGCTGACAATTTGCGAACTGTCCATCACTTCTGTAATGGATTTTAAACAAACCCAACAGCCGCTGTATCGAGATAGCGCCCAGCCATACATGCCATAATCTAATATTTCTTGAACGCCAGCTGGATTCAATACAGGAATGCTTGCCCCAATCATCATCTGTTCACTTTGATGGGGAAGTGTTGACGATTTGGAGGCATGGTCGTCACCTGCTACCAGCAATACACCGCCATATTTTGATGTTCCCGCAGCATTGGCATGTTTGAAAACATCCATAGAGCGATCGACCCCAGGGCCTTTTCCATACCACATGGAAAAAACACCATCATGTTTGGCACCAGGGTACATGTTGACTTGTTGAGTGCCCCACACTGCAGTAGCGGCCATGTCTTCATTCACGCCTGGCGTAAACTTAATATGGTGTTTATCTAAATACTTTTGGGCGGCCCAAAGCGCCCCATCGAGTGAACCTAGGGGTGAGCCACGATACCCAGAAATAAACCCTGCTGTATTTAATCCAACGCTTTGGTCTCGTTCGGACTGCATCATGGGCAAGCGAACTAACGCTTGAATACCGGTCATGTAAACTTGACCGCTAGGCTTGGAATATTTGTCTTCCAGCGTGACGGATTGCAATGTCATATGGCTAGTCCTTGCATCGCTTTTATTATTGATGGCTGCTCTATCGTGACTTGCATTTGCCACGTTTTAATCTAGAGCGCTTATGGCATTGATATGAGAAATTGACCAATTGCTGTCAGCCCCTTCATGACGATCTGGATTAATTTTTAGCACAGCAAATTTAGACTAGCTATATGTTCCAAGAAATAGCATAAATATTGCTAAATTGGCCTTTAAAGCTTATTTTAGAGGAAAATAATTTCTAAAATACGGTGCTTTATGGAAGATTTATCCGGCGAAAAATGGACCAAAGTGGACAAGAAAATACTTTCAATTCTTCAAAGCGATGCAACTTTGTCTGTTGCTGAAGTAGCGAGTCGAATTGGACTATCCCAATCGCCCTGTTGGCGGCGTATAAATCGGCTTGAAGAAGCGGGTTTAATTCGACGACGAGTTGCTTTGCTAGATGCCAAAAAACTAGGGCTAGGAGTGGTTGTATTTGTAAACGTAAGATTAAGCGGGCACGAAGATCAATCGCTTAGGGATTTTGAAAAAGCCATTTGCGCATTTCCTGAAGTGACAGAGTGCTACACAATGACGGGAACAATGGATTTTTTATTACGCATTGTTGTAAAAGATATTCAGGGTTATGAAACATTTTTTCGCAATCATTTATCTCAAATGCCTGCTGTAAGAGAAGTGCATTCTAGCGTATCCATTACGCAGCTTAAATACTCAACGCAATTACCATTAGAATTATTAGATGATGAACTTCGGTAGTTTATTAATAAGGGGCATCTGTAATAAATAAATATCCCTAAGGTAAGCCCTTCGGCTTAGGCAGGTAAGAAATTATGCGTACCGGTTTAAATTTATTAATCAAAAAAACATTTTCTTCACTCCTAATTCAACTCCGAAGTGCATCACCTTGAGGCTAATATTCAGCCTGACAATGAAGCATCTATTAAGTAGGTATCTGCTGCAGGCTTTGTTAAAGAAGGTTTTTAAAAAAGTTATCTTAATATCGGTGCACAAGGTCGGAAAGATCACGAGCACGGGGCTTTATTAAATGAATATTGGTACAATGAAAACTCATGGAAAATAAGCCACGGCGGCACAACGCTTTAGGCGTTGAGTGTTGCACACCTGCTTTAAGTGTAAAGAAAATTGGAAACGAAGAGTAAGTCAAGGAGGATAAATTGACAATTAACATCAGCATATTAAATGCTACAGGAAGACTAGACAATCACATAGATTGTATTGAGCGCGAAATTGAACAAACCCTAACTAAAGTTAAAAAGTATTTTAAACTTGAAAATATAGATATTACTGTTTCGCCTTTTCAAAAGGGTGATGAGCCGCCCTCAGGGATAGGCGGATTTGCGTTTAACTCACATAGGGTTGAGATACTGCTTGATTGTTCCCGCGACGATATTAATAACGTCATTGAAAACGAGTTATTAGATGTATTGTCCCATGAAATTCATCATGCGCTAAGATTGAGGTTCGATACACCATCAGCAACCCTAGGTGAGCAGCTAATAATGGAGGGCCTTGCTTGTCACTTTGAGCATACCATTACTAATGGAAAGCCGTCTTCATTGTTCAAAGATCTTCAAGATTATGATTGGCAAGAGTCACTGAAAAAAATGACATCACTGTTAAGCGAAAGTGATTTTTCAGTTAAGAAATTTTTTCACGGCTCCCACCCGGAAGAGTTCCCAAAATATGCAGGTTATTGGGTTGGTTTTAATCTAGTAGCAAATTACATTAAGGATTATCAAGTTACTGATACGGATATGGTAGGCTTAGATTCGGATGCTTTTTTTGGTGTATTGTCGTAAACAATTTGTGCTGATGCGCTACCCTAGCTTGCGTACCAGCCAATATCTGACAATGTAAGT
>CAJXRF010000128.1 GCA_913058575.1 uncultured Bermanella sp.
CGAATCCCTAGATACTATTAAATCTAGGGCCTTTGGCCTTAATGCAGTGCCATTCAGACCTGACCCGAATGGCATGGAGCTTAACACCGATTTAAGCGGCTAAATATAATTTCCTAAAAAGTTGAACGAAGTGAAAAAAGCCAACTTCACTTGTCCGTTTAAAGGCCTTATTACATTATGATTTACTTACTAAATTCTCGCGTACCACTTATCTTCGACATTACATCTTCGAAATCAAAGTTCGGGTCTAAATTTTCAGCGAACTCCGCTTTTTTACCATCGTAAATAAAATTAGGGCAGTCGCAATCATCGAAACCTTCTCCGCAATCCATACACTCAGAACCACATGCATCTGTCATCCTATCTATAGCATCATGCGGTTCATAGTCGTAATCAAAATAACCGTAACCTGTACACCCATATACCCTACCGTTAATAAAATCATCTACATCATTTGTAGTTTTTAGATCGCATTTAAAAATTGCAGTAATAGGTCGCATTACAACCCTACAATAGTCGAATGCATGAGAAGGTGATTCAAAAAATATTTTTCCGTCTTTAGCCGAAAGACTATGGAAAGTGAGATCGCCATAGGTTTCGATCAAATCAGAGTACCGCTTTGAATTCAACTCAACATGTTTAAACGAATTATTCACAGCATCAAGCAATCTAAATTTATTGTTTATATGAACGCAACCATCAACAGAATACTGTTTATCAAAATTAAAGATGAAATCTTTTCTTTTTACCTTACTCATCTTATTAGCTATAAAAACCATATAATCAATTGCATGCGCTAAAATTGCATTAAAAGAAAATGCATGGTGAAGCAAAACTTTATTATCATCTAACAAGATAAAAAACTCGTTTGATGATGGAATCAACACATTATTTATGTAAGTCAAAAGATACTGTGCGTCATTATCATCTGATTTTTTTGTATAAACTTCCACATTATTCCTTGATTAGTTTTGGCATGTAACCCCTAACACAGTTGCGAGCGAAGCGAGACAGGCCCAATTTATAGGCACGAGAATCAGGCCTTTTGTTTATGCGTTTAAGGCAAGACCCGAATGGCACTCAAAGCCCATTACAAGACATTAGAAAAGATTGAGACACTGTTAAATAACAGGCCTCGAAGGTGTCTTGGTTTTAAAACACCCTTCGAGGTCTATAATGAAATGCGTGGTGCACTATCACCTTGAAGCTGGCGTTTTTAAAACCGTCACTATGATGGCTGTCCAATTAGAATCCCACCAAATCAACGACTCTGACCCCTTTGATTCCTGTGAGTTCGCGATAACAACTTTTGAAGTAACGGATGCGTACATATTAATTAACTCAATATATAACGACACCCGATTCATTGGGAGAAGTTTAAACGGTCGCTTGACGGAGAAAACCTAATGGGTGACCCTCGATACTCTTGCGTATCGCGCAATCCTAAGAGCCACAAGACTTGCCCTTTGCATCCTGTGCGCACGCTGTTTTACTGAATATTTTGCTTACGCCAATTATCAATGGCTGTTGGAAGGCGATTAACAGGTGTTTTATCCTGCCATTCATCCCAAAAATCGACGGTCCCACTATTAGGTTGATTTTTTGGTTCATCTATACGGATCCTGCTCGGCAACAAACAAGCATCGCCAACGACTAACGCTTCACCGGTATCTAACGTTGGTAAAATATCACTAAAACCACCCAAGCTGTCTGGTAACAGTTTTTTCACCACTGCTTGATCCTCGGCATTAGTCAACCTCATGGATACAAAGTTACTACATTGGCTCAGCATAGTTCTATTAATTTCTGACGGTCTTTGGCTAATAACAACTAAACTCACCCCGTACTTTCGCCCCTCTTTAGCTACACGTTCAAAAATTTCAATGGAAATATCATCCGCTGCGTCTGCCAAACTGCGTTGAGGCATATACAAATGAGCCTCATCACACATTAAGGCTATCGGATGTCGAAGTTCAGAAGGTGTCCACTGTTGAAGTGAAAATACTACTCTTGCAACTAATGAAACAATCAAAGGTAATACATCTGATGGGACTTCTGAAAAATTAATGATTTTAATTCCACCAGTCCCATTCTCTTCAGTGCTACCTAATAATACTGTTGTTAATCTTTCAAGCCAGTCAAATTGCATGACATTGGCACCACCTTGAAATAAGAAACCTAATCGTCGATCAGATATTTTATTTTCCAAACGAGCAATCATTCTCGCTAACTTTCCAAAAAACTCGCCCTGCTTAGGTTTACCGTTAGCACCAGGCACCATCTCAGCATTAAT
The DNA here is from genome assembly GCA_913058575.1 of uncultured Bermanella sp. GTDB lineage: Bacteria > Pseudomonadota > Gammaproteobacteria > Pseudomonadales > Oceanobacteraceae > Bermanella. Next base: position 2,294 of record CAJXRF010000128.1, read on the forward strand.
ATCATTTAGTCTTGCCAACAACGCGTTAATATCAAAAGGGACAGGGCTATCGACGGTGAAGTTATTGAGCACATCTGTATGACCACCAGCTTCTAAATAACTTCGTTTTGCGGCATTAATTTCACGAGACATGATCATAGCTTGGTTGGGCGCATTTTGATCACTTCTATCGACGAATAAAGAGACCAAAGCATCATAAGATAACAGCCAATAGGGTAAATAAATAGAACCGTCGTTTAACGTACTACCGGCTTCAATATCTGCAGGACCAGCAACCTTATAATGATGAATTCCGTCCTGAATAAGTGGTTCATATTCACCATGTAAATCAAAAACAATAGCATTGGCAGTTGGTAAATTAGCCATTTGCTCTATTATTTTGGCCGTTGTCCATGATTTACCAGAGCCGGTACTACCACAAATAAATGCATGGCGTTGAAAGAATTTATTGCCATTTAAGTATGCTGTTGCTTGATCATCAATAGAATAAGTACCTAACGTTAGCGAAGAACCATCATCATTGGCATTCGATAATATTCTCATAAAATCAGTTAAATGCCCCCCTTCTAATGCAAAACAATTAGCATCAATTTCAGGAACACTTTCTAACGTACGCCTGAACACATTACGATTGTCACCGTCTCTATTTAAAAATGTACCGATCAAAGTGACACGACAAAGGTTTAGTTCAGGTGCTCTTTCATCTAACTCATCCTCGATAGTCGATGCAATTTTTTTTCTGGTGACTTGAGTAATCAAACCAATTAAATGCTGACCAAGTTTACTGCTTTGCAATACTGCTAATCGGTTTACTTGCAGCCGTTTTAATTGCTCCAAATTTTCAACCTCAATAACAACTGTAGTAGTATCAACTGATATTACTTTTCCGAGTGATTCCTCATCTTCATAACTAAATAAAGGCATACTTTTTCCTTAAAAAATTAAATTTAAATAACCGCTTAAACTCCAAAAGTCGCCATCGACAACTATCGGTTCTTCAGCTAGGGAGCTATATACAATCGATTGCGCGTTATGTTCACCGCACTCTATCGCCAAGTAATTTTCAACACCACTGTCAAATAAGAATGTTTTTGCCGCATCAGTTAATGCATAGGTGATAACCGTAAGACTAGTCTTATCCCTAACACACTTCTGAATTAACTTTTCTTGAATATGCTGATCGTTAAAACCAAAGCCGACACACAAATACGTATTCGCATTTTGTATTGCCAGATCGGCATTACCGATAACCGTTCGAAATGGTTCAAGGTGAGTTTTCCGATACTTTTCAGTGCCAGGTGTAACTATTTGAGGAATAAAACTTTCTGGCATGGTGGCTAAATTTCCGAAAGCACAGGTTTCATTAATAGTTGATTTGAACCAGTCTAAAGAACCGTGTACTTTCCAAATATTTACTGTCCGTTTACAACTAAGAAGCTTGCGATCAATTAATTGCCTACGATAACCATGGGAAAACCCTGTGTAGTGATAAACACCTTCTTGGTCACATGCATACTCGGCAAGGCGATCATAATTGGTAGTAATAATATCTATATGAGGTAATGCGCTTTTAAACATGGCTTGAATAAGACGCCCTAACGGAAAATAAGATCTATCCTGTATTGAGCGACCAAAAACATCCAAATCTTCTGGATTGATTAATTCCCATGTTTTAAAAACAACTTGCTTCGTTAACTCATCAGATAAAGTTACGCGATACAGCGCGGTCTCCAAATCAACCTTATCATCTAATAAACCACAAAATTTTTGCCACTGTGCCACTTCGTCAGCGTGAAAACCTGCCACATCAACATGGGCTTTTAAATGTTGTGCTAAATCCCACATTCCAGACATATCGAAAGCAGCAGACGCCCCGCTGCCTAATATAATTGTGGGTGCCAGGCTATAATAATCTTGCGCTTGTTTTAAATAATATTTACCTGACATAAAAGGTTCCTATGTAACGGTGGTAGGTCTTGCTTTGTGCTTCTAAGGCAAAACCTAACTCCGCAGCGTGCAAACAGCACTTACGGCTGCAGGGGCCGATCTTGCAATGGGCACCAAGAAAAAACGCATGACCAGAGTGCACCTCTTCACGGTATGACAGCCCTAAAAACCGCCCCACCCTACCAAAACCCAATCCCTTAATGAACAAAAATTAGAGCCATTCACCTAAATATTGACCAAAAACAGCCATGCCGTTTGTTTTTTAAACAACCAAACATACAGAACATTCAGTATGGCCATGATTTTTCGTGTTTGGTTGGCTATTGGGCATGTGAGGGATCATGAAGGAATGCGAGAAAATAAAAAGTACGACTAAAGAACAAAGGCCTTGATTGTACTGACCGACCCTAAAATAAAGGGCCACTAGCGACTTACAGTGGCTACCTGTATTGTTTTCACAATTTACTATTCAAGGCATTTGTCTATTCTCCGTGACATCTGTCTATAGGGATTCAATTTTTGCTGTGGAATACTGTGCATGACTCGTTTTTGGCAACAGGCTATGAAAAAGGAAAATACCGGCTTTATTCTGGCGCTCATTACTTGGCTTATGGTGACACTGGTGACCTTGTACCACTGGTATGAGGGTGATCTTGGGCTAGTGGCGTTGCTGAAGCCCGAACCCTGGTCATTGGCCTTAGTGCTGGGTTTATTTTTACTGTTCATTATGGGTTATGCCCTAATGGGCGATGTTTTCTCCAACCGTAAACAGACCACCATCCCGTGGGCGGGTTTGCTTTTGTGTGCCTTTTCAATTCTTTGCTTAGTGACGATATTTCAATATGGCTTGATCGGCATTTTAGCCATTATCGTGGTGGCGCAACTGCCAACTATTTTTAGTACTGTTACTTGCGTGGTGTGGGCGCTTTTGATTCCTATCATAGGCGCGGTGATTGATGTTTGGTTTAAAGAATTGCCCGGAGTGATGGCTAACGCTTTACTTTATGCGCTATTCAATCTGTTTGCTTTGCTGGCCAGCTATCGTTTTATTGAGGAGAAAAATGCTAAAAATAAATCATTGCAGTTGTTACGTGAATTAAAAGCCACGCAAATTTTATTAAGCGCCACCACCAAACGCGATGAACGATTGCGCGTCGCCAGAGACATTCATGATGTCTTAGGGCACCACTTAACGGCATTAAACCTTCAATTAGAAGTGGCCAGCCATGTGGAGGCTACGCAAATGAAAGAGCATGTCATACGCGCTAAGTCTATTAGCGGCTTGTTATTGGCCGATGTGCGCGAAACCGTTTCTGAATTCAGAGCGGAGCAAAATGTTGATGTAAGAGAGGCCTTAAAAACCTTGTGTAGGGATATTCCTGGCATTGATGTGTCGCTGGACATTTCTCTGGTCACACCGCAATTAAATGCGCGGGTGGCAGAGGTTATTTTTAGGTCGGTTCAGGAGTCCATCACCAACATGATCAAACACAGTCATGCCAGCCATTGCCAAGTGAGTTTGTCACAGTCCGACAATTGGTTAAATTTATCAATGCTAGATAATGGTAAGGCAGTGGATAATGGCAAGCCAAATGATAAAAGTCCTAAAAACGTAATGCCCGGCAATGGCTTAAAGGGAATGGCCGAAAGAGTAGCTGAAGTGGATGGCACAATGGCTTACGAGTTTTCAAATGCGGGTTTTAAAGTCGTTATCAAACTCCCTGATTATATTGTTTAACTGGGCCCGTATTCAGTGACATTTAAATATTCTTAGGAATCAACCCACCTGATGAACTGGTGAGTTGAATTCACGGTGAAAATTGAATAAATATCATTAATCAACCCATAACACCGCGGCCCGAGGATGCCATCCCCTCACTCTTACTGCCCTTGTTCACGCTCTTTAAGACTACAAGCCTTTTCAAAAATACAGCAAGATCATAAGCTAATTAGTATTTCCAATGCCTATTGATATGCATAAACAGTCACAAGAGAAAATAGTGTTGCCAATACTGTCCATGTGGCAAGCAAGTGCGGTGAGGTGCCAGGATTCAATTTATATTTCCAGTGATTTATCCCTAAATACCCTGCGTATAGGAGCCATGCCATGATTGTGTGTAATAACACATTAGGCGTCCCCTCAACGTACACTCCAATTAACTTTGCCGCCCCCATGGCAGGAAAAAATGGTAGCACTAATAATACAACAGATAACTGAATTGAAAGAAAAACATAACCCACTATTAGCAGCATAACGGCATACACCGAAATTAAATGCCAATAATCAAGTAAAGCTGACAATAAAACACTGGATACGAATAAACCCGTTATTACCTTTTTCCTAAGCTCTGGGTTCAATAAAATCTGATGCCTTAAACCATAAATATTATGCTCAATAAACCTTCCATACAAATAGTATAAAGCCCCCAGCGCCCAGCTCACTACGCCCAGTAAATTAAGATAGCCAATGCCCATAAGCTTGTCTTTTGATTTAAAGTCAGGAATAAACTGAAGATAATCCAGCCCTAGATAACTGACTACAACGAAGGAAAGTATCGCTAAAACTATGCCCCACTGTTTTAAAATGGTGGTCAGAGGCTTAAAGTCTTCCGGTGCTTTTTTAAAATTTTGGCCATTCGTGCTTTTAATGGCCTGCATCCAATCATTGATGTCATCTAAAGCTTTATCATTAACTAGCTCAAAATGTTTTGCCTTTTCACTAAAGGAAGGTAAATGTTTTTGAAAATTTAAAAGCTCTTTATAAATAAAACGGGCTTTAGCGGTTATGTTATTCGATAAAGTGCGCTGCCCCAAAATGACACGATAGCAAATGCCTTTGGCTGAATGAGGGTGTTTCGCTGCAAAATCTCTGAATTTCTTAACTTCCAAAGATGCCGCCTTTCTTTCCTTAAGGTTATTAATGGCATCTTTAAAATAGTCATCTTTTTCGACGTCTTGTATATGCAGGCACGTCTCAAGTCTCTGGGCTAACTCGTAGGGGTAAGTCGATGGAAAATATTGATTAAGTTCATTTAAAAATCGAGTTCTAAATTCAACCACAAATTGATGGTCGTTAAACACCCCTTGAGTCATATATTTATCAAGAGTCGATATGGCAGCGGCTTCTCCGTCATCAAATAAAGTAACCCGAATCGAGATTAATACGTCATTAACTTTATTTAATAAATCTTGATGGGCACGATATTGGGTCTCGGTCCAATTATTGTCCTTGCACACCATTCTAAAATAAAAGTAGTCCAGATGTTGAGCAAGCTTCCTGTCTTGCTCAGCTAATTGAGCCAAACCTAATGTATTAACAAATAAAGTGACAAAGTTTGCTGGCCACTTATCATTCGATTCCACCTGATACAAATAAGAGAAAACCGCATGCTCAAAAGCTTGCCTAACCATAATTGAAGCCAGTTCATCATGACTGTTCATTTCTTCAAAATAGGCGATCGCTTGCTCTTCCAGTGAATAGCTTAAACTGCGAATAATCTCATCTATTAGATTAACAGGCTCTTTTTCAGCTGGTTTATTAACCTCTAGGCTCTGCTCATTATTTTGCAACGGCTCTACAATAGCGGGTGCTTCAGGCGCTATGTTGGTTGAAGAGTTAAGTTCATTTAAAATTTGCTCATAAGCCCAACGTAATTTTTTAAAGCCTTCAGGGTCTTTTTCAGGAGAGGTTATTTTTAGTTTTTTAGCATAGGCCCTTTTAACCGTTTTTTTATCTTGTGTGGGTGCTAGCGCTAACTCTTGCCAAATATCAATCTCAAAGCTCATATTGATCAAGCTCCCGATTCACCTGCTCTCTTACCGCGTTTATTTTTTCTTCATCGGCTGATTCTAAAATACCTGTAAAGTAGTCCACCACCCTGCCCACTAACTCGCGTTTCTCCCCTATATTTTGCTCGTAAAGTCGATTGGCTCGATAAAGCACTGAAGTATTTTCCATGCTCTCTCTTGGGTGTATTTTCAACGACTTTAATTTTTCCAAGCTTTTATTCACTTGCTCATCGTTTAAATCATCTTCCCCTGTGACAATAAGACTGGATGTACGCTCAGCGGTTTGTACCACTAAGGCCTCAACTTCCAGTAAACCGTTAGTGTCATAACTAAAACGGACTTCAATTGACTGATGGCCGGCTAAACCTTTGGGCACATCAACCGTTACATTGCCTAAATAGATATTATTTGCTGTATTTCTGGACTCCCCCTGAAATACCTTAATATTAATACTCTCTTGATTATCATTAGCCGTGTAATAGGTTTGCATCTTACTGGTGGGGATGGTGTTGTTTCTTTCAATAATGGGACTGAACACTCCCTGAACCAACTTTGAGTCATAAGTATCCGTGACCACTTCAATACCCAATGTATAAGGGCAAACATCTGTTAACACCACTTCTTCAATGGATTCATCTTGTGACTTAAGAGCCGCTTGAATGGCTGCTCCTTTGGCCACGGCTTGATCTGGGTCGAGGCTTTTATTGGGAAAAACCCCAAACATCTTTGTGACTAACTTAGAAATAATGGGCATTCTAGTGGCGCCGCCCACGAGTAAAACATGGTCCAGTTGATTCGCTGCAATAGAGGAATCATTGAGTGCTTGTAAAATAGGTTGCTGTAATTGGCTTAGTAATGATTCACAAACACTTTCAAATTTCTGGCGCGTAATAGATATTGCAAACCGTTTTTCGTCTTCCACTAAATGAGACTCATATTCGTGATGCGTAGACAAATGAACTTTAGCCCGTTCTGCCTCGGCTAATATCTTTGGCTCTAGTTTGTGAAGTCTATCCGAAGGGATCAGTCCATCGTGGTTCAGTTGCTCGGTGAAGTATTGAGCAATGGCTCGGGTAAAATCTTCTCCTCCTAAACGATTATTACCGGCGCTGGCACGCACTTCCATGATGCCATCGAACATTTCCAATACCGATACGTCAAAGGTGCCACCACCCAAATCAAATACTAATATCTCATTGTCTTTTTCTTCATGAAGCCCATAGGCTAAAGCTGCTGCAGTGGGTTCATTTAATAATCTTTCAACCTTTAAGCCCGCTAAACGACCTGCTAATTTGGTCATTTTACGTTGCGTGTCATTAAAGTAGGCAGGTACCGTAATAACCGCTTCACTCACCTTTTCACCAGTAAATGCTTCTACATCTTCTTTGAGCTGTTTTAATATAAAAGACGATAATTCTTGAGGCTTTAAAACAAGGTCAGCAATTTTAATGGAAGCATTGCTGCCCATTAAGCGTTTGAAAACGGCAACGGTTCTACTAGGGTGTGTTAATAGGCGATCTTTAGCAGGGGCTCCCACAATAATTCGCCCGTCGTCGTCGACGCCAACCACAGAAGGGGTTACAAAATCACCTAAAAGGTTTTTTACAAGAGTGCTCTCACCATCTTGCCAAATTGACACTAGGCTGTTGGTGGTTCCTAAATCTATCCCAATTATCATACTGTCCCTTTTATATTGATAACCTAAAATTCATGGTTAATTATTGTACTGTTAAAAATTTGAAGCTAAATTTGCGGCTAAATATTTTAGCCCATTAACACAGACCTTATTGGGGGCTGAATTATAAAAGTAAGGACCCGCTTATGCCCATGGCCCTTTAAAAATCGCAATACCCTACCACAGCTATTACTTTTTGGAATATTCAGCCAATATTTGATTAAGTTTCAATCAAAAATTTGAGTATTTTACAGTGCTTTTGATTAACGCGGAATTAGGATGAGAGTTTTTTAAAGGGTAGGTATTCATTATTGATATGCAGTGCTTTTAACAGCCCCTCTAACGAGAGGGGCCTTCAAGAGGGATGTATATCAAAATTTAGTTTTATCCTAATTTACACTGGGCCGCACGGTCTCAAACTATCATGCCCTAATCGACCTCTAGTACAGCGCTAACTTATCGGACGTTAAATTAGAGTATCTCCATGAACACCGGCACAACTCAGAGTGGTAATTCCCCCTTGATGGCTCATGGGCATTTTCTCAGCATATGGTATTATTCGCGCCCAATTTAAATAGGTGTTAGTTAAAAATGTTGGCAGTATTGAAAAGGAATTTAAATTCCATCGTTATGGCTGGTGCTTTATTGAGTAGCTTATCTGGCTGTGGTGGTGGCGGTGGAGGCTCTGATAGTGAACCTAATGGTGGTATTCAAAGCATTAGCTTTACGCCGTTAACTAACCTAACAAGTCGATATAACGAGCGTGAAACAGTAAGGCTTTCGCTAAATACCCAGGGAGATGAAGCCGGAACGGTCACTTATGACTGGGAGGTTGAGTTTGCAGGTAACGCGCTGGCTTTCTCAGGCCAAAATACCCAAGAAATTAGTTTTACAGCCCCTGAAGTGGATGATACTGCATCCGTTCGTGTTTCCGTGACGCTGGGCTTAACGGATGGCAGATTGCTTGGCAGTAATAGTTATTTGACTACCTTGATCATTTACGATTTAGATCCACTTAAAGCAAGCTCCCGCGGGATTATTGCAAACGGACTATCTACCAGTTTACAAGCAGTAAACAGCTTAAATACAGGTTTAATAGCAGAAGGCACCACCTGGAGACTTAATCAGTATACCAACAAGTCAACACAGCCTGAATTTGAAGGTGAGGTATATAACGCAACACAACAAATTACCTATTTTGATAATGACACCATGGGCGATGTGGGCTTTAGACGCTGTGGTAGCAGTGTAGTTGAGCCCTTAATTCCCAGCGTAACTCAAATTAGCTGTGGCGGAACCTTTGAAAGAAAGTATTACCAGTCTGCCTCTGCTTTTCGTATAGAAGAAGTTTGTGATGGCAGCGTTGGTTTCGCAAGAAATTTTACCAAGTTAAGGGACAACCAAACCGATAGCTTTGGTCAAGTAGCACTTACCCTTAGCTCCTATAATGATTTTTCTTCCATCGAAAATGTGTGCGGCGCTGTTTTAGAGGTGATGTGGCCTAATGATTTTGTACACCTTGATGGGATAAAATATCCATCAAT
>CAJXRF010000129.1 GCA_913058575.1 uncultured Bermanella sp.
ACTGGCGCGCCCATAAGAACTTAATGACTAACCATCAAACCGGTAAGTCTACCATTCTGGAGTTCTCTGAGTATAAGTTTCAAACGGGTTTGAAAGACTCGCAGTTTAGTAAAAACTCTCTGAAGAGAGTACGTTAAGACTATTTAATAAAAAGCCTCGGTGTATTGCGCACCGCTGGGTTAATGACACCCTTGGATATTGATCTGTAGGGTGCATTAACACAAAAGGTCATTCGCTTTAACTCTAGTGACGCTGACGACGAGGCGGCTTATGGTTTTTCATTTCATCTTCTGTCACGATGCCATCACTATCAGCATCAATGTGATTAAAGATGGTTTCGTGATCCCCGCGCGGAATGGCATGCTCTTGAAACTCAGCAAGTGTTAACGAGCCGTCCCCGTCTATGTCCAGCTCTGTGAAAGCTGGTGGTCCGCGGCGCTCTCCGCGCTCTTGCCCTTTTTCGCTATCACTGTCGCTGTAGGCCATGGCCTGTATCGACAATAAAGTCATGCTGCTAACTAACGCGGCGCTTAAAAGTGTTTTTAACATAAAATGAACCTCTTTTCATTTAACAGCCCATAGGGTGACTGAATACTTAAAGTAAGTTCATATTAAGAGAAAACTAAGGAGAAAATATGCAAGAATTGTAAATATTAAAATGCGCTACAGCTTGTTTTTTCAAGCCCATGCCGGACCTATTTAAACATGCTCTATATAGCGAAATTGTATGTGGCCAATACTAAATAAACTAATCATTCATGGCACATTTCACCCTACCCCCTATTCTCAATAAATAAGCCTTTACTAGGCTGTTTCATGCAAGTCTTGCTATTTAAATTTATAGGCAAGGAGAAACTGGAATGAAATGCTGGCCACTGGCATTTTTTTGTTTGGTATTTCCCATTTATGCTCATGCTGACATTCAATTCAGTGGCTTTGCTTCTGTGGTAGGGGGGCAGACCATTAGCAAAAAGGACGATGCCTATCTTGCCGACTATTCCTTAGTAGGCTTGTACGATGATGATTTAAGTTTTCAACCTGAAACCACCATGGGCCTGCAGGCACGGGCCAATTTAGATTTAGGGCTAACATTTACCAGCCAATGGGTCTCCCGTGGACTTAACGATTTTAATTCAGAAATATCTTATGCTTATTTAAGCTATACCATAAATCCAGAACTAACCTTACAAGCGGGTCGCAAACGTTTGCCTTTACAGTATTATTCAGAGTTCTTTGATGTAGGCTTTGCCTACCCTTGGATTCGTCCTCCTGCTGATTTATATACTTGGCAAATACTGAATTATAATGGTGCCAGCCTTGATCATAAAACCCGGTTAGGAAAAGGCAGTTTGGCTACATCCTTTTATGTGGGCCGCGAAGACTCAACCAACAATCGCTTATTAAGCACCTTTTTCTTTAATGAACCAACCAATGAGACATGGAAAAACATAATTGGCATACGCGCCGATTATTCCCTTGGGGATTTTCAAACACTCATTTCTTATACCAACTTTAAACTAGATAGAACTTTCACTTCTGCCAGTACCACTCAAGAAAACATTACAAACAATAATGTGGATTTTTACGCGGCCTCTTTTAATTTTGATAATGGCCAATATCTATTGCTCAGTGAAATTAACCACTGGACTTCATCACGCTTCGCCACCACCAATTGGCTGTTATCGATAGGGTATCAAGTGAAAGAAATAATGCCTTATTTGGCCTTCTCTGAGTTTAAGCAAGAAGAGAAGATCATTAATGAAGACCTAGAAGAACATACCACCAGTTCATTAGGCATGCGCTGGAATTTTCATCCTCAAGCGGCTTTTAAAATTCAATTTGATGAAATACAAGATAAAGGCTCTTTAGCCTTAGTGGGAGATGCCCAGGCCATTACCTTTGGCATTGACCTGGTATTTTAGGAGGTTTAATGAAATCCATACAGGGTAAGCGCTACGTAACACTGTTTGCTCTTATGTGTTTTTGCATAAGCACCAGCGCTGAGATCGCCGTGATCGTTCATTTAAACAATACCAATAAAATGGACACTGCAGATATATCACAATTATTCCTAGGAAAAGTGACCAGTTTTCCAGGAGGCGAAGTAGCCATTCCTGTGGCATTGGCAAGGGGGAATGACGCAAGAGAGAATTTTAATGAGTTGGTTTTACACAAGACCGAAAACCAATACAAAGCCTTTTGGTCGCGATTGATCTTTACCGGAAAAGCTTCGCCTCCCAATGAGTTAGAAGACAGTGATAAATTACGCGATTTAGTGGCCAAAAACCCAGCCCTGATTGGCTACATAGATGCCAACAGTGTTAATGGCTCGGTAAAAGTTATCGCTACTTTTTAGCTTTTACATCCTTTATTCACAATCCCTTTAAAATACGTATTGGGCGCGCATAGACACACCATTTCCTGATTGATCATCGTCCACCGTATTGCCTGAAATTTCTGGTAACAAAATATTGGCCATCAGTTTAAATTGCTTATTAATGTAGTAGTTAGCCCCTAATAACAATACAGAGGCTTCACTGCCTATGTCGTTATCTTGCAGATCTAAACCACTGTAACGCCCCACTAATTCCCAAGCGCCTTTTTTTACCTTGGTTTTTATTTTGTTGTTTTTATATTGGTATTGTCCTTTATTAAATAAATAACTTGCTTGAACATAAAATCCGCTATACGCCCAGTTTACGCCGTTAACTTGCTCAATTGACGAATAACTAATTTCGCTTTGTAGACGCAATTGTTGTGTAAACCAAGCACCTTCTAATTGAATAATGTTTTGAGACTTGGCATCAAACTTAGCGCTGCGAATGACATTGTCGGCACTGTTGGCTTCGCCACGTTCTTTAATTTGAAATTCCTGATCTTTTAAATCACGATGACTCAGGGAAAGACCTAGGTGTTTTTGAGCCTGGTTAGGATCTATGAACCCATACGTCATACGCGATGTAGCGGCTTGTACAGCTTCTGAAGTATCTTCTTCAAATAGTCCAAACGCCATGCTGTAATGAGGCTCGCTCATGGTTAACATTGCCCCTATGCTTCTTCCTGGTGAAAAGGCCGTGGTCACCATAGAGCGCTCAATACCGGTAATTTTAGTGGAGCCAGTTTGGCGCTCTAACCCAAAGGGCTCTTTCATTTTACCCAGTTGAATTTCTAAAAAATCGCTGCTTTTATAATTTATATAAGCATCCGCCAGCTCATATTCTTCTTGCTGCTGGTATTCATCATGATAAGTAAACTCTAACTCAGCCGAGATGGGGCCTTTTGGCGTATATTGAAACGCCAGCTTAGAGCGTCTTATTTCAAAGTGCTCTTCATTGTTAGTGTCATCCTCATTGCCGCTTTTATCATAAAAGGCGCCGTATTGATCGTAATCTAGCATCACATACCCGCTTACATTAAAAGCTGACTCATTGTATTTGGGCAGTTCAGGCGCTTGTTGAGCGGCAGCGCTAATAGCATAAAACTGTAGTGTTAATATTATCGCCAGTAATTTAAACCACAAAATTTTATATACCAGCGTTTTGTCAAGCAAACTATTGCCCTTACTATTAGTTGTGAAACTATTCATTAACATCCACTTCTTTTTTTATTAGCTTAAGAAATACTGCCACTAGAAGCAGCGGATGGATTTTCTTGAACCACTGGCTGATCGATATGGGGTTTAAAGTGTACTTTTAAAGAGGCACTGTCCCGCAAAAAATCAATGGATAACACTTCCACCTGCTGTACATCTAAACCTGTACGTTTTTTTAAATCAGCGATTAAATAGTTTCTGCGCTGGGTGGGTATGTTCTCTATTTTTTCATAAGCGATTTCCATTTCATTGAGTAAAGGCAATACCACACTGGTTTCTAATAGGTAAGTAATAATACATATAAAAAATGCCAAGGCCGCCATTTCCATGTGTCCCATGGTGCCCACGGCATTTAATAACGCGATGGCAATCACTAAAAATAAGTAGGTCATCTCTTTCACACCAATAGATTCGGTGCGGTATCTAAGCATGGAAAATACTGCAAACAACCCAAACGCAAACCCCATAGATACATCCGCTGAATGCAATAAAGACGTGACTAAGAAAACGCCCATGCCAAACAACATGAAAGCCGAAGCGTTTGATCTATGTTGTGAGAATTTGTAATAGCAAACTCGTACCAGCAGCATCACTGCCAAGCAGTTAATAACCAAGCGTATAAAAAAATCACTACCCAGTGTAATGTCCATTATTCTTCCCCTATGAAATATTTATTATTGTTAAGTGCAGCCGATTTTGCCAAAGCGGCAAGTTTTTCCACCCTCAGCAAAGTTTGCTTGAAACGGTTGGTTTTTAACTGACCGCCGTGGGTAAGCGCCAGCCCCAAGCAATATTTGCTAAAATTAATGGGCTTTAAAGAAAGTTGCTTAACCACATTTGAAAAACTGCTGGCTTGTTGTTTAGCGTCGCGCTTTACTTCAATAATGAACAAATCTTCTAGTTGGCGACGGTTATTTGATTGACTGCATTGAAAGTGCAGGTCTAGGTCTATGGTTAAGCGCTCTTGATGATGCTTATTCAGTAAGGTAATCCGCCGATAGTTTACAAAAAGAGAGGTATTCAATCGCGATTCATCTTTAGATAGTCCCTGAGTCACACTCTCTTTATGAAGCCGTTTTTGAGAGTGCTCCCCTTCAGCTAAACACTGGCTAACAAACGCTTTCACACGTTCATCGTTAGCTTGCACACAATCCATGGGAACACGCTTTTTAATGGTACGACGTTTATTATTTTTTAATTTTACCTCCATGAAACCCATGTTCGATTCAACGTAGCGGCGAAAGCGCACTTTACGACGATTCAAATGTCCATTGTGATGGGCGTGATAAAATTGCTTAGTAGGTGTATCAAAGTAAGTGGTTTCATAGGTGAAAATACGTTTATTGTTTTCACACAACACACTGTAGTCTCGCGACAACGCTTTTAAAATACCGAAAAGATATTGCTTAGGAATAAGGTACTTGGTATCTACCCTATCCATTAACGCAGCGCTATTTTGCTTTGCAAGATTATGACTATCTAAAGCCTGCAAACTTTCTTCTAAAGATTCTTGTGTGTTATTTAATAGTGGATTATTTGAGTTAATTCCAGAATGTAAACCATGCTTATAAAAAGCATGGTTTGACCCTAACATTAACGGATCTAATGCACCGCCATTAGGTATAGCAGCCACTGACGTTAACGCGCCGTGAGCTGCTTGATACTCTAATGGTTCTAGGGTCATGGCTAATGCAGTGACTTTATTCATGATCTGTATTCACATACCTTCCCCAATTACTGATCGCTAATATCTAAGATGCCAATGGTTGCGTTAATTGAACCTTTAATGGGGCTATCAGCGCTGCCATCACCGGCCAGCTCCAGACTAATGGTGCCGGTACTGCCTGCGCCCATGTAAATGATAGGAATGGATGTATCAGTGAATGCTTTAAATAGCATCATATTGGTAACAATACCGTGCAAAGCATGATCGCCAGGAGTGTAACTAGGACTTTCTATAAATACTTGCAGAGCATAAGGCTGGTATAACGGGGGCGCACCAGCACCAATGAGTGTTAGGTTCACCACACTAGGTAAAGTACTTTCATCTAATTTGTAAATGAGGCTATCTGTACCGGAAAAGGTGACTAAGTTCATACTAGCCACGATAGTCTCCCCCTGCGCATTCGTGAACGTAAAAGATCCTGTACCATTACTGTGAAAATTCGCTGTAAGAGCAGTAGTAGGCGCTGGCTCATCACAATCTTGTGCCACATCTTCCAATAAATATTCTGTTTGCTCTGGCTCTAAACCATTCATAGCACTTTCTAAACGCGTACGCTGGCTTCGGTATCCCAGACCTTCATGCCCTGCAATAAATACTTTCATGGCATCATCGGCTTCTTCAGGTGCTCCCGACACTTCACGAATGGCATCCACCTTGGCCAGAAGATCCGCTTCATTCCAGTGATCGGTTAAAAGCTTATTAATTTCATTGAAATACTTCTGGCGGGTTTCATCAATGGCATACAAACGAGAGGCAATGCTCAGGTTTTTATACAAGGGACCACCATTGGGTTTGAATACATTCACCCCCGTAAAAGCGGCATCGGTTCCCCACGGAATAAAATGAAACAAATCATCTGTAGGGTCGTGATAAATATAATAGTTATTGGTGTTGCCTGTGGCTGAATCCCAGTGACCAATTAAGGTTTCCACGGCCCAGTATGTAATGAATTCATCTAGGGCTAATTTACTGGGTAAATTAGCCAACATGTTTTCATCATCCATGGCCAAAATATTAGACAGCTCGCTTAAATCGCTGCGATCGTTTTCAGTTTTATTGGTTTTTAATTCAAACTTATCGTTTAAATGGCTGCCAAAATCTGCCACTTGTCCTTCGTATAAATTGCCACCCTTATCATCGTAATTCCGCTCTAAAAAGGGTTTCTTAATACTTTCTACTTGAGAATAAACCCCAAGGTCTTCACCGTTAATAACCACGTGGGCAAGATTACATCTTGGTGCCACTAACCCTGCGGCACGATATAAATCGTAAGCCATACATTGGTGAGTGTGGCTGGGGTCTTGGCGGTCGTTATTCAACGTCATGCGTTTCATGGTCTTATAGGTACGGCCATCGTCATGGGTATCAAAATTCAATTTAATGGAGGGGCGGCTACTGCTAATGGAACCTAGGTAACCTTTCTTACGAATGGCCACATTATCCATTTGGGTGCCATCAATATTCACCGTGGCTTTAAAATCGGTGAATTCAAAATCACTGGAAGGACACTCGCTAAGGGCAGTGTTTAAAGTGCGCCCTTCACTTCTAAGCTGTGCAAAGTCGGCGTCAGGCATGTCCATGTACACTTGAATGAGGCGACTACGGTCAAATACATCATCGCTCACTTCACCAATGACTTCTGGCACCACAAACTCGCGCTCTCCATCATCAGGGGCTTCAAAGTCACTCCCGTCGGTTTCTGTGGTACTGCCCGATCCGCAGGCCACACAAAACACCAATGTGCTAACACTGGTTAGTAGCGGTTTAATCCACTCTTTACTCATAGCCATTCCTATTATTTTTATGATGGCGGCTTTGCTCTAGCACGCCAAAAATGCCCAGTACTTTGAGCTTTAGCATAGGAGAATGACAAACAAGGTGAAGCCTACAAAAGAACCATTGGCCCCGTAAAAAGTGTGACGCACATCACACTTTAGTGTCATTTGAAGCCGAATACGCACCACTTTGACTACAAAACATACAACCCAATTAAATCCCCATCAATATTGCTCTAGTGAGTCACCCTGCAAATCATAAGATCAGCCGATATTTTCCCAATCCCCGCACTGCAAACAAAACGCAACCATCGTTTACTATGCTCATAACACCATAACAATTGAGAAGGCCCAACTTTACACAAGACACGCTTTGCTCAACCAGTAAAAATCAGCTCACAACGGAAGCCATATGCTCTATTATCACGATCCACAAAATGCGAAATCTTATGCGGCCATGTGCGAAGGCTATGATGCCTCGGCACAGTTAGAAATATTGTCTAAGGTACTGCCCCGTGAAGCGACACTATTAGAATTAGGCTCGGGCCCTGGCAACGACTTAAAACTGCTCGCCGCGCGCTATGAGGTAACAGGTTCTGATTATTCTCCAGCTTTTGTGCACATGCTAAAAGCGCGCTTTCCCAATCAAACAATACTCAAACTTAACGCCATATCCATTGCCACCGATGGTTTATTTGATGGCATCTACTCCAATAAAATTTTGCAGCATTTAAACGATGACGAACTAGCCGATTCTTTTCGTCGGCAGGCGCAATTACTTAACCAAGGGGGAATTGTGTTTCACTTAATCTGGCGCCACATAGAATCTCCAGGGGGAGACAATGATTTGTTGTTTAAGCCGCGAAGCTTAAGCCAGATGACCGCGGCCATGGGAAATGATTTTGAATTATTAGAAGCACTGGATTTTGGGGAATTTGAAGATGGCGATTCCCTTGCCATATTGGCACGCAAAAAATAAAAAGAGTTTGCATTTATGCAAGCATTGATCGACAAGCATTACATACCTAGAGCATGAGCACCTCTAGGTAACATTGAATTTATTGACGTTTATTAAACTGCAAAAGAGCCTCTGTTCGACTGCCCACTTGTAATTTACCGTAAATATTTTGTAAGTGACGCTTCACAGTAGATACCGACAAATTTAAGGATTCGGCAATTTCCTTATTACGAAAGCCATTGCTTAACAAACCCAACACTTCTAATTCACGCTCGCTCAGCTGCTCGATCAAATTAGATTGGTCCATGGCCGCTGGTTTTTGCGTAAGGTGATGTGACTCATAATTAGCCAGTTTTACGGCTTCTTTATTGGGCTTAGGCTCGACACTGGGCTTGGGCTCATCACTGTAATGTCGTGCTTGGCATATGGATATTTGTGCCATGAGCATTTCACAGTAATCCACTTCTATCCCTTTGCTTATGGCCAGCATCAGTAAAGGCTTAACAATGTCGCTACCATCAATAACCAAGTTAATATAGCCACACGGGGCGGCTAGATGAAGGGCCTTTTCAAAATGCTCTAGGGCTTTATCCATATCAGAAAAGCCCATGTTAATTTTGGCAGCCAATAAGTGGCAACCGATAGTGCGAGCCAATACACCTCTGCTGTGACTGCTTTTTTCAATCTCGGCCAAATGCTCGCTCATGTCTTGGCCCATCATCATCTTGCCCACCG
Source organism: uncultured Bermanella sp. (assembly GCA_913058575.1). Lineage (GTDB taxonomy): Bacteria > Pseudomonadota > Gammaproteobacteria > Pseudomonadales > Oceanobacteraceae > Bermanella. The sequence goes on from CAJXRF010000129.1 coordinate 8,787, forward strand.
CATATATCAGCTTTTCATATTCTAAGCGCAACAAGCAATTATGTTTGTCTAAATTAGGCTCATTATCGGCCAATAAAATAATAGGAAAGAAATTACCATTTCTTAATTCAATTAAAGCCGACAAGGTATTCGAGTCAATGAGTGTTGAAAAATTAAACTCCCCCGGTGCACTGCCTTCAGGAAAATGGCTTGCTTCAAAATTTTTAAGTTTTTCAAGTGCCTCTAATGCCTGCTCTTTTAAACCACTGATACTGAGCAACTGAGCATGAGCATGATATTTACTAAACAGGGTTTCTCTTGGTTCTTCAAAACTATCTGAGCGCTTTAATAAGACATGATATAGTTGCCACGCGGTGTCTAACTGGTTTAATTCCATGTAAACACTCATCATCACCAAATAAACCGTCGATACATTGGGAATATTTAATAGCGATCGTTTTTCTAACCAATCAAGGTGCTTCTCACCGAGTTCAAGGGCTAGTGTCAATTGCCCATTTAAACTTAAAGCCGGTAATAACCAGCAAAGTGTCGAGACCACACAAGATCCATCATCGGACTTTCTGGCCATGTCTAAAGCGATACGCCCGTGTTGAATACAATCGCTAATTTCATCTTTATTAAAGGCATCGGCGGCGGCCCCGTAATAGGTCCAACAAAGTAACTGCTGATTTAATTCATGGTCGCTTTGCAAACTGATTTTTTGAATGTCTGAATCTAGCTGCTTGGCTCGTGCGCCATCCCCATGAAAACGCGCTACTTGGCTTTGCATCACTTTTATGCCGGTGCTTAATAGCTCAAGGTCTTCTTCACCGCTTAAACCTAGCTCATCAATAATGCCTGAACGGGCAGCCTGATTATCCTTGGAGTGTTGCTCAACGAGCTGCAATGCCTCTTCTATGTAATCAATATATATTTGTGCATCTTTATATTGATAAAAATGCAAATGAATCACCGCTTTTAAAATGGATAAATGCGGCATTTTTTTAATGACCTGCACCGGAAATTCAGCAAGGTTGAGCGATACTTGATCGTGGTGGCCAAGGTGATTGGTAGATGGGTATAAATGGCGCATGATATGGGCAGCGCTGTGGTAATGTTCAAGTGATAAAGCTAAATCCAACGCTTGTGGGTAATCTCCATGCTCCATGAGCCATTCATAAGCCCGTTGTTTTATGAGTTTAAATTCAGCTGTTTTTTTAACCTGGCTTTGCAGCCACTCTTGAAACAAACTGTGCAATCGGTACCAGTTTTGCTTAGCATCCAACACCACCACAAACAAACCCGACTCAAGTAATTCATCTATGAGTCTCTGACTATGATGCAACTCACCATTACTGCCTTTAAGAAGATAATCGCTCAGCGCCACATTAAAACTGTCCACCACAGACAGAGCCAGTAGCAGTTGCCTTAAATCTTGGCTTAATTGTAAAAACACTTCGTCAAACAAAAAATCGGATAAAAAATTATCTTGATGAAATCCACCAGCATTGGATTTATTTAAAGCCTCAATATTGGCATTGGATTTAAGCGCCAAACCCGCCAATTGAATGGCAGCGGCCCAACCTTCTGTTTTTTCAAATAACCCCAAAAGCTGGCTTTCGTTAAGGGTTAAGGAAAGTTTCGTTTTAAGAAATTCATCCACCTGACTGGCATCAAATGCTAAATCTTGCGTAAGCAATACATTGGCTTTTAGCTTTGAGCGGCGCCCCGGAATTCTAAGGCTGGGCAAATTACGAGAGGTGATAATGACATTTATCCAACTGGGCAGGTAATCTAAAAAGCGGTTGAAGGATTCAAGTATTTTTACGTCGGTAATGTGATGAAAATCATCAAACACCATGACTAATTTTTGCGGGCGATTCCATTTACGGGTGAGTTTTTCTAAAGACTCTAATAACGCATCGCTAATAGTCGAAAAGTCTTCAATGTAGCTATTCTCTAAAAATAACTCGGCCCTTTCACTCACCGATTCATCAATGCGTTTTAAACCCGCACAAACGTACAACCAAAATGAACTGGCCACATTATTTTTAGCATCAATCGAAAACCAGCAATAACCGCAATCAAAGTGATTGATCCAATCCACCACTAAGCTGGTTTTTCCGTAACCCGATGGCGCGGTTATGACCGTGAGGTTTTGCTGGCTGTAATCATTTAAGCGAGAAATTAAAGCGTGGCGGCTCAGTAGTGAGTCGGCACAGGGCATAGATAACTTGCTTTGCAGTACTGAGTAATTCATCCGTTAATTTACACATCATTCATAAACTAACGGCTACCTTACCACATCTATTTTACAGGCACATAAATCAGCCCTGTTCCGTTACCACTTACCATTAGTCTCCCATGACGCCAGGCACACCATAGTACTGAGCATTCGTGATCCAAAATACCGACTCGCCACTGCCCCCTATCT
>CAJXRF010000130.1 GCA_913058575.1 uncultured Bermanella sp.
GCCATGGACAGCGTGGCCCAAGTACTCAGCATGACACTAGGGGATGAGGCTCAAATAGATGTGCTTATCAATAATGCTGGGGTGTTTTATAACGAAACCCTAGAAGACATGAATATTGATACCATTCGTCGCCAGTTTGAAGTGAATGCCCTTGCGCCGCTTAAAGTCACCCACACATTATTACCTTTCCTTAAAGAGGGCAGTAAGGTGGCGAATATCACCAGCCGAATGGGCAGTGTTGAAGATAATGGTTCAGGTGCTTATTACGGCTACCGTGCGAGTAAGGCAGCCTTAAATGCGATGGGTAAATCTTTGGCATTGGATTTAAAGAAAATGGGCATCAGTGTCGCCATGTTGCACCCGGGCTTTGTACAAACCCGTATGGTGGGCTTTAATGGAGATATTTCAGCAACACAAGCCGCCGCAGGAATCGCAGCCCGTATAGACGAATTAAACCTAGAAAACACTGGTGGTTTTTGGCACAGCAATGGCCAAACGTTACCCTGGTAAATTGGGTTAAACTCAAGGTTTTCAAAGTGTTACAATAGCGCCAAGATTTAATCTATATCCGTTTCAAATGCATTCAGAGGTAAGTATGCAAATTCAAAAAGACAGTGTTGTTTATTTTCACTACACGTTAAACGATACCGAAGGGAAAGTGGTTGAGAGCAGTAAAGACTCTCACCCAATGACGTATCTTCACGGTCATGGCAATATCCTGCCTGCACTTGAAGCTGAGTTTACCGATAAAAAAGAAGGAGATCAGTTTCAGGTAACCTTGCCACCCGAAAAAGCTTATGGGCTTCGAAACGAAGAATCCATGCAGCGTATTCCCATTAAACATTTGGCGGAAAAAAAGAATTTACGTGTGGGCATGAGTGCTAAGGTTAACACCGAAAAAGGCATGCGTGATGTGACCATTATTAAGGTGGGTAAATTCAACGTAGACGTGGATACCAACCACCCTTTAGCAGGTTTGACCTTAACTTTCGATATCAGCATTGAAACAGTACGCGAAGCGGAAGCGGAAGAGCTTACTCATGGACATGTTCACGGCGTAGGCGGTCATCATCACTAGGTAAATATCTAGCCTAAAACTGTAAGCATTCGGTTAATTTCATAGGTAAATGGCCGAGTGTTTACAGATGGGCGTATCTTGATTAAATTGGCATGATAATAATTTTAAAATTGCCTCAATATGAATTCCCCTCTTGTTAGTCACGTTCAGCAATTAAAGCAGCAGTTAAGATCACTGCGATCTAATCTTAGTGACGCCCATGCCACTCGTTTACACCGCTCCATCAGTTGGCTTAATTGTGCCAGTGAACAAGAAGATAACCTTGATTTAAAACTAATAAGTTTATGGATAAGCTTTAACGCTTGTTTTGCAGTCGATGAGGGCAGCTGCGAAAGTTTAGCTGAACGAAATGCCTTTCAAAGTTTTATTAAAAAAATAGTAGAGCATGACAGTAAAGAAGATATTTACGCTAGCCTTTGGCAAACCTATTCAGGGCCTGTTAAAGCGTTGATTAAAAACCCCTATGTGTTTCACGGATTTTGGAGTGCTAAACGCTTAAACAAACAAGATGAAAGTTGGCGGGTGAATTTTGATCAATCCAGCGTGGCCGCTTTAAACAGCTTAAGTCGCAAACAGGTACCGGATTTATTAAGCATCGTTTTAGATCGCTTATTTGTGCTGCGTAATCAGCTTTTACATGGTGGAGCCACTTATCAAAGTCAGGTGAATCGTCAGCAAGTGAAGGATGGTGGCAAGTTATTAGGGGCGTTATTGCCTATTATAATTAGTATTATGCTGGATGCCCCAGAAGAAAACTGGGGCGAAATTTATTATCCTGTTTTGTAAATGGCGCTAGGTGTTTTTTTCATCATCTTTAATTTCATGAAAACTGCCCAGTACTTGGTGAAGCAGTTCAATTTTTTTCAACAAATCAGTCAGTAAAGGTTCAAACGCAGTATCTTGAGGGTCTTGTGGGAGTTTATCCAAGTCGCCATTTACTTCTTCTAAGTAGGGGAGAAAGAGCGTGGCTTGTGCCTTAAAAAGGCTGTGCTTTGGAAATATTGCACTAAAGCGTCCTTTATTTTCTTGTTTTAGGGATTGAAGGATTTCATCGGCCTTTTGAGCATAGGGCAGGATTTCTTTAAGGTTATCTTCAATGCGTTTATGTATCAGATTGCTCATGGATATGGGTTCGTGGTAAATAAAGAAGACAGGATAAAGTATCCTGTCTTCTAAGACCACAGCTTGCATGACAACGGGTAAGTGAGTTATGGCTTCTCTAGTACTTCAAACGTTAAACCGCTTTGTTCGGTAAGGGTTTGTATGAGTGCTTCCCCGTAAATACTGGCGGGCGTCCAAAATCCCCCTTCTTTATCTTGTTTGCTGATTTTCGATAGACACACAGCCGCTTGCCCTAACATTTTAGCGGTGGAACCGTAACCTGGGTCTCTGTCCCCTGTGACTTTGGTGACTATCTTTTGGCCATTTTCATGGATACCCATAAAGCGCATGTCGTAATGGCCTTTGAGCTGCTCCTCTTCTGTAGGGCCTTGTCCTGGCTTTAGTAAAACAAAGCGCTCTAATATCCATCGTGTGGGTTTGATGGCAGCTAATATCATAAAGATATTTAGCCCCCAGCTCATGTTACGAGCCCGGCTTTTCCCTTTCTTATCTTGTCCCATCATCATGGCTTCATCATATTTAAATTGCTCATGATAAGCCTTATTTAACAGCGCGTTACTTCTGTGAACGACTCGCGTGTTGACGACTCCCATAACAAATGGACCAACCCAGCAGTTAAAGTCCTCATCAAATACGGCGCCGCTGACATTGTCTTGGCGTGATGTGAAATTATGATTTTTTGGGCAAATACTATAAGGGTTCTTAAGTTCTTTGCGTAATTCAGGGTCTTTAGCTGCTTCTTTGGCGATATTCACCATGCTGGCAATAGTGCCTCCACTGGCCCCCCCTTTTAGTTTAGCCATGCGCATTTTCACTTGCTGGCAGCCGCTTCCAAACAGTTCTTTGGCTTTAGTTTGTAAAAAAAGAACGCCTAAATCGGAGGGTATTGAATCAAATCCACAGCAATGAACGATGCGCGCACCACTCTTTTTGGCATCCTTTTCGTATTTATCAACCATACGTTTGTACCACTGTATTTCGCCCGTTAAATCGCAATAATCGCATCCATACTTTACGCACACTTTAATCAAGAGCTCCCCATAGAGGGCATAAGGCCCTACGGTTGAGACGATCACTTTTGTTTTTTGGGCAATATCTGACAATTGAGCCTCATCGGCGGCATCAGCAATAAAATGTGGAATAGTTTGTGCCCGATACTTTTCTTTTAATGCTTGTAATTTATTCTCACTGCGACCAGCAATAGCCCATTTGAAATCGGTATTGCTACCATAAGTATCCATCATATAGCCGGTGAGAATTTCCCCCACAAAACTGGTAGCACCAAAGATGATGATGTCGTATTCAGGTGATGTCATAGGGTTTACCTATTATTGTTGTTTTTTTATGCACGTGTTGGTGACTTTACCAAGTCACTGTTGAAAAAAGTAGTTAATAATAACTAAGCTAATGATTCTTAAGAGATTGCTGGCTTTTCATGTGTGTTTAAATTCCAATTTTATTGAGTTTAAACGATGGCGCAAAATAAACCATATTCTTAGTTTTACTTAAATACCGTTAAATTAGTTGGCTTGTAATATTTTGCTGGGGTAAGTTGCGGCCATTAAATTAATCACCCTTTAGGTCTTCTTATGCCTGAATTAGAAAATATAACGTTTGATGAAATCAATATTTCAGATCAGTGCCATTACCAGAAAAAAATGACGGAGAAAGATTTAGTACTTTTTTCAGCGGTTTCTGGCGACGTGAACCCAGTCCATCTTGATAAAGAATTTGCATCCAATAGTATATTTAAGGAACGTATTGCGCATGGTATGTGGTCGGCATCATTAGTGTCGGCCACATTAGCAACCGTTATGCCCGGTCCTGGCACGATTTACCTAAGCCAATCAATTGAGTTTCATCGTCCGGTAAAAGTAGGGGATGAACTTGAGGTGACATTAACTGCAAAATTAAAAGATGAAACTAAAAAAACCGTGACGTTTCTTTGTGATGTGAAAAATCAATTGGGTAAGTCAGTGGCATCAGGTGAAGCTGTGGTCATTGCGCCTACTGAAAAAATTAGAGTAAAAAAACCAGAATTGCCAGAAATAACAATTGGGTAGTAAGTAATTAAACAAGCGGTTTATTTGTCTAAAATGTTAACCGTGAATTAGATGACAGAGTACCACCAAAATAACCTAGAAAAATTGATCTAGGTTATTACCCTCCTTTCTAATGTTTCCCTTTTCTTTAATTCGCTTATACAGTGTAAAGGTTAATTTACGCTGTCGTTCTCGATTAAATATTATGGCTCATAAGGACTAGTTAGAAATAATGAAAATAAATGTTGAATTTGATATGACTCCTGATGAATTTAGAAAAGTAATGGGATTACCTGATATAGAGGCTTTTCAGAAAGAAATGATGGAATCTATTATTACAAAAATGCAGACCGGTGAAGACGGATATGATCCATTCACGCTCTTTCAACCATTTATGGAGTCTGGCATCAATTCGGTAGATTCAATGAAAAAAATGTTTATGAATATGATGGGAGGAGGAGCGAACAAAAATGGTGCGTAAATAAAAAAAAGGAATAATAAAACTGTTTTTATAAAGATAAATTATTTTGATGTGACAGGTGTATGACTGATTTGTTCAAGGCCTAATGCTAAGTCCTCATTTTAAGGCTTTGATGGGGTCATTGATGGTATGAAAATTTAAAAATAGTCTATAGTTTCTGGGCTTATAAAGTGCCTATGGCAAAATCTTAAATACCACAATCTCACGGAGAGATAAAAATGCAAGAAAATATTATGAATGCTTTTACTGAGCAAGCGAAAAGTTTTTCTGCTCCATTGGCAAAATTCAATTCGCTAATGGTTGATAATATCGAAAAAATGACTGAGTTTCAGTTGAAGACAATTAAGTCTTATGCCGATCTAAGTCTTGGCCAAATTAAAAGTGCCGTTGATGTTAAAGATGCTGAATCTTTACGTACCTTCTCTTCTTCGCAAGCTGAAGTAGCCGCTACCGTAAATAAAAAAATTATGGAAGATGCTAAAGCCATTTCTGAAATGGCTACTGATTTTAAAGGGAAAATGGAAACTATCTGGGAAGAGTCTCGCCCAACTGCGTCAAAACCTGCCGATAAGAAGACCGCAAAGACTGCCTAAATAGTCTTTGGCCACCTTTTAATTAAGGTGGCATGGCCTCAATTATTTCATTTGTTTTTCTGTTACTCCTCTCTTAAATAGTTTTATTCAGGGTTCTAACCATGACCGCGGAAAATCTTAATATACATGATGCCGTTCCAGACATGTACGATATGGCTGCTAAAGCATCCGATCAGTTTTCACAGCTAATACAGCAAGTGTCATCTCAAACTACTTCTGAGGACGATCCTTCAGCATCGGTAATGACAGATTTTAGTGAGGCTATTCAAGAATTCTCTCAAAAACTTATGGAAAACCCAGCGACACTCATGCAGGCACAAGTAGGCCTGATGAAAGAACAGCTAGATCTTTGGCAGCAAACGGCGCTTAAGTTTACAGGGCAGGAAAGCCGAACCGTCATAGAACCAGAAAAATCAGATCGCCGCTTTAAAGATGAAGAGTGGTCTGAAAACATTGTATTTGACTACATAAAACAATTTTATCTATTACAGTCAAAATCTATAAAAAGTGTCGTTGATGGCGTTGGCGATCTAAGTGATAACACAAAAAATAAAGTGGATTTTTTTGTGCGCCAATATACCAGTGCATTGTCACCTAGTAATTTTGCTGGAACCAACCCTGAAGTTATTCGTAAAACATTAGAAACCGGTGGCCATAACCTAATTGATGGCATGGAACAGCTTTCAGATGACTTAAAAGGCAGCTTTGGTGGCCTTAATATTTCTATGTCAGATTCAGCTGCGTTTAAAGTTGGACGAAATGTAGCGACCACACCTGGAAAAGTCATTTACCAAAATGATCTAATGCAGCTTATTCAATATACACCTACCACTGAAAAAGTATTTAAACGCCCAATATTGGTTATCCCTCCTTTTATTAATAAGTATTACATTCTAGATTTACGAGAAGATAATTCCTTTCTTAAGTGGAATTTAGACCAGGGCCATACCGTATTTTGTATTTCTTGGGTTAATCCTGGGGCACCTTTAAAAGATAAAGGTTTTGAAAACTACATGAAAGAAGGTCCAATAGCCGCACTTGATGCTATTGAAAAAGCCACCGGCGAAAAAGAAGTGAATGCCATAGGCTATTGTGTAGGCGGAACGTTACTAGCTGCTACCTTATCTTATATGAAGCAAAAAAATGATAACCGTATTAAATCAGCCACGTATTTAGCCACTCTAATTGATTTTAACGACCCAGGTGAGATTGGTATTTTCATTAATGAAACCGCGATCTCTGCCTTAGAAAAGCAAATGAATACTCTAGGGTATTACGATGGTCGTATGATGGCCTTTAGCTTTAACTTGCTTCGTGAGAATGACTTATTTTGGTCGTTTGTCATAAATAACTATTTGAAAGGCGAAAGACCCGCTGCGTTTGATTTACTGTACTGGAATACCGATGGTACAAATCTTCCAGCTAAAATGCATAGTTTTTACTTACGTAATATGTATTTACATAATTTATTAAAAGAAAAAAATGGCATAGAACTTGATGGAATAAAAATAGACCTAACGGATGTGGATACGTCATCATACTTTTTATCCACTGCGCAAGATCACATTGCTAAATGGACAAGTACTTATCTAGGGGCGAAGCTCTTTAAAGGGGATGTGAAATATGTATTAGGTGGTTCTGGGCATATTGCGGGTGTAGTAAATCCACCTAGTTCGAATAAGTACGGTTACTGGACAAATGACGCAATGCCCGAAAAGTCAGAAGCGTGGTTTAAAGGGGCTCAGAAAAAAGAAGGGTCTTGGTGGTTAGACTGGAAAACTTGGATAGCTAAAAATTCTGGTGTTAAGGTTAATAAAAGAGTACCTGGCTCTGGCGCAATGAAAGTCATTGAAGATGCGCCGGGCAGTTACGTAAGCAAAAGCATTCCTGAGGTGGTAAAAAACTAATCACTCTTGAATATAAAAGCCCTGTTATGTGCTCATAACAGGGCTTTTTTTTTGAGTAAATTAACAGACATCTACAATTTGATACAGCAGGCCATTATTTAAAGATAGGGTTTCATCAATGGTCAAGCCAATTAGCGACTGCCCCAAGGGAGTTTGGGGAGTGATCATTTGATACTCTTTCTCTTCTAACTTAATCACTACGCCTCCCCCCGCCGGCGCCAGTAAGACAGTGAGGCATTGGTTATTCAACACGCCTTTCAAAGTGACCATCGCGCCTAGGTAAATCTCATCATCATAAGCAAAGTCAATTACCTTCCAGTTTTCTAAAAGGCTGATGGAATGGATCAGCTCATCAATGCGGCGGCTCTGGCCTTGAGCTAAGTAAGCATGCTCTAGACCTAAAGTGTCGTATTGAGTTTCTGCCTTGCTTTGCTCATGGGTCGCGCCATCGTGAGCCTGCTGTGCCGCTGCAATAGCGTTTTCCAGCTCTTCCTTTAAAACTAAAAGGGTATTTTTGATGAGATGGTCTTTAATCATTGAGATTCGACATTTGAAACCGTATTCTGTGGGGCTTAATTTGGCCAATATATTAGCGCTTTTCAATTTAACTATCTATTAAGGACACTCTCATCAGAGAAAGTGTCCTTCAGCTTATTTCAGAAGTTTACTATGAACGATGTGGGGTTAGGGCATTTAGTGCCTGAAAGGGGTATTCGAGTATTTATTGCGAATCGTCCGCCGTTAGATATTTATCAGCAACGCAATAACTTACTCTTAATGGAATGTGGTGAAATTGACGAAATTGCAAGACTAACCGGTAATCATTGGCGAAAAATCTTTAATGTGTATGCCAAAATTATGTTTGCTTTGTTATCGTCCAATAAATGTTTAACCACTGATATTAGTAGCTGGCAAACATATCGGGATAAGATTCTTCTGCAACACAATAGCGCCACAGCATTGCTTTTTTCTAAGCCTTATTTTCAATTAGAAACAGATTTAAAATCTAAACAAGACAATGTTGTTAATATTGTTATGGGTAAGCAATACGCAGCCAGCTTAGGATTAGACCGAAAACACAATAAAGAGCTTATTATAATTGATAACGACTTTGCCATAAGTAAGTCTAACAATATAATTATTTGCCCATATTTTGATTACCGACAATTAAGCAATATCAAGATAGACCACTTAATTAAACTTATTAAGAAAATGCAGGAGGTACAAAGGTGATGTTTTTTGTTTGGAGTGCTTTGTTCTGTATTTTCCTAATGGTTCTACTGGTTGTTTTTAAGCCATTGTGGGTTTTAAATTATTTGGCCCCTCACGGGCACAGTAAGCGAATTAAAGATTTACCTTACTCTTTGCAAGAAAGGCATAATTTAGACCTATATTTACCCCAAAAAATAGATGAAAGTAAGCCCGTATTGGTTTTTGTACATGGTGGGTCTTGGGATACTGGCAGAAAAGAAGACTACCTATTTGCCGGTTTTGCATTAAGTGAATTAGGTTATATTACTGTCATACCTAATTATCGCTTATACCCTCAAGTACAATTTCCTCACTTTGTGGAAGATGTTGGTGTGGCAATTTCTGGCTTGCCTCAACAACTAAAGAATCAAAATATTAACTTCCCAGATCCGCTTTCAGTTGTATTAATAGGGCATAGTGCAGGTGCTCATACAGCAGCTATGTTAGTAAGTAATAACAAATATCATCAAAAGCTTAATGAGCATGTCCAGCTAAAGGCGTTAATTGGCTTAGCAGGACCTTATGATCTTCCGCTAGATGATGAGTTGGTCATTGGAAAATTTGATGGAGTAAAACTACATGATGTGAGAGAGCACGCAATAGATACCGGCCATATTCATAATAGTCACGATGCGAACCCGATAAATTTAGCCCATGAAAACATGCCCCCTGTACTGTTAATACACGGTGAAAAAGACGAAACAGTAGGGCCTTACCACAGTGAACGTTTTAGTGCGCGTTTACGGCAATTGAATATACCCACGCAACATTTAACCTATAAAGGGACTAATCATCGACATTTAGTGGGTGGTTTATCCATATATGCACGTTTTTTAAACCCGGTATATAAAGATATACAAGCATTCTTAATGGCGCTATGAGCGGCTATTTTGTCGCTCCTCACGGTTAGTTTTCTTTCATTATCAATCAATCAACATTATCATCGCTCACAACTAATCAATAAGGATGTACACAATGCTGGGAATGCTGGCCAATTTATTAAAAGTTCTCAATAGTGACGCTTCACCAGGGCAAGTGGCCTTGGGTTTTGCTTTGGCTGTTTTTATCGGGCTTACCCCTTTCTTAAGCCTACATAATGTCATTATCTTATTCTTCGTCTTTGTTATTCGAGTTAATTTAAGCGCCTTTTTCTTAGGTTGTGCCTTATTTAGTTTGGTAGCTTTTGCGGTGGATCCTTTGTCCATTAGCTTGGGGCAGGCATTATTAGAAAGTCCTGATTTGAATGAATTTTGGGTAGGGCTTTACCAAAGTGACTTTTGGAGGGCTACGAAATTTAATCACACGCTATTGTTGGGTAGTTTAACCATTGCGACATTGTTGTTTGTGCCTATTTTTATGGTTTTAAGAATATTAATTAACATTTATCGCGATCGCTTCATGGCTTGGTTTGAGAAACTAAAAATTAGTAAGCTAATTAAGGCCAGTAAATTTTATAAACTTTATGAAAAGTTAGGAGCGTAACATGACTAAATGGATTCGTTGGTCAGGCCTAATTGGTTTTACGGTATTAATCTCGTTGCTGGTTGTATTTTGGATGTTTGCTGCAGCTCCTTTAATAAAATTGAGCATTGAAAAATTTGGTAGCCAAGCGTTAGGAGCCAAAATAGATGTTAAAGATGTCTCTTTAAATTTTAACCCACTCATATTAGCCATCGAAGGAGTTGATATCACTGATAAAGATTCTCCAATGACGAATGCGGTAAGTTTTGACCGTGCCGAAGCCGATATGTCTTTATTTCCTTTGCTATTAGGCAAATCCATCATTCAAGATATGTCCCTAGAAGGGGTGGCATTTGGCACAGCAAGACAAACTTCTGGCGCATTAGCAATTGAAGAGGATGTCACAAAAAAAGCTGAATCGAATGAAGCACCTGCTTCTAAAAAAGCATCATCAGACACTCAGTTGGCTGAAACTCAGTCAGCACCTTCTCAAACTTTACCCAGTGCCGATGAAATCTTAGAGCGAGAGCCACTGGCTACCGTAAGTAGAGGTGAGAAGTTTAAAACCTCTCTTGATACACACAAGAAAGAACTGGATGACTCCATCTCTGCGGTGCCAAATAAATCGACTATTGAACAATACCAAAAAGATCTCGATAAGCTATTAAGCGGAAAATTAAAGTCCTTAGATGATTTTAAAGCCCGTAAAAAAGCCTTAGATACACTTAAAAAGCAATTTAAAGCTGATCAAAAAGCCATTAAGCGTGCACAAGTGGCCATAAAGGCGGCTAAGAAAGATTTGGGCAGCCAATGGCCATTACTTAAAAAAGCACCTAAAGAAGATTTCAACAATATTAAAGGGAAATACACATTAGATGCAGCGGGTACCAGTAATCTTGCGGCTTTGTTAATGGGTGAAGATGCCGGTGATTATGCCAAAACGGGTTTAGAGTATTACGAGAAATTCTCCCCCTTACTAGAGGAAGACGAAGAAGCGAATATTGTAAAAGAACAGCAAGCCAAACGCCTTGAAGGCAAGTTCGTACATTTTCCCACTGACCGGCCATTGCCCGATTTTTGGTTGAAAAATCTTTCCTTTAGCGCAGCTCTACCGGTAGGTGATGTGGCGGTGGTGGTTAAGGATATTACTCATCAGCAAGATGTTATTAATTTGCCCACCACTCTTGAGGCTCATGGCAAAGAGCTTAAAAATATTAAAGCGCTAACACTTAACGGAGTATTAGATCATCG
>CAJXRF010000131.1 GCA_913058575.1 uncultured Bermanella sp.
CCTATAAACTGGCCAAATTCTCCAAGCTATAACCAAGATTGTTAGGGACCATGCATAAATATTGGACATTTTCTAAGCTAAATACAGTCACATATTCCTAACAAAGCCCAGAGTAGAGCGCCTCGGCCCCCTTGTTGTGGGCCTTTTGCGGAATAATTTGCCGTTATGCACAACAGCCATCGCTCATTACTGCAATGTTTTTAAAATAATTGTAGGCTAGCTTGGCAAAGGCAAATGGCAGACCGAACCTAGCCAATTTTTACCTTGGATTAACCGTCCGACCGTTATTAATAAATAGAAGCAAAATAATGATTATTAAGCCTAAAACACGTGGATTTATTTGTACCACAACACACCCCACTGGCTGTGAAGCCAATGTTCTAGAGCAAATTAACACCACAAAAGCCCTTGGTACTGTTAAAGATGGCCCTAAAAAAGTGTTAATAGTGGGTTCATCAAGCGGTTACGGTTTGTCGTCTCGCATCGCAGCGGCATTTGGCAGTGGCGCCGCCACTTTAGGGGTGTTTTTTGAAAAACCAGGCACCGAAAAAAAGCCCGGCACCGCAGGCTGGTATAACTCAGCCGCTTTTGACAAGTTTGCTAAAGCCGAAGGCCTGTATTCTAAAAGCATCAATGGCGATGCTTTCAGTCATGAAGCCAAACAAAAAGCCATTGAATTGATTAAAGAAGACCTAGGTCAAATAGACATGGTGGTTTACTCACTGGCCTCTCCTGTGCGTAAAATGCCAGATAGCGGTGAGGTGATTCGTTCATCCCTTAAGCCCATTGGTGAAACCTACACCGCCACCGCGGTAGACACCAATAAAGACATCCTTATAGAAACCAGTGTTGAACCTGCCAACGAGCAAGAAATTGCCGACACCGTTACCGTAATGGGGGGCGAAGATTGGGAGCTTTGGATGTCAGCGCTATCAGAAGCGGGTGTATTAAGTGAGGGTTGTAAAACCGTGGCTTACAGCTACATTGGCACCGAACTTACTTGGCCTATTTACTGGCACGGTGCATTAGGTAAAGCCAAGATGGATCTTGACCGTGCAGCCACTGCCATTGATAAAAAATTAAGCACCACAGGAGGCAGCGCCAATGTTGCCGTATTAAAAAGCGTGGTGACTCAGGCAAGTTCTGCCATCCCTGTTATGCCTTTATACATCGCCATGGTCTTTAAGAAAATGCGTGAAGAAGGCGTACACGAGGGCTGCATGGAGCAAATTAACCGCTTGTTCAATGAGCGCTTATTCCGTGAAGACGGTGCTAAACCACAAGTGGATGACGCCAATCGCTTCCGTTTGGATGATTTAGAGCTGCGTCAAGACATTCAGCAACACTGCCTTGATGTATGGCCACAAGTCACTACAGAAAATATTCGCGAACTCACCGACTACACTGAATATAAAGAAGAGTTTCTAAGCCTGTTTGGTTTTGGTGTGGAAAATGTGGATTATGAGGCTGATGTAAATCCTGAAATGGATATGGATGTGATTCAACTTTAATTTAGGTTTCCCAAGCATTTAATGAATGCGCGCCCTGAAAAGGTCGCGCATTTTTTATTCTGCTTTTACTACCTTACCCTTAGGCGGATTCTGACAGCCTCATCTATACTTATTGGCTATCCATTCCTAATGAGCGATTCAATTCCTACCATGAAAATTCTTGCCTTTGCTGCGACCAATCATAAAAAATCCATTAATAAGCAACTAGTGGAATACGCTGCTAAATTAATCACTCACGCCGAAGTAGAAATACTAGATTTAAACGATTACGAACTGCCCTTGTACGGACAAGATAAAGAAGAAGAAATAGGCCACCCTCAGTTAGCAAAAGATTTTCTAACTAAAATACAACAATCGGATGCCATTATTATTTCCTTTGCCGAACATAATGGTTCTTACTCGGTGGCTTATAAAAATATTTTTGATTGGTGTTCACGTATAGAACCTAAGGTATTTCAAAATAAAAAAATGGTATTAATCTCTACTTCGCCAGGAGCCAGAGGAGGCGCAACCGTTTTGGCTAGCGCCGTGCAGTCGGCCCCTCACTTTAATGGTGTGGTGAAAGCTAATTTATCTATTCCCAATTTCTTTGATAATTTTGATCAAGATAAACAATGCCTTAAACACTCGGAGCTTAATGAGCAGTTTAAAGATGCCATAAGCCATATAGATCATCTAACATAATAAGTGCACATAATTCTATAGCGGAATAGTTTGTGCTGGGAATTCTACGATAAACCGACTACCCACACCTACTTCGCTGTGACATTCAATGACCCCAGCAAGGCGCTGAGTCACTTCATTATACACAATATGAAGGCCCAGCCCTGTGCAGTCATTCCCACGTGATGAGGTATAAAAAGGGTCAAATATTTTTGAAAGATTTTCCTTATTAATACCCTTGCCATTATCTTCCACTGAAATGCTCAGGCGGTTTAAATTATTGAAATATTCAACATTAATGGTTATTTCAATTACATCTTCGATAAGATATGCATGTTTTACAATATTACTGGCCAAGTTTTCCAATAAGGTATAAATAGCGTAGGCAGAGCTTTTAATTACTAGGTGTTCATTACATTGTATGTGCCATTGAATGTCTCGCACTGAATATTCACCGGCAATCATTTTTTTAACATCTTGAATTAAATCAAAAACATGACAGGCTTGAAACTCTTCACTCACTTCACCTATTGATATTCGCTTAAATTTCTTAATGAGTTTTGCAGCTGATTCCAGACTATCGGCCAACAAACCCGTAAACTCTTTCATCGTAATGAGACGATTTTCAAGGTCATTACGAGATAATTTATTAGAGTCCATTTTATTTTTCAAATGGGATAATTCACCATCCAGTGCACTGGCCGACGTTATCCCTATCCCCAATGGTGTATTGATTTCGTGAGCAACGCCCGTGACCAACCTACCCATAGAGTGCATTTTCTCAGCTTCTACTAAAAACTTTTTATTTTTATTTAAATCTTCTATGGCTCTATTTAGGTGCGCGGTTCGTTCACTTACCTGCTGTTCTAGTTTTTTATTCATAGCGGAGACCACGGCAAGCTCTTGTTGCTTTTTTTGGACTTTAATATGAATAAACCGCCTAATAGAAATTGCAATCACTAGCATATAAACCATCATGGCATAAATGGTTTCCCACCATGGAGGCACAACACGGACATTAACTTCAATCGGACTCTCACTCCACAGCCCATGATTATTAGCTGCCTTCACTTTAAAAATATAATCTCCACCATCAAGATTGGTATAAACCGCACGCCTTTCACCTGAGGGCTCTATCCAGTGTTTATCAAAGCCCTCTAGCATATAAGAAATTTTATTTTGTTCGGGGTTATTAAAATCTAACACCGAAAAAGAGAACGATAGCATTCTATCCTGCCAATCAAGAACAATCTCTCTGGCATGCCAATAGGAAGAAGCTAGTTGTGCGGGCTTATTGGCTATTTGTACTTGGGTAATCACCACCGGAGGCAGCTTAGTATTGGCTAAAACCGATTCAGGTTTCAGCTTCACCACTCCATTGCCATTAGCAAAATACAAGTATCCATCCATGCCTTTAAGACTTGAAACATTGGAAATATTGTCAAATGAATTAGAGGTCAAACCATCTTTTACATAAAAATTGGTAAAGTGATGATCGCGTTTATCCAACACACTTAACCCGTTAGAAGTGGCAACCCAAAGACGGCCTAGAGAATCTTCTCGTATTGTTGAAATTGAGTTATCCGAAAGACCATCATTTACATCAAAACTAATAAAGTCTCGGGAATCTGCTCTCCATAGGTTTAAACCAGAGCCCATGGTGCCTAACCAAATCTCCTTATCTTCAGATTCAAATATGTACGTCACAAAATCACCCGATAAGCTATTTTTTTCAAGCTTGTTGTGACGAAAATTAACCGCCTCAGATTGACCGTTTTCAAAATAATATACTCCATCAGACCGAGTCCCTATCCATAGGTTATCAAAGCTATCTATATACACTGTATCGCACTGTTTTCCTTTAAGGTAATGAGTAAAATGACTTCTGGTTTTATCCAGTTTAGAAACACCACCCATTGTACAAATCCATATATTGTCCAATTTATCTACAAATAATGAGTTTGCAATATTATGCAGAATACTGTTGCTGTTTTTAGAATTAGGTTGATAGCGAGTAACTTCCCCTGTTTTTCTATTGAGTCTTTTAACCGCCGTGACACCGCCTGTGAACCACAGAAAACCCTGCTGATCTTCTACAAAATCATATATCAACCCATTGGGAATGCCTTTCACATTACTTTCTATATATGGAAGGTGGGTTATATGATTAGTCATCACATCCCAAGCGGCTATTCCACCTTTAGGTTCAGTTCCTCCAAGCCAAATCAAACCATCTTGAGTTTGAAATAAACTAATAATGTCGATAATAGGAAAGTTACCGTCTTCATTTTTATAGCTTAAGTAACTTTCAAATCGATCCCTGGCCAATGCATATTTATTCAGCCCAGCATTCGATGTTCCTACCCACAAAACATCACTGCGATCTTGAAATACAAAAAATACCAAATTACTTGATAAACTATTAACTTGATTAGGATCATGACTATGACGAGTCACTTGATGGGTTTGTGGGTCAAATCTCGCTAAGCCACCACCAAAACCAGCCACCCATAAAAAACCTCTGTCATCTAAGTGTAAATCCCAAACATAATTTTCTAATAAACTGTGTGGATTGTTAGGATCATGCTTAAAGTGGGTAAAGTTTCTTGTTTGTCGGTTTAACTTATTAAGGCCCCCTTTTCCTCCCACCCATATATTGCCTTCCCTATCTTCAATAATGGCACCCACAATATTATGGGCCAGAGAGTTTTTATCTTGGCTATTATGTTTGTAATAAATAAATTTTTGGGTGTTTGGATCATACTCTGCAAGACCACCGCCATAGGTGGCTATCCAAACATGATTAAATTGGTCTTGGTACATATGCCAAATATCACCTTTAGGTAAAGCGTTTTCTCCAACTTTAATATGGCTAAATGTTTGAGTTGCGTAATTAAAAATACTGATGCCATTTGACGTGCCTATCCAAATATTTCCTTCATGATCTTCAATAAAGGAGAGCACTACATCATTGCCTATGCTTTCTGGGTTTTTGGAGTTGTGTTGAAAGGTTTGAAAAGTATTGGTGTCAGGGTTGTATTGGCTCACCCCGCTGCCGGCAGTGGCAAACCAAACGAACCCATGGCTATCTGCCAATATGGCATACACTCTTCCCGGTGCGATGGACTGAGAAGAATTGGGGTCATGGCTGTAGTGCTGAAATACAAGCCCATCAAAACGAAATACGCTGGCATCTTCAGTGCCAAACCACAAAAAACCATACTTATCCTGCGCAACACTCACAATAGATTGACTGGTTAGGGTTTTATTATGATTAAAGTGTTCAAAGCCATAAAAACGCTGCTGCTTGGCAATAGAAGGCGCCGCTGCCATAAAGACAGAGAGTATAACGATAAGAATCGCTGTTAAGTATTTAGTAGCCCACATATGAGTTCGATTATGGCTCACAAAAGGGAAGAGAAAAGTACCTTATTATATTGTAGCCCAATTAGGTGATTTATAAGGACGGCGCTAATTTTAATTAGCAAGCCTAACCAGTTGGTTTTTAGGAAGTTTAGTTATATAGGGGGTTCTTCAGAGTTCAATAACACGTCTAAACCGTGAAAAAACACAATTATAAAAGATCCATTAAAGATTAATTAAAGATTAATTATTCAGAAAAAGGCCTTTAAGCCATTCTAGTAATCGCTGATAATTCACTTTTTTATTAAGGTTAGGAGTTGTTACAAAATAAAAAGCTTCTTTCATAACAGCAGGCGTTTTCGCTAGGGCTACCAATTTTCCTTCTGTAATTTTTCTATTGGAGATCGGAAAGGCCCCTATGGTGATTCCGAGGCCTTCTTCGGCGGCTCTCATCCCAGCGTCATAAGAATCAAAATACAGTTCTTTTTTTGGGGTAAATAATAAGCCACTTTCGCCCATGAAGCGTTGCCAATCATTTATATTACTGCGCGAGTGAATCAGGGTTTGTTGAGTCCAATCAATAGGCGATTTAGTAATATGTTTATCTAGGTAGGCTTGGCTAGCCATTAAACTCGTATAGGCTGGGCTGATAAGTTGCGCATCATTTTGCCCCCAAGGGGGTAATCCAAAACGAATGGCTGCATCCAATTCTTTTAACTCTAGGTTCTCCAGTTGCATACTGGTTTCAACGATTAAGTTTAACTCTGGATACTGCCGATGAAATTCATGCAGCCTTGGAATCACCACCTCATTGGCAATGTAGGGAATCATACTGACTTTAAGAGTGTCACTGAAATAGCGTTGTGCAAACTGAGTGAAGCCAGATTCGTATTGGTTTAATGTTTGCAACGCCACCTGATAAAAACTTTCACCGGCATGGGTAAGTGTTAAAGCCCTTTTTTCACGATTAAATAAAGGAAGACCAATATGAGACTCAAGGGTTTTAATCTGCTGGCTAATGGCCGATGGGCTAACATTCAATTCCTTTGCGGCTAACTTAAAACTGTAATGCTGAGCCGCGGCGGCAAAAGCCACTAAATACTGTATGGGGGGCATTCTTTGTGGGCTAAACATAAGCGCTCATCACCTAATATAAAACTTAATGCATTAACCAACAATTAATAAGGAATGCATTTAAGGGTCACTATAGCATTAGGATTTAACCATTAGATAAGAAAATCTTATCTAATGGTTAGTTATTATCGTTTGTATTGGGCCATTTTAAGAGTAATTATGGTGAACAAGACATTTAGCCACGAATCATTAGGTTAATAAATCTAACTTAAATTAGCCTTCAAGATGGCCTTCACAATATAAAGGAAACACCATGTCCGTCAATTACGTGAAATTAGAAGAAGCCCAACAGCTAAGCGGACTGCGCATGGTGGTGGTTCCCGGTATTCCTAGTCCTTGGGGTGAAGCCGCCAAAGGCATATTAAAGGTTAAAAACATCCCTTGGCATGGCGTGCAATTTGATCACCGTGATAAAGACATGTCACAGTGGACCGGCAGCCGCAGTGCACCTGTAGCCCTATACGAGAATGAAACGCCTCGCGGTGGCTGGGCAGACATATTATTTTTAGCTGAGCGCCTCTCCCCCGAGCCTGCTTTATTACCCAAAGACAGCGTATTACGTAGCCAAGCACTGGGGCTTTGCCATGAAATTTGTGGAGAAATGGGCTTGGGCTGGTGCCGTCGCTTAGACAGTGTTCATAGTGGCTTACAAGGACAAGGTGGCTATGTAGAACCCATTGCCCAATACTTGGCTAAAAAATATCACTATCGCCCAGAACAAGCGGCGGAATATCGCCAGCGGGTTATTGAATTACTGGGTATGTTGGCAGACATCCTTCATAAACAAGCCGCAGCGGGCCAGCCTTTTTACATGGGTTCATCTTTATCAGCCGTGGATTTATACAGTGCCACCTTCATGGCGCCTTTCAACCCACTGCCACAAGAACAATGCGCCATGTTGCCCCCCATACGCAGCGCTTTTGAATCATTAGATGCAGACACAGCCGCCGCACTGGACCCAATTTTAATCAAACACAGAGACTTTATTTACGCCCAGTTTTTAGAGTTGCCACTTTCCCTGTAAACTCCCCTGAATTTGATCAAACAAGGGATTGAACATGGCCGCTACATTCGCGCTAAGCATAGGTTATTTATTATTAGCAGGAGTATTGGCCGGTTGTGTTTGGGCGGTAGATTCTAAAACACATCAACGACTAAAACCCATGGCGGCACTAACCGGTGCGGCCACCCTGCTATTTATGTTCACTCAACACCTCCAAGTATTAGCGGGCATATTCATACTGCTATTAATATTAATGAGCACCGCGCTGCCTTTCATTTTTAATACATTCACGCATCAAAAAGGTTTTTTATTTACAGCCCTAAAATTCGCGCTCATTATTTTTATGGTGCTCACCTGCTTTGCACTGGCCGCCCACCTGATACCCGGCATAAACAATACCCTGCTTCACGAAAACATCATCATTTCAGAATCGGCTGGCACCATAAACATTAAAGCCAATATAGATAAAGCACTGGCAGGTATTTTATTATTATTTTTAATTATGGCTTTAAAACTAAAACCCCAAGATCCTTATTCTAAGCCAGCCAGACAACTCTCCCTTATCCCTTTATACATTTCACTGGTATTAATCGTGGCCTATTTAAGCGGCCTACACTTGGACATTAAAATGCCACCACAAACTTTAAGTTTTGTGGTCACTAATTTATTTTTCAGCGTCATCGCCGAAGAAGCGTTATTTAGAGGAATTTTGCAAAATAGTTTAAGCCAGTTTTTAAAAGATAAAACACGTTTTTCAGCCCACCTAGGCTTAATCATCACTAGCCTAATGTTTGGTTTGGCTCACATAGGGGGAGGTTGGCATTTTGTTATCTTGGCCACGTTTGCAGGGTTATTATATGGCTGGGTCTATCAAAAAAGCGGTCAATTGAGTTTAGCCATTCTCACCCATTGGGGAGTAAATATTGGCCACTTTTTATTGTTGGTTTATCCGGTACCTAAATAATTTATAGGAAATGTTTTTCAGATCGAACTTTCAATCTAAATTCATTGCCTTCAATAAGTGAAAACTTCATGTCTGCCAACAAGGTTTTCACCTTTTCTACGCCATGTTTACTCATGGCTTTACTGGTACGAATATTTTCAATTCCTCCATGATTCACGGTAAACATCACTTCAAGACGCTGTGCGTTTGAATGAGATAAAATTCCTTTTAACGCATTTAAGACAGGTTTGGCTTGGCGGTGCCAAGATTTCATAAAAGCCGTGGAATTTTTCTTACAGCCCGGCGTCACATCTCGCTTATTTTGCAAGGCACAAGAGGCATCCATAATAGTGGTGTGTTCGATAGTAAAGTGCTCTTTTGCCTGTAAAGAAACAGGCGATAAAATACATAGTATTAATAAAGGCAATAAAAAGCGCATAAATATCCTAATGAACAAGTTGCTGGAAATAAAAAGGAAGGGTAACACAAAGCTGTATTGATTCAGTGAGAGCGCTCGCACTATAGGAGTCTTAATGCTGGGAATAAGTTCACTGAAAAGAAAACCGCCAGCTAGATGCTGACGGTAATGGAAATGTTTAAACGGCTATTTCTCGTAAATCGATATCATGGTTAGCCACCGATACCTTGGCCGATAGGTAATGGCCGTTATGGCGGTTATAAAAAACACCGGTAGAGTTCTGATTGCGCACGGTAATGCCCGCTTTTTCCATTGATGCGGTTTTCTGGGGGTTATTTGTGAGTAAATCGATCTCCTGAACATCCAGCGCTTTTAGCATTTGCCCTGCCACGCTGAAGTCACGCAGATCGTCATCAAAACCCAAGGCATTATTGGCTTCAAAGGTGTTCATGCCTGAATCTTGCAACTTGTAAGCATCTAATTTGTTATACAAACCAATGCCGCGGCCTTCTTGGCGTAAATACAAGATAATGCCGCCGGTTTTAGCCATGGTTTCCACCGCTTCATCTAACTGTTTACCACAGTCACATCGGGCAGAGTGAAACACATCTCCTGTCAGACATTCTGAATGCAAACGCACCAAAGGCACCGTTTGGTGGTCAGCGCCCTTAAAAATAAGCGCTAGGTGCTCTTTATCGTCGTTTAAGCCATTAAAGCTCACAAACTGCGCTTCATGGGCCTGATCTTTACCAACTGGAATCGACACCGTATTTCGTACTTGCGCCATATTGCCTCCTAATGATTTGCCGAATGAGCTGCCGAAATCCGATATTCATAGCGCAGCGACACCCTACATATTGGCGCATTATAGCCTCTGGCGATTACGCAATAAACAGTTCTTAGCTGAAATGATTATTCTAATAAGAGGGGCAATCCCTACATTTGGGTAGTTTTAGCCAGAATAACACCCCAATTACGGTTAATATTCATACAGAAAGACCCGTATAATGGGGCTTACAGCGGGTTTGCCCATAGCGCTCATCATCACATCGCTCCATGCAATGACGCCTCATATTGGTGCCTGCTTTATAGGTGATTGGGCTTAATAAAGCAATTTTGGCCATCCAAACTCCTAGGTTTGAGGCTTTAGTTGGGGGAGATAAGGGAATAACGAATTAAATACACGAAAGCTCAGAGTCATTTATTCGTGGGGTCATAAGGTGCTTGCCTTAGCTACTTTACCGTTTCAGCAATTCTTATTGTCTCAGCTTTACTGGGCGTCCCTTGGACCAGCATATTCACCTTTTTGTATCCTTAAGCAGGCCCAGCCTCTATAGATCATGATAGCAAACGGCTCATCTTATCCTTATAGCGTTATGATTTGTGATACCCAGCGGGGACAAACTGCCAGACGCTTCGCTTAAGCTCCACTTCATTGCAGGGCGTCATAAATAAACTTCTCCACCTATGTTCAGAGCTATAGGTTGTATGGGACTCAGTGCCCGCAGCAATACACAAGTGGCTATTCGCTAGCTGAATTTGCCCCTTTGTATTTAATTTAAATGTCTGGAAGCGCTTGGCATTCAAGAATGGCTGCTCAACACCACAGTCTTTCAGCATTAACGCATTCCCGGCCAAAGCCTTATCGTTAAGACCCATCACGGTGACACAGGCATTATATTTAGGGAAATACAGGGATTTATCGCTGCGGTACTGCACAACTTCGTCGGCATAAACCTGCGGACCTTTACAGTTATGGGCAGTAAGCGGCATATCCATTTGGATATAGTTGCCGCTGCCCACAACATCCAAGCAGTAGCCATCATAGGGGCGATCCAGCTTATCTTTTAGCTGAAGGTATTGCTGAGATAAAGGTTGGGATAACCCCTGAGTACTGGCCATAATAGCCAAGCCTGTTAATAACATTCGAAACATAAAGATTTATTTCCTAGAGCACATAAGCTTGAAGATTCTAGAGTTTAATATACTTGGAAAATCATAACCAAACGGCCTAATTTTTTGCTTATGAATATCTAATTTGTTGAGGTATT
>CAJXRF010000132.1 GCA_913058575.1 uncultured Bermanella sp.
CTTACATAACCTCTGTATGCGCAAGTTTATGAAGAGAGGTGACACTCATATATCCTGCTCATATGTATATAAAATAGACTTTTATTATACATATGAAAGTAAACATGTATAGATTTTGTAAAAATTCATACATGTTACCTCGTTATGCTTAAAAAACAGGAAAAACTATAGATGGGGTTTATTGGGCCGTGATTATGGCCCCATGAGACTGACGGGCCACTGATCTGGCTAGCAAAGGGCATAACCCCTCTGCACCGTGCCTCTGTTGAACTATCTCAAACGCTTTTTACCCCAGCTTTTTACCCCAGCTTCGCCGCCAACACATCCGCCATGAAAAGGTCCGGCGCTTGCGACAGCCATTCATCGGCTTTGCCCAATAACGCTTTGGCAATGTCTCCGTTTAAATGAGCTTGGCGCCCTTCTTCGTTGGCAAAGGTATCAAAAATGCCAAAGCGGGTTTCACTTAACTTAAAGGCGTACCAGCTGGTGGTGCCTGCTTCTTGGTTGGCAAGCTCAATGGCACCGCTTAATAACGCTTCCACATCGGCGGCGTGTTGTGGTTTGGCTTCAATGTTGGCAAGAATGGCTAGCTTTGTGTTGTTCATAATGGGCTCTCTTGGTTTGTGTTAAGGAGTATCTACTATAGGGGCCGTGCCAAATGGGGGTGAGTGGCGAACTTGACAATAAACGTACATAATTCGCCATAAGCACTATTTTTAAAGGAAGCGCAGTAATGAGCCGTCATACCTTGGTGATTATGGCTTTTCATCAAACCTTGCCCTCTGGGTTAATGGGCATTGTTGACATGCTGGCGTTGGCGAATCTTAGCCAGCAGCACTGGCCTACTAACAGCCATGAAGCGGGCAATGTTAGGGTCAATCACACTGGCGCCGTGAGTAATAACCTTCTAGAGAATGCCCCTTGGCACCCTAGAGTATTAATTGCTAGCCAAGACGGAAAAGACATCATCGATGGGCAGGGCCGTGCCTTTAAACCCGATTGTGCCCTGCAGGATATTGATCACTGCCATGGTGTGTTAATTCCCGGTTTTGTGCCCTGTACTAATGGCCTGCCACCAGAAAAGGTTACCAGCAAGGCCTGCCAAAACTGGCTTAAACGCCAATATGACCACGGCGCATTAATGGGGGGCTCGTGCAGCGGGGCGTTTGTTTTGGGTGAGGCTGGGCTATTGAATAAACGCCGCTGCACCACCACTTGGTGGCTGCATTACGAATTTGCCAAGCGCTTTAGTGAGGCCAACGCCGCCTGGGGAAGTGCGCTAATTCAAGATGGCAACATTATTACTTCGGGAGGGCCCTTGTCTTGGGTAGATATTAGCTTGCGCATGATTCGCGAGCTAGCCGGGCCCGACGCGGCGAATAGGGCCAGCGATTTTGCCGTGGTGGATGCCGCCCCCCATTCACAAGACCGGTATATTCCCCAAGGGCACTTGATGTCGGCCCAGCCATTTTTAATAGAGGCTGAAACCAAAGTTCGCCAAAACATTCATGCGCCATTCAGTACTGTTGAGTTGGCTTCCATGTTGGCGGTGTCTGAACGCACCTTGCATCGCCGCTTAAAACAACTGTGTGGTGAGGCACCTAAATCTTTTATGGATAGAATACGCATGGACATGGCCAAAACCCTATTGCACACCAGTGATCAACCCATAGGCAATATTGCCTTAAACTTTGGTTATTCAGATGAAGCGGCGTTTCGGCGCCTGTTTCGCAAGCAAGTGGGCATGAGCCCCTCTGAGTACCGCCGTTGGCAAGGTGGGCGCCAATAAAGAATCAATAATACAAAATTGAAAACTTAGTCACTTAAAATATTAAGAAACCAAATAAAAAAAGTGAAAAGTGCAGTATTGGGGCTAAACACATGCCAGCCCCAATTTTCCTTTAAAAATAAATGGGCTAATTATTCTTCACACAAGGCTGCCATAAAATCACTTTCTAAAATGTCAGAGGCAAAACTGGTTTGTGTATAGGGTACATCGTTTTCAGTGCCACTAAAAACCAGATCATTTCCTGAAAGCGCAATAGCCACAATTTGTGAGCTGTATTCTTCATATACATCATCTTCTTTTTCTAAGTGGCGAATTTTAAAGTTGCCCTGACCTAAATCTTCAATGGTACTCATTACGCTATCAAACGTTTCATAACAGTTGCCAAAATTACTATCGTAAGAATAATCAATCATGTGACCATTGGCTTTAATAACCGTATATTCCTCTTCGCTTGAGTCATCTTCTAAAGGACTTTTCCAGGTGCCGATAATATCCTGAAAGGTGACAAATTCAGCTTGTTCTTCTTGCAACGAAGTGTTTTCAGTATCGCTGTCGCTACCACAGCCAGCCAAGGTGGCCAGTAATATTATTGGTAAGGTTCTCATTTAATTTCCCTTCTAGAGTTGATGAGTAAAAATAGCTATTATTATTGAAGTGGCATAACCACCATTTTAAGAACTTAAGCTAGTGCTTAAATTATTTTTAAAATAAATATTTACACTTAATGCAGATAGATAGCCGTAAAAAAAACAACAGGCTAATGCGTTGAATACCCCCTTCAAATCCCTCAAACACATTGCCCACAATCAGCACAAAGCTTGCTAGGTAGGCAATAATAGAGGCCATTGAAAATACAATTACTAAAGGGTGAAATTTCATTTTTTTAAGAGGGGAAATTAACAAAAAAATCCCCACAGGTACCAATATGGTAGAAAACAAACCAGACAAATTATGAATACTTTGTGAAACTGAAATATCCCCTGTAACAGGGCAACCAGCATCGCAAGGAAAAAAAGCAGTCACCAACCAATCAAGTGCAGAAAAGCACAGAAAGAATAAAGCAATGGTGACTCTTTTGGTTTTCCCTAACGTTTGTTTAAGGCCCAGAATAAAAAATAAGGTAACCAGCCCTAAGGGCACAAATCCAAGGTAACCGATGGTGCTAGCATATTGGCTGCCACTTTGATTAAGTTCACTTACAAAGCTTTTGGCATGACTGAATTCACCCTGATAGTAACCGGCTATAAATATCACAAAAGCGCTCATGAGTGCTGCTAATACACCGCTTAAGGCCAATACTCTTGGCAATTTATTAAACATTTTTAAAACCTAGTATTTAGTATTTCAAATATTTTTATGAAGCACTTCAATATAAAAATAAACTATACAGCCAACACAAACTCAACTTTTAATCACCATGATAGCGGTGCTATCAACACGGTATAAAGTGAGCAATAAAATAAGCAAGGGTTAAGTAAAGATAAACAGAGCTCACTGTTCACGGTTAAATACTAGGGTTAACCAAGGCCCACTGAGTGTTAACTATTTTTAACATCAGCGGGCCGACTTTTTTATTTTCAATGAATTACTCGGTTAACAAACCCACATACTGACAACACTGAGTTAGTGCTTTTACCGCTTCTGCCTTACTTAACGAAAGCCCACGGTTACTGCCCGCTGCACTGCCAACCGAAGTAGACGAACCACCAGAGCCAACCGATACCCCAATAGATACAGATACATCGCTGCTTAACTCAATATATTGAGTTTCACCAGACACTATCGACACAGGAAAAGAAGTAGAGGGCATGCCAGATAAGAATGGCCAATCAATGGTCACATCATGCTTACCCTCACTTAGCTCAATCCAAGAAAAAGTATCATTAGGTAATTCAGCAGTGGGCATGCCATCGATTTCCACTTGCATATTGTATAAATAAGGTTTGGTGGTTTTTCGAAAAACCACCAACACGCCTTTATGATCGGTGGCCACCGGCATATTAACATCTGAAAACTTAGGGGCCGAAGACGGTGCCGTCGCACAGGCAGTAAGCAGCAAAATTGAACAAAAAATAATTATTGTTTTAAACATAGTTATCCCTTAAAAATATTAATTTACCAGCCATGGGTTTATTAAGAATGATTAATCGATGATCAACTTTTTTAATAAAAATAAACCAGACTAAATTTTAAAGGGAACCGGTTAAAAACAAACGAACCAAAAGGACCATTCATTGCCATAACTTTGTGACACGCATCACACTTAGCTTTTAATCAATTATATTAAGGCTCACTTTTAACGTTTAAGCCAAGGGCTAACTGCAGTACGTTTATAAACAATAAAAACTCACTTTTATTATTCAACATGAATATGAATAAAATCTTTAACCTTAAAAAATTGTGAAATATTCATACCAAACATGCTTTTAAAAGTACGGCTTAAATGGGGTAAATCAGAAAATGAGGCTTCGTACGCGGCGTCGGTAATGGATTTTCCTGCCAATATAAGCGTAATGGCACGCAGCAGTCTTTGCCAAAGAATGTAGCGGCGCAATGTGACTCCGGCTTGCTCCACAAATAAATGGGATAAACGGCTTTTTGAAAGAGGCACCTGAGCCAGAATGTGATCAACTTCTTCAGGGGAGGTACTGGCATTTATTAACGATAACAGTTTCTCAATGCGTGCATCTTGCTCGCTAATGTCTACATCACTTACCCATTGATTAAAAAGGCTCAATAAAGTTTTACTTAGCTCGCTAATGGCTTGAGGTTGCTTGCCCAACATTAATAGCTTTCCATAATAGGCTTCAGGAATTTCCATGGGATTTTTTGTGGCGTTGAAACGCTTTAAAAGCCGCTGTGTTATGGCGCTTTGCGCATCTAATAAAATGGTGAGCTGCCAATGATTATTCGAGCGAACACAGTGGGAGACATTGGGCGGAATAATGACGCATTTATAGTTTTGTATTTTATTTTGGCAATGCAGCTCAAAGCTGCCTTCAAAATCTAAGGTAAGCTGAGCGGCATGGTGTTGATGGTTTTTTGCGCTTATGGCATTGCGAAAAATCGCCACCATGGTGGGCATGAAATGCATAATGGCCAAGGGACTGGGGTGGCTTATGGAGGAAAGACTCATTCAATACTCGTTATTTAAACCCTGTACAAATGGCCAATTTACCATATAGGCCAGCAATAGATGATAACAGGGCGCGGGCTTTATTTGTTTTCATTCAAACTTATTATTGCCTAAACCTGGCTAAATTAACGGTTGCTTCAGTTTGCTTAAGGGGTTACGGGTTATTGGCTGTGCATTTTGTAATCACTCATTAAAATTCAACCATCTATTGCATGGTTTAGCTTAGCTGTTTTGTTCAAGTACCTTTTGCTAATTTTATGATCTTATATTGCTCATTATTTTTAAAATATGAAGGACGTTAATGATGAAACGACTTAGCTACTTGATGGTATTCATTGCCATAATTTTGATTAGCGCCATTAGCTACAGCTTTCATGTCTCAACCCCCTTATATGAGGATACACTCACCCCTTCCCAAATAAGTACCATGGCCATCGCCCCAGCTGAAGAAGCCCTCACCTTTGCTCGTGCTAACTTGAACGGAGAAGCCACCGTTTTACTGGTGAAAAAATATGAAAACAACCAGTTAACGGGTATTAATGTAAACCAAGCCATTGCAAACACTCTTTCCAATCCAAACTCCCACCCAAACACAGACCCCATAGAAATATTCAACCAATTGGGCTATGCAGCTTTACAACAATTGCTCGCTAATAATAATGATGGTCATTCGATTACCGTGGCACTTAGTGAGCTTATTGTTCCCATTAATACCCAATTAGATAATATTGGTGTGGGGGGCAATTATGTAGAGCACGTTGAAGAGTCGGGCCTTACCCAAAAATCTGTATTTGTTTTTCCAAAAAAAGTACAACCCACCTTATTTAACTCTTCAATCAACGGCCAAATTCACGGTCGCCTAGATTATGAAGTGGAACTGGGGCTGGTGCCATTAAACGATATTAGTATGAATGACGCACCACCGAAATATTTTGGATTTATTTTATGTAATGACTTCACCGATCGCTTAACTTTAGTAAAAGACATTAACCAAAGCCTTCCCATGGGCACCACAGGCTTTGCCCTTGCCAAAAGCCAGCCAAATTTTTTACCCGTGGGCAATTTATTTGTTATCCCCAAAAATCATAAAACATTTTTAGAAAAAGTAGAAATGAAGCTATATGTAAACGAACGCTTGCGCCAACATGAAACTGCCGCCAATATGCGCATAAAATCCATAGATATTTTAGAGTTAATATTTAACAATAAAGACCTTTCCTTTAATTCTGGTGATCAGTCGTTAAACTTACTCACCAACAATAAAATTTCCAAAGGCACCATTATTTTATCCGGCACCCCTGCTGGGGTAATATTTAGAATAGCCAATGTGTTAAACCCCATGGTGTATTTGCAAGAAGGTGACAAGGTCACCATTCAAGCCAACTACCTTGGGGCGGTTGTTAATGAGATTTTGTAAAGAGCGCAGTGGCGAATACTCTAAAATGTTATTTTAAGATTTGATTATTGTCTGTGTATATCCTGATATATACAGAGACAGTAGCGGCTACGAAAAAAGGCAGTCATTTCATTTTTAACCTCAAATAACGGTGAGAGATCTAGTGCTTGGTACTTGAGGACTGAGCCTAGTCGGCACACATTTAATCACGCACTTTTTCGCTTACCCTACAGTGCTTTTATTTATCCCAATAAGCCATGCGCTCACCTTTAATTACCCATTAACTTGATCTTACTAAATAGCCCTTCATAGATAGTGGTTTGGGATGACTTTTGCTATCCTGTGCGCCGTTCAGATTGCCAAGCAATTGAACCATGAAAACCTGTGAATCCATCGGCTAGGGGCCACCCTTGAAAGGCTGTATTTAACATATCAGTAGCGTTTCAATGCAGACTCTTTTTTATCGGACAAAGATGGATATCCACAGGCTTATGCGCCAAGACATAATAAGCAATATAATCACCATTTCGTAACCCTTTGATTTAATAGAGTTAAGATGACAAAAATAACCAAAGCCCCCGCCAAATCAAAGGCCAATCAAAACGCCGACACTGCTGTTACGCCATGATGCAGCACTACCTAAGCGTTGATTTGTAAGGATTTTATTTTTAACTAAATTAAAAGTTACATCATAGGTTACACTTTTCTCAAAAAAGTCAATCTATTGCCTCTAGTGTTCGATGCACTCCCGTTGTTCTATAAACTCACCTTTGATACCGCCATGGTTTAATTAAATATCTGAGTCAACAGATATATAACGATTATTAGAAAAAGATCAGTTTAAAATACTCGCTAACAGTTTAACGAGTTGGTAGATACATTATTTACTTAGTATAACTCTTTCAACAATTCATTATGACTTAGTAATTCTCTTTAGATTACCTGTACCAAACATACTTGGGATGGGGTAATAATAAAAAGCATTGCCTCCAATCACCTCTACGATTTCAAAGTCGGAGACTGCATCACCATAACTGCTATTTTTTTTGAAATTACTTTTTCTATGGAAAGTAATGTCATTTCGTCTGTGCTTCATTTCACGATAAATATGACCCCCTCCATAAAGCCCAGGGTTATTTCTATCATCAGGAAAAGTTAATACTAAGTAAAATTTCTTTCTAAATGTCCCTGCTATATGAAAACCCACTATAAATAACAGCCCTGACTCAAATTTATAAATTTTACTGCACTTAACGCCACCTTCCTCCATTAAATAATCTGACAACTTATTTATTTTAATTTCTGACTGAGCAAGCTCCAAATTACCAAGTACCTTATAAAGTAATGTCTCTCTGTACACCCACAAATAGATGCACAACCCCATAAAGGCAAATACAATAAGAAAAAGCAATATGGGGATAAATACAATATCTTTCATAATCAACAACTTACACCATCTTTAACTATACTCAAGGAAAAACTACTGACCACTACACCTCCCCCCCAATATCAACCAAAAATCATTCTATTTTTTAAACATATTTCCAATACCCATCTAAAGCAATTTTAGCCATATTTTCATCTTCACCAAAATCACACCATTTTTCTGAAATGGCCTCTAGGGATACTTTAACTGCAGAGATTTGCTCTTCATTTAGTAGCATATATATATTTCTCCTACACGATTTTGAGACAGCTTCGTATCTCCAGGTGTCATGTTAAACATACAAAACTGCATAAACTCGCCATCGTGATTTTTTAGCATATATATCAAAAATGCAGGGAGGTAATATACAAAACCATATGGTTTGAGAAATGGAAACAATTTATTTTTACTAAAAAGTTTTTTCATTTTAGCTTGCTGCTCTGCAAGAAGTAGTCTATCCCAACTCATGTCTCCTAGCTCTCTTGATAGCATATTACCTTCATATTTTGAGAAATCTTCTCGCATCCTGAACAACTTGCTATTTTGTGGCCTAATTAATGGGAACACATTTCTTAATAATTTATCGATTCCTGTTAGACGCATCATTTAAAACCCCATTACATTCTGGATAAAGTATTTACACAGTTTAACGGAGGTAAGCCCACAGGGAATTCGACAGTCATCATCTTATAGATGACAGTCTTCTCTAAGTATGATTGTCTTGTTTATTCTTCTTTCTTCAACCTTGATCTGACTTCTTTACCGTTTCATAACCATTACTTGGCTCTTTTTCTCTTTCGTGAATAAAGTATACTGCGCCGATTAATAACATAGCCGATCCTGTTATTAAGAGTGTTAACAGCCGAACGCTAACTTCAGTGCCTAAAACGCCAATTACACGCTCAGGAAAAAGCATATCTACTAATGCATTAGTTATTATAAAGACCCCAATAGCGATCATTAATGCTGCATAATATGGGTTTGAACCGCTTGAAGTATGTTCTCCAATTTCCAGCTCTTTATAATTTTTAATTTCTAATACTGTTTTACAACTAGGGCAAATAAATGGCTCATAAGTGGACTTGAAAATCTGACTGCAATGGCAGCATTTTATCTTTATCATGGAATACCTTCTTCAAGTATATCCTTTATCTTTTTAATATTTGAAAACGAATACGCCCAAATATCTCCAACTCTTAATGCTTTTCCTTTTACTATGACAGTTAAAACCATAAAAATATTCCTCTTGAAATAAACTTCCTCAATTCTATCTAATTTAATCTTCGTATTTGAGAATACAATGAATTCTTCATCCACTGTTATTCGTGATTTACCTAGATAATTTGTAATCGAGAAAAAGCCAAATACTAAACACGGCCCTATAGTATAAGTTGACTGTTCATAAAAGGATAAAATCAACATCACCACAAACATGATAGGATTTTTAAGTGATGGTTCAATAGTTATAGACATGGCAAATTCCCTGAACTCTAATACCAACCCCAAAATAATTCTATTTTTTAAACATATTTCCAATACCCATTTAAAGCAATTTTAGCCATATTTTCACCTTCACCAAAATCACACCATTTTTCTAAAATGGCCTCTAGGGATACTTTAACTGCAGAGATTTGTTCTCCGGTTAGTAACATATATATTTCCCCTACACGATTTTGAGATAGCTCCGTATCTCCAGGTGTCATGTTAAACATACAAAACTGCATAAACTCGCCATCGTGATTTTTTAGCATATATATTAGAAATGCAGGGAGGTAATATACAAAGCCATATGGTTTGAGAAATGGAAACAATTTATCTTTACTAAAAAGTTTTTCCATTTTAACTTGCTGCTCTGCAAGAAGTAGTCTATCCCAACTCATGTCTTCTAGCTCTTTTGATAACGTATTACCTTCATATTTTGAAAAATCTTCTCGTGTCCTGAATAACTTACTATTTTTCGGCCGAGTTAATGAGAACACATTTCTTAATAATTTATCGATTTCTGTTAGACGCATAATTTAAAATCCCCTTACATTCCCGATAAAATACTTACGCAGTTTTCATGGGCTCTTATCGTACTTTCGTAAGCCTCTTTATGACCATCATCTCCCCCGCCAAAGCACTGATCCATGATAGTTTTTCGAGCATCTGCGCAAGTAAGAGCAATCAACGCCCTTTCCGCTAACATAGCCTGATCCATACTATTTCTACACGAAAATGATTGAGAACAGTATTCATCTATTGATAATGAAGAACCAAAGAAAAATGCTGCAACTACACCACCAAACCCTAAACTTACAGCCCCTAAGACCCATACTAATAATCCTAGAGACCCACCTAGCCACAACTCCCCTCCCCGACCTTAGAAGTTAGTCCACCTTAAAAAACTATTTATTCCTATACTTTCTAATGAAATAAAACATTAAAATATTGTATGCGAAAAACACTATAGGCAGACCTAACTTCAGCCCGTCTTCTGCATTCTCTGACTCAAGAACGAAAAATAAACCTAGGGATATAATAAATGTTGGGATTATAATTTTAATCATTTATAGGCAGCTCAACACTGTAGTCACGCCTGAAAACAATTCACCAACTAGAATTGACCCAACTGCTCCTAATGCAGTAAACCCTGCTAGCACAGCACCTAAAACTCCTCCTAGAGTAATCCACATAAATCCACAAGCAATCGCCGCATACCTTTCTTGACCTAAACTATCCAGCACCATAGCTAGCCCCTGAAAAAACATTGCTAAGGCCGCATTTATAAAAGCTAATGCAAACAAAGCACCAACACCACCAGTTACCAATGCAAATATTCCAAACGTTAAAATTAAGGATAACCCTAGAATCATTAAGATCCCACCATTAGCCCCACTAGAAATTTTATAAGCCCCAGCACCTGTCTCCGGATCAATAATAGTATATCCCATACCATTCCAGCCAGAGTGACTTAAAGGTGCTTCATGCACTGTGACAGTTTTACCTTCATTGATAGCACTAATGATTTCATTTTTCATATCATCACTGTGATAAGTAATTTGTGAATTAACAGTAAGCGCCTAACCAACACCGTCCTTAAAATTCCAAGGTAGCAAAGTATCAACGT
>CAJXRF010000133.1 GCA_913058575.1 uncultured Bermanella sp.
AGTCAGCACAGTGCTGTGGAGGCTTGGCAAAGTGTGATCAATGGTTATGTATATTTAGCGGATGCGACTGAAGATAGTATTCGTGCTCTACAGAATGTGCCTAGTGACTACCAAGAAAACGTCAAGCAAGATTTTAATGATTTGTTTACTAAATACCAAAATCTTCGCAAGGCCAGTGCCACAAATATTCAGAAGGAGTGGGATGGTGCATTAAAAATAGGTGAAGCGCATTTTCAGCAAGCTTATAGCGACTCTGCACAGCAAGGAAATTCTCTGACTGGGTTAGGAGTCTTGCTTTGGGGTTATGTTAAGGGTGCCTATGAGGGCCTGTTTAAACCTGCCGTTCAATCCAGTTGGCAAGTGACTAAATATTCTTCAGTGATCGCAGGTGAGGCGATATTTTTGCCCATCGCCAGCACATACATACTCACTAAAAACTCTTTGCAAGCCAGTGGCCTTGCATTTTATTACGCAGGAAAAACCACCTTAGAAGTATTGGCGCCCACATTAGCAGGTGGCTTTCACGCCAGTGTATCTTTGTTATCAGCTGGTTCCGTA
Source organism: uncultured Bermanella sp. (assembly GCA_913058575.1). Lineage (GTDB taxonomy): Bacteria > Pseudomonadota > Gammaproteobacteria > Pseudomonadales > Oceanobacteraceae > Bermanella. The sequence goes on from CAJXRF010000133.1 coordinate 559, forward strand.
CCCATCACCTATATTGGTGGAACGTCCATGGGCATGATTAACCAAGCTGCATCCACTGTGGCAGCGCCAACCATTGCTACCGTGGAAGGTGTTGCCAAGGCCACTGCAGATACACTGCAATATGGTGCGTTAGTAACTTATGATGCGTTGGCTGGCACCACTAAAGTATTTGTTAACCAGTTTCAGTCCGGTGTGGTATTGGGGTATAACGCACTTACCGCAATACCCAGTCATTTACTATTAGGGGCGGCTAATTCTGCGGTATTTTTGTTATACGATGGCCCCCGCTTGAGCCTTGCCACCTTAAAGGGGAACGTTGACTTCCAAGGAAATACTTTGCAACCAGGTGTCTTACCGGTGGGCAGTGTAGTGGATTTAAAAGCTTTATCTGATAAAGGGAAAATACAGTTGGAAATTCTCTCAAGTGATCCTGAAGTGATAGAAAAAGTAATAAACGAAATGCCAAAGGATCTGAAGTTATGAGCGAATTTAATGGGCAATTAAAAACAGCGTTTTTAAAGAAAAGTATCTTGGCGATGTTTTTATTGTTGAGCGCTTGCACTTCTTCCCCTTCTTCTGATTCTGTGTCAGACCCCCTAAAAAACACCAAGCACTTGGTAGTACAAGGGCATAAATCCCTTTATGAAAATGGTGCGTTTCATGTGCCCAGTACCACGATTCGGTTAATTCCCCCAGGCCCTAGTGCCATGGAATTTGCTGGTGAATTAATGGGTATAAATGCTCGCCAATCTTTAAGTACATCTTTAAATAAAGCGGCAGAATCATTCACTGTGGTGAGTGTGGGTACCCAAAAAACCTATACCCTTAGCAAAGCTTTTTATGAAGGGGGGGATAAATTTTCAAACTGGGTGACACAGCATTCTCGACCAGGATCTATGTTGTTATTGAAACGATCGGCCCCTGATGCAAAATATATAATGGGTACGTCTTTGAAGAGTGCTTACCATTTAGGCACCACGTTAAGTGAGGGCGGTGATGCACTATCGGCTAATTCTCTTGGAGCGGCCCATAGAATTAATCAAGATGGCACTCATTTGAGTCACACTTTATTGGATAAATCCCTTGAGCTTGGTGCTAAGACTGTTTCTAGCGGTTTAGATCGAGGTGGTGAAACCCTAGACAAGGGGCTGACTGAATTTATAGAAGGTTATGTGGCTTTGCCCCATAAATTAGCTGGTCGTGTGGACGCCATGTCAGTTAGTGAGACTTGGCAAGACTATGTGCAAGACGTTGAATCGACAGGTAAGTGGCGAGAGAAACACTCTAATCAAATGGCTTTTTATGTAAAAGATGCCACAAACCATTATTTCTCGGGTGTAAAAAATTCCTTTGACAAAAGTCAGCAGGAGCTAGACGGGGCCTCACAAACAGGCAGTTTTGCCATATTAAAGTCACTAGGTTGGGCATTACATGGGGTATTTTGGCAAGGCGTGATGAAGCCTGCGGGGAAAATATCCGCAGGGGCTTTGGGCTACATGGCGCTGAACGGTGTTGTTTATCCTGTGGTAATGGCAGGCAAAGGGGGTCTTTCCCTGGCTGAACTGGCTGTAAAAGTAAGCTGGAATACGGCAGGCATGGCTTATGACATAGTGGCCCCTACGGGTAAGGCTGCTTTAGCGGGTGTATTGGCCACAGTACAAACAGGGGGCTCTGCCATAGGGGGCTCAGCAATAATGGCCGCTGGCAGTGCCACTTCAATACTGGGGTATTCAGCCACAAAAGTGACTTCTGCCACGGTGGCAGTGGGTGGTTACAGCACAGGTAAGGCCATTAAATACATCGGGGTACCTGTGGCCACATCGGGCGTGGTATTAGCCGGTGCCGCTGTGAGTGTGGCGGTGGCTACAACGGAAGTGATCGCTGGCAGTGTGTTGGGTGCAGGGGGAGAATTAGTGTCAGGGTCTTCTAAAGTGGCGGCGACAGCCGTGGCGGGTACGACATTGGCGGTGGGCACATCAGCTTCTGTGTTAACAGGGGCAGGTTATGGTGTGTATCAATTATCGAAGGCTGTGGTGGTGCCCAGTACTTATACGCTTAGTTCAGGTGTGGTGTTGGGGTATGGGTCTTTATCACAAATTGCAGGTCACAGTATTTTAGCGGTATCGGATGCATCCTATATGGTGTTGTCCATGGAAGGGCCCAATTGGGTGTTGTATAGCGTAAAAGGGATGTTAGGTATGGGGGAAGAATTAGCGCCAGGCACGGTATTAGATTTGGAAAACATGCAAAAAGAAGGGGAGCAATTCAAAAAACTGCCCATCACGCCCGCTGAAATGGATAGGGTGATTAAAGCCTTGCCTGAAGACTTAACGGTTCAGTCTATATAGCAAGTATATCAATGGGGCGAAATAATCGCCCTATTGTTAACACCCAACAATAAACTTGTTAATGGTTATGTTGTTCTTGAGGGGCTGCGGCTTCAACTAAAGTCGATTGCTCTTGCTGCTCCTTTTGTTCTTCAAGGGCCATTTCAGCGCGTTTGGCCTTCGAAATGTATTTAGGCTTGTTACTAGGGTTCATTCTGGCCTTAGCTTTTTTGACCTTAGTATTGAATATGTCGTAAATTTTCTTTTTTCTGTTCATGTGAATCACTTAGGCTAAATTATAGGGCGAATTGTAATCACTGAGGCCAGTAAGGCAAGTGACGCAGAGGTTTTACTCGTTAAGTCTCTTATTTAGGCTTGCTTTAGGTTAAAAAAGGTCAATGCAGTGGTTAACTTTCAATTCAGCTAATGCCCCTTGGTTAATGAGGTCGTGATAGTTTCGAATTTGGTTGCGCCCGTTTTCTTTCGCATAATAAAGAGCGCGATCGGCCTGCTCTAGCAAGGAAGCCGAATGGCATTCGGAATCGATTTTCGTCATGCCAATACTGACCGTCACTTTGCCCACTTGGGGGAAGTTGAACAATTCTAATTCCCTACGGAAACGTTCAAATGTTTGGGTGGCTTCTTGCTTGGTGGTGTTGAGTAAAAATACCACAAATTCCTCGCCACCAAAACGAAATAGCATGTCAGAATTTCTAAAGATTTTTTTCAATAAACCGGCGAACAACAGCAATACTTCATCTCCAAATACGTGGCCAAAGCCGTCATTTATTTTTTTAAAATGATCAATGTCTAAGATGCCAATCCAGTGATGACAGCCCGGCTTAGTGTGTCTGTGTTCTGGTTTGCTGTTTAACGCCCCGTTAGACGAGAGGGGTGCTAGTTTGTAAAATTCTTCGATGTGGGTATCAAAGGTTTTACGATTCAGTAGCCCCGTTAGGGCATCGTGTTCATTGTCGTGTAACACTTCTAGAAATTTTTCGTATATATGTATAAACCCTCTAATCATGCTTTGGGTACTGTCTAAAATATCCAGAGCATACAAATCTAATAACCCGATGACTTCATCATTCACGGTAATGGGAAATAACCCCCGTCGGTTATCTTCTGATGCGCAAAAGACAATTTGGGCACTCTTAATGCACTGACTAATGTGGTGGTCACTGTGTATGTAATCTTGGCCGGTTTCGTGACTGATGACATTTAAATGATGCTTAAAGGCTTGTGAAGGTTGTGAAAGGGCCACTTCTAAATAAGGATCATCAAGGTGCCTTGGTTTATGCAGAATGATCAGGGCATCAAACTCAATGAAGTCGGCGAGGCTATTTAAGAATATTTTCTCAAGTTCCCGTTTATTGCGCTCCTGAACTAACTGCCCAATCGATGTAAGTACTTTTAAGTGGCCACTTTCCATGATGCTCCTATGGGCTAACGACGGTGTAAGTGATAGGTAAAGTGTAGTTCTTTACAGCCTAGTTTCATGAGTAATGCGGAATTTATCTAAAGGTGACGTGCTGAGGTGCTGAGTTATGACAGGAATAAAATAAGAAAACCCTTGACCCTAGAGTATACTCTAAGGTCTAAACTTGATTTATTGATCGAATCGGGAGGCATTATGAAAATAGGTGAACTGGCCAAACTGTCGGGGCTTTCGGCTCACACACTTAGGTTTTATGAGAAACAAGGGCTTATTCAGGCCAGTGCCCGCAGTGAAAGTAATTACCGGGTTTATAGCCAAGGGGATTTGGCGACCGCTAAGTTCATTAAACGCAGCCGTGAAATGGGCTTTAGTTTAGAAGAGGTAGAGGTATTTTTATCCATTCGTGCCGATAAACCCGCTCACGTTTGTCGCGAAGCTAAAGACATTGCCCAACTTAAAATTACCGATGTACAGCAAAAAATAGACGACTTACAACAGGTGTTAGTGGCCCTTCATAAACTTAGCGATGCCTGTTGTGGGGGCAATGAAAGTGCTGAGTTTTGCAGCATCATTGAAGCGCTGGAAGATGGCGAGGGTCTTTCCCTTGCACATTCAACCCAGACACACGTTTTGGCTAAGGAGCAACAGGCATGAATGCCTTCATAGGAAACTTCATTGATCTTTTTACAGAGTCGGCTCCCTATTTACTAATGGGGTTATTATTAGCAGGGGTGATTCGCCAGCTCATTCCTGATTCTTGGATTAACAAAACCCTAGGCAAAGACAGTTCAGTGATAACAGCCGCATTGATCGGCACGCCTTTACCTTTATGTTCTTGTTCGGTTATTCCCGCGGCCATGGGCATTCGGCGTGCCGGTGCCAGCAAAGCCAGTACCGCCAGTTTCATGGTGGCCACACCAGAAACAGGTGTGGATTCAGTGGGTGTTACTTTAGCGCTCATGGGTCCTGTGATGGCCATTGCTCGACCTATAGCGGCCATTACATCAGCCATTGTGGCTGGGTTACTGGTGCGCCGTTTTGATGTGGAAACCCCATCCAAGCAAGAGCCTGTTAAATCTTGCTGTAAAGGTCATCACCAAGGCGCTCCTGAGGGGGTAATGGGTAAAGCCATATCAGTGGTGCAGTACGGCTATGGAAAGTTGCTTAAAGACTTTATGGGCTGGTTATTAATTGGGCTATTTTTTGCGGCGTTAATTCAAACATTCGTGCCTGCTACTTTGTTGAGTCAATATGGTAATGGCGTGTGGGCCATGATTTTGGTGATATTAGTGTCTATTCCCATGTATATTTGCGCCACCGCCTCTACCCCCATTGCGGCAGGACTGATGTTGTCGGGCATATCCCCTGGTGCGGCATTGGTATTTATGTTGGCAGGCCCTGCTACTAATATTGCCACGTTAATGGTGGTGAAAAATGAACTGGGTGTGCGCTCTTTGGTGGCTTATCTAACGGGGGTGGTCGTCACCGCTTTGCTCATGGGCTTGGGGTTTGATTTTTTCTTGGAATACTTTGAAATCACCATCGCAGTGAGCCACGGCGAACACGGTGACATGAGCAGTTTGTTATATTCAGCCTCGGCTGTGGTATTGGCTTGTTTAATTGCATACCAATATGCCAAGCAATTAAAATCGAAAATCAAAACACAAAGCGCCATCGCATCATAAACATATAAAAGGTATTAACCGGTTATGCAGTTGTTAGACATTAATAAAAACCGTTATCGCAAACATTTAAACATTATCATTGCGCTGCTCATTATTTCTTTAATGGGGTTTGCGTTACTTTTTGGGCAAGGGGCGATTGCCCTCATAGGCACCCCTGAAGGGGATAATTTCATACTTAATTTGCTGGGGGTGATTTTGGCAGCCTTATTGTGTGTGGCGGTAGTGTTTTCTTTGCGCGGACACCAATTTATGAACGAGGTGGTGTATGTCTGGCAACTAAAGCAGGTGCTTAACCGTATTTACCGTAAAAATAGAAAAATAGAACAGGCCGCTTATGAACATGGAAGTGAAAAGGCCATGCTTATTCTGGCTTTTTATTATCAAGCCTCTATGCAACTTTATAAACTAGATGACAACACCATTACGCTTGAGTCGTTACAGGAGCGTATGGATAAACTGCAAAACTTACTCAATGAGAAAAAACTGGTGGTATCCATTGAGGATTATAAAGAACAGATGCTTAAAGATTTTTAGTGAGCGTAAAAGGTCAGTGCCTGTATAAGGCACTGTTAATAGTTTGTAACCATTATTGCAAAGAGCTGTGCATTTTTCTGGCTTGGGTGCTGGCTTTATTTATATCAATGTCAAAGCCCTGTTTGGCTAACGCTTGACTAAAATGATCTAGACAAATGGTCACTCTTTCAATAGTGGCATTGGGACCCATTAAACCAATGCGCCACACTTTGCCAGCTAACGATCCTAGTCCTGCGCCAATTTCCAAACCCTGTTCTTGCAATAAATCGTTGCGAACTTGGGCTTCATTAATATTGGCAGGTACCTTGATTGTATTCAGTTGTGGTAGTCGGTGTTCAATATCCACCAACATGTTAAGTCCCATGGATTCAATACCCGCCACCAGTGCTAAGTGGGCATTTCTGTGTCTAGTCCAGCTGGCGGTTAACCCTTCATTAAGCAGTAGCCTTAAAGATTCATGTAAGGCATATAAAGCATTAACTGGCGCTGTATGATGGTAGCTGCGCGCGCCGCCACGTTCTGCGTTATTCCCCCAATAAGCCATGACCAATGTTTTATCTAAAAACCAACTGGTGACTTCGGTTTTACGATTTTTTATCACTTCAATGGCTTTGTCACTAAAGGTCACCGGCGACAATCCGGGCACGCAAGCCAAACATTTTTGGCTGCCTGAGTAAGCGGCGTCTATGCCCCAATCATCGACGTTTACTTCAACCCCAGCCAAGGAAGTCACCATATCCACTATGGTGAGCAGGCTTCTAGATTGCGCTTCTTTGCAGATGCCCTCGGCATCGCTTAATACGCCGGTGGAGGTTTCAGCATGAACAAAGGCCACTATCTTTACCTTGGGGTGCTGATCTAATGCTGTGGCTATTTGTTGAGGGGTAATGGCTTGCCCCCATGGGGATTCCACCACAATGGCTTTGCCCCCTAAGCGACGCACGTTTTCCACCATGCGCCCGCCAAACACACCATTCACTCCCACTAACACTTCATCTCCAGGCTCCACCAAATTAACAAAGCAAGACTCCATTCCAGCAGAACCTGGGGCCGAAATAGGCATAGTGAGCTGGTTTTGGGTGTTAAAAACGGTTTGCAACATGACTTTAATTTCATCCATTAGCGTCATGAATGAAGGGTCAAGGTGGCCCACGGTGGGGGCGCCAAGGGCTGATAAAACCGACTCAGGTACGTTAGTGGGGCCAGGTCCCATGAGTATGCGCTTGGGTGGGATAAAACGATCAAACATAATACATCCTCTGTTAGGCGGCTTTATTGAGTTAAAAAGACATGCTTTTAGTGTAGACACATTAGGCAGGTAGTCTGAATAACCATTAGTTTTAAGAAGGGGGTAGAGATTAAATGAATTGAATTCGTTATGGATTTGAGTGTGCAAAAGAGCATGCTTAACAGCATTGGCAAGCTGGGCTTGTTTTGAAATGAAACAATATTCGTTGAATGATGATCTATAATTTAATTCTTACAATGCATTATCTATCACAAGTCATATATTGAGTGAACCTATAGTCATTGGGCTTTGAGGAATTGGAGTGTAAAGCGTGTTTAAATTGAACAGCCGAGCTTTTATTTTAATTATTATTTTTTCGTTAGTGGGACACGCTCAAACCCAAGCCCAGATCTATACGATAGGCGTGGAAAATATAAAGTACTTGCCATATTACGATCATGAAAATAATGAAGAGTATATTGGCTTTGCCAGAGATATATTGGATATGTTTGCTAAACATGGTGGTTATTCCTTTGTGTATGAGGTTTTGCCACTTAACAGATTGAGAAATGATTTTCTGGATAAAAAAATTGATTTTAAATTCCCCGATAATCCTTACTGGAAGTCGGAGAGACGAGTCGGTGTAAATATTAATTATAGTGAGCCTGTAGTGGGGTTTATTGATGGGTTAATGGTGCTGCCAGAAAATAAGGGTAAGAGCGAGAGTGCGCTTAAAAATATAGGGGTGGTGGCAGGGTTCACGCCTTGGTCATATTTTGACTTGATTGAATCTGGAAAAATTTCAGTGACTGAAAATGAAAGTGTGACGGGGATACTAAAGCAAGTCATTAATAACAGAATAGATGGATCATATCTTAATGTTTCAGTGGCTAAGTATCAGCTTAGTGAAACCTTAAAATTAGACCATGCTTTGGTGTTTGATCCAGACCTTCCTCATACTAAAAGTTCCTATTATTTTTCAAGTATTAAACACCCTGGAGTCATAAAGGAATTTAACCGTTTTCTAGTTAGCCAAAAGGTTGAAATAGATAAGTTAAAGAAAAAGTATGAAATAGACATCATAGAATAATATATTTGATGTCATTTTTAGGCGATATTATTATTTTTATCGCTGCTAAGAGGGATGGTGATGTCGAAAGTTAACCCTGTGTTGTTTTTACAGGATATAGATCCTTTAAGGCTGTCGGTTATGTAATTGTAAATAATGTATAAACCTAAGCCACTGTTTACCCCCATGTTGCTGGTGTAGAATGGGTCAAATATATTATCAATACTCATCTCGCTATTGAACTCACCATTATCGCTAAAGACTAGATTTAAATTTTCGTTTGTCGTGGTAATAGTGAGATTAATTTTGCCAGATGACTTGTCTGTAAATGCGTGTTTGATAGAGTTTTCAATTAATGTAGATAAAATATGCGTTAATGTATTAGGGGCAAGGTTTTGATGCTTATTGGTCATTATATTAATAGTTATTGTAATGTTTAGCTTGCCCAATTCATCTTTATAAAATTCAATTATATCGTTAATTTCTTTTTCGATGTTTGTATTTGTTTTTTCAAGTTCACTGGCTTTAATAAGTTTAAATTTGCTCACATCTGTTTTTATTTTAATTGTGCTGCTAGAAATTAATGATGTGGCGTTTTGAATTTCACTAATAGTGTCAAGAAACTCGCTTTTTTTAATTGTATTCTCCTTTACTGATCTTCTAATTGACTCTAATCTTTCAGTTAAGAATGAGTTGCTGGTGATGATAATTCCAAGTGGGGTGTTTATGTTATGGGCCATGCCTATGGCTAGGGTTGAGATAGCGTTCATTTTTTTTGATTCAGATAGTTGCTTGATGGATTCTTCAAGTTCCCATGTTCGCTTTTTCACCCTTAATTCCAAGTGATTGTTAAACTCTGAAAGTTCTTTGTTGCTGACTTCTATTTTTCTTGAGTATTCAGACAGTTTGCCTAGCATTTTGTTAAAGCTATTTTTTAATATGCCTAATTCGTTCTTGTTGTTGTTTGGTAGGGTTATGCCGGTTTTGTTATTTTTTTCAAAATCAATGTTTTCAACTTGTTCAGAGAGTGAGGTGATAGGGTCTGATAGGTACTTCTTAATGTAATAGGAAAATATGAGCCAAAGCGAGAGGGTTTTTAATATTGATGATATTGCTGTGAGAAAAATCCCATACTTGACTCGATCAAAAATATTTCTTGTTTCAGAAAAGATTATAACGTTACCAATTTTTGTTGGCTCTTTTTTGGAATGAGCTTGGTGGGTTACTTTGTAACTGTGCGTTATAGATTGCGAAAACCAATTGTTTTCGGGTGTCTCTTTGTCTTGTTTGAAGTATATAATGCTTCCATTATTATCTAAAATTTTAATGCCATTGACTAGCTTAAGGCGGTTCATTCCCTGAGCAATAGAATTAATTAACTTAGGGTTATATGACCATAAGCCAGCCTGTAAGCTGGGTTCAAAGCTTTCAAAGCTTTCAAAGATCTTGTTGATTTCTAGGTTAACGGCATATTTAGTATTGCGGTATTCATCAAAAATTTGAAATAGGGTAATAAAAATAGCCAGTAGTATGTACAGGCCAAATACCTTATTAAAGAGCTCCCTGGCAATAGCACTGTTAATTTTTAAGTACTGGTCCAATATC
>CAJXRF010000134.1 GCA_913058575.1 uncultured Bermanella sp.
AGTTAAGTAACTCAATGTGGGTGGCGCTATACACTCGATAACGACCTTTTCTTGGGGGCGCTATGATTAAACCGCGCTCTTCATAGAGACGAATGGCTTTAATGGAAAGCCCGGTTATTTTTGCTACTTCACCTATGTACATGATGATTCCATTATTAACTCAGTATTCGATTGTGTAGGGGGCTGGGCGATGATGATACACGTCGCTTTAAGCCAGACCCTAGCAAGGGCGGCCTTGCCCCCTTTTGTTTGTACTCACTTTCCTTGTAACGCTTGATTTTACTACGGTGGGCAACTCTCATTACAAGTGCCAGGCCAAATCGATTAGTGTCTTAATCGGTCACTCTAAGTGCTTGAATTATCAGCACATTTTCCTATGTATAAATATTGAATTACCCCCAAATTCTGTGGATAAGTTTGTGGGGGAATTAAGGATACTTGCCTCTAGCCCTAGACTGTCTTGATGTTGAGTTAAATTGCTTAGATTTCAATCAGATGAATTTTAATAAGAAATTTAGCTTGTTAAACACTCAATACTTAGTCTGACAATCAAGGTATTTAATTTTTCTATAATAAGGAAACATCCACCGATACGGGGCGGGTTAGGGTTTCTACGCCGTTTACCGTGCTAACGATTTCAATGGTGGAGTCGATATTTACGCGACGTTTTGAGATTGCGCATCATTTAGAAAATCTTCAACTTGATTCACCAACCAGTCGGGAGATTCAATAGCCAGCATGTGACCTGCATTTTCACATAACGAGTATTTAGCATTGGGAATGGTGTTGGCCATGAGTTGGCTGGATTGAATAAACATGGAATCCAATTCGCCGCTAATGATTAAGGAGGGAATATTAATGGTTGCCATACCTTCCTTTTGCGGATCGGGGTCGTTGTAAAAACGGCGCACAAATAAGGCCAAGTCTTTATGATCGCCGCCGCGCATGAGTTCATAAAGTTTGTCAAAAAGAGCATTGGAATTTTTTGAGCGACTAATGCCGGTAAAAAGAGGGTTAGGCAAAAATTTGAGCCCTTCTACAATTTGGCGCCAGCCTAAATTTTCAATACTTTGTGCGAGCATTTCCATGGCGATATCATCGGTTAGAAAATTACTATTCATGAATTTGGTGGCAGAACTGGAATTGCTAACAATTAAAGACAGTAAGCGCTTTTCATGTGGTTGATGATGATTTTTTTGTGCCTGTAAATAAGACTGATTAATAGCGTAACGAACGGCTACCATGCCTCCTGTACTATGGGCAAGTAGGTGAAATTTTTTAATGGCTAAATGATCAGCCAAAGCGTCTATGTCATTTACCATAGTATCCACGTGATACCCTTTATCATTACCCTCCACTCGGGTTTTACCATGGGCACGCATGTCTAAAGCAATTACTCGATAGTTTTTAGATAGAGCCTTCGCGACACCGGTTTGCATCCAGTAACTGCTGTTTAAACTAAAGCCGTGCAGAGCAATAATGGCTTCACCTTGTCCCATTTCCTCGTAATGAAATTTCACATCTTGATGCTGGAAATAAGCCATGGGTGCCCCTTAAGCGAAGTACATTAATTAGCAAATGCTGATTGGGGCAGTGTAGTTGGCAACGGTCAAATAATCCCATGTGGCGCAGACTAAGCCTGTTAATTCATCTATTGGCATGAGTGAAATGCTTGAAAAGGTGAACAGTAAGCATAAAAAAAGGCTCATATTGAAATAATATGCGCCTTATAAAAGTACTTTTTATTAAGTGATGTAAAGGTGTGGTTACGCGTCTTTGTCAGTGGTGCGAATCACCATTAAACGCAACTCAGTCATGTCCTCTATGGCATAGCGAATGCCTTCACGGCCAATGCCGCTGTCTTTCACACCGCCATAAGGCATGTGATCTACACGCCAGCTTGGCACATCACCAATGACCACGCCGCCCACTTCTAATGTGTCCCAAGCTTTTTGAGCCTTGTACAAATCACGGGTAAAAATGCCGGCTTGTAAACCAAATTTACTGGTGTTGATGTCTTTAAGTACCGCATTAAAATCGTTAAAGCTATCTAATATGGCCACCGGTCCAAAGGCTTCTTCATCACGAATATTTTGGTTAGTACCTACCCCTTCTAAAAGGGTGGCTTCTAACATGGCGCCATCGCGCTTGCCGCCGCACAATAAATCGGCGCCGCCCGCTACCGCTTCTTGTACCCAATTATCTAAACGGGTGGCTTCGTTAACCGAAATCATAGGGCCTATGAAAGTTTCAGGGTCTTTTGGATCACCCATTTTTAAGGCTTTGGTGGCCGCGACCATTTTCTCTTTAAATTCAGCGTAAATATTTTCGTGAACGTAAATACGTTGTACGCCAATGCAACTTTGGCCCGATTGATAAAACGCACCAAATACAATGCGGCTTACCGCATCTTCAATGTCGCTGTCGTGGTCTACTACACAGGCAGCGTTGCCGCCCAATTCTAATACTACAGGCTTTTTACCGGCACGGGCTTTCAATGCCCAACCTACATCAGGAGAGCCCGTAAAGCTTAATAGTTTTAAGCGATCGTCTTCTGTAAATAAAGCGGCACCATCACGACGACAAGGCAAGATAGAAAACGCCCCTTCTGGCAAATTGGTTTCTGCTAACACTTCACCAATAATAATGGCACCAATGGGGGTAAGGCTGGCGGGTTTTAAAACAAATGGGCAACCGGCTGCAATGGCAGGCGCCACTTTATGGGCCGCTAAGTTTAGCGGAAAGTTAAATGGGCTAATAAAAGAACATGGGCCAATGGGCACGCGCTTGCTCATGCCGGTATAGCCTTTAGCGCGGGGACTAATGTCCATGGGAATCACTTCGCCACCAATGCGCGTGGATTCTTCAGCGGCAATACGAAAGGTATCAATTAAACGAGTCACTTCACCTTGGGCATCTTTAATGGGCTTGCCTGCTTCTATGCACAAGGCTTCGGCCAGTTCGTCAAAGCGTTCGCGAAAGCGCTTAACACAATGGTCCAGTACTGCTTGGCGCTCGTAAGCGGCCATTTTTGCCATGGGCTCGGCGGCTTTTACAGAGGCGGCAATGGCGGAATCAATGACGCTGCTGTCGGCCATGGCCACGACGGTGGCCACTTCGCCAGAGTATTTATCCAGTACTTTTAAATCTTCATTGGCGTAAACGGCTTTATTGGCCAGGTAATAAGGGTAACTTTTTGCAAGCATGGTGGCTCCGATTTATTCTCGCCCGATTAAACAGGGCGGCTAAAAATAGGTCTTTGTATAGAGTAGAGCAGAGCTGAACTTTTTGCTTAGGCTCTTGGCTACACGTTATTTGATTTTTCTGAACAACTTATTTTACTAAGATAGCTTCAAGGGCCCCACGCATCTTGGCGGGAATGGCCACCGGTTTATTGGTTTCGCGATCTACAAATACATGTACAAAATGGCCTTGAGCCGCCGCTTGAGTTTCGCCTTCTTTAAAGATGGCCAGTCCGTATGTGACCGAGCTATTGCCTAAACGGTCTACTCGTAAACCCGCTTCAATTTTTTCTGGGTAAGCAATCGGGCTGTTGTAGTTGCAACCTGAATTCACCACAAAACCAATCACCGAACCATTTTCAATATCCAGCCCACCTTCTTCAATTAGGTAACAATTGGCCGCCGTGTCGAAATAAGAATAATAGGTTACGTTATTCACATGGCCATAGGCATCGTTATCCATCCAGCGTGTGGTGATGGGTTTGAAGGCAAAATAGTTTTCGCGACTTTCTATTTTAGATTCAGACATTTCAATTGCTCTTTTTTAACTAAAATTCTATGGCTTAAGGTATTTTTATAACCGCTGAAATTTGAGCTTCAACGGCGATAATTAAGATATTAATAAGCGGCTTTATAAATAAACAAAGCATCGTCGTAATCCACGTCTCGTGGATTGTTCACCAGTAGTCGTGTTTGTAACATGGCGTCTTGGGCCAGAGTTGGCAAGAAAGAATCTTCTATATCCATATCGCGCAAACGAGTGGGCAAGCCTAAGTCTTTAATCAGTACTTCAATATTTTCAACCAGCTTAGTGGCAATGGCTAAGTCTGATCCCGCGAAGTTTTGTTTCGGAAAAATAATCGGGGCTAATTCTGCATAAAGGCTGGCGGCTTCATTTAAATTAAAGCGCATCACATGGGGCAGCACTAAAGAGTTACTTAAACCATGGGGAATATGAAAATGGCCACCTAATGGATAGGCCAAGGCATGCACAGCCGCCACGGGCGAATTTGCAAATGCTTGCCCTGCGAACATGGCGCCCAGCAGCATTTCTTCGCGAGCCTTCTTGTCACTGCCATTATGGGTAGCGGTTTGAATGCTGCCCGCCATTAAGCGTAACCCTTCTTTGGCCATTAAATCGGACATGGGGTTTTTCTTATGGCGGCTTGTATAGGCTTCGATGGCATGCACCATGGCATCAACACCCGTAGCAGCCGTGACATGAGGCGGTAAACCCATAGTAAGGTCGCTATCTAAAATGGCAAAGTCTGGTAAAAACAGTGGGGTTACCGCGCCCATCTTGGTGGTTTCCCCTGTGGTGACAATGGCCACTTGGGTCACTTCAGAACCGGTACCTGCGGTAGTAGGCACTTGAATAAGTGGCAAGCGTTTCCCTTTGGCATTACTTAACCCGTAAATATCACTAAGGGTTTGCTGGCTGTTTGGGTGGGCTAATAGGGCAACAATTTTGGCCACGTCCATGGAGCTGCCGCCGCCAAAACCAATAATGGCATCTACGTCACTGCGTTTGGCAATATCAATAGCAGTTTGTACCACGGCTTCTGGTGGGTCGGCTTGTACATCACTAAACACTTGCACGGCCATGTTCTTTTTATCAAAGCTGTCTAGCGCCCCTTGGTGTAGGCCCAGTTGTTTAATGCCGGGGTCGGTGATGATCATCACCGATTGGAAACCCTGTTCCTGACAGATCTCTGCCAAACGGGCAGCGGCGCCAGATTCACAGATAATGCTTTGACTCGTAGCGAAGGTGAATGCCTTCATAAAAGTATCCTTAGTAAAAACTATTTTACTCGCTCTAGCGGCGTTAAAAACCGAATCAAGATCCCTCATTTATAAATATAAAATCGGTATATTGAATTCGGTTTTTGCCTTGCTAGATCATCGTCAATTACGTTTTGAGTATGTTAGATAAGCTATTAAGCAACCTAACATAGCTACTTAATCATGTGGTATGACATTTAGGATGATTTATAAATTGTAATTTTTTCGCAAGAGCAAGGCAGCACCACGCACAGCTTCTGAAGGTATAGGTTATACCTGATGGAGCGAGCATGGAGCTAACGCCGCTATTGCGGAAAAAGTGCATTTATAGCCCCTAAATTAAAATGCAAAGTGTTCTGCGTCTAATGTCATTAGGTTATCTGCCCCGCTTAATAAATTTGCTCTGTGCATATGTGTGCGTGGCAAAATACGGTCAAAGTAAAATTGCGCGGTGGTGATTTTACTGTTGTAAAAATCTACATCGCTGCTGCCGGCATCTAGTTTATCTTGTGCGGTGCTGGCCATTTCTGCCCAGAAGAACGCCAGCATGGCATAAGAAGAGTACTGTAAAAAGTCTACCGAGGTGGCACCGATTTCTTCCACATCATCTTGTGCCATTTCCATTACCTTGGCACATAATATTTTCCATTCCACCAACACGGTTTGCAGACGTTTATTTAGTTTTCCTGTAATGCCATCATTATTGTTTATCTCACAGAATGCGGCTATTTTTTCAATGAAACCATTTAATACTGTGCCGCCATTACCTAGAATTTTACGGCTAATGAAGTCCAGTGCCTGAATGCCGTTAGTGCCTTCATACAACATTAAAATACGGCTATCGCGCATTAATTGCTCCATGCCCCATTCACGAATAAAACCGTGGCCACCATAAACTTGTACACCTAGGCTACTGACTTCTTGGCCCACGTCGGTTAAGAATGATTTAACAATGGGAATAAAGAAAGCCAATAGCGCTTCGTTTTCTTTGTGCTTGATAGGGTCGCTTTCAAAGCGCTCTTTATCTAACAAGGTTGAAACGTAATACGACATGGCGCGGCAGCCTTCTACTAAGGCTTTTTGGGTAAGCAACATGCGGCGCACATCAGGGTGCACGATAATGGGGTCGGCTACTTTTTCAGGGTTTTTAGGGCCAGATAAAGAGCGAGTTTGAATGCGATCTTTGGCGTATTCTAATGCCCCTTGAAAGGCCATTTCGGCAATGCCGTTGCCTTGCAAACCCACTTGAAAGCGCGCGTCGTTCATCATGGTAAACATGCAGGCTAACCCTTTATGGTCGCCGCCCACTATCCAGCCCTTGGCGTTTTCAAAATTCAATACACAAGTGGCCGACGCTTTAATGCCCATCTTATGTTCTACCGAGCCGCAGCCCATGGTATTGCGCATCCCAGGTGTGCCGTCTTCATGAGGAATAAATTTAGGCACTAAAAATAGGCTAATGCCTTTACTGCCTTTTGGGGCATCAGGAAGGGTGGCCAATACTAGGTGAACGATGTTGTCTGATAAATCGTTTTCGCCACCTGTGATGAAAATCTTGGTGCCGGTTACTGCATAAGAACCATCGGCATTAGGTGTGGCCTTAGTGCGTAACATGCCTAAATCGGTGCCTGCTTGTGGCTCGGTTAAGCACATGGTGCCGGTCCATTCACCTGAGACCATTTTTTCCATGTAGGTTTTTTTTAATTCATCACTGCCGTGTTTATCTATGGCTAAAATCGCCCCTTCGGTTAAACCTGGGTAGGTGCGCCATGATAGGTTGGCCGACATGGTCATTTCGTGAAATGGTGTGGCTAGGCTGTTGGGTAAATCTTGGCCGCCAAAATCGCTATTGGCGGTGAACGAAGGCCAGCCGTTTTCACAGTATTTCTTGTATGCCTCTTTAAAGCCTTTAGGCGTAGTGACCACGCCATTATCAAAATGCACCCCTTCCTCATCGGCTTCACGGTTCATGGGAGCCAGTTCGTTTTCAGTAAAGCGCGCCCCTTCATCCATGACGGCGTTGATGAATTGCGCATCTATATCAAGGCCAAGGCCCTTGTAATGGGCTTCTAAACCAATCACTTCATTTAATACAAATTGCATGTCGCGTAGGGGGGCTTTGTAATCTGTCATGGGGCTCTCGAAATTACCTGAGTAGAAGTCTGCGTATATGTTGTCCAAACATAGCGATTTACTGTCTATTTGTGAAATTGATAGTTGGAATGCTAGTATTAACCACATGAATAAAGGGTTGGAGGGGAAGTGACCTCCAGTGTTTAAGCGGGACTAAAATTCAGGCTATTAGGCTAAGGCTGCCTTAACTCTTATCTTCAAATTTTAGCTCGTTAACAATTGGCCCCTAGGGTGGAGCATGGCGTGTGAATATCAGTAATTTTGACATGAACCTGTTGCGGGCTTTTGATGCCCTAATGCGCGAGCGCAATGTAAGCCGTGCAGCCCAGCGCATGGCCCTTACTCAGCCAGCCATGAGTAATGCCTTGAATCGGCTGCGTAACCTATTAGATGACCCAGTGTTGGTGCGCACCAGCCAGGGTATGCAGCCCACGCCCAAAGCCATGGGTTTAGAAAAGCCCATTCGCACCGCGCTGGCCTCAATTGAACAAAGCTTGGCACCGGAACCCGACTTTGACCCCCTATCCAGTCACCAAGTGTTTCATATTGCCACCACAGATTATGTTGAATTGTTGTTGCTGCCCCGGCTAATTAAGCATTTGGATATGGTGGCTCCCAATGTGCGCCTTGAGATTCACTCGCTAGGGCCAGATATTCCCGAAACCCAGTTAGAGGAAGGTGAATTCGATTTTGCAGTGGGGCGTTTTCCTGAAGTGCCAAATCGTTTGTTGTCGGAATTTTGGTGCAGTGAAACTCTGGTGTGTTTGGTGCGCCGTGACCACCCTAACTTGGGCGATGCCATTAGCATTGAGCAGTTTTTAGAAATAGGCCAAATTTGGGTCAGTGGAGGTCAGCGAACAGGGCTGGTGGATCAATGGCTTAAAGAAAATAATTTAACGCGCAATGTAGTACTCACCACTCCGAATTTTTTAATGGCGCCTAATATTGTTGCGCAAAGTGACATGCTGGTGGCAACGCCTTTAACCATTGCCCGCCAGTATGTGGATATTTTAAATCTTAAAGTGTTGCCACTGCCCATGGAGTTAGCCCCGTTTGATTTGCATACTATTTGGCATCCGTTTCACGCTGGGACTTCGGCGCATAAATGGTTTCGGGAGCAAATACAATTGTTGGAGGTTGAGGAAGCCAAATAGTTTGGCAGCTATTCAGTTGCATGCGGGGACGAGTGCTCATAAATGGTTTCGGGAGCAAATACAATTGTTGGAAACTGAAGAGGCCAAATAGTTTGGCGGCGCCTCGTTGCATGCGGGAACTTCGGCTCATAAATGGTTTAGGGAACAAATTCAATTGTTGGAAACTGAAGAGGCCAAATAGTTTGGCAGCGCCTCGTTGCACGCTGGATTACGGCGCATAAATGGTTTAGGGGACAGATTCAGTTGTTGGGGGTAGAGGAGCCGAACAGTTTTGCTGGGTTTACTGATTACTTAAGGCCTACACAGTTAGTATTCTAAGTGCCGCAATATTGACAAAAATTAGTGGAATGAAATTTGCCATTCAAATCTATCCAATAGATTGACCAAGGAAGGCAATATGGCCACGCTCAAGGTGATGCTATTTTTTATAGTCACTTTTACTGTTTTAACGGGATGTGATTTTGAAGATAACGCAAGTGATTCTGAAGTAATCATTACTGAAGGGGAAAGATCGCTAGGCACAGAGCAGCTGCTAATAGAAGTATCTGTTAATACAAATGCGCTCAACTCTGAGCTTAATATTACACTTCCCAGTAATTTCTATTTAGCCATGAGTGACCAAGGTGAATTTGAATCGGTTATTGTCACTCGAGATATGAACAACTCGGTAGATAAACGCTCCCTAGTATTTGATGATGATTCTGACTTAATTGAATCAATCCTACTTGAGACAACCAGTCTTAATAGTGTCGCTCTTCATTTTTATAATTCAGAAACGGACGCTCCTATTGCAGATTGCATTGCTATATCTCAATTACCTAGCACTAGGTTTAGTTGTGCCTTGCGTATTTTAGAAGAGATTCAAGATTATAAGGCGAGTTATAGCCGTAGTAATGAGCAGAGTGTCGATATTAAGGTGGCGAGCTCCAGTCAAGAAGCGTTAGAAGGTGCTGTGATTGCCAGTGAGTGTTATGGGCCTCTGGGAATCTTGGGTAAGGATATAGTTGAAAGTGAGGTTGCCTTGTCTACTTTTATTCCTAATTATTATGCTGGTGTATTGGAAGTTTATAAAGGGGATCAGCATGTATACATGATGGGAGATTATTATTCTGAGGGCACTACCAATTACTCTTTCTCTTTTCCTAATGGTGAAAATTTAGAAACTCTCAAGCCAAATAATGGATATACAGCACAGACGTTAGAGCTGTATGGGCCAGAACAAACGATACAAACCATTGTTATTCCAGAGTTTCAATCAGCAAGGGAATCAGCTGAGATAATTAACTCCTATGATGGGATCAGCGCTTCAGCTAAAACAAAAGTAAGAATGGCGATATATAACCCAGAAGGGCGGCTTTTCATTAATTTTAGCGGTCAAACATTTCAATACATTGACCGAGAAACATTGGTTCAAGATATTAATGAGCTTCCTGAGTTTTCATTAACGGCTTCGTTAGATCAAGATGGAAACTTAATATTCATAAGTGATAAGGGGGATGACATCACTATCGAGATTTGTTCTAGCTATGCGGAGAGTCAGCTGACTATTTGGGGGAATTCTTACGCAGGGCCAGTCGTTATAGGATCGACCTACACTGCTGATCGTATTGCCACTGTTGGTGGAAATGTATCTTGGCAAGAGGATGAGGGTTATGAATTAGACGTGCCCATTAACTCATTTTTAGCACTGCAAGCTGGTGAGCCTAATACGAATTTTGTTAGGCGTTAATATAATATTAAGATTGAATAGCATGGGGTGCCATTTTATTTGTATACCTTTTAGCATTTTTTCAAGCTGCTATCTTTTCCCATAAACGGTATTGGGGAAAACTCAATTTCTTGAATTAGAGTGGGCAAACAAATAGTTTAGCAGCGCCTTGTTGTATGTTGGAGCCAGTACGCATCCATAGACAAAGTGCTTAGTTTTACCATAGCGCCCCATCATTAAAATTTAATTCCTAAAG
>CAJXRF010000135.1 GCA_913058575.1 uncultured Bermanella sp.
ACAATCCCATAATAAATTGATCGACTTGACTCGCTTAGTCATGTCTTGTGAAAAAGCAGGCTGCTAAAGTTCTTGGGTATATTTACTTATGTGGGGTAAGCATGAACGTCGACTTTTCAGAACAGGAACTGGCATTTCAACAAGAAGTGCGCCAGTTTCTTAAAGAGAAACTGCCAAAAGATATCTCTGACAAATTTAAAAATGACCTGCACTTTGAAAAAGACGATTTTGTTCGTTGGCAAAAGGCCCTAGCCCTACAAGGCTGGGCAGCACTGAACTGGCCGGTTGAGTACGGCGGCACGGGCTGGAGCCCTACGCAAAAATACATTTGGAACAACGAATGTGCTGTTGCCGGCGCCCCTGCGGTGATTCCTTTTGGCATGAGCATGGTAGCCCCGGTTATTTATAGCTTTGGCAACGAAGAACAAAAGAAACGCTTCTTACCCAGTATATTAAACAGTGATGTATGGTGGTGCCAGGGCTATTCAGAGCCTAATGCGGGATCAGATTTAGCATCATTAAAAACCACCGCTACAAGTGACGGTGATGATTACTTGGTTAATGGCACCAAAACTTGGACCACCTTGGGCCAGTACGCCGACTGGATTTTTTGCCTAGTGCGCACCGGTGCGCCCGATGTTAAAAACCAGCAAGCCATTAGCTTTTTGCTTATTGATATGAAAACCCCTGGCATTACGGTTTCGCCCATTTATATGCTGGATGAAGGCCATGAAGTAAATGAAATTCACTTTGATAACGTACGAGTGCCTAAAGAAAACTTAATAGGCGAAGAAGGCAAGGGCTGGACCTACGCCAAAGTTTTATTAACCCATGAGCGCACTGGTATTGCTGGCGTGGCCAATAGCCGAGTAGCACTTGAGCAAGTGAAAGAACTGGCTGCCAACACTCAACACCTTGGGGCAAGCCTCATGGAAAACTCTGCCTTTTCTCATAAAGTGGCCGAGCTAGAAATTGATTTACTGGCCCTGGAATATACAGAGCTACGTACCCTTAGCGATGTGAGCACAGGTAAAGCCCCTGGCCCTGAGTCGTCTATTTTAAAAATTAAAGGCACTGAAATCGCTCAATCCATTGATGAATTAAAAATGGAAATAGCCGGTAATTATGCCCTGCCATTTGTAGATGAACAGTTTGCCTATGGGTATGAAGGTGCATCTGTTGGCCCTGGCGCCGCCGCTAACAGTGCCCCTAAATACTTTAATCACCGTAAGACCACCATTTATGGCGGCAGTAATGAAGTGCAAAAAAATATCATTTGTAAAGCCGTACTGGGCCTATAAGGAGAGATCATGAATTTTTCATTAAGTGCCGAGCAACAGATGCTGCAAGACAGCATTTCAAAATTTGTGCAAAAAGATTACGACTTTGATTCGCGCATGGCGCTGGTTAAAAGCAAGTTGGGTTACAGCAAAGACCACTGGAAACTGTTTGCCGAATTAGGTTGGCTAATGGTGCCTTTCAGTGAAAGCGATGGGGGCCTAGGGGGCAGCGCAGCAGATTTAATGGTGGTAATGGAAGAACTGGGCAAAGGCATCGTGATTGAACCGTTTTTAGCCACCACCGTGTTAGCCGGTGGTGCAATTGCCAAGGCGGGCAGTGAAGCGCAAAAGCAAACTCTACTAGGGGGCATTATGGAGGGCAACCTGCAATTGGCCCTTGCCATTAACGAGCCCACCAGCCGCTATGAGCTGGCCAATGTTGCCACCACTGCAAAGAAACATGATCAAGGTTACATACTGAACGGTCACAAGGCTGTGGTCTTGAACGCCGCGGCCGCCGACAAAATTATTATTGCAGCCCGCACTTCGGGGCAAACTTGTGATGAGTCTGGCATTTCATTATTCATAGTCGATGCCCAAAGCGAAGGGGTAGCCATACAAGCTTATCGCACTCAAGATGGTGGCCGGGCCAGCGAAGTGCGCCTTGAAAACGTACTGGTAAGTGCTGATCAACTATTAGGCATTGAAGGGCAAGCATTAGCGGTGATTGAATCGGTTGTTGACCGTGCCACCTTGGCCGTTTGTAGCGAGGCCGTGAGCGCCATGGAAGTGATAATAGCCAAAACCGTTGAATACACCAAAACCCGTGTGCAATTTGGTGTGCCCATCGCCAAGTTTCAGGCTTTGCAGCATCGTATGGCTGACATGTTTATTGAGCAACAACAGGCTAAATCTATTGTTTTAATGGCCGCCATGAAATTGGATCAGGGCAGTGATGATTCGGCAAAATCAATTGCAGCCATGAAATCGTTAGTAGGCCGTGCCTCGCGCAAAGTGGGACAAGAAGCCATTCAAATTCATGGAGGCATTGGCGTAACCGATGAGTTGGATGTGGGTCATTATTTTAAGCGCATGACCATGATTGAACTATTATTTGGCAACAGTGATTATCAAACTCAGAGATTTTCAACTCTTTAATCGAAGGGACTTTCTTCTGGGTAACAAATCCTTTGGTTAAGAAGGTACGTCCTTACAAAGCAAACTGTTTGCTTTGTAAGGACCATGAAACACAAAGGTTAAAACAGCTTAAGTCACAATCACTACTTTAAAGCAGCCTGAAGCTTGGCGGCTAATTCCTCTGATGCCACTTCCACCGCCTCATGCCTAAACTCTAATTCAATAACACTGGTGCCCTGAGTGCTAGATGGCCCAGAGCCCTTTCGAAATTTACCGCAAATCAATTCATAGCTATTATTGGGCACTGCCACCACATCGCTGCCACCCCAATTGGTGCGGTTACCTAATTGCCCAGACGTGGTGCCATCGGAGAAACAGGTTTCTATGCTGCACATAATACCTTTTGCAAAACGCATCTTCAGACCCGTAGCGTAACCGCCTGCGGGTACGTCTATGGTGTGGGCCTCACCGCCACTTGAGTCACCTATAAAATTGCCGTCGTGTCCGTCGTATTTAAACTGCACACCGTCTATAGAATTCCATTCGCGAATATAAAATTGGGTAATGACCCCCGAGCTATCATCAACATTGGTTTCATAGTCACCATTATCTTGGGAGCCCAGCGTGGCACAACTGAATGGGCCCATCCAAAAGGTAGCCACGTTGTTATCCACCATAGGGGCGGCTTCTTCTTGCCCTGGCAAGTATTGATTAAGAATGGCGGTGGACGCTAATGCATTTATCATCAGGGCATTGGCATCGTTTTGCATTCGAGTTTGCGAAGCTTGCATGGTGGGTTTGTAGTAGTCGTCGTTGGAATTCATGTCGTCTTCATATTCAAATGACTCCCCTGTAACGGCATCGCTGACTTTTCCATAGGCTTTATCATGGGGAATGATAGAAACCACTAAAGATGTATCCCAGCTTGTGGTGATTTGAGAATAACGCCATGTTTGCCAAGTGGGATAAATAGCTAAAAAGAAGCCTTTATAGTTATTGTATTGATCGCTTAGTTCAGATTCCCACACCGTGCTATTGTCTTCACTGTACATTTCCTCACCGTGTTCATAGCGCTCTCGCAACAGGGTTAAATGTAAATGAGCCAATGAAACGGTAATGGGCACTAAATGAAGGGCGTTATCAGATTCGGTTAGTTCACTATAAAGGGCGTTAATGCTCACCAACATGGCGCTCATTAAACTGCCTTTTTCGGTATCCAGTGCACTGCAGTATTGTTGCAACGAGATATTTAAGCCATCTAAAGTTTCTTGGCGCTCATCTAGCTCGGCTTCTAATATTTTTTCATCAATTAAAGCCGACACTTCATCTTTAATTTGCGACCAAATATCCTCACCCGAGGAGGGCCAAAACAATTCGACCAAGACTTTCACGCCAATACCTATGGTTGGGATTTTTCCCACCACAGTGGCCACGGCCGATTCCACCTTTGAACTCCAATCATCTGAACTCATAATCTTCCCTTTCTTTTATTATTAGAAGTGATTACTCATGGACTAATTAATATAAAGGTAATGCTCTGAATGTATAGGCTTAGTGTTATTCGATTGATGTTTATTTTAATTTTTCAAGCCATTAACAAATAGCTGGCATTTAAAAGTTTTATCATTAAGCCCGCTAACCACGCTCTTTTAGTCTAAGTTGATCAACATAACCTTGTCGTGACTTAGTGTTTAGAGGGTTTAAGCAAAAAGAACAGACTCATCAAATTTTGATAACACACCCAGCTTAGCCGTAAAAAACATGATATATTGAATCTAAAGCAGTCAAATACACGATTAAAGTATGAGTGGAGATTTTTCAGTTAACGCAAATTTAGCACTCAAACCTTAACTCAAATAATATCCATTAAATCATTACCGACCCTGAGACATTCACTACATAAAGGAGATAGCTTAATGAAATTTATTTCACTAATAATTACAATATTAATCATAGGTTTTATTGTAAAAAAGCAAATGAACTCGAGCACAGTGACTAAAGATGCCATTAACAATGGCAATGATTTTACCACTCCAAAAATCCCCACTGCACCAGAGGATGTACAAAAATTCAGGGAGGATATAAATGAATTAATGCAAAATACGAAAGACAAAAGAGATGAAGAAATTAATAAGCAATTAAACAACTGAAAATAGAAAAACTAAATACAGTAACACCACCTTAACTTGAATATTCTATATGTTTAATATCACGCCAAAAAATTCGAATGATATTCAAAAGTACTTATCTTCCATTAGCAATATAGGAAGAAAGCGAAAATTCAATAAAAACGAATTCCTATATCGTGAAGGAGATGATCCAAGTCATTTATTTTATATGACCCGTGGCTTAGTAAAATGCTTTTACCTTAATGATGGCAAGGAAATCATATTACGGCTCATGACGGATAACAGCGCAGTACTGAGTTATGCTGGGTTTATTACGGGTAAAAAATCACTTGAATACATTGAATGCCTGCAGCCATGTGAAGGGATTTGGATACCTCTAAAAGAGGTAGAAAAGCGTCGAGAAGAGGATCATGAGATTGATACGGTTTTCAGGTACTTAGCTGAGTAGCACTACTTATCAATGGAAAGAAGGCTAAGAATGCTTCACCATAAATCATCAAAAGACCGTTATCTTTATTTTTGCGAAACTATGGAAAAGAAAATTATTGAGCAAACTCCCATGCAGAGTATTGCCTCCTATCTTGGTGTTACCCCTGAATCGTTTAGCCGAATGAAGAGAGAACTTAACAATTGATAAGGTAACACCTCATTGACTGACCTATGCTGTTACTATATTCCACGATAGGTAACAATAATGCTAAAAATGAAAGCGACCTGTGAAAAGTGCAATGCTTCCACAGCCCCTAAAGAAACGGCTTATATATGCTCTTTTGAATGCACTTTTTGTCAATCTTGTACCACCGATATGGCAGGGGTATGCCCTAATTGCTCTGGTGAATTAGTTATCCGCCCAAAAAGACTCAAGAATCCACTAGATGTAGCGAAGTCACAATTGAAGAGCAAATTATTTGGACGCTAATGGCTCAGACACAATAAGAAGTAATAGCATGATAGGCTTTAAAGTCAGATCAGATGTTTCCTAAACGCATAAAAATCACTGATTTTAAAGTCTAATCACTTAACAATTGATTAATTATTTTATTTTTTAGCTTTATACTCTGCTAACAATAACGAGAAATCTGAGACGTTTTCATTAATTTGATTTATGTAATACAAACTTTCAACCGTACGGCTTTTTGAGCAACCCAAATTCATAATCACTCGGCCATTTTCTAATTTAGCACATTCATCATCACGTTCATGCAACCAAGTTATTTGCACTTTCTTAAGAGCATTTTTTTGCTCTTTAGTGAGTTTTTTTCGTACATCTATGTACGCGGCATTAAGGGCATTATCTAAAAGATTATAAACCTTAGCGGCGCAATACACCTGATCGTAATAATTCCTTGGGGTAACGCAAGCAGGCCATTCCTTTTCAACAATACTTTTTTCAAGTTGACGAAGTTGGCTTTGTTTCATTTCGGCAAAAACTGAATTCGATAGCAATGCGCTCAACAAAAAACCGATGCTTAATAAGTGTTTCATAGATATGCCCTTATTGATGCTGTTATGACGGCCAAATAATACACATTACCTACAATTGAGGCCAGTCAATAGGGGAACCAATGGGACAGGGTCCTAATTTTTAGGTAGGTCGAGTTCCCTAACAACTCGCAACCTGCAATGCCCCAAGGTAAACCAACGGTAATCAACCCTTAACGCCATAGCCAAGATACTCACCTAAAGTCTTTAATGGTTTAGCGGTTGCCATTCCTTAGTGGTTAACGTCTAATCAGGGCATGGTTTTTCGCAAAGGCTTTAGTAATTAGAACCTTCGCTCCATTAGCACCTGCCCTGTTGGGCAAAAAGCCATAAAACAGCGCATATGATACGTAATCCAGAATGATTTAAGCAGCTTCGAATTCAGAACAAGTAATCTCGATTAATGCACGACAAAATAAACATTTTTGGTAAGCGAATTTTTATATGAGTAAAAAGCGTCGTTCAGTCGTTAGACGAAGCCATGAACCTGAAAATATTGGCACCCCTCTTACCACCCCATTGTCACCATCTGTGGTTTTTCATTACCCTGATGTGGATCATTTAAAAGCGGTTTACAACAAACAAGCACAGGGATTCACTTACGCCCGATACGGTAATCCTAACTCCGCCGTGCTTGCCGATAAAATATCATGGATGGAGAATGCGCAAGGCGGTGTCATGACCGCTTCAGGTATGTCGGCTCTTTCTGCGGTTTTTCTGAGCCTTTTAGAAGCGGGAGATGGCATCGCAGCCGCCACACAACTGTATGGCCAGTCTTTAAAAATGACCTCTCAGGTTTTGGTGCGCTTAGGGTTTAATACCACTTTTTTTGATGCATCTGACTCCGCTACGTTTGTTAATGCCATACCCGCTAACACCAAAATTATTTTAGCCGAAATCGTCTCAAACCCAATGTTAAGGGTGACAAACTTTCCGGCTTTGGTAAAAGCTGCCAAAGATGTGGGTGCATTGCTGGTGATTGATAATACCTTCACCACGCCCACTGGGTTTAGCCCACTGGATCATGGAGCGGATATGGTTATGCATTCAGTGACTAAAATGCTATCTGGACACAGTGATTTGACCCTAGGGTATATTGGGGCCAATGACCAAGAATTACTAAACAAATTAGATGAAACGGTTTCGACTCTTGGATTAAACGCCAGCCCCTATAATTGCTGGCTGGCAGAGCGTGGCTTGCACACCTTTGATTTACGCTTAAAGCAAGCACAAAGCAATGCCGCAAGGCTGGCGCGACTTTTATTCAAGCACAAAAACGTGACTAAAGTTCACTATCCGGGGCTTTCAACACATCCTGACCACAGTATGGCGAAAAAGTTATTGGATGGTCACTTTGGAACCATGGTTAGCTTTGTACTTAACGGCGGGCATGAAAATTTAAATACCTTTTTAAGAGCCGCCGAAAATATCCCCTATGGACCAACACTTGGCGATGTGGCCACCATGTTAATTGTACCCGCAGTTTCTTCCCATCGTGAGCTTGATAAAAGCGAGCGTTTAAAATTAGGCATTGAAGACAACTTAATAAGAGTATCGGTTGGCATAGAATCTTTTGAGCTTATTCGCGATGACTTTTTGGAGGCGTTAGATGCAGCATAAATTGTTTAGTCACTAGACTTACAGGTGATATTAATAAAGGCCTTTTATTTCTTAACTTGTACTTTTCATTCTTAGCAAGGAATACACTATTTATATAAGGCCACACCTCTACAAAAATAAAGGCTGCCAACTACGAGTCTGCTACCGTAAACCAGCCTTTGTTTTTATGTGCACGAACAAGGATAATCCCTTTCTTCTTAGCACTAATGAAAACCAATAGCCCAACATGCGTCTTGATAAATTTATTTGTAAAAGTACCGACCTGAATAAACATGACGCGGTCATGTGTATTCACGATGGTAGCGTTTTAGTCAATGGTGCCTCCGTATTGGATGAGTCTGTACAGGTACACGAAAACAATACCATTACTCTTAACGGCCAACCGCTTATGGCAAGACCTTTTCGTTATTTAATGGTTCACAAGCGCAGCCAGACCATTTGCTCTAACGTGGATGAAGCTTACCCTTCGTTATTTAGTGGTTTAAATATAGAACGTACTTCAGAGTTACATGTGGCTGGCCGATTAGATGCCGATACCACTGGACTAGTATTAGTGACAGACGATGGACGCTGGTCGTTTGATATTATTCGCCCACAAAAGCATTGTGAAAAAACCTACATAGTGGGTTTGTCTCAACCTATATCGCAAGAAAAAGTAAACACTCTGGTAGAGCAATTTTCAAATGGGTTGCAATTGCAAGGAGAAAAGAAGTTAACGCGCCCCGCCATGTTAGAAATACTCAGCCCAACAGAATCAAGACTTACCATTACCGAAGGTAAATTTCATCAGGTAAAGCGCATGTTTGCGGCTGTAGGCTATCGAGTGGTGAAACTGCATCGTGAAAAAATTGGCCAGGTGGTGTTAGACATTGAAGAAGGGACATGGCGTTATTTAACCGCGTGGGAAGTGCTGTCTTTTAATCACACAGAATAATAATCCCTGTGTATACATCATTAAAATAAAAACCTAATTCACCCATCCAGCCTTTCAGAAGTTAACCCTGTCACGCTTCATTGGTGAAAAGTGAGAATAGCTGCTCATTTTTTGTCATGGGTTGTGGAGTACCCTTTCTGAGTACACCAAAGCCATTAAATAATTCATCAATGGACTGAACTCAATGACAAAACTATTAGCTGTATTAACAAGCAGCATGCTGCTGACGGCTTGTGTCAGTGAAAACTCCAATGATCAAGACTTAATTGGCGATGATGGCACTTCTACTGGAGGCGGCCCTAGGATTGAGACTCATCGAGTTTGCAAACACGTCGAGGATAGCGAAGGTGATAGTTTATTAACTGCCAATGAAGCCATCAATAAGTCCGAAAGTTGGTTATTAATTGAAAGCATGGTGGAGGCTGCGTCAGCAAGCACAGATGAAATTGATTCATTGCCTGAAGCCGATCAACTTGAAGGGGCATTCGCTATCACTGCATTTTTAGCCCCCTCCTTCGCCGATGCCTTTACTGGCTTTAATATATTCTATGTTTGTACCGAAGCCATGTACGCGCTAAACCAATGCAATTGGGAAAATGATTATCAACAAGAAGGCACTTTAAAGGTTGAAACTGTATTGGGTTCAGGCCAAAACTATACAACCACAGTTTCTACCAAAGCTAATGCTTCGGAAAGCTTACAGCAGACACTGGTATTGCAAGGCACAATTGGAGACCTAGGCAATATTACGCTTGATTTTTATGAGGAGGGTAGCAATGTTGGTTCACGACAAGCGACTCTTACTGACGACGGTACAGAAACCGTACGCTGGACCTCCCCTAGCACTAACTGGACGGCTTCTGAAACATCAAACTGCTCTGGGTCTTTAGAGTACGAAGATACAAGGGATGACGACACCATTACCCTTAATGCTCAATGGAGTTTTGCAGGCACCATTACATCAGGAACCTTAGATTATCAAAGAATCGGTGACACCAGCTCAGCGCTTTCTATAGATTGGTAAACCCCTTTTATTTAACAGACAGCTTCATTGCTTTGGCCTTCATTCATCCAAAGCAATAAAACCCACAAGCTGCTAAAATAACCTCCTCCCTATTTATTGAACGATTAGTCTTCACATGTTGGCTAATCGTTAGACCATCACTTAAAAGAGCCAATCATGAGTGCAGCAGAATTTAAAACTTTAAGAGAGGCCGTGGGCCTGTCTATTTCTACCCTAGTGAAAGTAATTGATGTAGATGAACGCTCCATTCGTAAATGGGAATCGGGTAAAAAGAAAGTACCACAAGATGTATTTGAAAAAGTCGTGGCCATTGATAAATTACTGACCGACACGGCCAATGAAGCAATTGAAGCCTTCAAAACAGCACCACAAGATGCCGTGACCTTGTATCGCTTTATCGAAGAGGACGATTTACACGATCAGCACCCTGAGTTTGCGGGGCTGCCAATCATGACTTACGGCGCGATGATTTATCGCTTAAGACAAAAGTATTTGGACTTGGGTGTTTTGGTTAAGGTTGAGTATAAGTAACCCTTTT
>CAJXRF010000136.1 GCA_913058575.1 uncultured Bermanella sp.
ACCCAAAAGTCGCTGGTTCACTTTTAATACACTACAGGGCTCCCGCAACCAGTTTTAACTCTTTTTATTAAGAGTATTTAAAGCCTAGTTTTTAACGAAACTAGGTTTTTTTATGCCTATCCATTTCTGACCAACACCCAAAAGTCGCTGGTTCACTTTTAATACACTACAGGGCTCCCGCAACCAGTTTAAGCTCTTTTTATTAAGAGTATTGAAAGCCTAGTTTTTAACGAAACTAGGCTTTTAAATGCCTAGAAAAAACCAAACTCCTCCCCCACAAAAACTATTTTGAATGAAGCTTAAGGTCATCTTTAACTGTGCCATTTAATACACAAAAAACCTCAAAAATAAGGTAAGCCTCCACTACCAGCTAAACCGTAATACTAGGCCCTACCCATATGAAAGCCGCCAAACCATGAGTAATTGAGTAAAAAACACACCCAAATAAGCTTAAACATTTAACCCATCACACCTAAAAAAGAGTCAATAATCTCGGCACCATCCTTGCTTTCATTTATACAACTTACCCATAAAGCATGAGATTTCGACACTGGCCACAATTGACATATCGGAACTAACAACTGCAACCAACTGATCAATAAACGCACAATGACAATGCTAAATGAAAAATAATTACAAAAAAAATAAAATAAAATTTTGCGTCAAAATACGCCACACGAATTTGAAATGTGTCAGTTAAATGACAGAAACACAGTACTTAACTGTAAGCCCCATGAAATGGCGCTTTTACTACCAAATACTGTGACAAAAACTGTCATATCTAGACATTTAGAGACGAGTTTTGGCAATCATTCTCAAACCTAAAAAAGCCAATAAAATCAGTCACTAAAAATTAGAATCTATGCACTAGTGTGAGGCAGGTCACATTATTGACTCCTATAGCAATGACTCATAACATGGCGCTAAATGAATAGTAATACGTTATAAAAAAGCGAAAAACATTTGATAAAAACAGTACAAAAGTACTATCCAAATCTACCCCTTAGCAGTCTGAATTTATGGGTCGCTAAAGGGCTAATGCTGTTGAGCATTTTGGGTGGCCTTCTTCAATCAACAACAGTAAGCGCTGGCACCACCGTATCTCTTAGTAGGAGCTATGCGGGAAATATGTCATACACACTGGCGGGCGCTTCATTTCGCAATAGTGAAAGCAGCACTTGTTCGGTTGACAGCAGTGCAACTGGCACACTCAGTGGATTACCTTTAACGGCCACTGTCGTGGCGGCCTACGTGTACTGGGCAGGATCTTACGACGACATTCAAAATGTTAATAATGCCAATATCTACATGGATTCGACATTATTGACGATTCAACAGCAATACACTGAAGATTTTTTCTTTAATGGCACAACCTTAAATTTTTACAGCGGCAAAGCAGACATTACCTCACTGGTTCAATCCAAAGGAAATGCCTCATACACCATGACAGGGTTACATATAGAAACTGATCCACACTGTACAAGCTCTGTGGTACTGGGTGGTTGGGCTATGGTTGTGGTCTATGAGGATGACTCAGAACCCACGCGAGTGGTCAATTTATATGAAGGCTTCCAACAATTTAGAGGCAGTGCATTTAGCATTGCCGCTGACAATTTTGAAATATCCTCTACCCCCTCAGGAAAACATGCTCATATAACTTGGGAAGGCGATGTCGCTAACTCAACTTCTTCAGGGGGCTACGATGAATCCCTAATAATGACAACCTCCTCAGGCTCTCGCGAGTTAACCGATTCTGTTAATTTATCAGGGGAACAATTCAACTCTCGCTCAAATATCTATGGATCTGGCTCCCCTACATATGGGCTAGATATCGACATGTATGATATTGGCAGCTATTTAACCCCTGGCGACACATCATTCCAAACCCAATACAGCTCTGGTGGTGATTTAGTTTTACTGTCCGCTGAAGTCACCAGTGTATCCAATATTTCGGTAGCGGATTTAGCCGTCACCACATCAACCCCAACAGGCTGGCAGGCTAATAGCACCGTCACCAAAAAATTCACCATCAGTAACAATGGACCGGATGATGTACCCACACAAAGTGTTCGCTTTACCACTACATTACCTAGTGATTTAACATTTAACGGCACCCAAGGAGACAGTGATTGGCTTTGCTCGCAAACAGGCCAAGATTTATCCTGTGTTTTTCAAAGTAAATTACGAAGCGGTTGGAGTGATTACTTAGATTTAACTTTTGATGTCGGTGATGTGGCAGGGAGCAATGTCAGCATGACCGTTGCTGTTGATCATGATACAGCCCCCTATGATATTTTTGATAACCAAGCATCCAATGATACTTACACCATGGATGTACCTGTCACCACGGTAGCCGTCATAGATTTATCGGCCTCTAGTAAGGTTCCCGACAACTTAAACGGTGATTTATTATTAGCAGGCGACACCTTGCAATACACCATCACCATTGATGATGCCAGCGACTTAGCCGTCTCAGGCATTCAAGTGACCGATGATTTACCGGCTAACATCAGCGCATTTCGAGTAACATCTATTCCTGCTGGCGCCACCGATAATTCAATCACTAATGGTGGGGCAAATTCTACGGGCTATCTAGATATCCAAAATATCAGCTTGGCGATTGGCACCACGGAACAAATCGTCATCGAAGTTGACATTAATACCAATGCTCCTGATGGCTCCTCCCTTCAAAACCAGGCGACCATTACACAAGGTGCCAACTCATGGCTTGTAGACACAGGTGATATTACCGTCGTTGAACCTGATCTATCCGCCTCAATTAAAGATGCCGATGATACAAACGGCGGCTGGTTACTGCCCAATGAAACTGTCCGCTACGTCATTACCCTCGATGACAGCAAGAACCTAGATCTTACCGGTTTACAAATTACCGATAATTTACCGGCCAATATTTCTTCCTTTACGGTTTCTAATTTACCCAGTGGCGCCCAAGACTTTAGCATCACGAATGGGGGAGCCGACAATACCGGCTACATAGATATTAGAAACATAACGCTAGATGCAGGTAATACGCTGGATATTTATATTGATGTCACTGTAGACAATGATGCACCTGATACAGCGGATTTAACCAACACCGCCACCATCACTTTAAACACCACCACTTGGGATATTACCTCAAATGAATTGAGAGTTTCGCTAACCACCAGCACACCAGCCAGCGGTAATAAGCCCCTTTATTTAGTCAACAATGATTTAACGCGAAACCTGCCTAGCACCAACACCACATTAAACTTTAACCATGGCGATACATTAACTTGGGTCATAGACAATAACCTACAAACTGAATTGACCTTAAGCGCCGGTGATATACGAGTTAACCTAGCTGTTGAAGGGTATAGAACCGGGTCAAGAACCAGCCTTTTATCTACCGCACTTTACTACAATGATAATGCCGGCAGTGGCAACGTGAATATTTCAAGTGAAGACATTCCCTATGCGAACTATGAAATAAATACCATATACGACGCGACGGTTGATTTACCCCTTGCCAGTGACCTCATTATTCCTGCCGGAAGCTCAATTTTTTTAACGGTGCTTAATACCTCTGATAATGGCAGAGTCAATCAATACGGTGCCCTTGATATTCACAGCATTAACGGCTCCTTTTACTCGGCTGTCATATTAAATTCTTCAACGGTAATTAATGTAGACAGCATTAGCGTGTGGGATAGCACTTATGGCGACCCAACAGGTTCTGGTGACGGCAACCTGTTGGCTAACAGTCAACCAGATACCAACCTTTATATTCGTGCGGTTATCTCTGACCCCTTTGGTGCGTTTGATATCAACAGTGCTGACATAAACATCACTAAAACCAATGGCGATGCTTACGACTTTTCAAGCCATCCTGATGGCAATACCAATGTAATGCTTCAAGTGGATGATAATTCTGATGATTTTTCAACCAGCACTAAAACATTTGAAAAAGAAATTACCCTTGATGAAGAAGATGAAATTACCGGTTACTGGACTATTACCATTAAAGGATACGAAGGATTAGAAGCCGCCCCCGATCAAGTGACTCACGAGAGTGTTTTGTCGTATCAAATTAAACCGTTTTTACCCACCATCACGTTAACAAAAGATATTACCGTCATTAACGACCCCATTAATGGCTCCATAAATGATGGCGCCAAGCCTAAAGCCATACCAGGAGCTGAACTGACGTACACCATTAACGCCATTAACTCAGGCCGCGGAAAAAGCGACGATGGTTCACTCATTTTACAAGATGAAATTCCGCTGAATTCAGATCTATATGTTGGTACCATCACGTGCTCAGGCACCGACCTAGGCCCTGTCTGTTTTCAAGATGGCGCCAGCCCTAATGAAAGCGGCCTTGATTTTATCTTTACGTCGCTGACGGACATTAGCGACGATTTATTTTTCTCCACGGACGGCAACGACTTCACCTATGAACCGGTGGACTCGGGTGACGGCTACGATCCGGCAATACGATACATTCGTATGACCCCAGCCAACCCATTAAATAACGCACCCAAAGATGCAAGTGCGCAACCAGAATTTAATTTTTACTATCAAATACGGCTTAATTAATGATCAATCACACAATAAAAGCACTACTAAAAAATAAAAAAAGGGAGCAAGCTATATGAACAAACTCATTTCATGGACCAGTGTTTTCTTGGCAAGTTTGTTTGCCATGCAAAGCTATGGAGCTGGAACCGGAGCTGGCACATCTATCTCCAACACTGCCTCTGTCAGTTATGAAGTGGGCGGTGCTACGATAACTGCCAACTCTGATCCTGTCACAATAACTGTACAAGAGTTGATCAATGTCACCATTATTTCTCAAGACTCTGGCAACGTCAGTGTTAGTTCGCCTGAAACAGGAGCTGAATTAAAATTTCAAGTAACCAACACAGGTAACGGTAATGAAGCTTTCATCATTAACCAAGTAAACATTGGCGGTGACGAATTTGATGTAACCCCTAGCACCATTTATTTAGATGATGGTGATGGCGTATATGAGCCTGGTACCGATGATGTTGCTTACGATAACAGTGCTCCTTCAACCATTGCACCAGATGCTTCCATCACTATTTGGGTTACTTCTGATATTCCAGATTCTTTAAACAATAACGACACATCAGAAGTTCAAGTGTCCGCTCTTTCAAAAACCTTCAGCGACGATAGCCAAACAAATCCAGATGCGGGTGATGTGGTAAGTGGTGCCGGTGACTCCAGTACAGATGCTGTTTACGGCAGCGCGGCAGCCAATGCTGATGACACTGCAATCTTCGTAGTCAGCGCTATTCAAGTCACCATTGTTAAGGCTATTAGCAGTATTACTGATCAGTTTGGCACCAGCCAACCTGTTCCCGGTGCCGAAGTGGTGTACACCCTAACCGTTACCGTTACCGGTACGGGTGATGCCGAAAGCGTAACCGCAACGGACCCACTACCCAATGAGCTGCTTCTTAAAGATGGCGTAGCCGGCATCATCACCGTAGACGGTGTTGACTTAACCGCTGTCAGTGGCGATGACATTGCTACCTATGACGCCAACACCAATACCGTCACAGTAGTACTGGGTACCGTTACTGCAGGTTCAGCTGACAGCATTATTTCTTTCACAACTGAAATTCAATAGGTCGTCATTTATGAACAAAGTTAAACAATTAATTAATAAAAGCATGGTAGCTGCACTGCTGTCAGTTGCTTCGTTAACTGCTTTTGCGCAAGTAGAACTGAAAACCGAAATGTATAAGGTCATAGAAGTTCAAAAAGACAATGGCACCAGTAAAATTGAATGGGTAACACCAGACAACATAACCCCAGGAGACAAGGTAGGTTATCGCATTATGGTGGAAAACAAGGGTGATAAAGCCGCTGATGACATCGTGCTAAATAACCCAGTACCTGAAAACACTATCTACGTGAACGGCAGTGCGCGCGGTGCCAATAGCTCAATCGTTTTCTCGGTAGATCAAGGTAAAACCTTCGCTACCCCAGAAAAACTTTTCATTGAAAAGAATGGAAAAAAATTGCCGGCCACCGCCAAGGATTACAGCAATGTGCGTTGGGTACTCACTTCGTCTTTAAAAGTGGGCGAACAAAGTTCAGTGCAATATGTAGTGCAAGTGAAATAACAATTTAAACAAACAGTAAACAAAGAATTCGGGTTATTGATTTTGCCAAATAAGGCAGCAGTAAATTAATAACGTTCATCCATAACCCAAAAGATTTACCTAAACCTAAAAACAACTATTTTCGACCGGAGAAAACAATGAAAATAAATAAAACCCTAACCGCACTTATCGCTGGTGCCAGTATTGGCATAAGCGGGCAAGCTTTTGCCGCTGGTACAGCAGCAGGAACAACTATTACTAACCAAGTAACACTTAACTATGAAGTTAGTGGTACAGCTCAAGCACAGCTTGATGTAGATACAAGCTTTTTGGTTGATAACAAAATTGATATGGAGATCTCTGATAACTCAGGAGCCCTAACAATTATTCCTGGAGAAAGTATCACCTATACCTACACGCTCACAAACTCTGGTAATAAGTCTCAAATTTTTGAATTGCTGCTAGCTAATTCAGCGGATGCTACTGGCACAGCTAGTACGGGTGATACTGGCGATATAACTCTTCCAACTGTAACCTACGCTTTTGCTGGTTCAAATACGAGTACAGGTTCAATTTTAGCTGGGGGTTATGTAACCATTCCCGTTGATGAGACAGCTACTTACACAGCCACATTCACTTACCCTCTAACTTACGATGTCGGTACTAATATCGTAAATGATGATTATTTTCACTTATTAGCAACTGCTGAAGCTGTTGCTGATACTAGTGGTACAACTATTACACCATCAACTGCAACCGACAAAAATGACGCTGGCAACATCCTTGCTGCTGAATTAATCGTCTTCGCTGAGGATGAATCTGTGATGGCTACAACCGACACAGATGCTGCCTACACAGGTGTAATTTCAGTCATTACTTCAACTACTGTAGAGACAGCAAACTTTGCACATGATGATAATGGCGACGGTGACTTCACAGACCCTGAAGATACAGGCCCGGGTTTAACCGTAATAGTACTAGATGACCCTATTTGTAATGCCTATGATAGTGGAGCAGCTAACCAGGAATCTTACTACGCTTCTTATACAGTAAATACTGTTAACACATGCGCCACAGGCCCTGCTACCTATACACCTAAAGCCATTCCAGGGGCTTTGGTTGAGTACACTATTACAGCTAAAAATACTGGTGCTGTAGATGCTAGCAATGTTGTGTTCTTCCAAGATATTGCTGACGCTGCCTATAGTGATTTCCTACTAGCGGGAACCCTAGGAAATGAAGTTACGTCTCATGGAACTCCTTCAGTTGATGGTGCTAACAATGAGTTAACTGTTACCGCTGGTACCGTAGCTCAAGATGCCACTGTTACTATCACCTTCACTGCCATTGTTGAATAATCACTTTTGATTTTTCGCAATAAAAAAATAGCACAGCCTAGCTGTGTTCTTCCTACCCAAAGCGCTCCTAGCGCTTTGGGTCAAGGAAAAGCCAAAAACACTGCACCGATTAAAAAATCGGGCGGTGTTTTTGGCTTTTCTTTGGCTTTTGCTTTTTCATCTCTTTTTGCTGCTCAAACTATTCAAGCAGAAACCGCCGCTAATACGATAATCACTAACCAAGCCACAGTGAGTTACCAGTTCCTAGGTCAAGGCAATGTGGTCAGCGCCACAGAAGAATTCATTACCGCCCGTGCAGCCGATGGCTCAGGTACGCCGTCTGTTATTACCCTAATGCACAACAGCATTGATTTTTCAGGGCAATATCAGGCCGCGCAATCAAGCTCTTCTTTAATTACCAGTGACCTAAGCGTACAAAATGACGTCACACAAAACAGAGCGAGAGCCTCGACCGCCGTGACTTCTAATACGGGTACCAGCGCCAGCTCCGAAGGAGTATCCATTACTGGTGCCTTTCCTGTTCAACCAGGTCAATGCGCCACCGATAGTTCAGGCAACAATTTAGAAAGCCAGCCCACACCAGTAAACTATCAAAATAAAGAACTTACCTTGCCAGGCACATTAGATTTAGCCAGCGATGAATTCTTCAAAGTAGGCGATACCATTTTTATTCACCTACAAGATTTGGATCAAAACCAAGACCCAACCGTGGCTGAAAAAATTGTGGTGACCATTTTAGGGGAAGACGCCGCCGATCAAGAAACCATTCAATTAACAGAGACTGAAGCCAGCTCTGGTTTATTCACCGGTTATGTACAAAGTGTCGATGTTAATACCCAAGGCTCTACCCCTTTTGATTGTAAATTATCAGTACCCAATAACGGTAAGATGGCCGCGCAATACCAAGACCAGTTCGATTCAATAGACGTGGCGGCTGCCGGTGCCTTGTTTGATCCAAGCAGTTATGTGGTCAATGCAGACACGGGTCTTTATGTGAACGGCATTGAAGTAACTTTAATTGATACTACCACTGACTTACCTGCTGAAGTACTAAGTACTGATGGAGGCATTTTTCCAAACCCAGTCACCACAGGTTCACTGGTAACAGACAACCAAGGAAATACCGTACAGTTCCCATTTGGGGGGTTTGAGTTTCCAGTGGTAGCAGGTGACAGAGAATACCGAATAGAAATTGGTGAAGACACTTACCACACCTACCCTATTCCAAATACAAAGTTAATTGCCGATATTCAAGCCTTACCCAATGGCCCCTTTAATTTAGATGAACAAGGTAGCCGCGGTTTAGCCTTTGAAGTACCGGGCATTTCATTTCGTATGGATGTTCCGTTGGACCCTAAGGACAATTCAGTTTTACTCACAAAAACAGCCAATAAAACCCAAGCGGGTGTGGGCGAATTGGTGCGCTACAACATTCAACTGGTCAATAGCGAAATCCCCGGTATCGATGTTGAAGTACATGATCAACTGCCACAGGGTATGCGTTATGTTTCAGGTTCTGCCACCATAGATGGCGCAAGCATCGCAGACCCCACCATTACCGATGATGGCCAACACCTCACCTTTAACTTTGCCGACATTGCCATAGATGAAACCATTAACATTCGTTATGTGGCTCGTATTGGTGTCAGTACCCCCATTGGCCAAGCCACCAACAGCGCTTGGATTGAAGATGATGACAGTGATGGTTTAGGTAAATTAGAAAGCAATACCACTAAAGCCCACGTAGAAATCACTGAAGATTTATTCAGTGAGAAAAGTCGTTTATTTGGCCGCGTATACATTGGCGACTGCGAGGGCAATATTGAACAGGAAGGACTTTCAGGCATTCGTATTTATTTAGAAAATGGCACCTACGTCGTCACCGATGAAGACGGCATGTGGCACATAGAAGCACAAGACCCCGGTACCCATGTTGTGCAACTGGATACCGATACTCTGCCTAAGTATTTAGATTTAATGACTTGTGATGACAATGCCACTCACGCTGGTCGTGAATATAGCCAGTTTGTGGATGTCACTCCAGGCTCCATGTGGCGCGCTGATTTTGTGGTAAAACTAAAGCCACCCAGTAAAGGTGAAGTAGTACAACATCTAAGCAGTAAAGTTATAGCACTGACTGACAAAGAAATTGAAACCCTACAACTGCAGCAATTAACAACACCGGTTAAGCAAAAGCTCGCCTATCAATTGGATATGACCGGTACCGAAGTGATATTACAAGGTTTGCGCTCGTTAATTATGTTGCCCGAAGGCGTACGCTATAAAGAGGGCTCTGTATTATTTGATGGGGCGCCCATTCAAGAGCCTAAAAAATACGATGAGCAAACTTTATTGTTTACCCTAAATGACCCAGGTAAAGATTGGCAGCACGTTTTAGAGTTTG
>CAJXRF010000137.1 GCA_913058575.1 uncultured Bermanella sp.
GTAGGTAGTGCGATCGAGTGTCACGTTACGCTCGGCCATTGCCTGCAATAATGCAGACTGAGTGCGCGGAGAAGTACGGTTAATTTCATCCACTAATAATAATTGAGTAAAAACTGGTCCCTTGTGTAGTGTGAATTCTTGTGTTTTAGGGTTAAAAACATTTGCACCGGTAATATCAGAGGGCATTAAATCAGGCGTGCATTGTACACGTTGGTATTCTAACCCCATTATT
Source organism: uncultured Bermanella sp. (assembly GCA_913058575.1). Lineage (GTDB taxonomy): Bacteria > Pseudomonadota > Gammaproteobacteria > Pseudomonadales > Oceanobacteraceae > Bermanella. The sequence continues at coordinate 233 of CAJXRF010000137.1, forward strand.
TTTGAAAGCACTTTAACGAGCGTGGTTTTACCCAAGCCAGGTGCCGCTTCTAATAATAGGTGACCCTGATTTAGTAGGGCAATAAGGAGCTGATCTACTAACCATTTATCTAACACCATAGATTGGTTAAGTTGTTGGCGTAGCTTTTGTAAAATAAGATGGGTTTTCTGGATATATTCTTCAGACATGACTAGTTCCCTTTATACCGAGCGTTCCTTATTAGGGCGGATTCTACCCAAAGAAAACAAAATGTATAAGCTACTTAATCACATTTATTAAAATATATGACAAGCCATGCTATTAAAGTAAGAAGACTAGGCTTGTAAATGTAAAATATGCTAAAACTACGTACAGGTCTTGATTCAACTGAATTAAGGTTCAGGGCTTGTTGAATCTTGATTTATATTGTAACAGGCTATTAATTTTGTATTACTAAGTTTACGATTTCCATAAGGAGCGTTCTGTGCCAAAAGTAATGACGGCTTTTCAATTTTCGCTATCTTTTGTGTGTTCAATCTTAGTAGGCCTTCTAATTACGTTTAATACAGCAATAGCTAATCCAGCCTCAGATGGTCCCAGCTTCGACAAAGAACTCAGCCAATTCAAATACCCTTTTCCAGTATCCAGCTTTACCTTCAAAACCCAAAACCAGTCTTTAACCATGGCTTATATGGATGTGGGCGCTAGCATAGCCTCAAAGCAAAATAACGAACAGAAGGTCGCGGTGTTATTACATGGTAAAAACTTCGCAGGTTTTTACTGGCAACGCATCGCCCAAGACTTGGTGAGTAATGGCTACCGAGTGATTGTTCCCGATCAAATTGGTTTTGGTAAATCTTCTAAGCCCCTGCATTACCAATATAGTTTTACTCAATTGGCTTTGAACACTCAGGCGCTATTAAAAGAACTCTCTATTAAAGACTACACATTGGTGGGTCATTCCATGGGTGGCATGCTGGCGGTGAACATGGCCTATTTGTATGAGGAAAACATTACAAAACTTATCCTCGTTAACCCCATAGGGCTAGAGCCTTATTTAGATTATGTACAAGTTAAAGACACAAACTTCTTTTATCAAAGAGAATTAAATAAAACTGTAAAAGGTGCGCGCAATTATCAAAAAAAGAATTATTACGCAGGCAAGTGGCATGAAAATTACGAGGCACTGCTCACTCCCCTTAAGGGTTGGTTAAACGGGCCAGACTGGTCAATTATCGCTTGGAATAATGCCTTAACTTATGGGCCAATCTTCAATGAAGACATTACCCCGAAACTGCCTAAATTAACCATGCCCACCCATCTTATAGTAGGTACCCGCGACACCACAGGGCCGGGTCGTGGTTGGAAAAAGAATGATCTGAAAAGTCAGAACCACAAAATGGGGGATTATAAAAAGCTTGGAAAAGCCGCAGTGACCAGTATGCAAAACGCCACTCTTCATGAATTAGAGGGTCTTGGCCACATGCCTCAGTTTGAAGATTATGAAAGATTCTCAAAGGTATTTTTTAAGGTTGTGGACTAAATCTGAAAAAGCCCAACTAGATATTTTAACTGGGCTTTTAAATGACTGAATATGTATTAATTGGCTAGCACTTCAAAAGTATAAGAAGTAGAGCCACTTCGTGTGCCTGACTGATTTTTAGCAATCAGGTCCACTGTATATTGGCCCGGTAAATATCTGGGCTCTGAAGGGTTTTCGTCGGTACCCAAAAATTCTTCTAAATTATCAAGTTTTAAAGCAGCCAGCGCCGCCTCACCCTCATCTGGTGGTAAGAAGTTACTAGGTGAGGTATAAATATAATAATTTCTACCCAATTCTTTATTGGTAAAAACTAATCGATCATTTAGCGAGCTGACATCTATTAGTTCTGCTCCCCCTGATGCGTCTAGGTCACTTTGTATAGCAGCGGCTAAGTCAAACACAGAGGCATAGGTGGCTATTGGGATAAATACGTTAAACGCGTTATAGCTATCACCGTAGATTTCTAGCTGAAATTCATTGTTTGCTGCTATGTCTGCAATACCACTTCCAATTCTATTGTCAGAGGTAAAGCCTATATTGGTGAGGTCAAAGATATTGCTGCTCACAGGTACAAAATTTATGCTGCCACCATTGAATCCTGTGTTATCAAATAATTGCAAAGGTGAAGGGGCGTGTACATAAAGCAGGTGTGCGAAAGGTGATGACATGATTTGAGATTCAATGGCAAAATTTAGTTCATCTATGGTGATGTTTGTTATATCGGCAACCCCAATGTTTAACAGTGCCGTTTCATCCAGTTGAATATTAATAATACTGGTCACGTCATAGCTATCGGTTATTTCAATATCAAATACGATGGCTGCATTTTGGCCACCGTTTGCTACTGAGGCAAAGTTACCTATTACAGAATTGCTTACCATAGTTGAGGTAATTTCAGCGGGGGAGCCGGCTATAAAATCAGTGATGGTTAGGGTTGGTGCTTCCAGTGTACGGGTTGTGGTGGCGGTGGCTAAACGGCCCATGGAATTAACTTCAAAAAATGCATAGTCACTAACCAATTGGCCATTCATAAACCATTCATAGGTAATGGCACCCGCGTCGTTATCATCTACAGGAATGCTCGGGGTTAGCCAATACTGGGTAACTGAATTAAAATCAAAACTGGTGGGTAGGGTTTGCGCATCCAAAAGGGTCACGTCAATTACTTCGTTTAAGACAAATTCAATATTTAGGGTTAACTCATTACCCGGTGCATCATTAAGGGTGAATGCACCTGTGGTGGTTAGGCCATCTAAAATACGAACGGAATCGGCAAAGCCTGTATAGCGAGATGGATCATTCAGGGCATTTACGTCATCGTATACGGTGACACTTAACGTGTAATATCCAGCCGGTACAGAGTTATCTAAAAATACAGAGTGCTTGCTAAAACCTGTACTGCCAGCTTCGCTTGAAAAAGACAATGGTATGTCAGCTTGTAAATCAGACTGTAATGTTCCAATTAACAAGGGAGCATCCGACATACTCTCAGGTACTTCAATGCTTAGGCTAAACGACCCAGTGTTTTGAAGAATCGACAATATGATGGTCTCTTGCGCTAAAACGCCAGCTACTACCGTTACATCTACGCTGCCACGGGAAAACAAATAGCTGTCTGCGGTAAACGCTTCTACGATAAAATTCCAGTCACCAATTTCCAATGAATCTAATTGAATGGAATTTCCCCCGTCAACGGTTAGCTCCAAGCTCTTACCATCAGGGCCTGTACCCACCACTCGATAACTATCTGCCACAAGCTCTACATTAGGTTGCAGTGTTCGACTGCGTGAACTTAAAAAAGAAATTTCAAGTTTTCCAAGGTTTGATTTGGCTTCTTCTGAATTATTATTACTTGAGTCTAATTGGCACCCCGTGCTTAAAAATGCAATAGCCAGAGTTAATAGAAACATGTATCTCAAATTACTGAGATAATTCAATACATTAGTTTTGTACTTCATTCTAATATCCTTTTTAAAATTAAGTGGAGTTTGATTACCGCTGAATTCAGCAATCGCTGGGTAGCAGAGCACAGAACGTACCATTGGCTATTGGTAAAACTCATCATAAAGAATTAACATCGGGCTAAGTTAATGAAATGCCTTAAGTAATTTTTTTATGAAAAAATATTAAAAAGTAACCTTAGTTTAAAACACAATACCTTGGTTCTTTGTTAGTTCTTGAAGATATAAAAAAGGAGTGGAAAAAAGTTGATAAGGTATCTGTATTAATATTTAAAGATGACGCTGGTTAAAACTTCTTAGGAAAATGAGTAGGCGGATTAAATCGGCCGTTTATTAACCGGCAAAGGATAACGGCCGAATATAGTACTTTGTATGTGTATATATTTTAGGTGTTTAGTTTAGATGTGCTTGCGCCATGACCTCTAGTTTTAGGCGTTGTTACATTGAGCATAAAAAGCGTCACTGATTTTTACTTACTTGTACTACTTATAGATAATCGTCACGGTTATTTCTAACCCTCAAGCCATTTCTTCGCTTCGCTCATCATCAACCCCGCTCGATTGGCAATGGGCTGACTCTGATTTGTACACAAATATAGGGTTTCACTTACCGGCTTATTTAGGCGGTGCCATGTAATCTTGCTGGGCGAATGAAACGCTTCCACAGCGTAGGCGGGTAATACGGTAAAACCTAGTCCTAAACTTACCGGTTCTAAAATTAAACTTATTTGGTTTGAAAAACCATTTATTTCAAAATCTTGAATGTGTTGAAACTCTTTAAAGTTTTCCCCTAATAATAGACTGGCGTGGTGAGCTCCATCTGGGTGGTCTATAAACCCCAGTTGTTGCAGTACTTGCCAATTCACCTTTTCCACTTGTGCTGGGGTTACTAAGTATAAAGGTTCTTTGGCCACCGCTTGGTAATGCACTTGGTTTTGCAGGCTTTGCTTGGTCATAAAGCCCATGTCTACTTCTAAATTCATAATTGCCTCTTCCACCTGCGTATTGGGGGCAAAACGGTAATCTATTTTCAATTTTGCATGCTGGGCTTGTATGGCCAATAAATGAGGATACAGCTTTAGCCCCACACTGCCCGGTGACATGATTTTTACAACCCCTTCGTATAGGGGGTCAGTTTTAATATTTTGCTCAAGCTCCATTAAAGACGCCAGTATCTGGCGGCCTTGTAAATATAGGCGATTACCGGCATCGGTTAGGGTGAACTGCTTGCCTTGGCGTACCAGTAACGCTTGCCCCACGTGAGCCTCTAGCTTGTGTATATGCTGGCTTACCCCAGATTGAGTCATGTGCAGGCGCGCGGCGGTATGGGTGAAATGACCCACTTCAACAAGGGTGCAAAAGCTGCGTAATAGGCTGGGGTTAATCATTAAAATTTGTACTTATTTATATTAAAAATGATAATTTTTCATAATGTAAAGCTAGAGGTATTCTGACCATAAATCAATGAGTAAAGGACAAGTTATGAGCCAGGTATATCCAAGAAACTTCTCGCACATTGGCATTTCTGTGCCGGACTTAGACGCGGCAGTAAAATTTTATACACAAGTGTTAGGTTGGTATTTAATTATGCAGCCCACCCAAATAAGCGAAGACAACAGCGCCATTGGCGAAATGTGCACCGAGGTATTTGGTGCTGGTTGGGAGAAATTCTCCATCGCCCACCTATCCACAGGGGACAGAATAGGGGTTGAGTTATTTCAGTTTAAAAACCAGAAAAACCCGGAAGACAATTTTGAATACTGGAAGACCGGCGTATTTCACTTTTGTGTGCAAGACCCAAATTTAGAAGAACTGGCCGATAGAATTGTGTCGGCCGGTGGTAAAAAACGTATGGCTAAGCCCCGTTATTATTACCCAGGCGAAAAGCCTTACCGCATGATTTACATGGAAGACCCATTTGGCAATATTCTTGAAATATACAGCCACAGCTATGAACTTATTTACAGTGAAGGGGCTTATTAAGCCAATACCTGTGGGTGGGTGTTACTTGTCAGTCTCAACACTTTGTTAGTGAACAGCTATCTCCCCTTATTGGGGCGGGTTCTTAAATTTAGTTAATTGTGCTTATTTTCAGTGCTTATAACTAGTAAAGTTTCTACTCTGTTAAATATGTATTTTTTAAAAATTTCTTATTTTTATGTTTAATAATTCCTTAACAAGAATGTAATTTACTTCATGGATATTTGATTGCCTAGCTTATTAGCTAGATAACTTTTTAACTTTGAAGGACTCTAGACATGAAAAAAATTATGCTTTTATCTTTACTTTCTGCATTATCTTTAAATGTATTGGCAACGGGATCAGCCACTTTTAATGGGCCAACTGTTACGACAACTAACGGAACTTCTTCAAAGTTTTTTGTAGATGCAGCAAACGGGCACTATTTTTGTCAGGCTTATGGGTTTTCCCAAGTGACTGGCGGTACTATTACGTGTGGCGAAGATGAAGATGAATATGCAGCTCATGATTTTAATTCTGGGGATTGGGTTATGAAAAGCACGGGTAGTAAAAATCAGTGCTATCCGTTGTATCAGTCAATTTCTTGCAATTAAAAAATTCACTTAAAATATAAAAGCTCCTAGAAATAAGAGGGGCTTTTATAACTATTTCCATTATTTTGTTAATTAACTATCCCGTTTCTTAAGATAATCCGAAAACATTCTAAGTATCATCTTAATGGCCGCATCACGGGTTTTGTCATCTTCTAAAAGATGCGAGTCAAACGCCATGCCGCGAATCACCCATTGAAAAATCGTTAGAATTTCACGTAGGTCTTTGTCTTGGTTTTTCTCGGTTACATCAAACCAGCGCTCACTCTTTTTTAAAATATCCTGCCCCATGCGCATGAATACCGGTTGAATGACTGTGCGTAACGCGTCATCTCGTTTGCTGGCTTGCAGAATTTCCATTAGGGCATTGTTATGGGAAAAGTCCCCAATGAATTTTTTAACTTCTTCTAGCCCGTCTACAAATTCATTATTAGAAGCTTCAAACATTTTGGCTGTGTTGTGGGAAATCTCGCCTATTAATTTCTCCGCCGCCGCTTCAATAATGGCCGCTTTATTTGGGTAGTGATGTAAAGGCGTGCCGTTGGAGGTTTGCGCATATTTGGCAATTTTACCTATGGTGGTGCCGGCGTAACCTTCCACCGACAGGCACTCAATGGTGGCATCCAATAAACGTGATTGCATGCTGCGACTGCGTTGTGCCTGCGTACGGCGTGGGGCTTTTGGGCCGCTTGCTGAATCTGTTACTGGGTCTGTCACCTGCGCCTCGTTTCCTTAATGGCTTTTCACCAATCATAAGCTGCTCAAAATGAGTTGGGCATTCTACCAGCCTAACTAAAGCAGGCAAGGTCAGCTCTATGGGTTACCCACAGGCTTCCTTATTTAAATGCTCGCTAAATTCGACAAGGGCTTTGTGGGTAACTTGCCCTTTATTGAATCCGTTCAAGCTTAGCCGTTATTGACGAACCCGCCTAAAACCCGTTAGTCTAACTTACTGTATGGTTAGTAAGTAAGTTTAAGTGGTTAGTTAACACACACATTTATGGGTTTTAGGGTGAAAGAATATGGCGGCATCTCTTCGATATGACGAGCGCGTAGCGATCGTAACCGGCGCAGGCGGCGGGCTTGGGCGTATGCATGCACTTACTTTGGCACAAGCGGGTGCCAAGTTAGTGATTAATGACTTAGGGGGCAGCACCGACGGCGCTGGCCAATCGTCTAGTGCTGCCGACAAGGTAGTGGAGGAAATTCGTGCCCTTGGCGGCGAAGCCGTGGCCAATTACGACTCGGTTGAAAATGGCGCAGCCATCGTCAAAACCGCCATTGATGCTTTTGGCCGGGTAGATATAGTCGTGAACAACGCGGGTATTTTGCGGGATGCTTCGTTTCATAAAATGTCCCAACAAGATTGGGACCTTGTAAACCTTGTGCATTTACAAGGGGCGCAAAGCGTTACCCACGCCGCATGGCCTTACATGCGTGAGCAAAACTACGGCCGCATTATCATGACCACCTCGGCGGCGGGTATTTACGGCAACTTTGGGCAAGCCAATTACGGTGCGGCCAAATTGGGCATGTTGGGCTTAGCCAACACCTTAGCCGAAGAAGGGCGCGCTAAGAACATTCGGGTGAATACTATTGCGCCAGTGGCTGCCTCGCGCATGACCGAAAATATTTTGCCGCCGCAATTATTAAGCGAATTAAAACCTGAATACATTAGTCCGCTAGTGGCCTGGTTGTGTCATGAAGATTGCGAAGAAACCAAGGGCTTGTTTGAAGTGGGTGCCGGTTATATGGCCAAACTGCGTTGGGAGCGCACCTTGGGTCATGCCTTTAAATTAGGTCAAGCCATTGCCATTGAAGACGTGGCTAAAAAGTTTGACAAAATTTGTGATTTTGAAAAGTCCGAGCATCCACAAGATGTGAACACCGCCATCGGTGCCATGCTCACCAACATCACTAACCCAAGCTTAGGGGGCAATGAATTTATCGATCTAGACGAAGCCACCGGCCATGAGACCACGTTGGAATCCAGTTACGACGAACGGGATTTATCTATTTATGCCCTAGGGGTGGGTGCCGGTAACGACCCGTTGGATGCTACGGAATTACCCATGGTGTATGAAGGCTCTAAGGAAGGCTTTAAAGCCCTGCCCAGTTATGCCGCCTTACCACAATTAAGCGCCATGTTAGAGCTTGCTAAAAATGGCGGGCAGTTAATTCCCGGTTTAAATTACGGTTTTGATCGCAGCTTGCACGGCGAGCAGTACACGCAAATTAAGCAGCTGTTCAACCCCAGTGCCAAGCTCACGCATACCTATCAATTAAAACAGGCCTTTGATAAAAATCCCCATGCGGTGGTGGTGATTAGCGTAAATACCAAAGATGAAAGCGGCGAAGTAGTGGCCTATAACGAAATGAGTGTGTTTGTGCGCGACGGTGGCGGTTGGGGCGGCGATCGTGGCCCAAGTGGTGAAGAGAATACTCCACCTAGCCGTGACCCAGATGCCACCATCACCGAGCATATTCCTGAAAACCAAGCCCTGTTGTATCGCTTATCAGGCGATTGGAATCCCCTGCATGCCGACCCCAAATTTGCCCAAGCCTTTGGTTTTGATAAACCAATTCTGCACGGCATGTGCACTCATGGCTATGTGACCCGCCATGTGGTGAAAGCCTTTTGTGGAAACGACCCGCGCCTAGTAAAAAGTATTAAGGTGCGTTTTGCACAAAGCGTATTCCCTGGTGAAACTTTACAAACCCGCATGTGGCAAGAAAGCGATACTCGCATTGTATTTGAAACCACTGTTGTGGAGCGTGAAAAAGTGGTGATTCAAAATGCTGCCATTGAGCTTTATAAAGAAGTGCCAGTACGTGTGGTGAAAACCCCCAAGCAGGACTCAAATGCTGTAGACGTAGAAGACAAAATTATCCCTGCTGATATTTTTAACGCCCTTGATGAATTTGTAAAATCGGATGAAAAAATTGCCAAAACTACGCAAACGGTTTTTCAATTTAGTTTATCAAGCAGCTTAAGCGATACACAAAGCAACTGGGTACTGGATTTAAAAAATGGCACAGGTGCCTGTTACGAAGGCACAGATGATAGTAGCGATGTAAGCCTTGAGTTAAGCGAAGAGAATTTAGTGGCCATGTTAACCGGCCAAGCAGATGCGCAAAAATTGTATTTCGCGGGCGACATGGTGATTGGTGGCAATGTAATGGCCTCTAATAAGTTAGAAGCCATTAGTGGTATGGATGGCAAACTAATAGAGCAGAAAAAAGCGCAACGCTTAGCATGTAGTGGTGAAAGTGCTGAAGGCTCTGCCCAAAATGACACGCTACAAGCAGCGGATATTTTTGCAGCCATTCATAAACACCTTGCCAGTAATGATGGAAAGGCCGCACAACAAGCCCAAACGGTTTTTCAGTTTGATATTAGTGAACCTGAATCTCACTTTGTATTGGATTTAAAAAATGGCCAAGGCAGCTGCATTGCCGGCGCCATTGATGACGCCGATGTGAGCCTTGGTGTCAGTGAAGAAAACTTACTGGCTATGTTTGTGGAGGGTGCCGATGCTCAGCAGTTGTATTT
>CAJXRF010000138.1 GCA_913058575.1 uncultured Bermanella sp.
GCTGCCTTAGAATTAATTAAATATTACTAAACTGGAAAACGCCGCTCTTTGCCATGACCGCCATGGATGGTGGAAATGAAAATAATGCAGGATGCAATTATTTTTCCTTGGCATCGCGTCATTACTGGCAGGGCTGCCTTAGAATTAATTAAATATTACTAAACTGGAAAACGCCGCTCTTTGCCATCCTTGGCACCGCGTCATACCGTACATCCTGTACATAAAAAAACCGGCAAAAGCCGGTTTCTAACACTCAACCCTAAATTGGGCGTGAGCCATAATTTGAGGTGGGCTTACGCGGTGGATCAGCCATCACGTTCGCTTCAATCTTATTAATTGAACCCCCTGAGTTTAAAAAGTTCTCCACTTCATTATCTACTTTACTGCGTAGTTTTTTACGAGAAGCGATAGACCTTAATACCCCCTCTTCCGAACTGCCAATAAACTGCATGTCCGGTTCTTTTTGCTGTTTTGCTTTGTCTTCTGGTGTAGTCGCTGGCTTGGCTTTTTTAGACCTTGGCATATTGTCCCACTCCCTTTCCTTATTCCTTGAGCTTTTAACGCTGCGTAGAAATTTATAGTTCAGCGATGAGCGTCTGTCAGATTTTAAGGTATACCCATTAGTTATTAAAAATTAACAATGACAAGCATATGGGAATATAAACCCCGTCAGCCCTGAAGATACGTGGAAGAGGACAAGGATTCCACCAGCTCATTTAAAAATAATTTTTGTTGCTCAGCACTCAAATTCGACCGTTTCAAACTTTTTTGATATCCCATTTGAATCTTTTTCATGTCGAAATTCACATACTCAAGCACACTGCTCACAGTATCCCCTTTGATGGCATGTTTTAGCTCTACTTGGCCTTCCTTGTCTATATACACATCCACACTGTCGGTATCGCCAAACAAGTTGTGCATATCACCCAATATTTCCTGATAAGCACCCACCATAAAGAAGCCTAACAGGATATCTTCATGATCTTGGTAGTTGGGCATAGGTAGGGTTGTTTCTATGCCCTCACCGTCCACGTATTGATCCACTCTCCCGTCACTGTCACAGGTTATATCTTGAATAACCGCACGATGAGTTACTTCTTCATTTAATTGAGTTAACGGTAATATCGGAAAGATTTGATCAATGCCCCAAATATCAGGCAAAGATTGAAACAGTGAAAAATTCACAAATAGTTTATCGGCCATTTTTTCTTGTAAATTTTGCAACACTTCACTGTGTACTTTATGACTGCTGGCTAACTGCACAGATAAAAGTTGATTGATGTTCATGGCCAGCATTTCAATTTTAGCCCGTTGAACTAAATTTAAATTACCGTGAATAAACGCTCCTTGGCCATCGGCCAAGTCTTGTTGCACATCGTGATAAATTTCCAACAAGCTGCGCTTATCGGCACCCTTTACCTTTTCATAAACCTGCCAAAGATGATGAACAATGGCATCATCCTGCTTTTGCGGCTCACTGGGTTTATCGTTTAATGGGCGTTCACGATCAATTACATTGGTTAATAAAACAGCATGATGAGCAGTTAATGCGCGGCCCGACTCGGTAATAATGTTAGGGGCTTTTAAGCCCTTGTTTTGACATACGTGGCTAAAAGCCTGCACCACATTGTGAGCATATTCGCGCAAACTGTAATTCATTGAGCAATAATTACGTGAACCTGTGCCCTCGTAATCCACACCTAATCCCCCGCCCACATCAACTGTATCAATGCTGGCACCGAGCTCGCTGAACTCACTATATAGGCGCGCGCATTCTTTTAAGCCAGTTTGAATATCGCGGATATTGGCAATTTGGCTACCCAAATGAAAATGTAAAAGCTGAAGGCTCGCTAATGCTCCGCGCTGCTTTAAAGTGTCTAATACCCTTAAAATTTGTGAAGAGCTCAATCCAAATTTTGATTTCTCGCCCCCGGTATTTTGCCAGTTACCTTTACCGATTGAAGATAAACGCGTGCGGATGCCCAGTCTTGGTGAAACGTTAAGCAGGTGTGCTTCTTCAAGAATCAATTCAAGCTCAGATTCTTTTTCAATCACAAGGTACACCTTGTGCCCTAGCTTTTCCCCCATAAGCGCCAAACGAATATAGTGACGGTCTTTATAGCCATTGCACACAATGACAGCACCAGGGTCGTGCGCCATGGCCAGCACTGCCATTAATTCGGGCTTGCTACCCGCCTCCAAACCAATGGTTTGGCCATGCATTATCTGGCCCTGTATAAGTTCTTCCACTACACGACGCTGTTGGTTCACTTTAATGGGATAGACGCTGGTGAACTCACCATTATAATTGTGTTCTTCACAAGCCACTTGAAAGGCGTTTATTAAGGATTCAACGCGATTGTGTAATATCGCTGGGAAGCGCACTAATACTGGTAAAGTTAGCTTTTCTTGGGCTATTTTTTGTCTTAAATCTTTAAAGCTTATTTGCACGTTTTCAAACGGACAAACCACCACAGAACCTTGCTTATCCACATCAAAAAAGCCTTCGCTCCAGTGTTCAATATTGTAGACATCCCGAGCCAATAGAGGCGTTTCACTTTGCATATTTTCTCAATTCCAATATGGCGACTTAATATTTCGCACCAACTCATACCCAACCAGGGTTTTATTGCACTTTTTTATTGCGCTTTTAATGCACGGGCACTTTTACCCAACTTAAAAAAACAGTAAGGTAAAGATCCCCCGCATTAGACGTTTAGGTTAGGCCATTTTGCAGCCTAACCTTTACTTCTAATCTTAATAAAAGTTTAGCCTGAATTTATAATGCCCCGCATTTTAGGCATCACGGCCAACGCTTCAAGGTAAACCTGCATATTTACCCAATCAAGCCTACCAATGTAACCTAGCTGATCACCTTTGTGCCTTATCTTTGCCATTTAACCCACACCACAACCTTATCCAATCAAGACAGATAACTCGCATTCAGAAAAAACTTGGCAATACTAATAACTGACGCTACATTGCGCTGCAATTTTCCATCGGCCAGCGATCAGGACCCCATTATGAGCACATTGGATAACAATTGGTTTACCGAAGAGTTTTCAAGTGAAGGCAGCGCTTTTTCGTTAAAGATTAACAAAAAGCTGCATGAGGAACAGACCCCTTATCAAAAGCTTGAGATGTACGATACCGAAACCTTTGGCAATCTGATGGTGCTAGATGGTTGCACCATGCTCACCACCCGTGACAACTTCCTGTACCACGAAATGATGAGCCACATTCCCCTGTTCAGCCATGACGATCCTAAAAAAGTGGTGATCATTGGTGGGGGTGATTGTGGCGTATTAAAAGAAGTCTTGAAGCACCCAGGCGTTGAAGATGTATGGCAAATTGATATTGATGAAGCCGTTACGCGCGCCTCTGAAAAATACTTCCCAGAGCTATGTGAATCTAATGACGATCCTCGTGCTCATTTACTTTGGCAAGATGGCATCAAATGGATTAAGGACGCCCCAGCGGGCAGTATTGATGTATTAATTATTGATAGCACCGACCCAGTAGGCCCAGCTGAGGGCTTATTTGCGGTAGACTTTTATAAAGATTGCCACCGCGCCCTAGGAGAAAACGGGGTACTGGTACAACAAAGTGAAAGCCCACTTTTTCACAGTGGCAACATTATTAAAAAGATTCACAGTGACTTAGCCGAGGCAGGTTTTGAAAGTAAGCATACCTTTCCATTTCCACAGCCTATATACCCAAGCGGTTGGTGGAGCTGCACCCTAGGCAAAAAACAAGGTGAGGCGAAAGCCTTTCGCCAAGAAGCGGCTGATAGCTTGGCTTTTGAAACCCAATACTATACCGGCGAGATTCATCAAGCAGCCTTGGCCCTGCCAGCATTCATGAAAAGGATATTACAGGGCTAATTTATCTGGCCCTAAAATAATGCTCCTGTAATTTTAGGATACTGGCCATACCTTATTTTTTGTTCCCGACTAAAAGTAAGATACTGGCCATCCTTGGCCATAAAAAAAGCCAGTTGATCACTCAACTGGCTTTTAGCGTTCAACAGAGTGTCTGGCGACTACCAATCAAATTGGCGGCTAATGCCTAAAATCAATGAGTTGCCTTTGTCGTCTTGACGAGTCACCAACACTTCAAAATCTACATTTGATGGCATGGCTTTCACAAAGCCGATTCCGTAGTTCCAAGTCTCATCAGATGATTCACCGTCTGGCTGAGTCATGCCGGCGGTAAAGGTCATACCCGAGTCACCCCAAAAAGAGTAATTAGCCGCCACTTCGTGATAACGGGCTTTAGTGTCTTCATCTTCATAGGCACTAAAACGATAAGCATCCCAAGCAATGTTAACGTTATATTCGGTGTTGCTTGTACCGTACAGATTATCTTGGCTGTCAGCGCCGCGCTCGTAACGGATCACGCCTAACCCAAATGACACGCCGCCCAAGCTATAGGCCGCTCCGGTATAAGCGTTCACTTCTGAGGTATCCAAATCTTCAATGGCCCCTGTGTAGCCCCAAGCACCGGCATAAAAACCAAATGGCGCTTGGTAGTCTGCCCCAGCACTCACCACAATATCCGCGTCGCTTTGCTTCACACCACGGAACATATAGCGGGTGGAAGAACCCATGTTGGTGGTGAAATCAGCCCAAGTGGGGGCCGCCATGATAAGAGCCGATAACACTAATAAATACTTATACATGCAGTTAATTTTCTTTAAGTGAATTCTTGTCGCGCACTATAGCAATAATGGACAACTCAGGGAATGTTGGGATTTGGATGATCCGGCATTAAAAAGGTTCAATGCCATCGTATGGGTTGCTCTAGGAAAATTCAGCACTCATAAAGATCACAACCTAAACTAGGCCGCGCATTGCTCTTTAAATTTATTCACCTTCTCGGTTAAGACTTTTAAGCGAGAGTACTGGGCATGGCTATTAGAGAGATGACTTAAATGAGATAAGTCCTCAAGGCACTTATTAACCAAACCTATTTCAGGCCCCTTTTTAGACAATAACCCCAGTATGGCCTGAGCAAGATTTAAGCGAATACCCACATGCTTGGGGTAGCGCTTTAGGGCCTTTTCAAAATAGGCAATTGACTGATCAAATTCCTTATCTTCGTAATACTTAATGCCTTTCCTATTTATAACGATAATTTCATCTTTGCCACTGTTGCTTATGGGCTCTTCCGAAATGCGATCAATTCTAGAGGCAAACTTGTCATTAAATTCTTCATCATCGTTTAGTTCATTAATCAGGGCCGCCGCTTTAGTGGTATCGCCAGTGGCGGCATAGCTTCTCACCACTTCCACTTTTAAATCGATGGTTTGCTCGTCTTCAGTTAAAGCATCGTAGCCCGCTAGGGCCGTCTCTAAAAACTCCTTGGCTTTTTCAGGTTCATCTATACAAGAAAATGCTTGCGAGGCGATGAAGGTACTGTGCACTTTCACCTTGCGAGTACTAAAGGATTTATTAACCTTATTTAACGCCGTCAGGGCTTCGGCTGTGAGTATTTTAGATTCTATGTGCTCACATTTAACGGCCGTCTCGGTTAGGCTTCGTGCTAAATTCAAATTATTCTCAGGGCTATCATGCATGGAATAACTGGCGCGTTTCACCACTTCGCGATAGGCCTGAGTCGCAGCCCTAATGTCATTATTGGCCTCACAAAGGTCAGCCAATTCGCGTAAACGGGGAATGGAATAACCGGTTAAATCTGAGGCCTGCTGCAATAAATGTTGCGCCTCTTCGCTCTCGCCTCTTTCCATATGAATATGAGCAGCCTCTTCATATGCCAATACGTTATCGCTATTTTCACAATATAAGGCTTTAAAGACATTAAGTGCTTCATCGTGCTGATCGGTGGCACACAGCGCTTTACCCAACATAAGCTGCGCCCATTCATGGGGTTTAAGTGCAATAACCGCCTCGCATACCTCAATTGCTTTATCGTAGTTTTTTAATTCAAACAAAATTTCACACTTGGTCTTTAAACACCAGTTTTCAAATTCCGTTTGTTCATTCAGGGCGTCATCACAATACTGAAGGGCCTTTTCAAACTGTTTTTCATCAATTGCTCTAATAATACGCGACAGCTTGTCTTGTAATTCAAAGGCACCGCCTAAGCGTTTATCTAGGGTATTGTGATTAAAAGGCTTAGCAATAAAGACATCGGGGCGATGCTCTAGACAGGACAAAACAATATTTTTATCAACACTGGCGGTAACCATCACAAAGATAGTCGAAGCCTTTATTAATTGCGCTTCTCGTAACTCTTCTAATAGCTGTAAACCATTTTTTCCCTTACCCAGGTCAAAATCACAAAGAATCGCATCGTACTGCTCTTTTTCACATAATTTAAACGCTTCTTGGCCAGATGACGCAGCGTAAACTTGGAATTTACCAATTTCCCTTAACATCTGCTTGAGAATACCGCGATACACCTCACTGTTTTCTACAATGAGAATCACACGTTCCATTACATCATTGTTAGCCATTGAGCATCCAGCACCAAGGGGTTATTGCAGTGTTTCTAAAGTATAGAAGGGCCAGCCAAATCTGCTATCTACAAGTTAACAACAAGGTCACTCATAAAGTCTATTTGGCACTGGGAATACCGATAGCAGCTGCCCTAAACGCAAAAAGGCCCACAATGTGGGCCTTTTCTAAAACTAACCAATAATGTTACTTATGGTTAATCTTATTTGTTAGTGAACTCAGGGTAAGCTTCCATACCGCATTCGGTAAGGTCTACACCTTCGTACTCTTCTTCTTCAGTTACACGAACACCCATTACTACCTTGATGATGCCCCAAACTACTAAGGAGGCTACAAACACCCATACAAAGATAGTTAGTGCGCCAAGGAACTGAGCTAGAAAGCTAGTGCCGTCGTTAGTGAATGGCACAACCATCACACCGAACAAACCTACAACACCGTGAACAGAGATAGCACCTACTGGATCATCAATTTTCACTTTATCCATAGTAAGGATAGAAAGAACAACAATCACACCACCGATGAAACCAATGATCGTGGCAGACAAAGCCGTTGGCGTATCAGGACCAGCCGTGATCGCCACCAAACCAGCCAACGCACCGTTAAGCGCCATGGTTAAATCTGCTTTCTTGAACAAGATGCGTGCTAGAAGAAGCGCACCCAACAAACCACCAGCGGCAGCTGCGTTAGTGTTCATGAATACAACGGCTACTGCGTTAGCGCTTTCTACGCTGGCCAAAGCCAAAACAGAACCACCGTTGAAACCGAACCAACCCAACCATAGGATGAAAGTACCTAAAGTAGCCATTGGCAAGTTAGCACCAGGAATGGCGTTTACTTCACCGTTCTTACCGTATTTACCCTTACGAGCACCTAGCAATAACACACCCGCAAGCGCAGCTGCAGCACCTGCCATGTGAACGATGCCAGAACCTGCAAAGTCAGTGAAACCAAAGTAAGTCATTTCGCCATCAACCACTTCGTTTTCAACTAGAGAACCAAGATTGAACATACCAAATACGTCCGCACCGCCCCAAGTCCAAGCGCCTTCCATTGGGTAGATAACCGCAGTCATTACCACTGCGAAAGCAAGGAAAGACCAAAGCTTCATACGCTCGGCAACCGCACCAGAAACAATAGACATGGCCGTGGCTACGAATACTACCTGGAAGAAGAAGTCAGCAGATGGCGCGTAAGAGGCTGGATCTTCAGCACCGGTTACACCGTCGCCTTCAATTCCGCTCAGCATGAATAAATCAGCGCCGCCGTTATACATAATGGCGTAACCGCACACCATGTACATGGTGCAAGAGATAGCGAATAACGCTACGTTTTTAGTAAGGATTTCGGTGGTGTTCTTTGAACGAACCAAACCGGCTTCTAACATGGCGAAACCTGCCGCCATCCACATAACTAGTGCGCCACATACCAAGAAATAAAAGGTATCCATGGCGTACTGAAGTTGAAAAACTGTGTTTTCCATAATGCCCCCGCATTGAGCTTCAATACGTTGTTAAACGTATTCTTTTAAAAAAGAGAAAAGTAAAATTAAAGAGATTAATGACTTATAAAAAAGAAATTAAACTGCTTCTGAACCTGTTTCACCGGTACGAATTCGTACGATTTGTTCTAAAGAAGTAACGAAAATTTTACCGTCACCAATTTTGCCAGTGTTGGCTGCTTTAGAAACCGCTTCGATTACCTTGTCGGTTAGGTCAGTGTCGATGGCAATTTCCAACTTAACTTTAGGTAGGAAATCTACAACGTATTCCGCGCCGCGATATAATTCTGTGTGGCCTTTCTGGCGACCGAAGCCTTTAACTTCTGTCACCGTGATGCCTTGAACGCCAATCTCAGACAGTGCTTCACGCACGTCGTCTAATTTAAATGGCTTGATAATGGCTGTAACCAATTTCATATCAAACTCCTTACTCATGAAAGAAGCTGAGCTAATGCTCAGCTTACGTTAAAGTGAAGCGACTAATTAAAGAGGCAGGCTGTAAGACATAACAACGATAACGTCTTCATCCACAGCATCGCCAGCAGCAACAACGGCATCGCTGCTATCGTCTATTGCTTGTGAAACTGTTACAGACAACGCATCCGTTAAGCCGTAAGAAATATCAAGGTGAGAATAAGCTGCTTCAGCATCACCAGATTTTCCGTTATCACTTAAACCAAGAGTGATATCTGCACCTGCAATCGAATAACCAAGCGTGATGTACTTATAATCTTGGTCTTGTAAGCTAGTGGTATAACCAACACTTGCACCAGCAACACCAACGCTACCAATAAACTCAGAAAATTCACCAGGAGAACCGTTTACATCATCGCCATCATCATTACCGTTGTTATAAACATAAGTAATAACAGAAGCATCGATAGAAACTGCGCCAAACTCTTTAGCAAAACCTACGTATAAATCAGTTTCATTACCCTGAGATAAATCACCACCAGCAACCCAAGCACCAGCGTATAGGCCAGAATCGTGAGAATAATCAGCTGCACCTGAGAACATGGTTCCGCCTAGATCAGTACCACGCCATAAATAGGTAGTGGCCAAGTCAGCAGAGTAAGAAACTTCTGCATTAGCAACCTGAGCAGACATAACACCAGCAGTTAGTAGGCTAGCAACGGCAA
>CAJXRF010000139.1 GCA_913058575.1 uncultured Bermanella sp.
GAAGGTTAAGCGTACGGGCCGACCGCTGGGGTGTGGGGGTGAGTCCCCCGCAAAGGAAGGACATCTATCCACTATTTAATTCCCCTCTCAAGCCCAATAAAAAACGCCGACCTTTCCTTTAAATTAAAAGAAACAAGTCGACGTTTTAATTTTCACTTAACTAATAACAGTAAAAGGAAAACCTAAACCTCCTCAGTTCTAATCTTATCTTTTTTATGCGCCAAACCATAAAGAATCGGCAAAACAAACAAGGTCAAAATAGTCGAAGAATCAAAGGGGGTCAGAGCTGTTGATTTGATAGAGTATTCCGGCCAGCCATGGCTAGAAATGCATGACACGAATACCCATCGACCTATGATGCATTTATTCTCCTTGCCTAAATGCACATACCACCTGAACTAGCTTCTACATTAATAGGCCATAGGCGCAGATCAGCTGGTAACGTGTCACTCTCAAATATAAGCCATCCATTAACAGTTTATACACAGCATTGAATGCTATAATCACCTGAACAACCTTTTAATCCCTTCCCGCTATTCACTTTACTAAATATAGAGATAAACCATGACTCAATCAAAAATGAACCGTCGCCTTCGTAAAAAGCTCTATTTAGGTGAGTTTGCCATCCTTGGGTTTGAATTCAGCTGTTCAATTGATGAAATGGACGAAACCAAGGTAAACGATTTTTTCTCTGAGTTGTTGTCCTTTTTAGAGTCTAATAATATGTTGTTCAGTGGCGGCGGCACTAAGGATAACTTTGGTGGTTACATTACTTCTCAACTGCGTTATGGCTCGTTAAACGATGCTGACCGTGAGGCATTAAAAACTTGGTTAACTAGCAATGCAGGGGTTTCTGATGTTCACTTAGAAGACTTAACCGATGCCATATACGGTAATGATGAAGCACTTCTTAGCTAATCAAAAATTGATTGCTTAGCGAATCTTAAAAAGGGCGAAAGCCCTTTTTTTGTGCCTGAAAATAATCAGTGAAGAACCAAAGAACCAAAGAACCAAAGGAGGCATGCTCGGTATTGTGGGTTTTGAAAAACTAAGGCTTGTTCTCGAACATTACCCTTTTCAAACCCTCAATAAAAACGATCAATCCTTCAAATGCTGTGCTGCATAAAGAAAAGCTGGAATAGTGACAACGTCGCCAATAAAACCTGGTAAAGAAAGCGGGTCAAAGCCATCTACCAGTAATGTAGTGATCCGCCCGACAACCAGCAGCCCCATGCTTAACGTCACGGCATCAAACCAAGTTCTGTTTAACGTCTTGTAGCCAAGAATAATCATAATGCCAAATGAAAAAATAACCCCACCAAATAAACCGCGTAATGAGGTAAGGCCATGGGCCGGATGAGTTGGGTCAGGAATCACGCCAAACTTCATCACAAACATTTCCCCACTTGGTGCAATAAAAGCCATTGCCCCAAGTGTTAAAAATAAGGCTGCTATTAAATATAAATACACCTTGATTGCACGGGTGGTCCAAGTTGACATTTTTTCTACTCCTAATAATGAATAAAGGGTGATTGCTTTACGCAGGTTGTTGAACGCTTTGTTGTTTGCCCAAGTGAGCTGGGCGGTGTTTTGAATGGGTCACATAATTAATTAACTCATGCACACTGGTATTGAGTTTGGCTGGGTCTCTGCTCATGGCGCTATGAAGTATAAAGGGCGCTAAATAGGTCATGCCCACCATGTTGGCGGTTTGCTCAAAGGGGGTTAGAAACTGATTCATGGTAAAACGGTTAAAAGAGCTGGCTTGAAAACTCTCCGCAGGCCCTCCGGTGGTGATGGCCAGCATGAGTTCTTTTCCGTGCAGCTTGTCACCGTTAGGGCCGTAAGCAAAACCAAATAGCAATACCTGATCAAGCCAAGCCTTAAGCACCGGCGGTGAAGAGTACCAATAGAAGGGAAACTGCAGCACTACACGATCGGCCTTGTTAAGCAGCGCCTGTTCAATTAATGGCTTAAAGCGCATTTCTGGCCCAGCCACCTTTGTTAAGTCGCGGGTTACAATCGTTATGTTATCCGGTGAATTTTCCGTATTTGATAAAGCATTAAACCAAACTTGATTGCTAGTAGAGGCACTAAGGTTAGGATGAGCCGTTAATACCAGTATGTTCATAAAGTAGCTTCCGTCGTTTGGATTATCTGTTGCCTACTTTAATTAGTTTGACTAAAGTGAACAATGCACCCTGTATCTACTTATCTAGTGTATAAAATCTAATAATGGTCACCTTAAATAAGCCCTACCCATGAAGCTACCCCTTTCCACCCTAGAAGTTTTTAATGCCATCGCGCAGCAAAGCAGCCTTCGCGGTGCCGCCCAAGCATTGGGCATTAAACCCTCTACCGTGAGCCATCAATTAAAAAAATTGGAAGAACAAATAGGCGCGGCACTGTTTATTCGCACCACCCGCTCCATTAGCTTAACCGAAGCAGGGCGAGCGCTGGCTCGCAGTACCGCCCCGGCCTTCGAGCAACTAAGTGAAGGCTTATACCGTGCACAAACTGCGGGTCTTAATGAGCGTGGCTCCCTTAAACTGGCCTTGCCTGAGTTTGCCTATTCGCTTTTGGTGCGAGACAAGCTAGGGAGTTTTCAGGAGAAATACCCTGAGATCGAAATTGAATTGTCTATGACCGATACCCTGTCGGATATTTTGGCAGAAGGCCTACACGCCGGGTTTCGCTTAGGGGGGTTAATCGCCCAAGACATGGTGGCCATTAATCTAAGCAAGCCACTGAAAACAGCCGTAGTGGCCAGCCCAGAATATCTTAAAAGGCACGGCACGCCATTAGAACCCAGTGATTTGTTGAATCATAATTGTCTGCGTTATCGCTACCAAAGCTCAGGGCAATGTGCCCCTTGGGTTTTTGGTGAAGCAGATAACGCATACCCGGTGGATGTTCGCGGAAAGCTAATTGCCAACTCATCACCTGCCACCATAGATCTAGCACTTCAAGGACTTGGGCTGACGTATACGTTTAGAGATTATTGCACCAAGGCGCTTGCCAATGGCGAGCTAGTAGAAGTACTAACAGAATATTTAACCCCGTTACCCTGTATGAATATCTATTTCCCAACTGAGTATCGAACCATGATACCGCTGCGACTGTTCATTGAACATTTAAAGGGTGAGGGGAGTGATGCTAACAACCAATAGGGTTATGAATAAGGGAATTGCTTAACTAATACTACCAATGATCTTTTTAGGTTGGTTCTGTACGGGGTCATGTGGTTATTTAATTTTTCAAATTTCACATATGAATTTAGCGCCGGTAATTTAACAGGGCTAAATCTATGATTAACCCAATACAAAAAAGAAAGTCATGATAAAGATCATTTTAATATTGCTATTATCCATTTTCCCTGGGTTATCTTTTTCTAGCGCCGTTAATATGGAACTGGGTGACAGCGAAGATAAACTTTATGAAATAGAAGGGATTGCTACCCATGTAACTGAGCTTACGGTTAAAAATAAGGTGTTTGTTACCTACTTCTATCAGGCAACCAATACTTTTTATGTGGTGGATAAAACCCGTAAAACCATTTGTAAAATAAGTTTAGGTGAGATTAGCTTAAGTGAAATTGAAGGTGTGTGCCTTTAATGGATCTTAGTGTATTAATCGGCTTTGATTTAATTCACAGGTATTTCAGTTATCTTCTGAACTAATTCACAACCCGGCACACTCAGTATCGCCATAGATGTCGACCCAAAAATAAGCAGTTGCTAACAGAGTTAAAATCATGTCTATTACCCAAATATCACAAGCCCTATGGCCTAGTATTCTTAAAGTCCAAGACGAAGCCTATACAGGGGTGGCCCCAGAAAGCCTTGAGGTACTTAAAAGCAAATGGCTAGCCTCGCCACAAACCTGTTTTGTATTTCAATTAGCGAATAACCATATAGGCGGGTATTTATTGGCCCACCCTTGGGGCGCCCATCAGCCCCCTAAATTATTTGAAACCCATGACTCATGCACATCAGGCCATGGCTTGTATCTTCATGATCTGGCGGTAAGCCAGTATTCAAGAGGTTTAGGAATTGGTAAACAGTTAGCCACAGAATTTTTAAATGTGGCCAAGGCTTTAAAATTTAGACGGGTATTGTTGATGGCGGTGCAAGGCTCAGAAGGCTTTTGGTCTGCATTGGGTTTTATAGAAGTGAGTGATGCTAAAGTGTGTTCAAGCTATGGCCCAAACGCTAAGTTAATGTCTGTTAATTTACAGGCCTAATTTGGCTTGTTATTCGCTTTTTTTATGTTTTCAAACTAGGTCACCCAAGATTAAAACTTCAATGAAATATCTAATTTTAATGTTCTTTATATTACTTACAAAATTATCGCAGGCTGAGCTAGGCACGGTTTATATTGGCAGTTTAGAAAGTGATTTTGGCTATGGCTCTTTAAATGAAATAGGCATTCAATCTGAAATTTCCCCAAATCATTTTGGCAGCATTTCCATTATGGAATTTGATCATAAGGGCGATACATACCAAGGGGTAAATATCAGTGCGGGTCTAGCCATTGGTGGTAAGCTAAAAGCCTATTCTAGTTTAGGTGGATTCTTTGCTAAGTATGATGATTGTGAATTTAGTTTTTCAGAAAACAAAAAAGAATGCACCTCTGTTTACACCTACGGTGTTTACCCAGAGCTAGGCATATTATTGGCCATTCATAAACTCACCTTAGGAGCCTATGGGCGGCTTTATAAAACCTTTAAAGATGATTCCCGTGAATATTCCGCCTACGGTTTTAAAATCGGTTATGAGTTTTAAATAATAACCGCGTAGTTTAGGTTTGCGTGAATTAATACCTATACTAAGCATTTAGCCAGTATTTATTAATCGAATGTATAACAGCGTTCTCCTCATAAAGTATGGCATTGTTTTTAAACTGACCTATTTTTTCGGATTAATTCACAATTCCAATAAGATGCATTGCTAGAGCAATTACTTATTCGCTATATTCCGCCATTGAAATGGCGTCATCATTCATTTCAAAATAATAATGCGCAATAAGGAATAATTGCATTGAATATATTTAAATCAACCAAGCATAATCTGTTGGCCGCTATAGTAGTGTTAGCTACCTCATATGGCGCAGCGGCTAACGCAACATCCTTCACCACAGAAGCCAATATAGGTCAGTCTTTTCCTGCAAATTTGCAAGGTGGAGCACAATACCTAGCTACCATTGATACAGGTTTTAACTTTAATGCCATTGAAAAAGTGTGCATTACCGCAGAAGTGAATTCAGGTACGGCTACCCATGCCATTCTTAGTGTGGCTGGTGAGCTCATTGACGAGCCGACAATAAATAGCAGCCTGGCCTACATCCTTTTACAAGAGGTAATAGCCCCCACAGAAGAAAACCCAACTCCAAGTATTAAGCAACTAGATCTAAATTTTTGTACAACCGATGTACTGACATCCAACCTGTTGGATGGAGAAAGTGAGTTTAGCCTCACTATCAATGGTGGTGATCTTGAGATTAATAATTTACAAGTGAACATTGAGGGGTCGGCTGGCACTGAACATACAGACAATGAATTATATACGGCTTCCTTTGGTAATAACCTTTCGTACCCGCTTACTTTGGATAATGGCCAGAGACTCATATCTGAAACAGATATCGGCTATCAATTTGAAAGCATAGAATCCGTTTGTATTAAGGGTGAGGTTCAAAGTGGTACAGCAGGTGCCTTTGTTATTGGTAGCGCTAGTGAAGCTTCAAATGACGTTTTTAGAAATACAGAAGTAATGGCATTTATACTTATCAACGAAAACGAATTTGAAAGTTGTGGCGTCAATGGCTTACTTTATAACTTCTTAGATGGCCGTAGTACCATGAGTATTGCTCCTTCAATTGGCAATATTTCCTTGTGGGATTTAAAGATTGAAGTTAAAGGTATCCTTAAAGCATCACAAATTAGATTAACTAAAAACGAAAACTCACCTTTATTGATTCCTGCCTCTGGTGGCAAACTTAAGTACGGCATGACAATCGAAAACCTAGATTCTACTCAGGTATCTAAGACCTTTCGTAAATGGAGTGTATTGAAGCTACCAAATGGAGATATGTACCCTCATCGCAAGGCAAAATCTATTGATGTGAACTACAGCGAACCTTTGGTATTGAGCAATAAACGTATTAAAATTCCAGCCTGGTTTGAAGCGGGTGAATATGAACTTTGGTGGTATTTAACCGATGCTGAAAATAACGAGCGCATCGTAGATCGTCTTAAATTTATTAAGGAAGAGGGAGTAACAGCCGGGCTATAAGGGGAGAATAAAAAGAGTTTAAAGATTTCATATTTTCTCAATACCACACAATCTCTTCTAGGCATCTATTGGCTAGAGGAGAATTTCATTACCGCACCCACCAAGATCAAATTAGTTTAATAGATGCTCTTAATTACCTTGTGAATAATCGTTGTGAGCGCCACGCCTTTTTGCCCTTGTCATAGCAACTAAAAAACTTTTTATTCTAGAATTAGTTGACATTAATATATTCATATACCAAGATTATCAAATGAATATAAATCTTACACAACAGCAAGCGCGAATTATCATCGTTCCATAGGAATGGTGGAGTTTTGATGCGTTTATAATTTATCAAACCCGCCCAAGAGGCGGGTTTTTTATTTCTGTTTCTTGGGTTAGCCTCAATTAATGGAGTTAATATGAAAAAAATAGCCGTTTTTGGTAAGCCAGGTAGTGGTAAATCTACTTTGAGTAAAGGCTTAGCTGCAGCCACAGGGATACAGTTGCATCAGTTAGATTCTATTGTATATAAGAAAAATGGCGAGCTGGTAGATCGAGAGACATTTGATCAAGAGCATGAAAATATACTGTGTTTAGATAAATGGATTATCGATGGCTTTGGCCCCATGGGCTCGTTCAATAAACGATTAGAAGTGGCCGATACATTAATCTATATAGACTTACCCTATTCGGTGAGCTATTGGTTGGTAACAAAGCGACTTCTAAAAGGTTTGTTTGTTAAGCCAGAAGGGTGGCCTGATGGCAGTTCAATTATAAAAGGCTCTTTGCAAAGCTATAAAATGTTAAAACTTAGCCCAACGTTTTGGAATGATGATTTTTTACAAAAATTGGAAAAGTTTACAAGCAATAAATCTGTTTATGTGATCCGCTCTATGTCTGAATTAAATGGCTTTATTGAATCTAATAACGAGCGTAAAACTCATGATAAGGCATATTAATTAGAGGGAAGTAGCTGGCTTTGTGGAGGCAATCCTTTTTAATTTACAATACCTGGCCAGCTAATTTCATGCCTGTGCGTGTTTAAGTATTATTTCTAAGAGTAAAGTGTGGGGAAAAATATGAAAAATGAAGAAGTGGTTAATAAAGGCTTTAAAGATCAACTTCAATATTTGAAAGAAATTTACGAAGACAGTACATTAAAAGAAAAACATAAAATAAACGAGCACATTAAAAATATTTTGAAAACACACGGTAATAAAAATAATCAAGAAATTGAGGCCTATTTAAATAAAGAAGCAGATTCAACCTCTAAGTAAAAGATCACAATCTTAATGAAGTATAACTTTGGTAGCCTTTGTTTTGGTATCTGCAAGAATAAATTAAAGGGGAGTCATTATTTTATTTGATAACTTGTATAAATCATGGCTTCATTTTTTTGGTGGGGGATAGCCAAAGATCTAATTGTGATTAACAGTCAATGTCCTATAGAGCATTGGCTGCATTGCACGTTTAGAAAAAATAGAATACCTATTCTTTAGAGGTGTTTTCCCAAAGACCTTTATCGGCTCAATAGCTGATTCCGCTCAATTAATTCAATCCCCTTAGTTACCCACTACAGGAGTCCCCTTTTTGCCGTCAATTCTAAGTGCCCCTTATTATGAATTTATGCAGGCTTTTCAGTGAAATCCGCTATTCTCTATAAAGCTTTAATACTTAGGTGGAAACCTTCATTTAGCTAATTCATATTGGTATTTGGAATAAACACTGCAGTTTTTATGGTGGTTTTGTATGAAGTACGGCTCCATGATGCTTTTATTGGCCATCCTTATTCATTCTGGCTTCCTTGCGGCTGAAGAAAAAACCTACACGGCTCTCACTGAACCCTGGCCCCCTTATCAAACCTATGTTGATGGAAAAGCCGGTGGTTATAATGTGGAGTTTATTCGGGCCATATTTAAACGGGCCGGTCTTAAAGTGAAGGTAGAAGTATTGCCGTGGGCCAGATCACTCACCACCACTCAACAAGAAAAAAATATATTCCTATTTGTGGTCACTCGAAATGAAAAGCGCGAAAAATCCTTAATATGGATTGATACAATACTCCCTTACACACCTTATTTCTGGAAGTTAAAATCCAGAAAAGATGTCTTGGTAAACAATGTACAAGATGCCAAAAAATACATGGTGGGGGTGGTAACTCTAGACGCTATTACCCAGTATCTAGAAAAACAGAACTTTGAAATACATAAAAATATGACTGCGGTGACGTATAATGTAATCAACCTTAGAAAATTGTTTAAGGGCAGAGTAGATTTAATTACCTATGATATAGGTGGCCTAGCAATACAATTAAAAGCAGAGAATTTAGACCCGGCTCTTATAGAGCGCCAAGCCATGATAAAAGATTTAGCGGTGAATCTTTGGCTTACAACAGGCAGCAAAAGTGACCCTGAATTGGTGGCAAAAATTAGGCAAGCCTCTAAAAGCCTTAAAGAAGATGGCAGTTATGACAGAATAATGGACCCTGCTATTAAATTGATGTATTAAATTCCTGCCTTTTTTTATTTTAGTTAGTATTTATACCTAAAAATTGAGTGACACCCTACTTAATATTATTAAAATAAATTACTATGTCTGCTTTGTTACTTGGATTCAACTCCGAAGTGCATCATCTAATAAGGTAGGAATCAGGGTCAG
>CAJXRF010000140.1 GCA_913058575.1 uncultured Bermanella sp.
TAGGTACTGAGCGTATGTCGGGAACGTATACGCGGTGGCCAAGGATGGGCCTTACTCTAAGAACGTCGGGAACGGTTCTTAGGGTTGTGTCAGGCTTCAAAGCTGTCGAGTAAAAGCGCGTGAACATACATGCAGTATCTATAAGAAAAGCCATAGAAAAAACCTACAGAAACCAAAAAGCCCCTGATGCTCGCGCATCAGGGGCTTTTTAATGCATTCAAAAACTAGCTTAAACAAAATACTTTCAAGGTGATGGATCAGGGTCTTTCTGGGAAATGAATTTATAAAATTCATTCAAACTAAAAGATAGACGCTTGCAGGGAAGCCAAGGCAAAAGGATAATGGCGGGCTGAAATTAAGGTGTTGTCGTGTTTAAAAAAATTAAAAGGCATATATTGCCTGCATTTATGATCGCAGGGGTTTTCTTCTCGCTAAACCACGAGCGGTTTGCCAGTCCTGTATTTTATGTAGAGCCAGTGCAAAGCATTGAGCCTCAATCTTCTTTTTATATACAAGAAGATGCATCAGATGGCACCACTCAGTCTGTCCATAGTTCAACCGCCGTGTCGCTTCCTAATGGTAACTTATTGGCCATGTGGTACGGTGGCACACGAGAAGGTCATACAGACGTAAATATTTACGCTGCCGTATTTGATCGGAAAACACAAAAATGGCAAAAATCAAAACCTATCTTAGATCGTTATCAAGTGGCCAATGATTTAGATCGTTATATCAAGAAAGTAGGCAATCCTGCATTAATTCGTCACCCTGCAGGGCCTTTAATCCTTACCTATGTTTCTGTATCTCTTGCAGGCTGGGCATCCAGTCAAATAAATATGATGGTCTCTTATGATGATGGTCAAAGCTGGCATGCGTCTAAACATTTAGTGACTTCGCCTTTTTTAAATATCAGTACCTTAGTTAAAAACAATATGGTTATTTATGAAGACGGCACCATAGGTATTGCTGCCTACCATGAATTGATTGGTGAATTTTCTGAGCTTATACGGGTAAGCCTTGATGGTGAAGTCATTAATAAATATAGAATTAGCTCAGGAGCTGAAACTATTCAGCCTACCATTGCAGTGCACAGCAAAGAAAATGCAGTGACTTACATGCGGGACACCAGTAAAAATATTCAGAAGGTAAGGCGTTCAGTGACAAATGATGGGGGAGAAACTTGGAGCCCCTATGAAAATACCATACTGGATAATCCTAATTCATCCGTATTCGCTTTTTTAGATTCTAAAAATAGAAGTTGGCTAATACTTAATGATGCCGTAAAGCATGTTGAACACGCTCGTGATAATGGCGGCCATCAATCTAGAGGAAACTTGGCATTAGCAGTCTCAATGGATCAAGGTTTAACTTGGAAAATTGTTCATTACTTTGAGAAAGAGGTAGATAAAAAACCTGAAGATGCGGAATCAAAATATTCTTATCCTTGGGTGACTAAAAGCGCTAATGGTGAGTTTAACGTTTTTTATACTTGGAATAGAAAAGTGATTAAACACATTCAATTTAATCAGGCTTGGCTGGAGGAGAAAGCATGAGTGTCTTGTTTAGTTTCATGGCCCATAGCCTTGTTATCATGTGTTTGTGCTTAGCAATATTTCAGGTAAAGCGTTGGGGGAAATATTGGCCAGTGGGATACGTAATGGCTGCCCTTGTAATGGTGTTGCCAGTGGGACATTGGCTGGTGATTGAATTTCCTAGAGGGTTGCTGGGCGATTTAAGTTTGGCCAGTATTTTAATGTTGGCCACTTATCTGTTAAGCATTATGAAAAAGGAACGTATTAATAACGCCAATAGCTTTAATGGGTTAGTGATTCTAATGGCGATAATCTTATATCCTACCAGCCTAGGTTATAGTCAGTTTGATATGTATAGCATCGGATTTGCCAGTGATGGCATTTATAACTATTTTATAATGGCTATTGCGCTCATCGGCGTTATTGCTTGGTATATGGGCTATGCTCAAATTGCTGTTTGGCTGACGTTATCTGTTTTAGCCCATGGTTTAAACCTGTTTGAGAGCAATAACTTATGGAACTATTTACTTGACCCCTTAGTCGTAATTGCTTGTGTTGTTAGTGCATTTATTAAAGCCTGTAAACATATACTAAATAAATTTAAATCCAATGCTCATAATGGTGGAAGTCATGTTCAGTCAAATGCATAAAGTAGAAAAAATTGCCTATCCACTGATCGCTTTGTACGTACTGGCCGGCATGATCATCGCGATGATTTCTCCTGAATACTTTAGCAAGGTGTTTGCTAAGGAAGACGGCCCGGTTGAATGGCTAACTGTTTTGGCTCTGGTTCTCTCTTTTATAATGTGTACTCATAGAGTCATCACATTACGCAAAAGTAAAAATATGACATTTTTAGCAGTATGGGCCTTTCTCGCTTTACTGTGTTTCTTTGCCGCGGGTGAAGAGGTGTCATGGGGGCAACGAATATTTAATATAGAAAGCTCTGAATTCTTTAAACAAAATAATGCTCAACAAGAAACCAATCTTCACAATATGGTGGTTGAAGGTAAAAAAATTAATAAAATTATTTTTAGTATGGTGCTGGGGTTGGCTTTATTAACCTATTTATTAGTATTTACCACCTTATATCGCCGCTCTGAAAAATTTAGGCAGTTGTGTGATTATATGGGTGTCCCTATTGCCCAGTGGCATCAAGTGATAGCGTGGTTCGCTGTGGCAATTATTGTTGAGGTAGTGATTAAACATGTTAGTCGCTCCAGTGAGCTTTTTGAAAGTGCGGCAGCCTTTGTCTTCTTGATCAATATTACCTACCCTTTTAATAGCGAGTTATTTAAAAGTCACGATTAAAATAATGTGACACCACAGATATAAAAAAACCACTCAAGGAGTGGTTTTTTTATATCTGTGGTGTCTACTTAAGGCTCAACATCTAAGCCAATATTGTATTTAGTGTTTGAATGTCATCACTAGCCACAATGAATATGGACTTTAGAGCACCTAGATTGACTTATGTTTATTCTTTTCCCTTTTTATAGATGTTTTCATATACATAATTAGTGGCTTCAACAAACCCATCAATGGACCCACAGTCAAAGCGCTTTCCACGGAACTTATAAGCAATGACACAGCCTTCTTTAGCCTGCTTAAGAAGGGCATCAGTAATTTGAATTTCACCGTTAACGCCTGCAGATGTGTGACCAATTTTAGCGAATATATCCGGGCTAAGGATGTAGCGGCCAATAATGGCGAGGTTGCTTGGTGCATTATCTTGTGAGGGCTTTTCAACCATATCATGCACTCGAAACAAACCATTGCCTAAATCGTCTCCTGCGATAATACCGTATTTGTGAACGTCTTCATCGGGTACTTCCTGAATGGCAACGATTGAGCAGCGGAATTGATCAAATATTTTCACCATTTGAGCCAGTACGCCAATGTCTCCTTCATCAGCAATGCAAAGGTCATCGGCTAACACCACGGCAAACGGATTATCTCCCATTAAATTTTGCCCACAATGAATCGCATGTCCCAGGCCCTTCATATGCACTTGGCGGGTAAAGCTAAAATTATTATTTTCAATTAGGTTTGAAACATTGCGTAATAGTGCCTCTTTACCGCTGCCTTCAATTTCTTTTTCTAATTCATAATTAATATCAAAATGATCAACTATCGGTCGTTTACCTCGACCAGTAACAAATCCGATATCCGTTAAACCGGCTTCTACTGCTTCCTCGACTCCATATTGGACCAAGGGCTTGTTAACGATGGGTAGCATCTCTTTAGGCATAGATTTAGTCGCAGGTAAAAAACGCGTACCGTAGCCTGCCACTGGAAATAAACATTTGTTGATCATTCGTGAGTCCTTAAATATTGATCTGTTAGATATAACGAAGGATTATGACAATTGTATTGCGAATACCGTACCAGTCGCCTAGGCATGTAATGTGCACCTAAAGTTATAGGGGGAGTGAGTCATCTAAGCCTATTCATTTTTGTTGTGATTCAGCAAACTCTGCACGATACTGAGATAAGCCAATATTAAGGAATGTTCATAGAATGCTAGATGTTACCGAGCCTTTTAACTTAATTCTGTTTGGTGCCATGGGTGATTTGGCCCACCGAAAATTGCTTCCTGCTTTATTTAATTTACACAAGGATGGCCGTTTAAATCCAGATGGTCGCATTTGGGCCATTACTCGATCTACTCGTAAAGAAGATGAGTACATGGGGCAGGTGAAGCGATGGTTGCTTCACTATGGTGCGCAAATGAATGATGACGAGTGGATTTCTTTTTCGGAACGCATCCACTGGGTTGGTATCGATCTAGATAAATCAGTTGGGTATGGAAAACTTGCTAAAAAATTAGCGCAATATGATCAAAACTGTATTTATTATTGTGCTGTTCACTCAAAACTGTATCCCATGATGTGTGAACAATTATTTGCTCATAATTTAATAACAGAAAAAAGCTCGATTGTTTTAGAGAAACCTATTGGCAATGACTTAGAAACGGGAATGGCGATCAATCATCGAGTGTCTGAGTTTTTCTCCGAAAAGCAAATCTATCGAATAGACCATTATTTAGGTAAGGAAACCGTTCAAAATTTATTAGCCTTGCGATTTGCAAATTCTATATTCGAGCATCAATGGAATCAGCGATACATTGATCATATACAAATTACCATTGCAGAAACCGTAGGGGTCGAGCAGCGTGCAGGTTTTTATGATGGCACGGGTGCGATGCGCGATATGCTGCAAAATCATTTATTACAATTATTATGCATGACTGCTATGGAGCCTCCGGCCACCATGGCTCCCGAAGCAGTTCGTGATGAAAAAGTTAAAGTACTACAGGCGCTAAAACCAATAGAGGGTTCTGATATATCGGAATACGTGGTGCGTGGGCAATATGAAAGTGGTATGACAGATAATAAAGGGGTGCCCAGGTATCGAGATGAACCAGGTGTCGACTCTGATTCAAGCACAGACACATTTGTAGCCTTAAAAGCCGAAATTGATAATTGGCGTTGGGCGGGTGTTCCGTTTTATCTTCGCACAGGTAAACGCTTGGCAGAGCGTGCTTGTGAAATAGTGGTGCAGTTTAAAGAAGTTCCTCACAGTATTTTTGAAATGCAGCGTAAAAAAACCATGGCTAATAAGCTAACATTTCGATTGCAGCCAGATGAAGGCGTGCGATTGCAAATGTTTGAGAAAAGGGTGGGGCCGCAAATGCAGGTTCAGCCAATGGCTTTGAGCCTTCAGGATGGAGAAGAAAAAGGCAAGCGTGTACCCGAAGCTTATGAGCGCTTGTTAGCCGATGCGATTAATTTGAATCCAACCCTATTTCTTCGAGAAGATGAACTGATGACGGCTTGGCAATGGGTTGATCCAATTATCCAAAATTGGGTGCAGTCAGGCCAGCGTCCAGATGGCTATAGTGCAGGCAGTTGGGGACCAGCCGCCGCCACTTTATTGTTGGCAAGAGATGGTCGCTTGTGGGAGGAGAATAGTCAGTGATTACATTGAATTCGTACTCCAACGTAAATGAATCTATCCAACAACTATTACCCAAATTAACCGCTTTAATAGAGCAAACAATTGAAGTAAAGAAATGTTGTGCGTTGGCGTTGGCAGGGGGAAATACACCAAAGCCTTTATATAAGGCACTATCGAAAGAGCGTTTAGCGTGGGAAAAAATCAGTATCACATTAACAGATGAGCGCTGGGTAGCGGTTGATCATGAAGACAGTAATGAAAATATGATTAAACATGTTCTACTAAATAAGCTGGCAGCCAAACCTAGTTTTATACCTTTAAAAAATGATGCTATCACCGCCCAAGCAGGTGCTATTGAAGCAGGAAAACTCTTAGCAGAAGAAATGCCACAGCTCGATATGGTAATCTTGGGGATGGGAGAAGATGGTCACTTTGCTTCAATCTTTCCTGGAGTGAGCAATTTAAATGCGTTACTGAGCAAAGAGACAACTAGTAAATGCATAGCGGTTTCGCCCATGGGTAAGCAGGGTCGAATTAGCTTAACCTATTCTTATTTACTGAGTGCAAAAACCATATTTCTAGTGATTTCAGGGGAAAAGAAAAAGGCAATTATTCATGCCATTCTAGACAGCACAGAGTCCCATCAAGATTACCCTATTTACAAATTACTTAATCAAACAGTATGCCCTGTTCACATTTATTGGCATGCCTAAGGAATTTTGAATATGAATAATACCAAAGGTGTGAAAATTAACACAACTATTGAGAAAGTCACCCAAGACATCATTCAACGCAGCCATAAAAGCCGTGAAGACTATTTAGAGTTAATGGCACAGTCTCAATCAGACAAACCAATGCGCTCACAAATGGGTTGTACCAATTTAGCGCATGTACAAGCTGCATCAACCAATGATGAAAAACTCATTCTTAAAGATACTAACAAAGGCCATAATCTAGCTATTGTCTCAGCGTATAACGATATGCTTTCTGCCCATCAACCTTATTATCGTTATCCCGAAAAAATTAAAGAATATGTTTATCCTTTCGGTGCCAGTGCTCAAGTGGCATCAGGTGTGCCAGCCATGTGTGATGGTGTTACGCAAGGGCAAGCAGGAATGGAGCTATCCTTGTTTAGCCGTGACGTGATTGCGTTAAGTACAGCGGTTGGCTTATCCCATCAAGCATTCGATGGCATGATTTTGTTAGGCATATGCGACAAAATTGTGCCTGGCATGTTAATGGGAGCATTGCGCTTTGGTCACATGCCGGGTCTGTTTATGCCAGCAGGTCCTATGGGAACAGGCATTAGTAATGCCAGTAAAGCAAAAGTTCGACAGGCTCACATACAAGGAAAGGCCAGCGAAGAAGCATTACTAGAGAGTGAATCTAAAGCCTATCACTCCGCGGGCACTTGTACGTTTTATGGTACCGCCAATTCCAATCAAATGTTGTTGGAAGCCATGGGGTTAATGTTGCCAGGCTCTGCATTTGTTCAGCCTGATAGTGACGACAGAGGGAAATTTAATCAATTGGCTTGTAAAAAACTAATCGAGCTGGCTGATGACTATCAGCAATTTAGTTTGTCAAAGTTAGTTAATGAAAAATCCATTGTGAACGCATTGGTGGTGTTATTAGCAACAGGCGGGTCAACCAATTTAACCATTCATTGGGTCGCCATCGCAAAATGTGCGGGCATTCAAATTACTTGGCAAGATATACAAACCCTTTCGACTGTTGTGCCTTTGTTGTGCAAGGTTTACCCAAATGGACCGGCGGATATTAATCAATTTCATCAGGCGGGTGGTACTGCTTGGGTGTTTTCACAATTATTAAATGCAGGATTAATGTATGGCGATGTCTTAACGGTGAATGGCTCAGGGTTTTATTATTACGCGAATCGAATTACATTTGATAGTAGTAGGAATGAGTTGGTGTACACCAAGGTAGTCAATCAAGATGCTACTATTCTAGCCTCAGTGGAAACACCTTTTGATGAAACGGGTGGCATTACCCAAGTTCTTGGGAACATAGGTAAAGCGGTGATTAAAGTGTCAGCGGTGCCAAAAGACAAATGGTCTATTAAAGCGCCTGCTAGGGTGTTCACGGATCAGTTAGAGGTGGTGGCCGCTTATCAGGCAGGTTTGCTGCAGCAAGATCTAGTACTTGTTTTAAAAGCGCAGGGCCCAAAATCTAATGGTATGCCAGAGCTGCATAAGTTAATGCCCATACTGGCTAACTTACAAGATGAAGGTTTTTCAGTGGCGTTGCTAACAGATGGTCGTTTATCTGGCGCCAGTGGAAAAGTACTCAGTGCTATTCATATGGTGCCAGAGGCGGCCAGTGGTGGAAATATTGCTAAATTACTTGACGGCGATATGATTGAAATTGATGCCAATAGCGGCGTGGTGAACGTGCTGGATGTGGATCTTGATAGCCGAGACTGTAAATTTGAAATGCCCAAAAACAAGGGGGTAGGCCGAGAACTATTTTCCATGTTCCGTAGGCAGGTTACCCCAGCAGATGAAGGTGCCATGAGCATTGCATGGGATGACTAAGTAATTGTACATAATGAAATAATCAAAAATATATTAATTAAGGCTCACTCTATTCCTATGTCGCTTACTCAGTCTTTCAGCACATTTTTTAAACATACTAAGCCTATCATGCCAGTGATTGTGATTAATCATATTGATCAAGCAGTGCCTTTAGCCAACGCCTTAATGGCCGGCGGCATACATTGTTTAGAGGTAACATTACGAACGGATGTTGGCTTGGCGGCCATAGAAAAGATTGCCAATGAATGCCCTGATGCCATTGTTGGGGCGGGTACGGTCACCACCGCTAAGCAAATGCAGTTAGTTAAGGCGGCCGGTGCCAAGTTTGCCATTAGTCCAGGAATTTCTCATGAACTTTGCCAAGCGGCAAAAGCTTTGCATTTACCTTACGCACCGGGGATCATGACGCCGTCAGAGATTATAATGGGCCTTGAGCATAATATTTCTTTATTTAAGTTGTTTCCTGCTGATCTGGCTGGAGGGCCAAAAATGATAAAAGCTTTGGCAGGGCCATTTCCTAATATTCAATTTTGTCCCACGGGAGGCGTGTCACAAGCCAATGCTTGTGAGTATTTTTCAATACCCAGCGTAGTCGCAGTGGGGGGCTCATGGGTATGTCCAGCATCATTGGTTGAGGAGCAAAACTGGCAAGCCATCACAGCACTGGCTGCTGCCGTGTAAAATTAACTCATAAATAAGAGTAGTGAAATAAATCGCTTCTTTTATTTTTTTATAAATTAAACAAATATCCTTTCTACTTCTACTTCTACTTCTACTTCTACTTCTACTTCTACTTCTACTTCTACTT
>CAJXRF010000141.1 GCA_913058575.1 uncultured Bermanella sp.
GGCCCAATAAATTGGGCCGGACTCACTCCGTTCGCCGCTGTACCGGGCGTTAAGTGTGTCGGAGGGTTTTAAGATTATCAACGATATTGAATGGCATGATTTGCCAGTAGATTCTATTTCAATAAATGAAACCAGCGTCTGTATAGTTGTTACACCTTATGATGAATCTACAAAGCTGTATAAGCGATTTGAATTGAAGCTATCGGATTTTACTTCAATGTCAGTTTCATTAGGTGAGAAGTTCACCAGTTTTGCTTTGAAAGACTTAGAAGTGAGTAGCTTCAATTACACCTATGAAGGTGATCGAATAACCGGAGAAATTGGCATACTCCCTGGAAATGAAGGTTTTTGGACAATTAGATTTGAACAAGCCAAGTGTGATCTGCATGAGAACACTTAACAATAATATTAAATTCGCGCCCTTCGGCCGCCCGACGCTTCGCGCGGTTTATATAGGGCGTTAAGTGGTAATTGAAATGAAATTCTGTCCATTTAAATCAGTCAACGAGATTTCTTTCAACTCTTCAAAAGATGAAATAATTCAAGAGTTGGGAAGTCCGGAAGGTGAAAGTACAAATAGTCTAGGTTGGTATGAACTTGTCTATGGTGAATCTGTTTACAGACTGGATAAAGAAGGAAGGCTTGTTGAAGTTACAGCCAATCTTGAAAGCATTGAGATAAATGGAGCAAAGGTACAGTATCACTTACTTAAAGATCACTTATCTAAATACGATAGTGAAATTTTTGATACGGTAGGCTTCATAGTCAGCCCCAAATTTGGCATTGCTTTTGATCCTGAACATAAATTCTGGATTACGCATTTTAGACAAACTGAGCTGGAAGGTTGGTGTAATGTATCCAGCTAGCACACTTAACAAACGCCAGCACATACAGGCACTACGTGCCTTGGACTCGCAACAAGTTGCTCGCCTGTGTGGCGGGCGTTATACCAATTAAAACCTAAGATTTACCCCTGATATTTACTATTACCTGGACGTAGTATGAAATTAATAGAAATTACTAAGTACATTATTTTATTGTCAATAATTTGTGTATCTGGTTGCGCAAAAAATGGACTCATTCAATACAATGAACTTGTCAAAACTAATGAGTTTACTACTAATAATTATGTGGATGCCCTGCGAGGGGGGAAAATATACGCATTACCAAAATTAAGTGATATGGGTTTCTTTAACCCTGGCGATTTTATATTCGAAATAGATGAAAATGATCCTGTTTTTGATCATTCATTATTTAAAGGTAATTATAAAATATTTTATTTTGATGCAGATAAAGGTGATGAATTCTCAATTAAAGTTGAATCATTGCTTCATGACATACCGTTTGCATTTGATGCAAGGTATATGCAGCCATGGACAACTGTAATTGATGAAAATGGAAAAACTATCTCACATGAGATAGCTGAGTATTCAACAAAATTTGGAGGGGTATCTTATTTAATTAAAGGGCCCATAAAAAAGAAGGGAAAATACTTCCTTCTAATTGGCGCTGATAATAGAAAAGTAGGTGAACTAGCTGGAAGTATGGATATTTATAGTAGGTGTATGGATGTTGTATGTATTATCCCTGATATTAATACAGGTTTTACGCGATCTTCGACGTACAACCCATTTGGAAAAGTAAGGCTTCGCTATGCCCTTAATGTAAAGCCGTGTAAAAACTTCACCTTTTGTCTTTAAATTAACAGGTATAACAAAGCCATTAAGAATTAGCCCACAAAAAAACGTGGGCTGGACGCGCAAAAACCGCGCGCCTCTTATGGCAGGCGTTATGTTTTTTAGAGCGCATCCTCTAAATTAGGGACTTACTGTGTTTATATTGAAGTTGAGTTTAGCGACATTATTATGTTTCATTTTTGGTTGTGCAGCTATTATTGGTGGTGATGTAGCTGGTGTGGAATATAACCAGAAAGAGCATGAGCTACCTTTCTGTTCAAAAGTAGATAAAAAATATCAGCTTAAAATAAGTATTGATCATTATATGAGAACTGAGCATGATAATCAGTGGAGTATAATATCGTGGGCAAGCCTGGGTGTTATTCCTTCATATTGGGTTAAAAATGCTGATACTAGCTATCAATTATATAAAGATGAGGCGGTAGTATCTCAGAAAGAATATGATAATCGGTTTCATATGATGTTTGGAATAGCCCTGTACCCTTTCCATTTTTTTTCTGAGACAAATAAAGTGAACTATAAATTCTTGAGTAATCGGTTTCCTTTTCATGAAGCTATAAAATCACGTACATTGATAAAAGCTTTGGCTGATGTTTCGTCATATATAAATAAAAACGATATATGTATAAAGTGATCACCTTGATAAAGCTAAACATAACAAAGCCAGTCAATCGACCTCCGCAGCATGTCACTTTATTTGCGGTGCAAATAAATCGCCAAGCCGCTCCGGCGGTGCTGGCAGGCGTTATGTGTAATAAATTATGAAATACGAAAACCTATCTGAAACTGAGAAAGCTCAATATGCCAAAGATATTGAGAATAGGTTGTCGTTTCTAATTAGCTCGCTTGAAGGCACTATTACAAATAAAACCATTAAAGAGGCGAAGCATTTTCTTGAATATAGAGAATGGGAGTTGTGCCTCCAGAACCTTGGTTACGATTACATTGAGCTGAAGACACCGGTTAGTGAGGATTCTTATAATGAAATGGTTTCCTTATGCATCACGATGGGAATACCAGATGATGACGGTGACAGCTGGTTTTACGAGAAGCTTATCGAAAGGCACTCACAATAATAACGAAAAACACATAACAAGGCCCAGCAAAATGACCTCCAGTAAGCTGCACGCTTTGTGCATAAAGCCGCACAAAATCGCGCCACTTACCTCCGGCATTTGTGGGCGGCGTTATACAAGCAAGGATGATTTCTATGAAATTTAAAGTATCAATTTTTACAGCAGTATTTTTGTCTCTATTTAGTATTTCTGTTTATGCGAGCCAATTTTGTTCTGGTTTCGAGGCTGGATATATTACGGGGTATAAGCAATCTAAAGGGACAGGTTTGGCTCCATTAGTTCCTCTATGTCCACTTCAGCCCCTTAAAGGTTTTGGGGATCCTGAATCAGATTATGAGCACGGTTATACTATTGGTTTCAGGAAAGGTATGTCTGCAGGATACAGATAAAATGTATAACAAAAATATTAATGATCGCCAGCAAAGCTGGCTGGACGCGCAAAAAGCCGCGCGCCCATTATATTGGCGTTAAATGGCATTATGAATATTGAGAAAGCACATACATCTTATAGAAATGCAGTCTTTGTATTTTACCTGTGGTTAGGTGCGTTTGTAGTGCCAGCTGTGTTTCCACTAAGTCTGCCAGTAACTGACAGTGTAAGAGGAACAACTTTAATTCTGACACCCTCTGTGCTTCTTGGCGTTTATTACGCACCAAGAATAATTAGGTCGGGTGTAAAGACAGATGTGGCGGTATTTATTGTAATACCAGTAATTTTATTCGTTATGGGTGCTGGATTACGTGCAATTAGCATTTAACAAGCGCCTGCAACGGACAAAGTTCCGCTGTCACCTTTTGTGCAAAAAGACGCACAAAAGCCGCCATCAAAACTTTGCTCGTTGAGGCGGGCGTTATGCGAAATAAGTATTGAAAATCGTGAATGTAATGAGTACTGAAAGCTTGATGGGAAGCCGCTGTTTGATTGCCGGACTGTTCTCTATGAAAGATGGAGAGATCGACACTCAGTTAGATGCCTTGGCCTCACTTGTTGAGAGATCTGGCGGAGCTGTCGTCGGTCGTTTATATCAGCGACGCGGAGTTTCTAGATCTAAGAAGCCTGGAGGCAGCAAAGCTTTAAATACACCAATGGATGCAGCATTTTATATTGGTAAGGGGAAAGCGGTTGAACTTAAAGAATTGGTTACTTCAAATAATGCTGATACGGTTATCTTTATAAATAAATTAAGCGGCACCCAAATACGTAACTTAACCGAATTAACGAATTGCAGAATAATTGATAATGAAATTGCATAACAAAAACCATCAATCAGACTCAGCAAGCGTGTCATCTTTTGTGCATAAAGACGCACAAAAAGCGCCAAGCCTGCTTCGCAGTTGTGGTTGGCGTTAGTAGGCAGATGATGCTTTCAAAATCAAAATTGTTCTATAACGAAAATCTACTGTCTAAATATGGGGAGCCCGTTGGCGCCTTATCGAATGATATTGAAAAGTTAGAGCATGAGCTGAATACAGCTTTACCGGAATCTCTTAAGCAGTA
The DNA here is from genome assembly GCA_913058575.1 of uncultured Bermanella sp. Taxonomy (GTDB): domain Bacteria; phylum Pseudomonadota; class Gammaproteobacteria; order Pseudomonadales; family Oceanobacteraceae; genus Bermanella. The sequence continues at coordinate 4,272 of CAJXRF010000141.1, forward strand.
TTTACTATGGGCTGGGCGACACCATAATGGCCCACTCATTGGAACTGATTGCTTTATATCCGATATAAAAGACAATACAGAATACCTGTCAGAGTTTTTTAGTGACAATGACCTGAAGCACGAACTAGATGAGAAGTATTTGGTTTTTTACTCCCATCAGGGTTACGTGCTAGCCTGGGTTTACTTAACAGGTGAAGACAACCCTAAAGTTCATTATTTTTCAGAAGGGTCTACTTCAAAAATTAGCACTGTGAGTTCAATCGATGAATGGTTTTATGACGATTTGTCAGGATTAAATTGAAACCTACTAACAAAAATATTAAATACGCGCCCTGCGGTCGCCCGACTCACTTCGTTCGCGGTTTATATAGGCGTTAAGCATCTATGAAATTTAAAAAGTGGAATGTTGATCAAAAACCATCGCTAGTGGAATGTCCCCAGCACTATTGCTTCTGTTGGACTCCTCCGGGTGGTACGACCGATCTGTCAGGTGAAGTATATGATTCATTTTCCGATGCTGTTACGAGCCAAAATCGTGTGACATTTCTGCATGGCGGTTGCGCTGCACCTTTTGGTCCATGTAGGCGCGAAACGAAGTCGATTTTAGATAATGATTGTTATGAGCCTCACAACTTTGGGTTAAAAAAGCATGATCTACCAGAGTTGTTCTTTTGTGATCCGGAAAACCTAGACACTGAAGACAAAGAAGAATACAAAAAAATGGCAGCCATTATTTGGAGAGAAAATGCTTAACAAGGCCAGTCAATCTGACCTCCGTAAACAGTCTTCTTTTTTGCAAAAAGACGCAATAAAGCAGCCAATTCACTCCGGCAGTTGCTGGCGGCGTTATGGCGTATTAAAAGAGTTTTTGATTTGAAAGGCTTTCTATAATCTGCCTTTAGGCTAGGTCTTAAAATAGGTAATTATGTTAATCTTACCAGCCTAAAAATTGTCATAGTTTAAGTTAATACCTTAATCGTTAAAGTAATAACAAGGATTGTTTGTCTTGGCCCTTATGCCTCAGCCTCACAGTCAAACAATAAAATTAAATCAATAAATCGGTATCGCATAACAAACGGTAGCAGCAAGGCCCAATAAATTGGGCCGGACTCACTCCGTTCGCCGCTGTACCGGGCGTTAATGGTCGCTATGGATATTCTGAAAATAGTTAAAGGTTTACGGGATCAGGGCTACATTGAGGGAGAGCTTTCTATAAATCCTGAATGGTATGTGATTTTTGAACCTGAGAATTTAGAGCAGTATAATCTTGAGTATGAAATTGCCAAGTATGCTCCTGAATTTATAGCGTTTGGATCTAGCGGCGGCGGTGAACTATTGGCTTTAAATGATAGCGGGGAGGTTTTTACTTTACCTGCTATTGGGATGGAAGCTCAATATGCAGAAAAAATTGCTGAAAGTGTCGAAGATTTTAAGCAATTTATGGAGAGAAACCATTAACAAACACCTGCATCGGACAAATTTCAGTTTTCACCTTTTGTGCAAAAATACGCACAAAAGCCGCCAACAAAAATTTGCTCGTTGAGGCGGGCGTTAAAGGTCAATGATGTATCAATGCCCTCACTGCAATAAGCCTGGAATAACTATCAGGCACAAGTTAAGTTTTGGTTCAATCAATGCCTCTAAATGTAAATTATGCGGTGAGAAGAGCTATGTAAAATTAACATCGTGTTGGTTAATGTATCTGATGTGGGGGGTAATAATTTGGCCATTTATTATTGGGTCAATTTGGTTAGAAACGGCATGGCTAATGATATTTACTATCCCTTTGATGTTCTGGGCAACCAGAAAATATCTGAATGGATTAATACTGCAACCATTAACAAGCAAAGGCAGCGGATAAACCGCTGCTTTGAGCGTTAGTTTCTTAAAATTGTAAATCCCAATAGGTGTAAATGGATGACGTTTTCAAATGTTGTAGCAAGTTTTGCGATAATTCTAAGCTCAATATCACTTATCATTGCTTTTCTAAATTTTCGTAAAGATAAGGGCCGCTTCGAAGTAAGCGCTTCAATCGTATCGAGCAAAGATGAATCATTTATAAAAATTCATGTTTCAAATATCGGACTACGACCTATTACTATAAAAGATTTTGGGTATATCGATTGGGAGTTTGGCATGTTTTGTATTCCACTTGGTATAGAAGGCGATTTCAACAAAACTCTAAAAGAAGCAGAGAGTATTGATATTAAGCTACCTTTAGGTGAAAAAACTAACCCTTCCAAGATACGTCGCCTCCTCATTCGAGATCACAGTAATAAAAAATGGTTTGCTACAGATAGTTCTATGATGCGTATATATAGATATGTTTATGGACATGACAGCAGTTTTGCCTCTGATAAAACTCATTTAAGCTGGGATGATCTAGCTAGAGGTAGAAATAAATCCCTTGTTGAATACTTGAAGTTTATAAAGAAATACAAGGTTGAAAACAAGCTAATTGACAAATTGGCACACCCTCATGACTCAATTAAAGGTGAGATAATAAAAAAATTTGAAACATCAACGAAATAAGCTTAAAACTAACAAGGCCAGCCAGAGGGACGCATTCTGCGCCCCTGCTGGCAGGCGTTAAGCTTCTATATATGGAATTTACTCAAATGGAAAAAATAGATCAGTATAAACAATCAATCGGATATTTTATTCTCAGTGAGTTTATTATATTTTTATCTCAGGTTGCAGTGTTCTTTATGGTTGCGGTTTGTACTTCCAACTTTCTAAGTAGTGAAGAAAAATTAGTAGCTTTTTCTGAGCAAAAAATCAATGACGGTTCATTAAACGAGCTTGGTCTGACTTTTATAGCTATTATGGTCGTGATAGGTTTTTTCGCAACTTTGGGAAGGGTTTTCGATAACAAATATGTCGAGCGTTATGTCAATGAAGTACTTTGTGAAATGCCAAAAACAATTTATGTTTTTGGTTCTGCGGCTACAGGTGTCATGCTGGCGATTACTTTATTTGTTCACTTGAATCCAGATGTCGAAACTTCGGCAAAAAGCTATGCAGTAATTACTTTTATGTTCGCTTTTCTAATGTTTATTTATGGGTGTGGATTTAGCTATGCATTTAAGCGGAAAACACACATAGTCACGAAGCCTAACAAGTCAATTCAACCGACCGCTGAATAGGCGGTTGATTGAAGCGTTATGTGTGAGAATTATGATTAAATTAAGCACCATATTTATATCTCTTATTATTTTTTCTGCTGAAGTACTTGCTGGTCGTACTGTATCTGATGACGGTTTTTACGGAATTTGGTCAACTGTATCGTCAATACTTAGCCCTAAACGACAAATATTGGAACTTTCATCATCAGGTGGGCGCTGGATTCGGATAAGAGACAATGGGGAAGAGAAGATATTTAAGCTTAAGAAATCCGATATCTCAATTAAAGAAGACCTTTTAATAGTTGACTATAAGAACTCTAGCGGAGATTTACGTTTAAAATTGATTTTGGCTGGCTGGGGCTCTGATGATGATAAAAGGATTTTTGGCACAGTCTACCTCTATAGGGACCATGGTAATGGGTTGAATTTAATAAATGGTATGCCAATGTCATTCAAAAGTGGAGTCGATGATATTCCTCCCCAGCAATACTGGTCTTTTTTCTCTTCTCCTGAAATAGAACAAGTAGATAAAGGTTCTATTGAAAATCTAGAAGATAGCTTAAAGACAATAAAAGGTATTTCGATCTCTGAAGATACCAATACAAAAACTTATAGTCTTGATCGAATTAAATCAGTTATATCTTTTACTAAATCAAGTGAGCCAAGTTACCCCTCAGCAATAGGAGTTAGACCTTCATCAAATAGTAGTAAGCCTATAGCTACTGCTGGAAAGTATGAAGATAAAGAGATTGAATTTAGAGAATATTATGATTCTTTTTTGGCTGAACTAGAAGAAGTGAATAAGAATACAAAGAAAGAACTTAAAGCTCTATTTGAAAAAAATGAAGCAAAAAGTGCAGCTAAATAAACACATAACGAATAAGGATAAGTCGCGCGATAGCCGCGACTTATCCTATTGTTGAACG
>CAJXRF010000142.1 GCA_913058575.1 uncultured Bermanella sp.
TTTACCCCGCAGGTATAAAGCATGCTGTTTGTTGGTGGCTTGTTCGTTGAAGCGCGCCTAGGCATTTACAAGCCCTTATAAAAACTAAAAATACCTAGGCGATTGTTTACTTAATGAAGCTTCAAGCGTGGACGAATGATTTTATTAATTCGACCCGACAGCGTCATTAAAGTGGTTTTGAAATAGCCGTGTAAGGCCACTTGGTGTAAGCGATATAAAGACACATATACTAAGCGGGCTATTTTACCTTCTATCATCATTGAGCCTGAGCTCAAGTTACCCATTAGGCTGCCTACGGTGCTGTAACGGCTTAAATTAACCAATGAGCCTTTATCACGGTAAATGTAATCTTTTGGTTCACGTTGTTCAGCGAGACGGACTAAATTTTTATACACATGACTGGCTTGTTGGTGTGCAGCCTGAGCACGAGGAGGCACTGGGGTGCCGTCTTTTTGCAGCATGAATGAGCAATCACCAATGGCAAAAATGTTGTCATCTAGGGTAGTTTGCAAACTGGGTTTTACCACCAATTGATTCACGCGGTTACTTTCAAGCCCGCCTAGACCTTGCATCCATTCAGGGGCTTTTACCCCAGCAGCCCATACTCTTAATTCGGCAGGAATTAATGTGCCATCTTTGGTGACAAAGCCTTCTTGAGTGACTTCCTGAATAAAGGTTTGTGTTTTAACGTCTATGCCCAGTTTGTTTAATTCACCATGAGCCGCCGCTGAAATACGGGGCGGTAGGGCAGGCAAGATACGCTCGCCCGCTTCTATAATAGTGACAAGTAATTGGTCTTTTTTCAGTTGATCCAGTCCATAAGCGGCTAGTTCAGAGGCGGTATTGTGAAGTTCGGCAGCCAGTTCAACCCCAGTGGCGCCAGCGCCTACTATGGCAATGTTGAGCTTGAAATTACCCTGGTGACTGGCTGTATTGTTGGCTTTTAAATAGGTATTAAGTAATTTTTTATGGAAAGTGTCTGCCTGTTGGCGGCCATCTAAAAATGAGCAAAATTGCTGGGCCCCTTTTGTTCCAAAATCATTGGTTTGGCTGCCAACTGCCATCACTAAAATGTCATAGGCTATGCGGCGTTCTGGCAAGACTTGCTGTTGGTTTTCATCTGCCATAGCCGATAACACAACTTCTTTTTTGTCTCGGTCTAAATTGCTCATTCGGCCAAGGCTGAAAGTGAAGTGGTGGTTGTAGGCCTGAGCTCGGTAGCTAAGTTCGTCTATGCCGCCATCTAAAGAGCCGGTGGCCACTTCGTGTAAAAGGGGCTTCCATAGGTGGGTGTTACTGGCATCCACTAGGTGAATGGCGGCTTGCTTACGCTTACCAAAGGTGTTGCCAAGCTTGGTGGCGAGTTCCAGTCCACCGGCGCCTCCGCCAACTATAACGATTTTTTTCATGGGGTTTATCCTAAAAATAGTTCTAGAATTGGCCATCTTTATGTGTGCAGAACTTGTTGAGTTCAAAGAAGACGAATGCTGGAAATATCTTTCGGGAAAGTGAACGCTGTATATCCCAGTAATCTGTCATGGTGATGCTTACTGGGGCGAATAATTAGAAAATGCGCCTATTGAGGGCGGGTATTATAACTGACTACCACATTTTGACAATTATAAGCGTGAGGTTTACCACTATGTGGTAACCCCATGGAGGTAAATTAAGGCTGAATTATTTAAATAGTTCGAAAAGAATACAAATGATAAAGAATGCAAATAAGCCATTAATCCAGCTTTGAGTTTGATTTTTAGACAGCGGCGGCACTTGTGTTGAATCTACCATGCTTTTAAGGCCCGCTAACTCTGCTGGGTCTATGTAGGCACGGCAATAGCGGTCTTCTTGAAAAGTGATTTTCACCAATGTTTGTTTACTCTCTTTTTCTTCCACTTCCACCGCGGTTACTTGGTCAGGCCCTAAGCGGTATTCGCTGCGACGGCTAAATGGTTGCGGGTGGGACATAAAGAAAATGCCATCTTCTTCTTTTAGTCGCCAGCGGCCACAGGCAAGGTGGCCGGTAATAACTCTAATCATTTAATAAGGCCTATTAATATAGCGCTGCAAATCAGGGCTAGCAGAATGGATAGCAAGTTGAGGCTACGTTTAGCAAAGGGTTTTAACTTCGTAAACCACACATGAAGCTTTAGCCAAGGGGCATTGGCAAATGGGCCTACGCCTTGCCCCATCATGAGAATAATGACGCAGAGTATAAGAGTAACGCAGGCGGTGGCTATCACACTTGATCCAAATTATAAGTTGGTAGGAATGGAAACTTGAACTTCAGCACCGATGATCTTGTCGTCTTCATCCATGTGGACTTGGCCACTTAGGGAGGTGCTTTTATCTGTGGTGTTTTTAAATAAATTCGGCAGCAGTTCGCCATCTGCGCTGTTAACTATGGTTTGCTCACTTATAGGGGCAGCGCTATAGCTTAAATCCATATTTTCATTGGGAAGCAGAGCTTGCAGCTTTTCATCCAATTGATCGATTTTAAGTTGCTCATTGTTGGGTGTGGGCATTTTTTCAATGCTAGATACTGCATTATTGAAAAAGCTTTGGGTTTGGGCAAACCAATCTTCAATGCAGGGAACGTCATCATTACCTTGATAAAACCAGCCTCCTGCAGTGACAGAAGCGATTAAAAAGGATAGCAATATAACTTTTTTCACAAATAGATAACCAAAAATTGTACAAATATAAAGCTTGTTATTATCAGTGCTCAAAGGGGGTCTTACAACCACTAATAGCGTATATCTGGTTAAGAATTGTCAAGTAAGTCACAGGGGTTAACTTCTTGTTACCCCTGCAAAGGCATTACCTAAAGGCTGGCCCGCCTTTAACCCCAATGGCTTTCAGCAGCTTTGCTAAAGGGCAGAAACCGCTGAAGGCCGATTGAAGTAGGTTTAAGCCCACAAAAGCCGTCAACCATAGCCAGTTTTCAGAGTGAAATTGAGACAAAAGCAGGCTTGTGAGAACCACACTTCCTGCAAAGGCAAGTACGATGCGATCAATGGACATGTTGTGCTTCCTTTTATATTAGGTTTTTCTAATTTAGCTTATTCTTAACTTATTAACCAGTGCAAAAATGTAACTCAATCTTAGCTTGGGGTTTAATTGGTAAGCGTTGTTGAGGGCGTGCTGGCTGGCTAGAGTGATTTAACGGTTGAATGTCGTTATACTTGCGGGCTTTTTATTATAATTTTTAGTCGTCAATTAGGCTGAGTAAATCGGGCTTGAATAAAAATGGCGACAGACCACTGATGGACAGTGTATGAAAACGGCAGACATTCGACAGGCTTTCTTAGATTACTTCGAGCAAAAACAGCATCAGGTGGTGGCGAGCAGTTCACTGATTCCTGGCAATGACCCCACCCTCATGTTTACCAATGCGGGTATGAATCAATTTAAAGATGTGTTTTTAGGTCAGGAGGCCCGTAATTATACCCGTGCCACCAGCGTTCAGCGTTGTGTGCGAGCAGGTGGTAAACACAATGATTTAGAAAATGTCGGTTATACCGCCCGTCATCACACCTTCTTTGAAATGCTGGGTAACTTTAGCTTTGGCGATTATTTTAAGCGCGACGCCATTACTTTTGCGTGGGATTTTTTAACTTCTGAAAAGTGGATGAACTTACCTAAAGAGAAGTTATTGGTTACCGTTTACGAAACCGATGATGAAGCGTTTGATATTTGGAATAAAGAAATGGGCTTGCCTGCGGATAAAATTATTCGTATTGGCGACAAGGGCGGTCAGTTTAAGTCAGACAACTTCTGGCAGATGGGCGATACCGGTCCGTGTGGTCCATGTACTGAAATATTTTATGATCACGGTGAGCATATTTGGGGTGGGGTTCCTGGTAGCGCCGAAGAAGACGGTGATCGATTCATTGAAATCTGGAACAACGTATTTATGCAGTTTAACCGTCAAGCCGACGGTGAAATGCAACCACTGCCTAAGCCTTCGGTTGATACGGGCATGGGCCTTGAGCGTATTTCTGCCATCTTGCAGGGCGTGCATTCAAACTATGAAATTGATCTTTTTCAAAATTTAATAAAAGCCGCCGCCAAAGCCACGGCGAGCGATGATTTAGACAGTAAATCATTACGGGTAATAGCCGATCACATTCGTTCATGCAGCTTTTTAATTAGCGACGGCGTTATGCCATCCAATGAAGGTCGCGGTTATGTGCTGCGTCGTATTATTCGTCGAGCCTTGCGTTACGGACACTTGTTGGGCACTAAGGGTTCTTTCTTTTACACCCTAGTGGATGCATTGGTCAGTGAAATGGGCGATGCCTATCCCGAGCTTGCTAAGAATAAAGAACAGATTAAAAAGATTCTTAAATTAGAAGAAGAGCAGTTTGCAAAAACCTTAGATAACGGCATGAAGCTGCTTGATGACGCCATTAAAGATCTTAAGGGTGACACCATTGCCGGTGAAACCGTTTTTAAACTTTATGACACCTACGGTTTTCCTATGGATTTAACCGCTGATATCGCCCGAGAGAAAAAGCTTAAAGTGGATGAGGAAGGCTTTAAGAAGTGCATGGCGCATCAAAAAGACACTGCCCGTGCAGCGTCTAACTTCAAAGTAGATTACACCGATAGCCTAGATCTAGATGGCGCCACAGACTTTACTGGCTATGAAAACCTTGTAAATGAAGGCAAGGTCATTGCCTTATTTAAAGTAGAGGAAGGTAAAGGCGGCGTAGCGGTTGATACTTTGTCAGCCGGTGAAGAAGGCATGCTGGTATTAGATAGTACACCTTTTTATGGTGAATCAGGTGGCCAAGTGGGTGACACGGGTTTGCTTAAAAATGCCAATGCACAATTCACCGTCACCAATACCACTAAAGAGCAAAAAAACCACCTGCACCATGGTTTACTCGCTTCGGGTACGATTAATGTGGGCGATGCGCTAAGTGCATTGGTTGATGAAGATAAGCGTCAAAATACAGCCCTGCATCACTCAGCAACTCACCTTTTGCATGCGGCCTTGCGTGAAGAGTTAGGTGAGCACGTTCAGCAGAAAGGATCTTTGTGCACACCGGATCGTTTACGTTTTGACTTTGCCCATTTTGAAGCCGTGACCCCTAGCGAACTAAAAGCGGTTGAGCTGCGAGTAAACCAGCAAATTCGCATGAATGAGCCTGTTGTGACTCAGGTTATGAATGTAGATGAAGCCAAGCAAAGCGGCGCCATGGCGTTATTTGGTGAGAAATACGATGACGATGTACGTGTTTTAAGCATGGGCCGAGATCAGTTCTCAGTGGAGTTATGTGGTGGTACACACGCACAGCGTACCGGTGACATTGGATTATTGAAAATTGTCAGTGAAAGTGGCATTGCTGCTGGCGTTCGTCGAGTTGAAGCTGTGGTGGGCCAAACCGCTCTTGATTTTGTCTTGGCCATGCAGGGCACACTTAATTCAGTGGCCAGCCAAGTGAAAGGCAACAGCGAAACCGTACAAGATAAAGTGGTTCAACTGGTGGCCAAAAGCCGTCAGTTAGAAAAAGAAGTAGACCAACTAAAAGCTAAGTTGGCCAGTGGTGCCGGAACTGACCTTGCTTCTCAAGCGGTTGAAATCAACGGCATTAAAGTATTGGCCGCTAAGTTAGAGGGCGCTGATGTGAAAGCATTGCGTACCACCATGGATCAATTGAAAAATAAGCTGGGCAATGCTCTTATTCTGTTGGCAAGTCATGAGGGTGAGAAAGTTACTCTACTGGCTGGCGTGACCAAGGAATTGGTGGGGCAATATAAAGCCGGTGATATTGTTAAAGATGTGGCCCCTTATGTGGATGGTCGAGGCGGCGGTAAGCCTGATATGGCTCAAGCTGGTGGTAAAAAACCAGAAGGCATTGATGATGCCTTAGCCGCTTTCAGCAAATGGGCTGCTGACACTTTATAGTTAAGTAAAATCAGTGGGTAAGCCACGGGTGAAAAGTCGCAAGGCACACAAGATGCGCTGCTGGCATTTACCCGTTACCACTTACCTTGCTGATTGCGAGAAAGTGCACTTGCTGGGCAAGTGTTTCAAATCGGCGCCAATTAGTGTCTAATTAGCGCCCAATTTTAGTTCCCTAAAAGAGCTTTATTCCAATGGCATTGTACGTACACAAGTACGGTGGCACATCAGTCGGTACTACTGATCGTATCGAAGGTGTTGCCCAAAAGATTAAAAAATTTAAAGACGCAGGCCACGACGTAGTCGTAGCAGTAAGCGCCATGAGCGGTGAAACGAACCGCTTAATTGGCCTTGCTAAGGCCATTAGCGACGAACCTACCCCCAGAGAAATGGATGTTTTAGTTTCTACTGGTGAGCAGGTGACGATTTCTTTGTTAAGCATGGCGTTGCATAAAATTGGCTTACCAGCTCGCTCTTATACGGGCAGTCAGGTGCGAATTTTAACCGATAGCGCTCACGGCAAAGCACGTATTCAAGATATTGATACCCAGCGCATTCGCGCCGATTTAGACCAAGGCCGTGTTGTTATTGTGGCAGGTTTTCAGGGTGTTGATGAGCACGGTAGCATTACCACGCTGGGTCGTGGGGGGTCGGATACAACAGGTGTGGCTCTGGCTGCAGCTCTTGAAGCCCATGAATGCCATATCTATACAGATGTTGATGGCGTATACACCACAGACCCCCGAGTGGTCGATAAAGCTAAGCGATTAGATAAAATCACTTTTGAAGAAATGCTTGAAATGGCAAGCTTGGGTTCAAAAGTTTTGCAAATTCGCTCTGTGGAATTTGCTGGCAAATATAAAGTTCCGTTACGTGTTCTTCACAGTAGAGAAGAAGGTAGTGGCACCCTAATTACAACAGAGGATGATAGTTCAGTGGAAAAACCCGTTATTTCCGGTATTGCATTTAACCGTGACGAAGCCAAATTAACTGTAATGGGTGTGCCAGATATTCCTGGTGTTGCCTCTAAAATCTTAGGCCCTATTAGTGCTGCCAATATCGAAGTGGACATGATTGTTCAAAATGTGGCGGCAGATAATACCACTGACTTTACATTTACCGTGCACCGCAACGACTTTGCCAGTGCTGAGACGGTATTAAAGGCGGTTGCTGAGGAACTTGGGGCACGTGAAGTGTCTACTGACAATAAGATTACGAAAGTGTCTATTGTGGGTGTGGGCATGCGCAGTCATGCTGGTGTGGCCAGTAAGATGTTTGATGTATTGGCACAAGAGAACATTAACATTCAGATTATCTCAACTTCTGAAATTAAGATTTCAGTGGTGATTGCTGAGAAGTATTTAGAATTGGCCGTTCGTGCATTGCACACCGCGTTTGGTCTAGACGACGATACTAAATAGTATTTTTGTGAGTAGTAAGAATTTGTGAGCGCCCAATGGAATTGGGGGTTTGCAATGGAAGGCGTCAAGGATTGAGGCTTTCCGGTAGTAAAATGCGCTGGTTTTCCATCGCACCCTAGGTCGCAGGCTAGTAATGTCCAATAAGGCTCCTATCCATAACAAAATAGTATGGAAAGATTCCCAATGGAGCTGTTAATTTTACAAAGCTGGTCAATAATAAATCTAATGGATGCCTATATTGTTACAGGTATAGGGATTTTGTAACCCGACATCGAAAGTACGGGTTTGCAGTGTTCAGGAGAATGGAATGCTAATTTTAACACGTCGTGTTGGCGAAACTTTAATGGTTGGTGATGAAGTAACCGTAACGGTACTTGGTGTAAAAGGTAACCAAGTTCGTATAGGTGTTAACGCACCTAAAGAAATAGCGGTTCACCGTGAAGAGATCTACCAACGTATTCAGAAAGAAAAAGAGCAGCCTGGCGAAGAATAAGCTTCAATTTAAAAAAAGTGCGCTAAATTGTTAATTTAATTGAGTTTTCTCTTTTATTTTTTCTATAAGCTGCTAACATACGCCGCGTGTTGGAGAGATGGCCGAGTGGCTGAAGGCGCACCCCTGCTAAGGGTGTATAGGAGAAATCTTATCGAGGGTTCGAATCCCTCTCTCTCCGCCATTTTATTTCTTAGTTTGTTTTAAAATTCATTTTTAAATAGATTAAAAATAAAGGTTGGCGTAGGTTGACTTACTTTAAAGTTTCCCTATAATTCGCCGCCTCAAACGATGCGCTTGTAGCTCAGCTGGATAGAGTATCTGGCTACGAACCAGAGGGTCGGAGGTTCGAATCCTCCCAAGCGCACCATT
>CAJXRF010000143.1 GCA_913058575.1 uncultured Bermanella sp.
TTTAATAATTATTTGTCGCCCAATGCAGCGGAAGCCGCTGCTTAATTAAATACCCTTATTGGGGTGTACAGGATTACTTGACCACTACAAACTCGTTTAACTGACTCAGTAATGCTTTCACCTGCGCCGAGCTAGAGCCACCATAGAATCGATGATTACCAAAAAATTTAGGCAATACTAGTTCGACTGTAAAGTTTCCATTCGAAGATTCGTTAAACTGGATATACCCTGTGCCTTTGTTTGTCTCTAATGAGATTTTATTTTCTGACACCTTGTTAATTGAAATTAACTTCTGCTTTACAGTGGCATTACCATGAACATCTCCTGTATAGGATTCGCATCTAATCACGCTTCCCGTATACCATACACTTGTACGACCAATTTGAATCATTTCTCAAATCACTTATTGTGAGGGATACCTAGCACCAACTCGAATTGTTGAATGTTTTTAATTTCATATAGACCTACCGAAGCTGATTTAGTTAATGGCATTATCCAGCCACCGCGATACAGCCAGCGTCCCGAACTCTTACCACCAGAGATATCTAATTTATAACCCTCAGACCAATTAATTTTTATCTTTTTGTCAGAAGCAACTTTAGTTTTCCACAACGAGGTAAAAGCATTGACATCCTCTGCTTGAGTTAACTGACTAATTTTCTGAAAATCACCATCAAAAACTATAACATACTCAATTTCAGCGAATGCATTAGCACAGAATAAAACTAGATAAATGATCATTATGCTTTTCATTAAATTACTCGTAATAGTTTATTACACATTACTTTGACGACCTTCTTGTGACACCCTTTCAATACGTATTTACTGGCTCACATTTTAAAAATGTAAACTATGATGAAGCCTGTAAACCAAACGGTCAATAAATGCGTTCTTTTTCGTTTAAAGCTAAAATAGCTCCACCTTTAATTTGAGTAAAAGTCGTAGCGATAATTACATTGACGTTAGCCTTCAGCGAAAGCACTTGCCTTGCGCATTGTCTATCCCACACGACGTGGGATAAGGGTCGTAGGACATGGATGTCCGTTTGACCCGTGGCAATCGAAGCAAGGTAAGGGGTTGAGCGATCAGAAGGCGGAGGAAGAACAGGGGATATAAAGGGGACTTCCCCTTTAAAGGAAAACCGTACTGGCTTTATAGATGTAGAAATTCACGGATTAGTGATTTCTCTGGGCATATGTGCTCCTTACCATCCATGGTACCGCGCTATACCGCCCATCCATATGCATATCCTTAAAATTGCTCCCTGCATTTTAAGGATACCGCCCCATCCTTGGGGCATAAAAAAAGCCCACCGAAGTGAGCTTTCTAATTCATCAAACAACCAAACCATCAAGAGAAAATACTCTCAACTTACAGAAATCTCTCGCAATACCAAAACGAACAATCCGAAGCACAGCGAAATCCAATATCCCTTTAGGCTTTATTAGGCTACTTGTAACTGGAGCTACAGCTGCCTGCTTTGGCCATTTCTAACTTCTCAACTTCTTTTTTCCCTTTTTCTTCACTGACTTGTTCTAGACCAGCTCCACCAACAAAAAATCCAAACTTAATATATTGGCTTAGAAAGTAGTTCTTTCCACACTCAGTGCTTATTAGTAGGTCATTTGGTGAGAACTCAGATTCAGTCGATACCTTAAGCGATTCATTACACGGAACTTCTGTATAAAAGAATACATTTGGGGCTGTTTCTCCAACACAACTCTCATCCACCCAAACATCTTTTTTCAGTGCGCTTCCAAGAACACCCGACCTATAAATATACAATCCGGACTGATTATCTGCAGGCGCGTTAAATTCTTTAGCCAAATTTGACCGATCTACACTCTCCATATTTACGGAAGCGCAACCGACAAAAGTCAACGAAATAATGGTGATTAATAATGCCTTATTTAACATTTTAACTCCTTGATAAAATGAATTACTAATTATGTACCCAACAGTTTATTAAACGTCGTCGCGACGTTTTTTTATGATGTGCTTGGGGCTCATAATTTCAAAGCCGGCAATAATGAAGCCCGAAGACTAAGTGGTCAATACATATAAGGCCTTTTTCTTATTTTCCTTACTAATTTATTCATCGACTTAACCTTACGAAATTACTTCAGGTTTTTGTTAAGGACAGCCTTTACCCATTACTTCCCTTTTTAACATTTACGCGCCTTTTACCACATGAAAAATTAGATCGAAACTTAACAACTCCTATCAAGGAGTTATCAATAAAAAGCATCTATTAAAATTAGCCAACCAAATACGATCAGACTTTTTCATCTCAAAAATTTTGATCTAGACGTCTCGATGACAATATTGACGTTAGCCTTCAGCGAAAGCACTTACCTTGCGCATTGCCTATCGCACACGACGTGGGATAAGGGCCGTAGGACAGGGACTACCACATGGATGTGGTTGTTAGAGCAACGCAGGGAGCAGTTGCCGATGTCCGTTTGGCCCGTGGCAATCGAAGCAAGGTAAGGGATTGAGCGACAAGAAGGCGGAGGAATAACGGGGGATATAAAGGGGACCACACCTTTAAAAGGAAAACCGTACTGGCTTTATAAATACAGGTAAGCCAATACCTTAAACTAAAATTACGTCCAGCATTTTAAGGATAACGTCTATCCCTAGACGCAAAAAAGCCCACCGAAGTGGGCTTTAACAAAACTAAACAACCAAGCCATTAAGCTCGCAAAAATTACTTAATTTTTGCAGCCAACTCACCTGACTGATAACGATCAAACATGGCATCAAGAGACAAAGCCGTCATCTTATGTGCGTTGCCAGCCGTACCAAATGCTTCATAACGAGCCACACAAATTTCTTCCATGGCTTTAACAGACGCTTTCAAATATTTACGCGGGTCAAACTCACTTGGGTTTTCAGCCAAGAAACGACGAATGGCACCAGTAGAAGCCAAACGTAAATCGGTATCAATGTTTACCTTACGAACGCCGTGCTTAATGCCTTCAACGATTTGCTCAACGGGCACACCGTAAGTTTCTGGAATCTCGCCACCAAATTCGTTGATTACTTTTAGCCATTCCTGTGGAACAGAAGAAGAACCGTGCATGACAAGGTGAGTATTAGGAATACGCTTGTGGATTTCTTTAATGCGATCAACCGCAAGAATGTCGTCAGTTGGTGGGCGAGTAAATTTGTAAGCGCCGTGAGAAGTACCACAAGCAATAGCCAAGGCATCTACCTGAGTTTGCTTAACAAAGTCGGCTGCTTCTTCTGGGTCGGTTAGCATTTGGTCGTGAGTAAGAATGCCTTCAGCGCCAACGCCGTCTTCTTCACCGGCTTGGCCAGTTTCTAAAGAACCTAGCACACCTAGCTCACCCTCTACCGACACACCACAACCGTGGGCCATTTCAACAGTGCGCTTAGTCACGGCTACGTTGTATTCGTAAGACATTGGGGTCTTACCGTCTTCCCCTAGAGAACCGTCCATCATGACTGATGAAAAGCCCAATTGGATAGAGCGCTGACAAACGGTAGGAGAACCACCGTGGTCTTGGTGCATACACACAGGAATATGTGGAAATTCTTCAATGGCCGCCAAAATAAGGTGACGCAAGAAAGGAGCACCAGCGTAACTACGGGCACCAGCAGAGGCTTGAACGATTACAGGCGAGTCAGTTTTGTCTGCTGCCATCATGATGGCACGCATCTGCTCTAAGTTGTTTACGTTAAAAGCAGGCACGCCGTAACCATATTCGGCCGCGTGATCCAGCATTTGGCGCATGCTAATTAATGCCATAACCCTGTAACCTCTATCTATAACTATTTGGGCGCTATTCTAACGGCTAACACCCTTAAGGAAAATGCCTTTTAAAGGCTGAATGAAAATTAGTAGCGATTAAGCCCTGTTTCTCACAAGTGATCGCTTATTTACTTAAGGGCTTTATATAGGTCAACCGCTGCTCGTACCTGCGAAACCGTGCGCTTTACATCGTCTTTGCTGTTCAAATCGGATAAATAACCGTACTTACTAGAGGAAGAAGAGCCACTACTTGAAGAGCCTTGCCCTCTGGCACTGCTGTAAACCGCCTGTCTTAGCTGGGCTAGCTCTTTTTTCATACTGCCTAGCTCACTGCGCATATATTGGCGCTGCTTATATAACGCATCAATGCGCTGGCCATTATACTGCTTGCACTCCTCAAAGGTCCCTTCGAAGCGGCAAATGCCTAGACCATGGGGCAGATCACTTTGGAAAGGTCCGTCGTAAACCAATTCACCTGCTTCGAAATATTGCCCCTGAGTAAATAAGCCTTTACTGAAATGTCCTTCAAAGCGCTTACCATCAGAGGTAACTGCCACGCCTTTGCCATGGGCTAATTTCTCTTTACAGACTCCTTCAATGAATACCCATTCAATTGAGCCCATGGCGCATTTCTTTTGGGCTTTTAAATCCGCTAAGGCTTTTTTCTCCATTTCGGTTATGGCTAAACGCGCTTGATTATTAAATATGCCGTTGGGAAACTGGCGTAAATAGTTTTCATATTCATACTGGTTATTGGTTTTTTTAGCGCTATCCCAACTACTTGTATCCTTTGCAAAGCGCTCAAACTCACCTAGGGCATAGTTCTTTTTACAAAAAGAGGCTAGTTGTAATGCATTGGCATCTCGTATGGGTTTTCTTCCCCCAGTACGCTTATTATCACAATATAAACGCCCTTTGGCCGCTAGGGTAAAGTCTGCACCTTTTAATAGTAACGGTACCACCATGGCTTCGTTGTACAGCACCGCCACATGAATGGGGGTTACGCCTTTATGATCTTGTGCGTTTACATTGGCACCGGCTTCCAGTAATTCTCGCACAGCGTTTTGGGTATACTGAAGAGCATAATGCAGTGGCGTTTTGCCGCTCTCATCTTGCTTATTAATATCTTCACCTGCGGCAATACGCTCTCGCAAAGTATCGTTATTGGTATTAGAGAGGTAATTGAATGATCCGGTTTTCGTGCCGGTAGAGGCGCAGCCACTTAGAATTATAATGGCCAAAAAAATGCAGAGGTGCTTCATAAATCTTCCTTGAAAACTTTAGATCCGCAATACTAATTAAAATGGCATGCCTGGGCCAGTATTAAAAACCTGATTTTCAACTGAACGAATAATAGCGCGGCTTTCTCTTTCTTGATTTAAATAATCACTTTCCGTGGTGCTTTCATTGGCCTATTGGAGACCGGCACAACCCACTGCACCTAGCATGAGTAAAGATACAACTAAAATTCTTTTCATGATTTGCTCTTCTAATAATATTTCTTAAAATGTAAAAGCCCGTTAGCTTCTAACACTAACGGGCTTTTTATAATCAATAATGACTAATCATTACTTGGCGCGAGCTTCTAACATGGCAACGGCTGGCAATACTTTGCCTTCAACAAATTCTAAGAAGGCACCACCACCGGTTGAGATGTAAGACACTTTTTCGGCAATTTCATATTTATCAACCGCTGCCAATGTATCACCACCACCAGCAATAGAAAATGCATCACTTTCTGCGATAGCCAAAGCCAATGCTTTAGTGCCTTGACCAAACTGATCAAATTCAAATACGCCTACCGGTCCATTCCAAATAATGGTTTTGGCTTGCTTTAGTTGATCTGCCAATGCGGCGGCTGAATCAGGGCCGATATCAAAAATCATATCGTCTTCTAATACGTCGTCAGCACTTTTTAAAGTGTCGGCCGCGTTTTCAGCAAACTCTTTGGCACATACCACATCGCTAGGAACAGGAATGGAGACTTTTTCCATTAGCGCTTTAGCTTGTGGTACTAAATCTTCTTCATACAAAGATTTTCCCACTGGCTTGCCAGCCGCTGCCAAGAATGTGTTTGCGATACCGCCACCCACAATAATTTGGTCACACATGTCAGATAAGCTTTCTAGCACTTCAAGCTTGGTAGACACTTTAGAGCCGCCTACAATCGCCACCAATGGACGAGCAGGATTATCAAGGGCTTTGCCTAATGCATCCAACTCAGCTGCCAACAATGGGCCAGCACAGGCAATAGGTGCGAACTTAGCCACGCCATGGGTAGAAGCTTGGGCGCGGTGAGCGGTACCAAAGGCATCCATTACAAATACATCACAAAGTGCTGCGTAGGCTTTTGCTAGATCGTCTTCGTCTTTTTTCTCGCCTTTATTAAAGCGTACGTTTTCTAGTAATACTAACTTGCCATTACCCACATCGACCCCACCTTGGAAGTCCTTAATCACAGGTACATCTTGACCCAAGGCGTTTGCTAAGTAGTTAGCAACTGGTTGCATGGAGAATTTTTCTTCAAATTCGCCTTCAGTAGGGCGACCCAAATGCGACATTACAATCACTTGAGCACCGGCTTCTAAAGCCAGTTTAATGGTAGGCAATGAAGCACGAATACGGGCATCGGAAGTCACTACGCCATCTTTAACTGGCACGTTTAAATCTTCACGAATTAAAACCTTCTTTCCATTAAGATCTTGATCCGCCATGCGTAAAACTGACATATTTCTTTCCTTTAAAGATGCTATTGGATTATTAATCCAGTTAAATTAATTTTCTTTAAGCTTTAGTTTTTTACTAAAACCATTTAATAATTCTGTAAAGACCAAGTTAAAAAAGCGCTAGGCTTTTTTAACTTGTAATAAGCCATCAACCATACGGTTAGCAAAACCCCACTCATTATCAAACCACACCAGTAATTTTAATAAGCGCTTACCACTGACTCGCGTTTGTGTGGCGTCCACAATGCCGCTTCTGGCATCGTGATTAAAATCTACTGAAGCATGGGGGTCGTTGGTATGGCCTATAATATTTTTTAAATCACCAAGGCTTGCGCCTTCTAATAATTCATTAATATCATTTACCGTGGTGTCGTTTTTCAGCTGTAAACTTAAATCCATGGCCGATACATTTAAAGTGGGCACTCTTAAATGCAAACTCTCGATACGCCCATCTAAATGAGGCATTAAGCGCGCGATACCTTTTGGTAAAGCCGTGTCCACAGGAATAATACTGGTGACGGCCGCACGTGTACGTCGTAAATCACTGGCATAAGCATCAATAACGGGCTGGTCATTCATGGCACTGTGGATGGTAGTGGTAACACCCTGTTCGATGCCTAGCTTGTTATGAATTAACGAAAAGATAGGCAGTACACAGTTAGTGGAACACGAACCTAAAGAAATTATTTTATGGCTGTTAGTTAATTGCGCTTGGTTTAAACCGGCAATTAAGGTGAAGTCCATATCTTGGCCAGGTTGGCTCAACAATACTTTATTGGCTCCCTGCGATATATGCTGCACCATTTCTTTACGGCTTTTAAATTGCCCGGTGCATTCCAACACCACATCAACATTCAAGTCATTCCAAGGAAGTTTATTAATATCATCCTTGTGCAATACCTGAATGTCGTGAGAGACATCACCATCAACAATGGTTAATACATCGTTGGCAACGGATACCTCACGGGAAAAACGACCATGGGTGCTGTCATAACGCAACATATAGCCTATGGTTTCGCAGTCGGCCAATTCATTAATGGCCACCACTTCAAATTCATTTTGCAAATTGCGCTCATAGATAGCCCTCAGTACACATCGTCCGATACGACCAAAGCCATTTATTGCAATTCTTAATGCCATTTATTTCTCTTTAGTGATGACTAAAATTATTGCTGAATTTATTATCAGCAATATATATTAAATTCATTTTGAAAATTGCGCTCATAGATAGCCTCCCTTCAAATCACACATCGTCCGATACGACCAAAGCCATTTATTGCAATT
>CAJXRF010000144.1 GCA_913058575.1 uncultured Bermanella sp.
TTATGAGCCCGACGAGCTACCAGACTGCTCCATCCCGCGTCTGAGGCTGCGCATACTACGTACCGTTACCAGTACTGTCAAAGCTTATATTTTTTAATTCTTGTTTAAGCTCTCATTCATCAAATTTAATGCGAGTGACCTGCCTTGTGTATTTCAATTATGGGTTGGGTGAGTCAAATATTGAAACGATTGTGTTTAACTCAAGTGTTGGTGGATTGGGTAATTCAGGGAATTTTTTTTGCACAGCCTGAGTTACCCATAAAGGATAAACGCGATACATAAGCTGGCTGGCGACTTTAATGGGGTAGTGGGTGTTTTCAGGTAATGTAAAAAACTCATCCCGAAAACCATTGGCAGGAATGCGGGTATCCTTAAGTAGTTTTTCGTAACGCCAAAATATCAAACCCACGCTTTTGCCTTCTTTATCACCAAACTCTTTCATAAACATGCGGGCGTTAGGTTCAACATTGCCCGCTTCGTCTTGAATGCCGCTTTGAAAAATAATATTACCAAGGGCATCGGTGATATTTACTTTAAGCCAAAGCTGACGAAAATCGGCCACACCAGTAGGCAGGGCATGGCCAGCACCAATGTTATTTACTCTTACAATAAGATTGTTTTTTTCTACTCGTGATTCAAGGCTTGCGGATGTTTTTAATAAATCTATGCTCATGCTTTCTTGTTTTTTGTTTCTAAGCCCTACTAAGAAATGATTGGCACCGCTAAATTGATGGGTCTTCACGTCTTTCTTAAGGGCGCCGCCCGTTGTGGATGTACCTGGGATGTCTTGGCCTATTTGGGTATTGTCTGCATGCATGTGGCAATCGATGCAACCAAGGTGCTCAGCTGGATTGTCAGGGTTGTTGTATGAAGACTGTTCCCACTCCCCCCAGGTATCAACAATCATGGCACCAAGACCCGGAGAGAATTCGTTGTGACAGCTTTTGCAATAAAGTTCGTCTTTATAAAAAGGCTGCATATACGATTTTTTATGAGTGTCGGGGCGGGCATTTATTTGGCTGTCACCAATGTAATTTAAAATATCATTGCTGCTATTTTCAAATACATAGCGTTCACGGTTACTTAGATCAACCGTCATGGCGGCATTGCCACCGGCGTCTTCTATTTTAGTAATGCGGTGACAGAACAGACAGCCGGTGCCTTCACTGGGACCGTGTTTATCTTCCTTTAAATCTTGCTTTAGGGAAGTACCGCCGCGTTCAAACATATTATTGGTATGCCCATTAAAGGGGAGGCCCGTTAATACTCGTTCTGGGTTGTGACAGCCAGAACACCAGCTGCGAAACTCTTCCCCTTCTGTGGCGGCGGCAATGTCTTCCAGTACACTGAAGTAAGGGTTAGATTGCCCCATTAAGCGATGATTAGAATCGCTCCATTGTTCAAACATTTCGCTGTGGCAATTGGCGCAGCTTGCTGAGTTAATCCATTCGTCGCTGTGTACGGTTCTACGTGAGCCGTCTTCCAATTTTAGCCAGCTGGCAAGCAGAGGCATATTTTGAGGGGCAGTAACATATTGGTGTAGATGACTCATTTTAATTAATGCGTTTTCATCGGCGTCTTGTGCGTTGAAGTTTTTTGCGCCATCTCTTGTGTCAGAACCCATGCCTCCTTGAGTATCCTGAATAATACGCAGGTAGTCTTTTAGTACGTCTCCTGCGACCATTTTATTTAATCGTCCGTGCCCGAGCACTGCATTTTGGTATTTGTTTTCCCCTCGATTTTCCACCAAGTAGCGATTGGTAAAATTAAATCCATCTAGGTGGCAGCTGTTGCAGCTCATCCAGAAATCTCCTGTCATGGGAAACTCCTGTGATTCATGGGTATTGCCTGAATTGAATAAGGTGGTGCCTATTCGTAAGCTTTTATTTAGCGGGTCTTGCTCGACTGTTTTATAATAAGAAGGGTTATCTATTTTTACTCTGGCAAAAGAAGAGTTACCACCTGAATGTAGCGATACCACATCTTGGCTCATGGCATTTTGCACAAATAAATGATCACCTGAAATGAGCAAGCCTTTTGGGTTGTCTCCTGGAATATGGCGTAAAATTTGTGTCACCTTGGCGCCACCTTGAGAGATTTTTCCTTTGCGTCTTTTGCTGCGTTTCTTTTTTGAAGAGCTTGCCCGTGAGCGATCAAATACCATTAAGTCTTCGCTGGCCGCTAAGGTGATATAAACTTTTTTACCGTCTTTTGAAAATTCAGCATCGTGAGGGTTAGAGACAATGCGGCTGCGGTTATTGTTATCAATAATATTAATCTGTTTAAAAAGCTGTTTACGAAGCTCTACTTCTTCGCGCTCTTCGCCAGGTGTTAAAGATAAAATTGAAACAGCGGGAAAAATGGTAGATTGAAATTGAAAAGGATGGTCGAAATTCCACAAGACATGAGGTAGCCAAGCTTGGGTGCCATCAGGAGAGATGGCAATGTCATCTAATAGTCGAGGCTCACCTTGGGATGCAAATTCGTCTTTATGTTGTTGAGTTTGTAACGTGATGGTGTTGATTTGTTGTGGAGTAGGTGTGTTGGTATTCCAAATAGATATCTGCCCGGTCATGGCATGGCTCACTAATAAGCGTCCATCATCGGTTAAGGCTAAGCCTCGGGGAGTTTCTAACGATTTAAATTGATGCAGTATTTCACCGTCTTGAGATAGGGCTAAAATCTCACTTGATTCAAATAATGTGGCCCAGTACATGTTATTTTTAGCATCAAAAATAATTCCAAAAGGGCGACCATTTACCGTAAGTCTGTGTTGCTCTTTAAGTGTGAGGGCATCTAACCAAATTAAATCCCCGCTTAAATAATCAGAGGCTAATAATTGCGTTTCATCTTCGTTAAGGGCAATACGACGAATATCTTTACCAATGGCGCGTTCTTTTTTTTCTGCAGGGTTTTTGATATTCGCCCAAGTCACACTGCCGCCATCAAGGTTGGCGGTATAAATATGGTCACTAAGCTTGCCATAGACCATGGATGAGCTGCTGGTGGCGCCATGGCTGGCTGTGCTAAGTGCTGTCAGCAGTAGGCACAATAGCGCTTTAAATGAAGGTAGCTTATGAAATAGTTGATTAATTGACTGCATGTAGGCTCTTGAAGAACGAGGTAATAACTAGTGGCTTTTTCTATTCTGGAATAAAGACCAAATAGGCTTTAAAACCGACCAGCCTGCAGCATGGCGTATGAGAATAGGGGTAATTAAAAGGGCGCTGATTAAATGAGCTAAATAAGTTAAATGACCCAGATCATCACCGCGATTTCCCACCAAAAATAAAAGCACCCCAGATAAGGCGCAAATAAGTAAAAGTAAGTCTAGGAGGTGACCTGTGATGACTAACAGCTTCTTTTTTGAATGTTTAAGCAGCCGGCGGTGACTTAACCAAAAAGGTAAAACTGCAGCTGGGAACAATACTAGGCTGCTGATGACATGGGTGATGAGCAGTATTCGCTCTATTCCCCACGGCAGGGTGAACTGATTCCATAGCAGGAAGCCTGTGACAAACATAAAGTACAAAGACCATTCCGCCGCTTTATTTCTATAAGCTTGACGCTGCCACCAAATGGCTAGGTTTTTAAACCCTGTTTGTGGTGGGTTGCTGGTCATTAAACTGGCTTGAGCGTCCATTTAACTAAATGCCTGGAATGGGTAAATGAGACTGCGTGTAATTTTCATTTGAATGATTGTGGCAGAATTAAATAGTTTGGTCATGACTCTTGTCAATTCTTAACAGGGTCCGTGATGTTAATCGCGAACCCTGTGATATTTGCCTTATTGGCTGATGATTACTTTTGCGGCCAGTACATTGGCTTGACCATATTGGCCGCCAGCTTGGGTAACGTTAGTCACGTTATCTTGATCGCTATCACTGCTTTTGCCGTTAATCATTAGCTCACCTGTATCACTTAAGGCTTCAGATAGCTGCATGCCCTGGGTGATGGATGGGCCATTAATCACGGCGCGAAACCAACTTCCGTAGCGCTCCACTAAAGAAGCCAATTCAAGTGTTGGATTATTTTCAGCTTCGTTATTTTTTAGGTGCAACATGATTTCGCGCATGGCTGAGGCAATGGCAGCAGCAGTCCAAGGTGTGTATACCCCTTTATGGTTAATGGCCCAAGTGCCCAAGTTTTTATTGAATAATTGCTTATCTATATTGATGTAAAGCTGGCGCGCGGCTGCGCGAAAGGCTTCATTTTTAGTGGCCACAAAAGCGGCGCTTAAGCCACGAATCGCTGAGAACTGAGCATCTAATGATTGCCCTGAATCTTGTTTGCCGTTCAATGTTACCCCGTCACTGACTAAGCCATTTTTTGCCAGTAAATTATTAATGATAAATTGTGCTTGAAAATTAATGAGTTCAAGGGCGCGCTTGCCCTGTGGGGTATTTAAATGAAGGTTGCCACTATCCCCAGAGGCATAACCAACAGGTAGGGCATCTTGTGCTCGTTGGTAAATGCTTAAGGCGACAATGGTGTAGGCGACATCATAGGTGGTGACATGGTTACCTTGCTTGCCATTAAAAATGTCGACAAATGTTTGGTGCTTATTATTGAAATGAAGTGCATCAATATTTTTAAACATCATGTTGGATAGATTACTGACTAAAGAAAAACCATCATTTAGCGCAATATTATTTTTAGGGTTGTTGTCGGTATTGGCAGTGGGGGCGCTAGCAAATGGCTGGCCGTCGAAAGTGGCGCTGAAGGCTGGGTTTTGGTTTGTGTTAGCGCTGCGTTGGTCGGAATAAGCAAAGTATTCGCTTAGTGGCCAGAGCAACATCCAAGTGTCACGCAACGTGGAAGATGCGTCCTTCACAGTCAGTTTGCCAATGGCATTTCGGTTGTTTTTAGTGGCCTCGTTTACTTCAATAGCATGAGGAAACCAAATGGGATTTTTTTTAGCATTATATTGAGGGTTAATGTTGGCGCCTAATGTGTGGCCATCAAAGGCTAATTGCTCTTGTAGGTAAAGCATTTTATCTAAGGATAGTTCGGTAAGAATGACGCCGTTCATGCCATCGCTTGCCGATACTCCCAGCGCATGCTTGCCATCTTTATCCATGGTGCTAGAAGAGGCTTCTACTTCTTCATCGTTGCTTATAACGTGCATGCCCCCTAA
The DNA here is from genome assembly GCA_913058575.1 of uncultured Bermanella sp. Lineage (GTDB taxonomy): Bacteria > Pseudomonadota > Gammaproteobacteria > Pseudomonadales > Oceanobacteraceae > Bermanella. The sequence continues at coordinate 5,138 of CAJXRF010000144.1, forward strand.
GAAGTCTTGCGACCACATGACTTCTTTTAAAAGAATGCCCCCTATGGCCGCAGGTTCAATGATGCGTTCTTGTTTCTTTTTATCCCATGCCAGGGTTTTGTAGTCGTGTTGAAATGCAGGAATTTGCGCGACGATATTTTCTATTTCACCTGCGTTATTAAATATTTCAATCTCTTCTTGGCCCATAATTTTTGTGTTAACGGGCTGGTTGAACTCAGGAGATGCACTGCGGTAAGGAATGGATATTGGGTAAATGTTTTTAGCAATATCGGTAACGGGGTAGGCCACCGACTTGGCAAGGCTTGCCATGCGCTTTTCAAGACTTTTAAGTGTACCGCCACGTTGGGTATTTTGTGGGCCATTCACTAGGTGTGGGCCTAGTTGAGATTGGTAGTTCAGGGCGTACATGGCTTCTTCGGAATATTCGTAGCTTTCTATGCCGGTGACGTAATCAAATAAGGTGGGTTGATCTTTCTCAAAAGGGTCTAAAATATCTAAGTCTAAGCCCAGTGCCTCGGCGAGAGGCTCGCCAGATAATTCAAACTCTGTGTAGGCCAACATATTAGCTGAAGTAATAAAGGTGTTATCGATTACCTTGGTGGTGAAAGAAGGGGCAGCTTGAGAGAAGCTGGATACCGTCATTAGCACTAGGGAGTAGGCGCTGGCCATTTGAATGGCGCGCTGTAAAGTGATGTGGTGAGTCTTGATGAAAAACATGCTTGGCCTTTTGAATCTGCTGATCTTGCGTGTAAATGATATCACTCATCAAATGAGAATTCTTCTTATTTGATTGTTTTATGATTGTTTTATGATTGATTTTGCTTAGTTTAAAAAGTTACCGCTGCTTGAATAATAAAGTTATTGCTTAAATGGTGGTCTTTATCTTCATCTCTCCAAAGCTCAATGGCTAGCTGGGTGTTGTGCAGAATATTCATCGTCGTGGTGTAAGAGACACGTTGCAAAGGGAGGTTAAGTGCTTGTGCATCTTTGGTTTGCTGTAAAGACAAGGCGAGGGAAAAATTGTCTAAATGATAACTGGCTTCTAGCTGGCTGCTGGTGATGTTTAGACCACCAATGGAGTCTAGCGCTAGGTGCTCACACTGTATTAGCAGGTCTGATATTTGAGCACCTAAATGAACGCTGATAGCGGGAGTATCGGTTAAATTGGAAAACTGCGGGTCTTCTTCTGCTAAAGTCTGGAAGGCATCGCTGTTTAAAGCGCTGTTAATAAAGTCTGTGTATACATTTATATGATTATTGCGAAAGCCCACTCTAAAGCCGCCTTGGTTTAGCTTGTTTTCTTGGGTTGCAAATACATACCCCTGTGCGCTGAAGCCGTTACGCCCGTATCCCGCTATTAGGGCGCTATTGCGAATTTCGGCAATCTCTAGCGCCAATGTATCGTTAACTTGATGGGTCTCAAATGCACCAAACGGTAAATACACTTGGCCAAATGTTAAGTTGAGATTTGAATTGTCTGAAATGCTGATGCTGGCCGTGTCCACTTCAAATGGTGTGTCCTGCTCTTCGTATAAAAAGGTCACGGAGGCTTCGGTGTATTGATTGACTGGGGTGGCCATGGCTAGCTCAAAAGTGGCGAGACGGGTATCGCTGGTATCTTCCTGAGAATCATTAAACCCTTCTGTATGTGTTGTTTCGACCTCCAAAACCCCAGATACCTTCAGGTTGTTTAAAGGGTGGCTGGGCTGAGTGTGATTCATGATGGATTCTAGTTTTGAAAGCCTCGTTTGCAGCTGCTTTAAAGACAGTTCTTGAGCTTGTAGAGCGAAGGGGATAAGCATAAAGCTGAGTATTACTGAATAAATGAGTGTCTTTTTCATTGGCTTGCCTTAGTCACTGGTTAGTACAGGCTGAACTGAAAATGTCTCAGCACTGCTTCTTTGTTGATAATGAGAAGTATTGTTATTTAACTGTGTCTGGCTACTAATAAATGCTTAATTTGGATGATTACTGATCTCGGTCAAAAGTGCGGATTGACAAGAAGGAGTTGGATTATTTGCAATAACTCAGAATGAGTAATGACGGCTTAATTAATGGAGTTAAAGCTGTATCACCAGAGGGGTGGAGCGTTGCGTTATGAAAGCTGAGCTAACGGTTTTTGGATGATTGTTATAAATGAACAGGTATAAAGAAAGCCTAATTTCGTGAAAAACTAGGCCCCTTAAATCCTGGTTGTGGGAGCCCTTGAGTTATGAAGAATGAAGCAACGGCTTTTGTGTGGTTGCCACAAATGGACATGCAAAAAAAAGCCTTGTTTCATTAAAAACTAGGCTTTTAAAACTCTTAATAAAAAGAGTTGAAACTGGTTGCGGGAGCCCCTGAGTTATGAAAAGTGAACCAGCGTCTTTTGTGTGGTTGCCACAAGCGAACAGGCATAAAAAAAGCCTAGTTTCGTTAAAAACTAGGCTTTTAAAACTCTTAATGAAAAGAGTTGAAACTGGTTGCGGGAGCCCTTGAGTTATGAAAAGTGAACCAGCGTCTTTTGTGTGGTTGCCACAAGCGAACAGGCATAAAAAAAGCCTAGTTTCGTTAAAAACTAGGCTTTTAAAACTCTTAAT
>CAJXRF010000145.1 GCA_913058575.1 uncultured Bermanella sp.
ACCGTATATAATGAAAGCTAAACCCAACCCTGCCACCACTGAAAACACACCCATGTAGGGCAGTCTTCCACATTTATCAATCAAACGTTCTTTGAGTGCAAATATTGGAATAAGATGTATCCCAAAGAAAACAATGATTCCAATTATTAATATTGTCATTAGCATAGCCTCTTATTTAGTTTGAAATATTTTCTATTATTTTCAGCAACACTTTTTGAGTAGTGTGCAAATCTTTTTTGGTGATTCCCTTAGTGGCGCTAGCTTCCAGTTGATAAATAAGCCCTGCGATGTCATCAAAATTAGCCTTGGGTGAAACCTTAATACGTTTAACCCGTTGATCATTTTGATCGGCTATTCTTTGAATCCATTGCTTTTGTTCAAGACTGCTAATGGATACCGACATGGAAGCTGAGCTAATACCCAATTGCTGAGCCAACTCTTTTTGGCTGTACCCTTGCGCCTCTCCCATTAATACGCCAACGATGCGAAACTCTGCCAATGTTAAACCCTGTGCACTAACCGCTTTCTCCAAAGAGGGTGAAAGCAGTCGCTGAACTTTACTAATAGTGGGCAAAATTAGCCGATTAAACGCTTCTAGATATTGATTTTGACTGACCATGTCTCACACTTATTTAGTTAGGCTAACTAACTATATTTTGTAAATTGAAGTTTGGCAAGTAATAAAAGTGAACAAACTCCCTAGGCCACTGTGTCTTAATGCTGAATGCACACCTATTTGAATAAGTGCTCTACTCATCAATCCGTTCTTTGCAATTTTAGACTATACAAGCAAGCGATGACTTATGGATGTTTAGGGTAAAAAAGAAGCTATGCTAAAAGCGCAGAAAGGGAACTAAAAAAGAAGCTCGCTCCTAAGAGCGAGTGTAATGCTTGTAACGATATTGTTATTATTTAGCACCCAGTGGCGAATGAAATTTCATTCACCACTGGTATAGATTTAGGCACGGCTATTAACGAGAAAATTTATAGGTAATATCCACGGTAATTTTGTCTTTAGCAATACCCGCAGGCATCACGGGTAAAGGCTTAGCACGATTAACCGCGTTGAATAGCGCCTTAGTTAAAATGGCATGCTTAGCTTTGAAGTTTTCAAAGACTTTTAGAACATTCCCTTGTCGATCAAGGGTCACAAAAATAGAGGCTTTACCACGCTTTTTAAGTAAAACCGCTTCCGAAGGGTATTTAAGCGCAGTGATGACTTTTTCTCTTACCTTATTCATATATTCACTCACTACTTTCGTGTCACTCTCGCCACCTAAAACCCTCATATGCTTAGGCTTCTGAGGAGTCTTCAATTTTTCCTGAGTTTTATCTTTTAAATTAAACTCATATGTGACCGTAAAAGACCAATCACTCCCTTTTAATTCTTTAGGCGGTAACGTTTTTAAACCGGCTTTACGAATGGCTTTATCCACCTCGGCACCCAGCATTTTTGGTACGTCCTCATCCAATAAACTTACCGACGTTACTTTGCCTTTACGGTTTATGGTAAATTTCGCTTCCACTAACCCTTCTTGTGCAAACTGCTTAGCCCAAGCAGGGTAAGTTACTTCTCCTTGAATGGCTTGGCGAAGTTGCCATTGGTATAGATCTCTGAAGTAATATTGGGCTAGTTGAGCTTCCTTATTTTTTTGAACTTTAGCCAATTTCAATTTAGCGGCTCTGGCGGATTTTTCAGCCTTTTCACGCTCTGCTCGTTTTTTTTCTGCCCGCTTTTCTCGTTTTAAGCGCTCTTTTTTTTCTTTGGCTATTTGCTTCTTTTTAGCCAATGATTTTTGCTTTTCAATTTTAGCCATTTCTAGTTTTTTATGACTTTTCTTTTTTTCTTCTTTTTTCTTTTGCTTGGCCAAATCAGTGCTTTTTTTAACCGTTTCAGGCTTAGTTTTCTTAGCGATAACCAATTCTTTCTTAGGCTCTTCATACCATTGGCTTATAGCCTTAATTCGCTGTTCAGATAAAACATTACCATCTATCCGTGAAACCATTTCTCTAGTGTTAGCATCAAGCGCCAACTTAACAATTCGGCTTTTAAATTCACGTGAAGGAGGCAGTTTTCCTATCCAAGTGTTCAATAGATAATTGAATATTTTATCATTTTTAGTTTTTATCACCGGATAATTATTTAGCTTTATACGGGTTCCTCGGCCAGGTGTGTAATCAATAACTAATTCGTCACCCTTGATTAATTTATCCTTTAAGAAGCTTGTAAAAAAAGCTAAATCTTGCTGAAGCTTAGGATCATTACTAATAATGTCATTGTTAATGGCGATGTTGTTTTGCCATTGCTGTTGCCATAGGCGAACCGACCAACGGGAGGCCGTCACCAGTAATTTCATTTGTTTACGTTCTTTGTAAGCGGTTATTTCTTCTACGCTGTTCAAAGAATCTTCTAACAGTAAAGCACCCACATAGTATTCTTTATTAAGCTCTTGATAGCTTGCTATGCCATTAATTTTTAAGTCGCCAGCTAGCGATAAAAAGCTAAACCCAGTCAGTAACGAAAGGAAAGCGAGTTTCTCCCATAAATGTTTTATTTTCATGATGTCTTTTACTCTCCCATCCTATAATTAATCGTGTTTAGCTCACGTACAAAAAGAAAAACCAAAGCCCTACAGGGCTCTGGATTTCTTTTAAATACTAACTAAGTGCAATGCACCAATGTGTGTATTTTTATTGCTTAGCAACTACTCGTACACTGTTGTCTACATCACTTGCGTCTATATAACCAATCATATTGGCATTCTTAGCAATGATTTTCTTCATTTCCGCAGCAGAAGACACTTCCTTATTAGGGCGTGCTCTACCAGTGAAAATTAAGCGAGACCAGTAAGTGGCTAGCTGATTAGGGGTTTTATCTAGAAAAGACTCTGTAAATTCGTTGTGCTCATCACTTCCTTTCTTCATGTCTACCGCTGTGGCGTCGGCATCATTTGGAAAACTAGAAGATTTCCCTAAGAAAATTCGAGCAATGCTGTCTTGATCCATTTTCGCATTTTGATTATCACGACTAACAATCACAGCAATTTCAGCATTTGCTGAAACCGCTATCGTGGCAAGTAAAATGGTACTGGCAATAATTTTAGTATATTTCATTTAATATCGCCCCTTAGAAAATCATATCGACAGCGACGCTGTACAACATAGCTGAGTTGCCAGGCTCAGAGTAATGGATTTTTTCATCATGATGTTCAATTTCAAACTTGATGGCCGTGCCTGGTGCGTAATCATAACGAGCACCTAGAATCGTACTGATATCTTCGCCTTCAAGCTTTAGGAAGTCCTGACCCTGACCGACTACACCTGAATCAAGCTCGTCTTTAGCGGTTGAATAGGTTGCATGGTAGGTAACATCACCAAAGCGTTTAGAACCAGAAATAAGGTAGGATTGAGTATCAAGCAGTAAAGCCGACTCGTATTCAATGCTAACGGCTTCAATTACTAAACCATAGTTACCATTATTATAAGTAAAGGCGGTATCGAAGAAGGTGGCTTTTTTATTATCTAAATTAAAGTCATCTGACAGCCCAGTAATACCCGTAGCAGATTCATATCCAGCAACGGCTGACATAGCCACATCCAAGCCACGAACATCTTCGATGGCTAGGTCTACATTTCCTAATTCAGTTTGAACTTGAGCAGCATCTCCTGCTAGGGTCGCTGTAACCAAACCCTCATAAGCTGTTTGAACATCTGCGTTTACATCGGTATCAAAGTTAAGATCAGCTTGCTGAACAGCTAAACGAAAACCAAAGTCACCACGGTTTAGGGTTAAGGCTGCACCTAAAACATTTTGTAAGTCGGAATTGTAGTCATCACCAAATACATCAATTTCTTCACTGAAACGACCATAGTTGGCTTTGATGCTGCCATCAAATTTGCCAGCAGAGAAACGGTGAGTAATGTCTATACCATCAAAAGATGAGAATGGAATACTGTATACATCAGATGGAGTACGTACCCAGTTATAGGCATACCCTACTTCTAAGAATTCTGAATAATAAAAGAACGGAATACGTAAGCGACCCATACGCACATCAGTGTCACTGTCTACGGCATAGGAAACAAATGCCCAAGCTGACTCTGTTTCATAGTTACTGTTACCGCGAGAGACCAGCTGGCCCGTAGCAGAGGTTTTGTCATTGATTTGTTTGGTGATTTGAAGACCAAAAACGGTGTCTTGCTTAAAGTTACCCGCGTCATCATTGAAGCCGTCTAGTGTAACGCTTTCTTTATCACTATCTTCGTTATCAAGTACGGTGGCACCGACACTTAAAAACCCGTAAATATTTAAATCATCATCAACGGCATTGGCTATAGATGCAGACCCCAACAGTCCGATCATCACAGCCGAAGCACTAAACTTTTTCATCATCGTTAGCTCCTCCTAAAAAGTGCGCGAACTTTACACTATAAATGCCTCACCAGACGATGGTACTAGGTTTAATTTTGTAACCCCTTGAAAGTTTGTGACTCTACTCACGTTTTTAAGTGAGTTAATGTAAACAGATATTATTATTCAAAACTCTTTCTCCTGAATTCACACTATTTTTGCTGTATTGCTGACCTTTAAATAATTAAAAATCTTAAACAGCCTAAAAAGGCGCCCTCCAAAAAAGTCCTTAATTAACACAAAAAAGCGACCTACATCACTTAAGTGCAATAGACATATTTTAAAAATTACTCTAAGAATAAAATTGCTTTATATTTTTTAAGAGATGCTCTTAAAAATTCAATAGCTGCCCATCTGGCCATGTTTTGTAGGTCATGGCAGGTAAGGGCTCAAGAAAGGAATTAATTTTATGAATTGTATGTATGAACATACCTAATGATGGTTAGGTGATTTTGCCCGCTAATCAACGCCGTATTTTTTTAATATTTTTTTAATCACACCTTTTTTCTTCAATGCACGTAGCACTTCATCATAACGGCGGATGATTTTTCCATTTAACACGTTTGGATACCGGGAGGCTTTAGAGAAAGGGTTAAAATATTGTTTGTCACGAATGGCTTTTGGTAGGTAGCTAATAAGATGGTCATAGCCGCCTTGTTGCGCATTCCACTGCATTTTGAACTGATAGCTAGGGAATAAGTCTATACGCCCTGCCAACAGCTTCTTAATATTGAGTTTATTTTTCTGCATAACCTCTACATTTAAGGTGCCATTATTGGCTAGTTTCCAAAATTCGTCTGAATAAGCGTAATCCTGGGTGGCACCGATTTTATATTTCGTTAAATCTTGATAATCATTAAACACCACTGGCGAACCTTGCTCTTGCTGCTTCAATAAAAATTGATGGGTGGTAAAGAAGACCCATTTGATATTTAGATGAGACTGCGCAGGGTAAAGCAGGTATTCCATTCTTTTTTTCTTATGAGACATAGTAATGTACTGATCTAAAGTACCATCTTTTAAAGCCTGTTTAGATCTGGGTGATGACTTAAAAATAATAAATTTAAATTCAGGCACTAAGTCTGGCATTTGTTTATAGATGGTACTGAGCAATTCCACCTCAATACCCACAGGCTGATCGCTTTCATCCAGCCATTTTAGTGGCGGGTCTATATCTCCGCCCATGGTAAAAGGGTTCGCATTCACTATGGCGCTGAATAATTGACAAAAAAATATAAAAATAACGACTTTCATGGTGGCCTCTACAAAGAAACAGGCTTTTATCATCTGTTTAATTAGGCTGCTAGTTAAAAGTATTTAAATGTAAAACAGCAAATTAGGCTCGTTTCAAACTTTCTATATTGTAGTCTTAATTTCAAAATCTAGGGGGGTGTCTATGAAAATCAATTGAATAAGGCGTGTAGCTCCCTTTGTTAGAACAGAAGTGAATGAGGCATTGCGATTTTAAAGCCAATACAAGGGGGTAGCGGGTTACATTAGCCGCCATCATTAAGTTTTGACTATTTTTAGTCCTCTGTTAGGATGCCCTGAAAATTGACAAGGATGCCAATATGAACATGACCTATCTAAAAGTAATGGCTTGTTTCAGTCTCGTTATGATTTCAGCCTGCTCTAGCATGAACCCCAAGGCCATTGATCAAGTTCAATCAGTGGCTTTTGTGGGCTTTGATGTGGATTTAAGCCCACAAAGCATTTCTCAAACTCAAAATTCAGACCAATTAGCCCGAACAGTTCAAAACCAAGTGAAAGATAGCTTTGTTAAAGAACTAAACTGGCAAGTAACTGAAAATGCCAAATTGGCTAACAATTTCGTTTATCAGCGTTTTTACCACCAATATAAGTCTCGGCTATTAAAAGGGGGCTTAGTGGAAGACAGCCAACTTCGTCAAGCAGAGGCTAATCGTTTAAACTTTGAAGAGCGCGAGAAGCTTATTAGCGCCCTGAATGTGGATGCCATTGCCATCATGTCTATTTCCACCCCCGCTCGAAAAGAAGTCATTAGCCATCATCTCACTACCAAGTTTTTTGAAGCTAACATTAATTTTGCGCTCTATGAAAAAGGCAATAAAAATAGCATTTGGAAAACCCTGAAGGTAACAGGCAATAGTGATATTCCTTTTACCTATGCGACACTGCAAAAAGAAACTGAAAAGCATAACAAGCCTGAAAACTTAACCTTAACTCAAATGTTAAATGGTGAAGGCATTAAAAACCGCATTGATCGTGTTTTAAGCGCTGAAACTACACCTGCCTTAATTAGTAAGAAGTTTGAGATTATGCAAGATGCTATTTCCGCATCCACTGTTAATTTAATTCGAGAGTATCAACAAGGAAACCACCAGTAACCTTGTCTTTGGTTTTAACCTTTCAATGCAAGCTTCAATAAGGGCACAGTATAAGCTTAACAACATATCGTTGCCCCTTAGGTTTTACAGCTTCTCGGCGCTATCCACATCATCGGCTGGCACAGTGAGGCATTAAGAGTAGGGAATTAAGTGATTAACTTAAGGGCACCCTATACAAGCATCACATTGTTACTGATTTTCCAGTTCTCGATACTTAATGAAGGCCGCTAACACCACTAAACCTACCACTGTCTCTACCACTGTGGCTTTTACCAACCCTTCAGCTGGTAGACCATCTAATAC
>CAJXRF010000146.1 GCA_913058575.1 uncultured Bermanella sp.
TTATACAAGTAACGAGCTTCATAACAATAAAATTAATGACCGCCCTACGGGCTGGACCTCACTTCGTTCGGCCCATTATTTAAGGCGTTATACATTATGACTAATGCTTTAAATGATATATTGAAAGGTCTATTTTTCTTAATACTTTGGATGATATTAGGCTTTGGTATAGATGATCTAATTGCCAGCATAAACACTCCTGTAAATGCGAGTAAAAGTATTGGATTAACTTGGCTGACTGTCGGTATTTTTATATCCCTTCTTCACGTAATTATATTTTGTATAATTAAAAAGAAGATGAATATTCCTTTAGTTATACCCTCTAGCTTGGTTGTGTCATTAGTTTGTTACACTTATATGCATGATTACAATATAGAGAAAAATTGCACCATATCTGAATCTAATTCATTTAAATTGGCTGTAGAATATATTGATGGCCGTAAAAACTATGATTCCCATTATTTGAAAAAAGAGCCTCGGAAACTCAAAGGTTGCAAGATAGGTTATGAGTATAAGTACAGATTAGTAATTGTTTCTGATGACGGAAGCGTAAGATTAAATAGATGAGAATGTATAACAAAGCCATTTACGGGATAAACCCGTAATGGCGGCGTTACATGTCATTAATATGAGAAAAATTGCTAAAGTAGCAGACAACGAAGAAGTAAAACGCCTAATGCTCTATGAGTGTGAGGATGGCGTATATCTCTTCGAATTTGATAAAGAAACTGATTCATCAGCTATAGCTGACTATTTACCAGACACTATAGAAGATCTCTATGAAATAGCGGTCGAGGATTACGGTGTAAAATTAACCGACTGGGAAGAAATAAACGACCCAATGGAGTTCTGCCAACACGATAGAATTGAACCCGTTAGAGTAGTTGGTAGAAACACTGGCAATCCGCAATTCGGTAAACTGGAGAAATTATTTTCCGGAAGCTGGGTGCCATTAATTGAATAAAACATGTAACAAACGCCAGCACAAACAGGCACTATGTGCCTTGGACTCGCAACAAGTTGCTCGCCTGTGTGGCGAGCGTTAGGGCACAGATGAGAATGTTTCAATGAAGGTAAAACGGATTGTCACCAATATTGATGCTACAAATATAGAAAAAGCAGATGCTTTCTATAAAGATATATTTGGCCTTGATGTTCTGATGGATAATGGATGGATTAAGACTTTTGGATCTGATTCTGAAATGACAGTTCAAATCAGTATCGCTTCTGAAGGTGGTTCGGGGACACAAGTGCCAAATTTATCAATTGAAGTAGACGATCTAGATGAAGCACTTGATCTAATGAAAAGAGCTAATGTGGTTATAGAGTATGGCCCAATAACAGAAGACTGGGGTGTACGCAGATTCTATGTCCGCGACCCATTCGGTGCATTGATTAATGTGCTTCAGCATGTACGGTAGCTTAGTAGGCCCTAACAAGGCAATGCAATCTGACTCCGCAACCTGTCACTCGTTTTGCCATAACCTCGGCAAAACCAGCGCCAGATTGCTACGCAGTTGATTGCGGCGTTATGCGTATTAAAAGAGTTTTTGGGTTCGAAAGGCTTTCGATAATCTGCCTTTGAGCTTGCTCTTAAAACTGGTAATTGTGTTAATATTACCAGCCTAAAAATTATCATCGTTTAAGTTAATACCTTAATCGTTAAAGTAATAACAAGGATTGTTAGTCTCGGCCTTTACGTTGCAGCCTCTCAGTCAAACAATTAAATTAAAACAAACAGCCTGCATCGCATAACAAGAAGCAGCAGTACAGCCAATAAATTGGCCCCGACTCGCTTCGCTCGCGGCTGTGCTAGGCGTTAAGCATTATGAGGAATCATGTTCAATATATTCAGAAAAAAATCTAAGGTAGACCCCAGAGATATTGAGCAAGTAATTTACGATGTCGCTGAAAGTAATAAAGATGAAGACTTTCATCGTCTATACGAGCTTCTGTTGGATAAAGAGTTATACATTCCAATAGATACTGATTCTTTGCCTAAGAATGCCGTTTCTGGTTCAAAGATTGTCACTGATGCATCAAACCAGATTAAGGTTAAGAATGTAATAGGTCCAGACGGCCAGCTAATGATTCCTTCGTCTACTCTGCGAGAGGCTCCTCTAGTTCAAGGAGGGTATGTTGGTATTGAATGGTTTGAGTATTTGGAAATGGTTCTAAAAGTACCTGAAGCTTGGGGTGCTCTTTTGCAGGGAAAAACGTCTTACGTTGGTTTCGATAAAGAACGGATCAACTATATATTGGCCAAGTACAATACTTAACAAACGCATGAAATGTCGCGCGTCTAAAGACAGCCCTTCGGGCTACGCGCTGGACTCGCAACAAGTTGCTCGCCATTTATGCGAGCGTTATGTTTTAAATTATGAATATTGAGAATCTGAAAACAATTATTGGTTTAGCTCTATTCATAGGTGGTGCTTGTGCATTGATGCTTGGAAGCGCCATACCTGGGTATGGGAAGCTTATCGCTGTTGCAGCTCTCATTTTAGGAATCGTGGTTTTATTCACCAAAAAGAATATAAATCTTGATACTTTAATGGGCGGTCATACTGGTGGATTTATGAGGGATGATGACGATGATTAAATCATTTTCCTATTCACCCAAAAAACATAACAAAGCAAGGCACATCCGCACAGCAAGCTGTGCTGGACTCGCTCATTCTTCGCTCGCCTGTGCTTGCGGGCGTTATGTATTTGTGGATAGTGAAGGAATAAAATGAGAGACCCTGATCGAATTCAAGAGTTGTTAGATCTAATTAAGGAAATTTGGCAACGATATCCTGATCTCCGATTTAATCAATTGTTATACAACCTTCAATATGAATACTCGCAAAGTAATGGAGGTATTGGTCAAATCAAGGAAGTAGCATCTGATGGCTTTACTCGTACAGGGTTTGATTTATTTGGTTTAGAAGACAGTGATTTTATCGAATACCTACGCACTGTAGTCTCTAATAATGATAATCAATAATATACATAACAAAGCAAGGCACAATCGCACAGCAAGCTGTGCTGGACTCGCTTCGCTCGCCTGTGCTTGCAGGCGTTATATGCTTTGGATAAAATTTTAGTACCTAACATGAAATTATTTTCAACTGGAATTTTAATAGGGATGTTTTTCTCTGTATCTCTATGGTCACTAAATACATTTGGTGTAAGTAATGCGGTTCTTGGTTACTACACTTTTGCAATGTGGCTTGCCTTAATGATCTACACAGTAAAAATTGAGTTCAATGGCGTAAGCTTAAGGCTTAAAGCCAGTCGTGCTGAAAGTAAGCTTATAAATGAAGGATTTAGAAAGGCTTCACATCTAATATGTGGTATTGGGTTATCATTAGGAGCTGCATTTGTGGTTTATGATCTATCAGGCATATAACAATACGCTTAAACGCGTTCCGGCCAAAAAGACCGCCTCCACTGGACGCACTAATCGTGCGCCGTTTAGCTAAGCGTTAAGTATCTTTGAAGGAATTTAGAGTGAACCTGATTAAGAGAGTTCTTATTTTTATTCTTATGATAATTGCAGTTATTAGCTTTTATCAGGGAAGCTATTTTTCCTGCTTGGTTCAAATTACACCACCTCTAGTTTCCTTTTTCGCTGTAAAATATCCAGATAGTAGAATCATTAAGATCCTTCTCGCCCCATTAGCTCCGATACCTAGGAGTGGTTTATTGCAAAGTGAATTTACAGCTAAAATGGCTTATTTCAGTTCTAAGTGTGCATTTTTATTGTTAGTAATCTGGTCTACGGCATTTACTTTCAATATCGATGTGGACTCAAGCCAGATATACTTGGGCGTATTCGCATTCGTCCTCCCATTACTTATAGCCATGTCGATATTTGCGACTATATTTCAAACACTTAGATTTGCGTATATTAAGATCAGTGGCAAAGATGGGGTATGGGTGGAAGATGAGACTTAACAAGTGTAGTCATGGTCGCCCACAAAAAAACGTGGGCTGGACTCGTCGCTGCGCTCCTCGCCCATGCTACAGGCGTTAAATGGCTCATATGAATATTGATCTGAAAAAGTTATGGGTAGAAGTCGAAGTGCTTTTATTGAAAGCTAGGGGCCTATTTCTGAATCCTGAAAGTGGGGAGGATGGTTTTAGTCAGGAGAGATTTCTAGAGTACATTGATCATAATGAGCTTGGGATGGCCCTTGATGAGCTGGAAGGAATCCCTCTTTATAATGAAACTACTAAAGAGTTTTGGGAGCTATTGCTGAAAGCTGCGAACCATATGAAGTTAAAAGATAAAGCCTTAGAATTCGAAAAGGCTATATCATCTTATGCTTGAATTAGCATTTAACAAGGCGTGCCACGGAAGACAGCCAAACCGTTTCACGATTTTTGCGAGTAAAAATACGCGCCACGGCGTGTCTGCTCGTGCACATTGGCGTTATGCGTATTAAAAGAGTTTTGGGGTTTGAAAGGCTTTCGATAATCTGCCTTTGGGCTTGGTCTTAAAACTGGTAAATGTGTTAATATTATCAGCCTAAAATTTACCACTGTTTAAGTTAATACCTTAATCGTTATAGCAAGAACATGGATTGTTAGCCTCGGCCTTTACGTTGCAGCCTCTCAGTCAAACAATTAAAACAAACAGCCTGCATCGCATAACAAGAAGCAGCAGTACGGCCAATAAATTGGCCCTGACTCGCTTCGCTCGCGGCTGTGCTAGGCGTTATGCAGTAAAGGATTTACTATGAAATATCTATCTTTATTTTTAGCAATTATACTCTCAGGGTGTGCTGGCCAGTATGCCTTTGAAAAAGGGAAGTTCAAGCAAGGTGAAACTTGCCCTGAAATGGTTGGAACTTGGTTTACCGATGTTACTGTTCAAAACACACATGGTGGCAAGAAAAGAGATATAACCAGACTCGAACGAAATTCTAACGGCACAGCATATCTTCGTGGTACTTCAATTTATCTTGATACTAACGAGGTGAATAACTGGGAATTTCCAAGCCAATGGAGCTGTGATGGCGAATGGTATATCGAGTCTAATGAATGGGGATATACATCATTCAAAATAGTAAAATTGGGAAAAGATGAAAACATACTATTTGATAAAAAGAATAATTTGAACGCCCCAAAGCCAATAAAGTTGATCGAACGTAAAACTTTGAATGGAGCAGATAGATTAAGAAGTGTTCCCAGCATTAAGGCACACTTGAATTTATGATGAGAGTGCATAACAAAGCAAGGCACAATTGCACAGCAAGCTGTGCTGGACTCGTTTCACTCGCCTGTGCTTGCGGGCGTTATGCAATAAGGTAAAAATGGAATGGACGCTGAACTTATTCGTCGGGACTTAAAGTTATATTTAAATGATAATAAGAAATATCAAAAACTTATAGTTCAAATTCGCAAGGGGAAAAGACTTCTGTACTGGCATGAAAAATTATTAAGTGAATTCTCGAGAAAACCTAGCGGGTACAATCTGGAGTACAAAGATCTAAGTCTAGCTCTTCAAATATGTGAAATACATGAAGTTGAACTAGAAACTGGTAATACCAAGGTGTTTAAGGGTTGTATTGATATTTGGCATGATGATTTCGATACTTTTATAGAAAATTATCCAAATTATCTGCCTAGTGTAATTAACGGGCTAAGTGAAAGCCAAGGTGGAGTCGTGAAAATTCAATTTTGCCCAGAGTGCAACCGTCTTTTTAAAGAGTCTAAAAATGTCTAACAAAAAGTTCTACAGTTAAAAGATGAAGATCATCTATTTTACACCTGTTTCAATGGTTTGGTCTGAAGATCTTGGGACCTTGGCCTCAATGATTGATGCTGAACTAGTATATCTAGGCGACTTAATAAGCCACGAAGTTTCTATCGAGTCAGAGTTAGGAAAGGCTTTTAAGTCAATAATGGAACATGGAAATTTAGTATCTCCCGAGCTAGTTTCTAGCTTACTCATCAAACGATTCTTTAATGATTCAAGCAACAAGATACTGGCTCATTTCCCAAGAACCTATTCGCATGCGGAGTATCTATCCCAGTTGCTAATTTCAAATAACATCAACCTAGATGCTGTTTTAGCTATTGATTTAGATAGACAATCATTAAATAAAAAATTACTAAACCAGTTTCATTGTTCTAACGATTATTCACATCCTAATATCGAAACAAAGGAAGTTAATCCAATTTGCACTGTATGTAATAAACCACTTTTCAATACATATGACTTGTCTAATCCCGCTCTTATCAATACGATTGAATCATATTATGAAAAGGCTGACGGGAACTTATCTGCTGCGAAGTTAATAAGTAGGGTGAGTAGGGCTAATTTCATACACTTTAGCACGCCTGAAGATGTTAAAAGGAAATTATATGAACTTTAAAATTAATACGTTTAGAAAATCTAACATTCGGACTGTCAATTGAAATGGAAGATTAACCTGATAAATAAAATCGAGTACATTGTAATAGCCAAATATCCGTTCTATGCAAACGCGTATGCGAACGATCAAGCCGTTACGGACCAGTCGGGTAAGTATGTTTGAACAAACATTGATTTCAAAACTAAAGAGATACGTAACATTTGAGTCTAGTTCAGATGATTGGAATCAGTGGTTTCAACACAACCAGTATGAAATTGAAGCTGTGCTAGATCGAAAGCACTTTCTTAAGCTCAAACATTCAGCTTTTAAAGGTGCGAAGAAAATTCTCGAACAATATAAAGTAGATTGTTCTATGCCAGAGGGCATTTGTTCGCGGTGCGGCGGCAAAATCCTAAAAGTTGTACCCGGAGAGACTGCTAAAGAAGAGATAGTAGCATTCGCTAAAGATTCAACATTTAAAAACAAGGATATAATAATTAGGAATGAGTGGCTTCATCCTGGAGAGTGTTGCAAAAATGGGTGCTATGTTACTCTTCACAACTATCGATAAATCGCATAACAAGAGGCTGCACCGGACAAATGAACTTCCCCCGCTTTAACGGACACATAATCCTAACTAAGGAAAATGTATCCCA
>CAJXRF010000147.1 GCA_913058575.1 uncultured Bermanella sp.
CTCTTAAACAACACAGCTTAATGCTTGAGATAGAAGTTGAGCACGTGGGTAAATACTACACAGATGAAACCAATACCAGTGATTATAATGGTCACGACCTAGTTAACCTTCGCTCACGGTTCCGTGTGAGTACCGACATTGAGCTATATGCCCGTATTAAGAATCTAACGGATAAACGTTACAGTACTTATACCTCGAATCAGGTAGGAAAGGACCTCATTGGATATCGTCCTGGTCAGCCACTTACTGCATATGCAGGCATCCGCGCCAGCTTCTAATAAGAAGCCCCTTTAAATGGCCCTATCGGGGCTTTTGATGTGTTTCTATATTCCTTTTATGATCGAGTGGGTGACTTAATGAGTCGAGTAAAATCAGCAAAAAAATGGCATGGCCTGTTCCTGTGGCCAGCTTTAATCGCCACGCTCATTTATATTTTGTCGGCATTGTCTCACCCCTTAATGGTGTGGACGGGGCCGCAGGCTAAAAAAATGTATCCTCCTTCTTTGGTGTTGAAGGGTACTGAAGTGGTTAATATATCTAAAATTATTCAGATAAATAATTTAAACAAAGCACAGGTGGCTAAGTTTGTGCCTTTTAAAGATCAGGTGCTATTTCAAGTCACGCAAGAGCAAGATTCGCCAAGACGTTATTTTTCACCCTCTACGTTTACCGAGATAGAAAATCATGACCAACAACAGGCAATTTGGTTGGCTCAACATTATTTTTCTGAAGAAAAGCGTATTCACTCTGTTACGTTTCAAACTCAGTTTGATAATCAATATCCTGAAGTGAATCGCTTATTACCTGTATATAGAATTAATTATGATACACAAGATAATCTAACGGTATTTGTTCATACCGAAACGCAAGCTATTGCGGCAATTACTAATGACTGGAAGCGCTCACTACGCTGGATATTTCAGAATTTACACAGCTTTGAATTTTTAAGTGAACTTGAAGGGCTTAGATTAGCACTCATCACTATTATGGTGTCGCTCATTACCCTAATGGCCATAACAGGCATAATGTTTTTAATTCTATTAAAACGCCGTAAAAAAGCGCAGCAAATAGAGCGTCGTTGGCACCGTCGTTTGGCATATGTGGTTGTGCTGCCTCTTATTTTATTCTCTATTAGTGGTATCTATCATTTGCTCTTCATGAGCTTTGAAGATAAGGCGGGCTTACCTATATTGGCAGCTGATGAGTTGTCACTTGATCACTGGAGCGCCATTGAGTTACCCAGTTCTTTGAGAGGATCTGCAATTAATCAAATAAGTTTAATTCAGGGGGGCATCAATGATGAAAAGAAGTTTCTTTATCGAATAAGCGCTTCTATTGAAAATCCTTTACAAGAAAATGATCGAGAAAAACGATTTAAGGGCAGCAGTGCTGAATTTAAAGGGCACTATGTAGATAGCCAAACCGGGGCCATTTTGAATGAATTAGATAATCAATTGGTTATTCAAAAGGCAATCACTTTATTGAATATAGAAAATTGGCAGGTAATTGATTCACAGCCTATAACTCATTTCGGGCCCACTTATGACTTTAGAAACAAACGCCTACCAGTGTGGCAAGTTGATGGTAATGATGGGCTGCGAGTGTTTATTGACCCAGTGACAGGTCTACTGATTGATTCTAATAATGCATTAGCAAGAATAGAGGGTTACAGTTTTAGCTTTTTACATAAGTGGAATTTACTGGTGCCCTTGGTAGGACGATTTTATCGAGACATATTTATTGTGTTGGTACTCAGTCTTAGCTTGTTGTTGTCTTTACTTGGATTGGTGATGCATTTAAAAAGAAAAAGATTACTAATTAAAGAAGGTGTCTCCTCTCAAGCCATTAGTGCTTCCTAAAGCGCTCTAAACTTTTTTGATAAAGTGTCTCATCCTGGGGTGACCAGGGTGAGAAAGAGACCTTGCTGTAAGAAAAAATACCTTTTGAAAATAACTTGATGCAGCGCCCCATAAAGCGCAGATACGCGAGCCAATACTTTGGTTGATAAACAATCCTGTCTTTATGCAAAAAATATAACTGAATAGTAAATGTAGAAATGACAAAGACTGGTAGCCATATTAAAGCTAAGTACATAGGTAGCCGATATTTATTGTTATAAACACTATTAAAGGCATCGTAACAAACAGCTTGATGCTCTAATTCTTCCAATGCATGCCACCTTGAAAACTCAATGGCAGTATTCTCTTTATTGTTAGTCCAGTAAAATTCATGTGAGAGAAAATCTCGGCTAATGGCTGCGGTAAAATGTTCAAATGCTGCCGGCATGGCCAGTTCAAATACGTCAGTGGATACTTTTCTAAGTAGTGACATGAGGCGAATTTGTATTTTCTCGAAAAACAATATGCCAGTGTAACCTGTGCCGGCTAATATTTTATTAGTTTCACGGTGCATGCGAGCATGGGCGCCTTCTTGCTTGATGAGAGTTTGTATTTCTTTTTTTAGTTTGGCCTCATGAAATAGCTCAATATTTTTTCGCATGATTTCATTAACGGTTTTTTCTGAGAAAGGAATCAAAACCGAAAGCGCATTCATGAAGTGAGTTTTAATGGGGTCGCTTAACCAAATGGCTGGTGTTTCTTTAAACTCAAATATTGGCTGGCGAGCGGTAATTTGCACATTTTTCGGGGTGGTGCTTTGGGGAGTGTGCCGTGTCATGTTAATCCGCTCGAAAGATCTATCATGGTGTGAAAAAGCCATACTACCTGAAGGTTTTTTGATGGGTTAATCTAATTTCTATCAAATCGCCAATTGGTGTGGTACTCCTGTATCAAACACTTTTCTAAATTGTGTCATAACTGGAAAAAAATGACTAATTGACGTAATGTCGCGCAATCTTTTTTTATAATAACAATCAAGGGCGTTTGCCATGAACGATCGTTTAGCCAGTTGGGTAGTGGAGCGGCGGATACTGCTGTTTATTGTGTCAATCTTGTTGCTGGTGTTTCTTGGCTATGGCTTGGGACAATTGAAATTTAATTCGTCTTATAAAATATTTTTCAGCGATGATAATGAGCAAATGTTAGCTCATGAGTTAGTGCAAGATACCTATACAAAGACCGATAACTTGGTTTTTGTAATACGTCCACGAGATGAGCAGGTTTTTACTCGTTCAACTCTTGCCAGTGTTGAAGTCTTAACAGAAGAATCCTGGTTATTGCCTTACGCAGCCCGCGTAGATTCTATTTCAAACTTTCAACATACTCAGGTTATTGATGATGACTTAATGGTGGAAAATTTAGTAGAAGATGCAGAACAGCTTACCGTCAAGCAGATCGAAACTATAAAGAATGTCGCCTCTAACGAGATTGCGTTGGTGAACAGTTTATTGTCTGAAACTAATCACGCCACAGCCATTAATGTTAAATTGAACCTCCCTACTGACAGCGCACAAATTCAGGGCGAAGCAACACTTGAGCTGGTGCAAGCGGCCAGAGAATTGAAAAAGCGTGTGGAAGCTGATAATCCAAACTTGAAAATATATTTACAAGGCTTGGCCGTGGTGAATGTGGCCTTTAATGAATCGGCTGAATACGATGCCAGTCACCTGTTTCCGGCTTTGTTTTTGTTAATTTTAATTATGTTATTAATTTTGCTTCGCTCGTTTTGGTCAGCAGTGGCAACCTCCATTGTAATCGTAGTAGCGGTATTGGTGAGCCAAGGCTTTATGGGATGGATCTCGTACGATTTGAACCAAGTGAATGTCATGGCACCTATTATTATTCTTACCCTCGCAGTGTGTGATTGTGTGCATATATTGGCCAGTTACTTACATCACTTATCGCTTGGATATGAGAAGAAGCAAGCCATGGTGGAAACCATGAAGATAAACCTTCAACCCGTGTTTCTTACTAGCCTCACAACGGCCATTGGCTTTTTAGCCATGAATACCTCGGATGTACCTCCGTTTCAAGAGTTGGGCAATATTGCTGCGTTTGGTGTGATTGCTGCGTTTTTCTACAGCATTGCCTTCTTACCGACGCTAGCCATTTGGTTGCCGATGAAAGCAAAAGCCATGGATGAAGGTAAAAAGCTTTGGTCAACTACATTAGCCAACTTCACCATCACTCACAAAAAGCCTTTATTTTGGGGTGTATTGGCGGTGTCCATATCCGTGGCGAGCTTAACGGCTTTAAATGAATTAAATGACAATACAGTGGCTTATTTTGATGAAAGCACTGAGTTCCGTAAGGGCGCTGAGTTTATGCAAAATGAAGTGAGTGGCTTTGAAGTGATTAACTACTCACTGGATAGCGGTGAAAGCGGCGGGGTGAATGAACCTGCGTTTTTAAATAAAGTAGAGGCATTTAGTCAGTGGTATTTGGCCCAGCCAGAAGTGGTGTCGGTGAGTTCCTACACCAACACGCTTAAACGTTTGAACCAAAATATGAATCGAGATGATCCGGCTTTTTACACCATTCCAGAAAGCCGTGAATTGGCCGCTCAATATCAGCTTATGTACGAGTTGTCTTTGCCTTATGGTCTTGATTTAAACAGCCAAATTAATTTTGATAAAAGCTCGCTTTTAATAGGGGTCATTGCTCGTAATCAAAAAGCCAAAGAGTTAATAGAATTAGACCAGCGTGCTCAACAATGGTTGTTGGATAATAGCCCAGAATTGGTGACACCAGGCTCAAGCATTTCAGTGATGTTTGCTCATGTGGGTAAGAGTAATATTGACTCTATGTTATCGGGGTCTGTGATTGCCATAATTCTAATTACACTGACCTTAATTCTGGCCTTGGGCTCCTTTAAGTATGGCTTGCTAAGTTTATTGCCCAACGCATTTCCAGCCATGGTGGCATTTGGTATCTGGGGGGTGTTCTCGGGTGTGGTAGATTTAGGGGTAGCCGTTATATTTAGTTTAACCTTAGGCATTGTGGTGGATGATACTGTGCATTTCTTTAGTAAATACATGCGTGCGCGAAATCTTATGAATAAGTCCCCAGAAGATGCTGTACGTTATGCGTTCCACACGGTGGCTAAGCCCTTATTAATTACCACTGTGGTTTTGGTGGCTGGGTTTTGTGTGTTGCTGTTTTCAGATTTCACGGTGAACGCGAAAATGGGCATCATGATCAGCGCCACCATCAGCATAGCATTGATATTTGACTTCTTATTCTTGCCAGCGTTAATGATGCGTTTTGATAAAGAGTCCATAGACGTAAAAAAGCCAGATGATGAAATTGAAAAAGGCGCCATAACCGGCTAACAAATTTCACCTTCAATTTCGTAATCGAATAGACCATAAAAAGGGTACCCCTGATGCGCATTCGG
This sequence comes from uncultured Bermanella sp., assembly GCA_913058575.1. GTDB lineage: Bacteria > Pseudomonadota > Gammaproteobacteria > Pseudomonadales > Oceanobacteraceae > Bermanella. Next base: position 5,296 of record CAJXRF010000147.1, read on the forward strand.
GGGTACCCTTTCTTTTTTGCAGGAATAAAATGCGCCCATGAAAAAGCTTGATATTCAGTTGTTATTAACCGGTGATGAATTAATGAGCGGTGATGTGCTGGATAGCAACTCCTGCATGATGGCGGACATATTAAAACAAAAGGGTTTGGTATTTAGTCGTAAAGTGACCGTGGGCGACAGTCTTGATTTACTGGTAAGGGAAATTGAGCGTTTATCTCAAGACAGCGATGTATTAATTATTAATGGAGGCCTTGGCCCTACTATTGATGACAAAACGGCAGAGGCACTGGCCTTAGTGGTTAATCAGCCCCTTCAAGAGCACCCTGTGGCATTAAGCCAATTACAAAGCTGGTGTGAAAAGCGTGGCTATGAATTAAATGGCCCAAATCGTAAACAAGCCTTATTACCAAAAGACGTTAATATTTTGCACAACCCCACCGGCAGTGCGCCGGGTTTTAGTATTCTTCATAATGATTGCCTCATCATGTGCACACCCGGTGTGCCCAGTGAAGTGAAAAGTATGCTGCAAAAAAGCATTATGCCGATACTGGATACTATGAACCCAGGTGCTTTCACACAGGTGGTGCGCTTACAGGTGTTTGGCATGGGTGAGTCTGGTATGCAAAAGCTAATAACTGAATCGTTACCCGACTGGCCTGAAAATATTGAACTGGGGTTCAGGGCAGCTTTTCCACAGGTTGAGGTGAAGCTCACGGTTCATGATAAACAGGCAGCGCAATTGTTACCTTATTGGCAAGAGCAAGTAGAGCTATTGCTAGGGGCCCATATTATTGGGGAAGGAGCTAGTCAGTTACCTGAAATTATCGTGTCACTTTTACAAGCGCAAACTTCCCAAGTGACATTAGCGGAATCTTGTACCGGCGGATTAATTGCGGCTAAGGTCACCTCAATGAGTGGTTCCTCTCAAGTATTTGAAGGGGGAATAGTGAGTTATTCTAACGACATTAAAATGCGCATATTAAAGGTAAAAGAAGCCACCTTGCAAAAAGAGGGAGCCGTGAGCCAAGGAGTAGTACAAGAAATGGCACAGGGAGCCATGGCGTTAACTGGTGCTAAATGGTCCATTGCCGTATCGGGTATAGCAGGGCCAAGCGGTGGAACACCAGAAAAACCTGTGGGCACGGTTTGGTTAGCGTGGGGGCAAAAAGATAAACTTAAAACCCAAAAACTTTTTTACCCAGGCTCACGTGAATATTTTCAAGAATTTATTGCCAGTGCCGCGTTAGATTTGTTGAGGCGAGAGCTGTTGGGAATAAAAGAAGAGCCTTACTATTTTACTAGAAAGTAGCGGGTAGAAACCAAAAAAGCCGAGTTAGTTTAACTCGGCTTTTCATTTTACTTGAGAAATTGGGCGCTTATTTGGGCTAGAATTTGACTCGATAACCCAATACGTAATTGTCGCCATCACCGGC
>CAJXRF010000148.1 GCA_913058575.1 uncultured Bermanella sp.
TCGTTAGTTTGTGGGTCTAGGCTTTGCTAGCCTGCCTATTATCAAGCGCCTTCATGCCATGCTTGACCCTCTGCTGTAATCCCATTTCTCAGGCATTTTCATTATGCCCCTTGTTAGGTCATTCCCTGACTTTAGCGGTAAAGCATGCCCCAAATAATATTAGCTTAATGTATCTTGCACAATTTCTGTGCGACAACCTTAATGAGATAATAGGCGTACGCTCTAAATCATTGATATATATGAATATTTTGTTTTGGTATGGCCTTTGCTGTAGTAAAAGTTATGAAGGTACAAAATAGGACATAAATACAAGTGAGTTCATCATGCTAGCCGCCGCCCATACAGATTACTCCTCTATGGCTGCATTGCATCAAAACCAGCAATTAAGGCTTAAGTCGTTAGATTTTATTAAAGCCTTATTTGAGCAGGTAAGGGTAGTGCAGCAACATCGTGCCGCCACCAATGGTGCGCTGGCGGGTAATCCATTTTTTGAAAGTAAAACTCGGATACTGGCCCGAGAGGTGAATGCGCGCTTTAAAGAGCTGGAGCGCCAATTACACCTTACCCATGAGATTTTTGATATTCAGCTGTGGAACGACATCCGCAGTGCTTGGCAAACCGTGCACTTACAATGGCGCCAAGATGAAATACTGGAAAACTTTGAGCTGCATAGCCATTTGGTCAAACAGATGCTGCGGTACATTGCCGGCACCGGTAATAAAGCGGAAGAGTTGATTCAAACTAATTTTCAACATCAAGCATTGGGTGTGTATGTTTTTGACGAGCTGCCCTGTTTCATTGAACTGGTGGGGCAAATTCGTGCACTGGGTACCTCGGCTTGTACGATTGGCTCTATGGATGCTGGCAGCGACATGCGCTTGCGCTTCTTAATGGGGCAAATGAATAAGCAAATGGTAAAGATTAAGGCTCAGGCGCAATGCTTATCGCAAGAAGCGCTGGAGATTACCAGCTCACTCATTGCCGCATTACTGTGCGAACCTAAGTTAGAGCGTTTAGTGGGCATGGTAGAGCAAGATTTATTAAGCGGCAGAGACATTGCCACACAAGCCGATGATTTATTTACCCTAAGTACGGCCATTATTGATGCGCACTACAATGTCATGAATGAAGGTTTGAGGTTGTTGCGATTAAATATGGATAAACGCATGCAAGCTTGGGTAAGTCGCTAGAATTGGATGTGAGTTTATTTATCAAAACAGCCCAGTAGGCCAACAGGTTTACTGGGCTTTTTTTTGTTTAGCGACTAATAAATTAACTGCATGCCAAAGTTAAATATAGTGGGTAGGTCATTTACTTTTTCTCGCTCGGAATAATCTTCACTGTATTTGTAGTCGGTGACATTTTGCTGGTTATAGGCATTGAGTATTTCAAAATAATAAGTGGTATCTCGTTCGGGCGCGAAGTCGATTCTAAAATCTAAACTATGGCTGGCGGGTAGGCGTTCTGAGTTTAAGGCATTGTCAGCGTAGGTAGGTTGCCATAAATATACGTCATTAATATTGGTCGGAGTACCATCTGGTTCAAGGCCTGTAAGATCCACCTCAACCCCTGATTCATCAATTGGAATGGCGCCTTCTACAGGGGTTATTAAGTTGCCACTTTGATAGCGCCATTTCCAGCCCAAGGTAGTAATGGGGCTGTATTCGTAACTGGCCACTAAATTAATAATCCATGGGCGATCTAACTCATAATCAAAGTCAGTATTAGTAACATCATCAGTGCGTTTAGTTTGGCTGTAAGAAACAGATAACCATCCGTACCATTTATCGGTAAGGTTTTTGTTAATTAGCATTTCTATGCCATAAGCTTTACCAGATATGCCATTAATATAATTATCTGCTTGTGAATCGTTTTCTAATTCTGGGTTGGAGCGCACTAGGTCGTGTAGGTCTTTATAATAAGCTTCAACTTTCGCGCTAATAGATTCATCGTGTGTAAACTCAAAACCCACTACATAATGATCACTGCTTGGCATTTTTAAATCGGGTGTGCCCACGTCTTCGTCAATGAAACGAAAGTTACGATGAAACTGATGGTGCCTTCCAATAGCGGCTGTGAGTGTCCATTGTGGATTTAGTTCATAACGGCTGCTCATTCTAGGCTGGAAAGTGTTTTCCTGAGTAAAATCGTTATAACTGGATCCCAGTCCAAATGAAATTTCCAAAAAAGGTGTGGCTAGCCAGTCGTAGGCGCTAAATAAGTAGTGGCTGTTAATGGTGAGGCTATCATCGGTGGTAAAATCTTCACCTATTGATATAGGACCACATATCTGAAATTCATCGTTACAGGGTGTGTCTTTACCATTTACTTCGTATTTGATTTCAGTGCTACTGCTATCAAAGCCATAACGAAGCGTGTCGCCATTGGAGAGTGGAGTTTGATAATAATTTTTTAAGCGGTATTCAAAGTTGGTAGAGGTAATATCAATTAACGTACCCGCATTAAAATCACCACTTTCTTCTTTATGACTAAATGCAATGATGGCGCTGGTACCGTTATCAAAAACCGTGTCGTACAGCAACGCTTGGTTATGGTAGTAAGTGTCGGCATCTAAACCACCAGCCAAACCGGGTTCGTGTTGTAAGTTTTCAGACTCGGGGCCAAAGTCTAGGGCGACACTGTCATGGGCACCTGTGGCGATGGCTCTAAAATTACTGCTGCTATCTACGCGCCAGTGATATTTTAATTGGTAGTCACTGTTTTTTGGCACTTCAGTAAATTCAATTTCATCTTCGTCGATAATGTTTTCGATATAAAACTGTAAAAGACTTTCTCGGTAGGATGCGTAAAAGGCGCTGTCTTCACTGATGGCCCCTTCTATCATGGTGCCGGCCCTAAGCAAGCTTACATCAATGGTGGTGGTTAATTCTTCTTGATAGGGGTCTCTTAGGTGAGTATTCATCACGGCTCCTAACGCATCGCTATACTCTGGTCCCCAGGCCCCCGCCTTTAATTGAAAATCTTCAATTAAATTACTGTTATAAGTGCTTCCCCCATCGTTATGGAAAACATAGCCAACCGGCACAAAGTCGGTAATGTAAATATTATCCTCTGGGCTCGAGCCTCGAACGGCTGGAATGCTAAATGGCCCAAAGCCACCTAGTACAACTCCAGGCAGTGCCTCAATGGCTTTTAAGGGGTCACCTCCGGCACCTGGCACTTTTAATAGTTTTTTGGTGCTTATTTTTGGCCCTGTGTCTTGTTGGCCACGGATGTTAATGGTCGAGAGTTCGGCAACATCTTCTGGTTGCGTCTCTTCATCAGGGGAGGGGGTATCTTGTGTCTGAGCAAAACTGTGCGTCATGGTGATGGAACATAAAATAAAAAAAGCGCTACAACGCATGGTGTTTTCCTTAACGGCTTTAATTGTTTTTTTTGGCACTTTAACAAAGTTATGGCATTCATAAAGGATTAATTCTAAGTGGTGCAATTGTACTTTTTAGAGTTTTGCTTAATTCGATAAACGTTAAATGCCTATAAAACAGCTAAATAGCTTTATTAAAGGTAAATTTTAAATATAGAAAATCGTCAATAGTTTGTTATTTTCAAACATCAGACGCCATTGAAGGAAATTGTATTCAGTCGGGTGTTTTAGTGGCTGTGTTCCAAATGCTTTTAAAAAAAGCTAAGGAGATTAATGACTTAGACGTAATATGACAATTTTCACATAGACGTTATATTGCAGTAGCCAAATGCTGAACCTGTGTCATAGTGAATAACAGTAACTGATTTACATGCCGATAAGCCGGTTGTTTTAAAGTTGATATTTACTGAATAGCAAGGCCGATAGTTAGGCAATTTAGCTGAATTTGCTATAAACAATGAGGGTTTAATTGTTTGTTAAAAATAATGCCACTTGTTTTTGCAAAGCTGGGTAAATCCTACTAAAAATTTAATATGGGTTTTTATTTTGTAGGTTGTTAATTATGAGTTTAAGCAAACAGCAAAGCGCACAAGTCTTATTTCAATTTGATGAGTCCTTTGAAGTCAGTTACGTTAATTACTATCGTGGTAATGAATTGGCTGACCCACAATTGGTGGTGACATTAGAAAGAGAGTCTGATCGTCAAACCTTCTCTTTTTTACATCCTCATTTTAATGACGTTGATAGAAACCTTATTAGTGCTCAGGGTTTAGCGGTTAGTTCGGTAAAACAATCGCCATTTGGTCAAAATCAAATTGAGGTATCAGACCTGAAAGACAATATGGTGTACTTCACCGCCCGTTTGGTGAAAAACATAACCCCAACAGCATAGAGGAGCGTTTAGGTACTTTTTAGGCCGGGTTTTAGCGTACTTTTAATTGTTATTTTGCCACGGTACCTTGATATTAATAGCCAAGCGAATGCTTGGCTTTTTTGTGGAAATTTTTAACCTGGGAGTAGGACTAATTTAACAAACAAACCGAGTAAAAGGGTTAGGGGCAGTTTATGGATAAAGTAATGTCTGTGGCCAGCGTGGAGAAGAGTGGGCGGGAAAATACAAAGAATCGAGTGATTAACACGTTGATTTATAAAGAAAAATTAGTGTAATGACTAATGAAGTTGTAATACCAAGGCGGCTCTTTCGCAATAATCTTTTTGTTTGGTATCATTTTTTTGTTTGCTTTGATCTGACTTAATCCAAATGTAGCTAGAGGCTTTTCCCTTACATAAATCCAATCCTAAAACTGAGTTTTTAGATTTTATATAAAGGTTCATGGTTACCTCACCATTGCCCATGGTGCGCAGATGCATCTTTTTAGGGGATAAAGTATAGGATTTAATGCCTTTGCGCCCATTCACACTGATGCTTTTTCCTGGTGGTGCATTTACCCATTCGGCATCGTCGCGTATTTCAATGCTGGTCCAGCTGCTATCGGTGGAGACGGCTAATTCGTAAATTGATTCAGCTGCCTGAGTAGAGAGGCAGGTAAATAGCGCCATTAAAGGCCAGATTCCTTTCACTGTGTTTATCCTTAATACCAATTGGGGCTATGTTAAAACTTAGGAAAGGTCCGAGGATTAGTCAAATTTGTTATGAAAAATGTTTGAGACATTAAACGCCAGCATAAGGGGATGGGTAGACTTTAAAGGCATAAAAAATAGAGCGCTTGTCGCGCCCTATTTTTTTTGAAGGTAATGTTTAATTAAAGGTGACTTTCTGCGTATTCGGCTAAAAGGGATCTTGGAACACTTTGCAGCTCTATGCTGCCGCCATGAGCAAAGCCTTTAAAACGTTCATTTAGATAGGTTAAACCAGAACTGGTGGCATTCAGGTAAGGGGTATCTATTTGAGCTAGGTTGCCAAGGCAAACCACTTTAGAGCCCGATCCTGCGCGGGTTATTATAGTTTTCATTTGGTGGGGGGTGAGGTTTTGGCTTTCATCTATGATGATGAGGCTTTTTTGAAAACTGCGCCCACGAATGTAATTTAACGATTTAAATTGCAAAGGCACTTTTTGCAAAATGTAATCGATGCTGCCGTGGGTGCTTTCGTCATCCATGTGCAGGGCTTCTAGGTTATCGGTAATGGCTCCTAGCCAAGGCTCCATTTTTTCAGCTTCGGTTCCGGGTAAGAAACCTATGTCTTCATCTAGGCCACGTACGCTACGAGTAGCTATGATGCGCTTATAGCGGTTTTGCGAGACAGTCATGTCAATGGCCGCGGCCAGTGCTAAAATGGTCTTACCAGAGCCTGCAGCGCCTGTGAGGTTTACTAGGTGTATGTCTGGGTCTAATAATAAATCCAATGCCACTGCTTGATAAATGTCTCTAGGCGTTAACCCCCAGGCCTCCATTTGCAGTATGTGATCGGTAGAGCGATCCCACAGGGTAATGGTTTCATCGTCTATTTCACAAATACGTGCCACAAAGCCTTGTTCATCTAATAAATACTGGTTAACGAATAATTCGTTATCTAGGTCACTGCGAGCAATTTTATGCAGGGTTCGACCTGGTTCATGAATGGATTCAACTTTATTTATATTGTCCCAGAAGCTGTTTGAAAATACATGAAAGCCTTTTGTGAGAGATTTAATATCGGTGACCATTTGGTCGTTATGATAATCCTCGGCCTCAATGCCACACCCTCGGGCTTTTAAGCGCATGTTGATGTCTTTGGTGACGAGAATAATTTCTACTTTGGGTTTTTGCTGTTGTAAAAATATGAGGCTGTTGATGATTTTATTATCATTCAAATCATTGGGTAGCATATTGCTTTGCTGAATGGGTTTATCCATTAAGATGCTTAAGCGGCCATGCTTATTGCCAGCTGAAGGAATGGGAACCCCCTCACTGATTTCTTCAGGTGTGGCTTTGCCCAGTATTTCATCTATTTGCCGAATGGCCTGGCGGCATTCCATAGAAACACCAGATTTGGTGAGTTTTAGCTTATCCAGTTCTTCCAGTACCGTCATGGGGATGACGACCTGATGCTCTTCAAATTTTATTAGTGCAGTGGGGTCGTGAATTAAAACATTTGTATCAATTACATAAGCTTTGCTACGACGACGGTTAGTCATTAACACTCCTTTGAGCGAATACAAGAGCAACATGCATTACATATCAAACGACTACTGACTGTTTGCGAGGCATTCATTTTGGAAAGCCTCTGTAATGATTCACCCTGTCATTCGAAATGAACCAGCCATTTCATTCAACCTATATTTTTTAAATTTGGCAAGGGCTTAACGTGATAATTA
>CAJXRF010000149.1 GCA_913058575.1 uncultured Bermanella sp.
GGTTTGTTATATAGAGATGCTGGATACCAAGAGTGGCAATATTAAGTGTAAGAAGAGCTAGAGAAATAAAGCTGTTTCTAGACATGATCGCCAGCTAGCCCCTTTCAAAAAGTAACTGGCACCAGCTAACTTAATCACTATAAATTTATTTAATTTAAACCACTACCCCCCATGCTTCTCAATAAACCCCTTAATCAAAGGGGCAATATTCTCCCTAAATTTTCGACCATTAAAAATTCCATAGTGACCCACGTCTTTTTGCTCATAATGTTGTTTTTTACTGTTGGCTAATTTATCACACAAGTCTAATGCGGCGGATGTTTGGCCACGACCTGTTATGTCATCGTTCTCTCCCTCTACGGTGAGCATGGCAGTTTTAGTAATGGCATTCAGATCAATTAATTTACCGCGATATTCCATGGTGCCGTCTGCCAGTTTGTATTCTAAAAATACTTTTCGAATGGTGTCTAAATAATAATCACTGGGCATATCCATAACCGCTAAATATTCATTATAAAATTGGCGATGGTCTTCAGCGCTGTCGCCATCGCCTTTTACTAAGTCATCAAAAAATTTAAAATGCTTATTAATATGGCTGTCCATGTTCATGCTTAAGAATCCAGACAGTTGAATAAAACCTGGGTAAACACTTTGCCCTGTACCCGCAAAGCCCTTAGGCACGGTACAAATAACATTTTTTTCAAACCATTCTAAATCTTTGTCACTGGCGTAGTCATTTACTTCGGTGGGGCTAATGCGCGCATCCACTGGACCGCCCATTAACGTAATGGAGCTAGGGACATTTTTATCACACTCCATGTGCATTACTGATAACGCCACTAATGCAGGCACACAGGGTTGGCAAACCGAAATTACGTGAATATTTGGGCCCAGAAAGCTTATGAACTCCATTATGTATTCTACGTAGTCATCAAAACTAAACGTGCCTTCGCTGGTGGGCACTTCCCTTACATTACGCCAATCGGTTATATAGGTTTCGTGATCGGGCAAAAATTCTTTCACCGTTCCTCGCAACAAGGTGGCGAAGTGCCCTGATAATGGCGCGATAATAAGTACCCTAGGTTGCTGGGCTTGATAGGTTAAACGCCTAAAGTGCAGCAAGTTACAAAAAGGTTTTTGATAAACCACCTGCTGAGCGATATCCACGGTTTTATGGTTTATTTCAGTACTGTGTAAACCCCATTCCGGTTCTTCATAATCGGTGGTGAGGCGTTCGAATAATTCAAGTGACGCGGCCGCGCTGCGGTAAAAAGTGCTATCAGCAAAGGGGTTTAAGTCACTGCTTATAATCTGGCGAGTACAATGGGCAAGATGATGCCAAGGGTTGATCATCTTCATGTATTGAGCGTTTAATTCATACAACATAGCAACTCCCACTAACAGCCTATTATAAGCCTGTAAGATAGAGCCTAGTCAGAATAAGCCTAAAGCGTTAGTTTAAAAAGGACATTTTAAGATTGAACAGAAATTAGAAATAAGATTTTTATTCCTTAAAGAAGCTTAAAAATAGGAAATAGTGGCTTTTATTGAAGTGAAATATCCCACTCTTTATACGGTGCCCCATTGATCATGGAGAGGGTTTAGATATGCGGTTTTTACATGATCATACGACTGCAGCACCACCTGCACCAATCACACGCTAGCTTTGCTAGTGTATTTCAAAGAACTGGCACGACTCACTGAACCTGTCATGCCAGCATAGGCTTATAAAAATGGGGTGGTTATGAAAATAACTTTTCTTCCAAGGTTTTACCTTTAATTAGGCGACGATATTTCCAATTATTATCCGCCAAATTTTTTAATAGGTGTTGGTCAAAATCAGGAGTAGATTGCCCATCGTACCCTATGACAAACTCATTTTTATTTTCACTTAATACATTCGCCACGCTGAACATTTTAGAAACGCGATCAATGAATAGTGCTTGATCCACACTTTCCAGCTCGATGGTAATGAAGCTTTGTGATACATCCTCGTGAATACTTGAGCGCGAATTAATTTGTTGTTTTAACTGGCCATGTTCAAGGTGTAAAACCGTATCGCACAAGCGCTCTAACTCTTGAATATTATGAGAGCTAATTAAAAAAGTAGTTTCACCGGCTAACTTAGCAATTTGTTGACGAATATTTTTTGCGTTACCCGGATCTAGCCCTGCTGTGGGCTCATCTAACAACACCAGTTTAGGACGCCCTATTAAAGCCTGAGCAATGGCGGCTCTTTTGCGCATGCCATGACTTAATTCAGAAGGCAATGAATTCACCGATTGAGTTAATTCCATTAACTCTAATACCCGTAACGATTCTAGATTGGCTTGTTTTTTATTAAAGCCTTGCAGTTGTGCTAAAAAATTAAGCTGCTTAATAATACTAAAGGCCGGATCAAACTGTGCATCTTGCGGTAAAGCACTCACCTGCCCATGTAACTGCCTATCACCTGGTGAGTGGCCCAATAATTTAACAGTACCACTGCTTTGCGAAAAGTAATGGCACAAAATACTAAACAAGGTAGTTTTACCCGCGCCATTGGGGCCAACCAATGCAATAGGCTCACCGGCCTGACACTGGAAACTGACATTATTAAGGGCCTGCTTACCGTCATAGTGTTTACAGAGATTTTCACATTCTATTAACGCACTCATAGTGATTTTCTCCCCATTAAAAATCGGCCAGCCAATAACAATACGCCACACTGAATAAACGCCACATGGGCAAGAGACATTTTTGAGGCGCCCACTAATTCATTTAAATCTGAAAATTGCATGCCCAATATCAATATATTTAGAGGCGCCAACACCGGCACATATTCTTCAATAAGCCCCATTAAAATAGACGATAAACTCCATAATATGCCTGCATAAAAAGTGGCTTGTCTGGGTTGCTTAACCAACACGGATACCAAGGCCATTAACGCCACAAAAGGAAAAATAACCGTGCCTATATTGATCAGAGCCAATAAGGCGCTGGGCAGGCTATTGGCGTCATAACCTTGTTGGTAAGTGGTTAAAGCCACTAATAAAACTAAACTAATTGCAATATAAATAAGTTGAATGAGAATTTGTGAGATAAAGCGCGAAAAGAAAATTTCATCCCGCGAACAGCGCAAACTAATAAATCTTAATGTGCCGCGCTCGCGGTCGGGGCCAGTTTGATTAGCCGCTAAAAACAAACACAATATGGGAAAACCGTAGGTGGCCATACTATAATAATTTTGAAAAATAGCCCCTAACATGGTGCCCCCTTGCTCGGCACGGGAAAAGGCAAAAGGGATAACCCCATAATTAATAAAAAGGTAGCTAAAGAAACTAAACGCCCCTAAATAAATTAGCCCCTGGCGGCTGGTAAAAGCTCTGGAGAGTTCTAGAGTGATTAACACCCACATATTCGCCAGTGAACTGGGTGGGGTGAGAGTGTGACTTGTTTGCATATGTATCCTACATGGGTATTTTATAATGAATACTGAGTCATAATTTGTAATTGTGGTAAATAAATACGTTACGATTTTGGCGTTACATCAAGATGAATTTACTTAAAAACACTACTAATCATGAAACTCCAACTCGGCGCTTTCTAATATTTGCTGGGGCATATCTTTTTTAACTCTTACCCCTAAATCCTTAAACTTATGAGCTTGGCTAATTAAATTACCACGGCCCTCTTTAAGTTGACTCCAGGCTTTGTCATAAGTGCCCTGTGCGGTATGTAATTGAATGCCCACTTTTTCCATGCTTTCCACAAAGCCCACTAACTTATCGTGAACGCGAGCGGCTTGTTCGGCCAGTTGTTTGGCATTTTTGTTTTGACGCTCGATGCTCCATAAACTGGATACCGTTCTTAAGCTGGCCAGCAAGGTGGTGGGAGTCACCACTACGATACGCTGCTCGAATGCATCGTTAAAAAGCGCGTCATCATGCTCAAATGCCACCATAAAGGCAGGTTCGATAGGCATAAATAAAAATACAAAATCAGGGCTGTTCACCCCTGGTAACTTGGCATAGGATTTTTTAGCCAAGCCTTTAATGTGCTGGCGTACCGCTTCAATGTGTTTTTTCAGGTGAATGAGTTTTTCTGTGTCGCTTGCGGCATTTATATAATCGTTATAAGCATTAAGTGATACCTTAGCATCCACCACGATGTGCTTACCCTCTGGTAGATTAATAATCACATCAGGACGATAGCGCTGTCCCTCTTCATTGGTGATACTTTTTTCCCGCACAAATTCTTGCCCTGCCCGTAAACCCGACTTTTCTAAAACGGTTTCTAATACTAGCTCACCCCAGTTTCCTTGAGTTTTTTTATCCCCCCTAAGGGCGCGGGCTAATGAAGAGGCTTCTTGAGTAATTTGTTTATTAAGGTTGTGTAGCTCACCAATTTGCGCTTTTAATGCCGCGCGGTCTTTGCTTTCGCTGACGTACACATCGTCTACTTTTTTGCGAAGCCCTTCTAATTGATCTTTAAACGGCGTTAATAAACTGCTTAAACCCGCTTGGCTAGATTGACTAAATTGTTTTTGCTTTTCATTAAAAATTTTATTCGATAAGTTTTCAAATTCTTGGCTAAGTTGGGCTTTATTGTCGGTAATGAGTTGTATTTTCTCATTCAGGTTTTGATGGTCTTTTTCACGGCCCAATTGTTCTTGCTTTAATTGGCTTTGCAAAGTGTTTAACTGCTCATTGCTTTCTAACAAGGCTTTTTCTTTTTCGGCCAGTTTAACTTGGTCTTGTTGGCGCTCTTTTAAGGTGGCTTGGGTATGTTTAAGTTGACCGTCTAACTGGCGCAGTTGTAATTGATTTTCTTGTATTTGTTGCTGGCACTTTGCCAAATGGTTTTGGGATTCATGCAGTTGTTTAAGGCTGTTGTCTTGGTTGGATAGAGCCAGAGCCTTTTCGGTTTGCGCCTGATGACACAAGTCCGTTAATTCGTTCAGGCGGCTCTGCAATGCGCTATATTGTTCATTTAATAGACGCTTCTCTTCTTGCCAGACTTGAGTGTTTTTTTGCTGTACGCGAAACATCACCAAGCCGCCAAGACTTACTGTGGTGGCCAACAGAATAAATGCAATATCAATGGGGCTCATGGCGTGGTCACTGGCTAAAAGAAAGTGACAGTTTAGCGAGTTCACAACGGAAAAACAGCAGGGAGTTTTTAATAAGACAAAAGGCTAAAAGCGGCTACTAGGGATTTTGAAGCCTAATAGCCGCTTTTCAATTTTCGATATTTACTTAGTTCAAGGACGCGCGCCCATGTCTAGCCATTCGGCGATTAACTTAAGTTCATGACGGGATAACATTTCCCCATGCTGTTCTCGCAGGTTAATGCGCTCTTGGTCGGTTAGTTGTGGGCGGAATAACCACTGGCCATCGTCTTGCCCTAACGAAAATACGTCAAAGAAGTTAGCGCTGGGTAAGGCCCCTTTAATGCTCATAACGCTTTGCTCATAACAACTAAAGCAATCGCTTTCTGGCTCTAGGGAGAATGGCGCGGTCACTTCACGACGGCAATGTTCACTGTCAACCGGGCTATACACCGCCGATAAATACATATAATTGGCACTGACATTAAATAAGGCATCGTAGGAGGCTAAATTTCCATCTACCGGGCTTTGGGTGTCTGCCAAGTTTAAAGAGGTAAAACCACGGTTATCGTGACAATCGACACAACTGTTGCCATCTTCATCACGGGAAGCCACTTCCCATAATGGCTTAATGTGATCTTTATAGTTAATGTCGCTTGGGCAATCACCGCTCATTTGTTGCTGACAGGCAATGCTCACTGGCGAGTGTGTTTGCAATTGACTGTAATTTACATCCACTCGTTCATTTAAATCATAAGGGAGAGGCGTCCAGTTATCTTGATATTCAATCACTGGTTTAAGTGTTCCGGCACCACTGATGTTATCAAACCAAGTTTCCGCCATGGTGTCTGTGGCTAAACTGGCAATCAGAGTTTCACTGGTATTTGGCCACGGACTATTGGCTAATGGCGCGCCTTCATTTACCGGTTCGCTTTCCATAAAGCCATGTGGTGCATCGCTACCGTTTTCATGGCAACCCGTGCATTGTTGTTTCTCATCCACAGCTGCCTGTAAAAAGCCGGTATGACGTTGTAAATATTGGTAAGGGAAATTACTGCCAGCTGTTTGCTCGCTATTTAGAGATTTACCAAAACGATTCACCACTTCAAAACTGTAATCCACATCAGCTGGTACATTAAAAATCACCGAGCCATCGGGTTGGATAGGGCTGTAACCTTGAATTTGCATCTCGTCTGATTCGCTGTCTTTACGAGTTAAGACGCGAACAAAACGTTCACTGCGCTGATCCATGGGTAACAACACAGGGTTAGACATTTTCATGATGCCTAATGAGCTTTTATCGGTGCCATCCAGATCATATATAGAATGGATATGCACTTGCGCGGTTAACTGTGGCTCTGGATCTACTGGGCATTCTGGTAAATCCGTTAGTGGATCAGAATCACAGGTTGGCTCTACTGGGCACTCTGGTAAATCAGTTAACGGATCAGCGTCGCAAGTAGGCTCTACTG
>CAJXRF010000150.1 GCA_913058575.1 uncultured Bermanella sp.
CTTTAGAGATAATACTTTGGCGAATTTTTCGAGCATGCCAAGTATTGTGGTTATCGATATTGCGCCATAACTCTAAATGTTTTTGGCATAGTTGTTTGCCTTGGTACTGGAAGAACCAGTAACGATCAATAATTAAAATCCATAAGACAAGGGACACAAATAATATGCCATAAAGCACCGGGCCCCCGCTTTCTAAAAAAGCCAAAACATCTGCTAACATTTCGGCCTCCACAGATTGGCTATTGAGATCAATATAGGAGTCACTAGCTTGTGCCTTTTTGTGCCTTTTCGGCAATTAAGCCCGCAGACTGCTGGTCTAAAATTTGAACAAGCTCGCGGCTACGACTGCTGACAATATTATGCATAAATAATAACGGGATGGCGGCGACCAATCCTAGCACGGTTGTTATAAGCGCTTGTGATATGCCGCCGGCCATGAGTTTAGGGTCACCCGTACCAAATAAAGTGATAGATTGAAAAGTCGTAATCATGCCCGTTACGGTGCCAAGCAAGCCCAGTAACGGAGCCACTGCCGCCAGTAGTTTGATCAATGACAAACCTTTTTCAAGTGAAGGTAACTCTTTTAAAACGGCCTCATCTAGTTTCATTTCAAGTGTCTCAACGTCAACTTTGCCATTTTGAGTTTCATACACGGACAAAATACGGCCCAATGGATTATCAAGTTTTACACTGTCGACATCTTTAAGTTGTGCTTTAACTTTTACATGGGTCTTTAACATAAGGATGAGCAGTATGCAGGCATAGACCAGCCCCAAAAAGGCCAGTGTTAAAATAATGTAACCAATCAAACCGCCTTGTTTAATTCGGTCAAGAACACTTGGGTTTTGACTGCTAAGACTTAGCAATACGCCTCTAGTTGGGTCAATGTAAAGTGGTGAAAACATGGCCTCGCTGTCAAAAAATTCAGGGATAAGGCTCGCTTGTGCTGGTTGTTTTGATAATTCTAATAATTGACGGGTTTCAGTGTCGTAATGCAAATAGCCATTTGAAGTGATGGCCACAAATGGGCCGATGTGGGCGATAAGCTCTTTGACTTTTGTTCCTGAGGCATTTATGTATTCGCCATCAAATCGTTTGGTTTCCCCTTGTTTGGTCATTTGCAACTGCAATTCGTACCAAAGCGCTTCCAGTTCCTTGATGCTAGGCAAGGCTTTACTGTCGGCCAAGGTGTTCAAAGTTTCTGATTGGGATCCTAATTCTAAAGCCAGTAAAGAATTTTCACGAATGGCCGCCATGTCTTGAGAAACTTGGCGAACGACGCCGAACATTTCACCCAAGTTACCTGATCGTTTTCTTAGCTCTTCTTCTTGCTTGGCAAGCTCTTCTTCGTTTGAATCGAATGATTTTTTGAGCTGATTGGTCGTGTCTTTAGTTCGTTTTAATTCCTTAACCGCTTGTGCTAAAAGCTTTTTTTGCGCGTCGCGGCTATTGGAAAATTCTTTCTCCCTGGATTGGCTAATAGACTTTTCTTTTAGGCCATCCGTTTTTACTTGCTCTAATAATGATTGTAGAGATTTAACATTTTGTGGGGTCTGGGTAACCGTTTCTTCGGAAAAGGCACCTTGGCTTAATAATATTAAAGCTAATAAACAGTAAGGTTTAAGGTTGATCATTGTAATTCTCCTAAGCCTGGCAATTGAAGATTTAATAGGCTAGGTGCTGCTTGCTTACGAGCGATGCGAATTCCGTTAAGAATTGAGCGGTCAAAGTCACTGTCAATTGGCTGCCATTTGTTTTCGATTGTGTTCCACGCATGAGCGTTAGTACCATCCAATGAAAGGTAATATAAGGCTACTCTGCCAACTCTTAAATAATCCACCATTTGTTGTTGGGAGTTTTCAGCTCGATAAGCCTCTATAGTGCGTCCGTATTCAACTTCTATTTGATAGGCTTCAAGAATTCGTCGAAACTTTTCTGAAACAGTTATCTCAGCACTTAATAACAACACTCTTAGATTGGCCACCCTCTCTTCTCTTTCTTTAATGAGAAACGGTGTGTCTAACTGTATAAACTGTTGAAGTCCATTCAACATACGCTCCATTAAAGGCATTATTCCTTGTTGGGTAATCTCAATTTCTTTTATTTGAGTCTTAAGTGAATCCACTTGAATGTTTTGATTGCTGACAATTTTTTGAAGCTGTTTATTGTAAATAGCAAGCTGATCTATTTCGGTTTGAGTTTGACGATACTGATGAAGCGCATCTCTTTGCTGCTCATAAGCTTTGTCGATTTTTGTTTGAGAGGCTTTCGCGGCACGTAAATTCGATTGTGCACTTTGCTCATTGTCTTGCAGTAAATTCTGTGCGGTTAGGTAGGGGCTAGCCATTAATAAAATGGCCATAACACCATAGCTGGGGAGTCTAATTAATCTCATGAGTATCTCAAAGGCGTCTTTCTTATTAGTCATCTTTAACCTCCCATAAGAATAATAGGAGGTTACCTATATGGTCGATTCCAGCGACCTAAATTTCTTTTACGAGCATGCCTAATTCAACGGCTTGGTCTTTATTATCTTTTTGAATTAAAGCGCCCATGCTGGCGTTTTCAGGCAATAAATATTTCTCAACAACTCTATCTAGGTCAGCATAGGTAAGAGATAACACTTTTTGTCTAAAAGCATTTCTCCAAGATTCTGTTCTGCCTTGAAGTTCATTATGAAAAGCTTGTTTCGCTTCACCGGCCGGAGAATTAGGTTTATCAATGCCCGAAATGACACCCAGTATGGCTTGTTCGAGTTGCTCATAGCCTTTTGGTTCATTTTTAAACCAGTCTAGGGCTCGATCAAAATCTTCGAAAGTGCCTTTGAATCTCGGGTCCCGATAACTGTAAAACTTGAAGGCTCCGGTGGCGCTATCTTGGCTGGCTCCACCACCATAAGCACCACCTTGTTCACGTATGGCCGTGTGTAAGAAGCCATTTCGTAAATAGCCTCCTAAGACTGCAAGGGCTGGGGAATCTGAATGGTCCGCGCCGACTGTTTTATAAGCTTTTGCACAAAAATTAGTTTGTGAAGGGATTACCCACGCCTCTTTTACCTGTGAATCTACTTTTTCCATTTTAAATTCTGGAACAATAATAGAGCTGGATTCACTCCAGTTTTGCCCTAGGGCTTGGATGGCCGAATCAATATGAATACTATCGCTTACCACTAAATGCTCTGCATGGGACGCGCTAATTTTCTTGTGTAATTGTTCTAACTTCTGCGAAAGAGCCGTTAACTTCTCGGGCGTATCATTGTCTTCGTGAATTTGCCTAATTCTTAATAAAGAAGGCAAACCAGATGAAAGATATGACAATCTAGCCATAGGAGACATGCCTGACGCTGCAATGTTCATAGCAAGCCCATGGCCATTACTGGTGATGGCCTGCTCTTTACGACTGCGCGATTGGGCGATTAAATCTTTAATACGGGCAGTATCTGTGAAATCTACTTTATAAAGCGTGTCGTGCATCAGTTTGATAAATTCATCGTGGTTACGGCTTAAAGCTTTGCCTGACACCACCCAATAGGCTTGAGTTTTTTGCAAATCAGTTAGTGTTGCTCTAATACTACTGAATGCAGATATGCCGCCTACTACTAATGATTGACGCTGCTGGGTTTTTAAATACCCCTCACCATTTACCCCAAGTTCACTTATGTAACCTGTTACTAATGGTAAAAGTAATAGCTCCTCTTCGCTTAACTGTGGCAGGGGCAATAGAACTTGGTGGTAAGTTAAGCCGTTTGTACCTTGCTGAAAAGACGTAACTTTTTGCTTATTTGGAAGAACCGATTCAGTCCCAGTTGGGATTAAAAGCTTGTCTGCTACGTCTTCAAGAGTGACTTTTGGAAGAAGAGACTCATCATCTTTCGCAAGCTGTCTTTCTTGTAATTTAGTGCCCTGCTCTACAATTTCTTCTATTTCACTTTGACTTAATGCGCTTCTGATTTCTTCAAGTTTTTTCTTTTCAGAGTCGGCTTTTCTTTCATCTAATTGATCATCAGGCCTAAAGGTAAGGGTTACGCGATGAGGATTGTTAATTAAATATTTATTAATCAGTGTTTGAATAAAATCAGGTTGCTGTGCTTTTGTGCGAAGCTTATCTAAAGCTGGGTCTAAATTTAAAAGCTCAACAGGATCACTGTAATGGGAGCATGCGGAAATGGCAGATAAAATAATCTGTAAACCATATGGGTATCCATCACCCCCCACTTCACGTTGTGAAAGTTCAAGCTGATGCAAAACTGAATCAATTTGTTGTTGGCTCACGCCATCTTTAACGATATTTTCTAAGGTAGATAATATAAGAGCCTCTACCTCATCTCGGCTTTCTACTTCACTGCCTTCGACACCACAGACAAAGCACATTTCCTTATTGGAGTCTTCTAGTCCACATAATGGGCTAGGGCCAGTGGCAAGGTCTGTTGTTTCTAGAGCAAGCCTTAGCGGTGAGCTGCTATTTTCTAGCAACATGCTTGATAAAAAATGGGCCTCTAGCTGTTCATCTAAATTAGCGCTATGGCCTAATAGCCAAGCCATTGCATGGTGGGTTTGTTTATCTAATTGATTGAAGCCGTAGCGCTCTTCTACTCTTACTGGTGCAAAGTAGCGCTTTTCATCCTGAACGGTGATGCGCTCATCAAGTTTATCAAACTGTTCTAAATATTCAGCAAAAGCTTTGTGGTGTTCATTGGCTGGAATATCCCCGTAGGTCATGAATATTGCGTTACTGGGGTGGTAGTGTTTTTTATAAAATGATTTTAGTTGTTCATAGCTTAAGTCAAGAATCGCTTCCGGGTCCCCTCCACTATTAAAATGATAGGTATTGGTCGGGTATAAATGTTTAGTGACGGCCTGCCAAAGTTGACTTGAAACGCTGCTCATGGCGCCTTTCATTTCATTGTAAACAACCCCTTTAAATTGCAATGGCGAATCTGAGTTTGCCGGGTCTTCAAACTCTAACCTGTGCCCTTCCTGAGCAAAATCCTGCTCGTTAAGGCTGGCGAAAAAAACAGCATCTAAATATACTGATAACAGATTATTAAAATCTTTTTTGTTTTTTGAGGCAAACGGATAGGCGGTCCAATCACTGCTGGTAAAAGCATTCATAAAAGTATTAAGCGAGCGCCTAATCATCATAAAGAAAGGGTCACGAACAGGGTACTTTTCACTTCCACACAGAGCCGTGTGTTCTAAAATATGAGCAACCCCAGTGGAGTCCATAGGCATTGTACGCAAGGCAACCAAAAATACATTTTCTTCGTTTTCGGCCGCTAAGTGATAGTGCATAGCACCGGTTTTTTTATGCTCAAACTCTTGAACTTCAACCCCTAAAGACTCAATTTTTTGGGTTCGAATAAGGCTGAAATCTGCATGGACCATGGTGAATCCTTTTGGGAAGTCTGTAATTCAAATAATGTATGAATAATACAGGTAAACGAAGCTAAATGAGATTGATTTTTAATAAGAATATTATAAATAGATCGCTCAAACCATTTTGTAGACAAAAAATTGAGCTTATTAGTGCCAGACTGTTTAAAAATAACTCATTGAAGTAAGAAGTTTTGTGTACTGAAAACCGTATATTTAAAAAATTACGCTCGCTACACCCTAAACTGCCCAGTAATTTTTCTTAAATTGTTTGAAATTTCTGCAAGGGATTCGCTGGCCTGCCCGACTTCTTGTACATTTTTAACGGCTTTATTGGCATTGGTTCGAATGCCTTCAACATTTGTTTTAATATTATTACTGACTTTTTCTTGCTCGCCTGTGGCGGAAGCAATTTCAGTGTTCATGCTTGTAATTGACCCTACTTTTTCAGTGATTGTGGCCAAAGATAAATCTGTTTTAGCGGCTTGCTCGACACTGGCCGTTGCTTGGTCTTGGCTATGAGACATGACCTCAGCGGCACTTCTTGCGGCACTTTGAAGCTCCTCAATAACCCTTTGTATTTCTTGGGTGGAATCTTGCGTTCTAGAAGCCAAAGTACGGACTTCATCAGCTACCACTGCGAATCCTCTGCCTTGTTCGCCGGCTCGTGCTGCTTCAATGGCTGCGTTTAATGCCAGTAAATTGGTTTGCTCTGCAATGCCTTTAATGACATCCAAAATGGTTCCCACATTTTCAGTATCCGCTTCTAATTTCCCTATTACGACAGCGGCCCTTTCTACTTCGCTAGCCAAATCATTGATTGATTCAACCGATTGTGTAACAACTGCTCGCCCTGCCTTCGCTTCTGCATCTGCTTCTCTGGCGGCATCGGCTGCACTTGAGGCATTCTTAGCCACATTTTGAACGCTACTAAACATTTCATCTACTGAGCGGGTCACCTCATCAGTAGCCAAACTTTGCTCATCGGTGATTTCGGCTGTTTTGGTGGTCATGTCTCGAAGGTCAGTAGACAAACGGGTTAAGGGATCAATAGAATTCACAACATTTTCGATACTGTTATGCAGCTTATCCATGAATTGATTAAACCAATGTATAAGTGCGCCTATTTCATCATCACTATCTTGAAC
>CAJXRF010000151.1 GCA_913058575.1 uncultured Bermanella sp.
AATAAAACAACATAACTATACTTTGCATCCGATACCGGATGAAAGCGGAGTTATACGAACAATCAAAGGATTAGGTCATGATTAAGCTCAAGGCAATAATTGCTGCTCTACTTTTTATTTCAAGCGCAGCTTCAGTAGCCGAAAAGCTTACTCCAAAAGGTGTTGGGTGTGACACTGATTCAGGAGTTTGCTATGTCATATTGGATCGACTATTTGCAAACCCTGAGTGCTCGAAAAATCAGTTGAGATTAGATCCACTTAAGCCTGGCACTAAGGGGCAGTATTCTGCAGCCTTAGCAGCCTTTATGGCAGGTAAATATATTGAGGTCGGTTCAACGACTTGTTATCAAGATCACCCAACCCCGTCATATTTATATGTGACAGACTAATTTTAAACATAAATTTTAAGCAGTGTTTTTATCACTGCATCGCATAACAAAGCTTTGCATTCCATGCGGAATGAAAGCGGAGTTATATCCAGTGGGAGGAATAATGAAGACTTTTACATCACTACTTTTAATCGCAATGTGTATTAGCAGTAATGCGTTTTCAACAGAATACTTTAGAAATAGAACCATTATTGGCGCCGGTATTTCGCAAGTCGCTGACAAGAGTTTATTGTATTTTGATATAGATGGTGCCCCCCAAACTTTAGAATGTGCGGTTACTCAACGATTCGCAGTTAGTAGTGATGAGCCGAACTATAAGGAAATGGTTAGTATTGTGATGACCGCATACGCTTTAGGGCAAAATACTGTTGAAGTTTATGCGACAGATTATTGTAATTCCAATGCGGGTAATGCGCAGAGTGTAGTAGGTGTGAAGATTGGAAGCATGGCCTGGTAAATGGCGTTAGTAACGCTATCTGTATAAAAATTAATAACAGAATATAACTATGTCTTGCATCCGAAAAGCCGGATGAAGACGGAGTTATATGAACTTGGGTGTGATTTCTGGATTTAGCCTGGCTAATCTGCGAAACTTCAGCCCAAATTAAATCTGGTGGTTATTGAGCCAGAATATACACGGATGTGAATGTTTTAAACTGCTGATGAAATCTTCGCTAGCAGATCTGACTTTACCTTCGATTTAAAATAAATTAATGGCGGCGCAAGTTCGTCGTCACATAACTATGTCTAGCAGCCGAGTCCGGCTGAAGACGGAGTTATATCTATAGAGTTGGTATATGAATAAGCTTCTTCTTTCAGTTGTTTTATTGGTTTCATTTTCAGGCCCAGCTTTTTCTGGGTGCCTTGATGGCTTAAGTACCACTGCTACTATAACTTCAACGATACGCGGGTTCTATATTAATCCCTATTCAAGCGATGAATCGAACCACAATGTTATTTTAGATAAGAGCACATGTTTTGCGGATTCTTCTGGGGACGTTACATTAGGCTCTATAACTTCAAGCGGATATTATTTGCGGTTTCAGAGCAAAGATAAAACACTATTTGCGTCTTTATTGTCTGCAGAAGCTCGAGATATAAAGGTTAAGTTTCGTTTGAAACCAACATCTTCTCCTGATTCTGTAAACGAAATTGCATACATCCTTACACCGTCCAATGTGCTATCGCAGTAGTTATTTAAGTGGTGTGTGGGAAGTTAGTGGGCCGATTACCTGGTAATCGCACCGTAGAATTAACAAACTAAATTAAACGACATAACTCATATGAGCCGTTTCAGTGTCAACAGGTACGGCGAAACATTTTTGGTCACTAAAGTGATCAAAAATAAAAAAGCAATGAGCAAAATCGACTACTTCATCTGTCTTGGTCGCTGTTAAGTCAGTCGCTTACAGCAAACACATATAGAGGGTCTCTTATTGCAGTCTTACTGCTGCCCACACGTATTTCAATCCGTTGAAGTATGCAGGGCCACTAGACATTCATCGGTAACCTTGAAGGGCACTATTCAATGTGTTGGTTCGTAAAAATATTTACGACCAGTTAGTTCCAGGCTCGGCCAAGGTGTAAACGACTTTGTTCATTGCTATTTGTAAAAAAGGTGCACGACAACAGGGCGTCTAATCAATGCCACAGGCTTAGGTGTATGACGTATAAACCGACTCGGTGATCATTGTATTGATCTAAGGTTATGTCGAATTTTAAAACGCTCTACCATGTTATCCAGTTATGTTTTCAGCTCACCCTGTTACGTGACTAACTCTTTAAGAACTTGGTTTCATCAAAGACGACCTCGTTTTTAAGCATAAAATAAACGCAGCGGCCCAGTTTGTGGGCCAATGCAGAAAGTGCTTTGGCTTTGCTCATGCGCTTTTGTAATTTGGTTAAATATTTTTGCGCTTTTTCATTTCCGCGAAGATATAATACGGCGGCTTCAGAAAACGCCCATTTTAAATGGGCGTTGCCAATTCTATTGCCACTTGTACCGTAAGATTTACCTGCTGACTCGGCTTTGCATTTAACCAAGCGAGAGTAGGATGCGAATTTTTGTACGGAGTTGAAGCGCTTAATATCGCCAATTTCGTAGATGATGGTAAGGGCCAGGATGCGGCCAATACCGGAAATAGATTTTAAGATATGGAAGTGTTCAGGGTTGTGTTGTTTGGCTTGTTTTTCAATAAACCACTCTAACTTATCCACTTCCTTGGTGTAACACTCGATGAGTGCAACATCTAGATTAATGTTTTTTTGAACAGCGCTGTCGCTGAATAGTTTTTTTACGGCATCTCTGTTTTGACTGTATTTTAAGTTGCCACTGTTAGGTGGCAGGTTGTACTGACTGGTGGTGTTCACCACATGGGCTTTTAGTTGAGCGCCGTGACGAATGATTTTCATGCGGCGACGCAATAAATCACGGGTGGCCCGTAATTCTTTTGGATAGGTGTAAGCCAGAGGAAAAGTGCCACCCTTGATTAAACAAGCGATTTTATAGGAATCGATGCGATCATTTTTTGCCTTACCCCCATGAATTGCTTTCATGTAAAGGGCATGGCCAAGAATAAAGTCGACACCTATTTCGTCACAGAAGTCGGATACCCAGTACCAACAGTGCATGCATTCAACACCGACGACGATGTTGCCAATGTAGGGTTCAAGTACTTTGGAAAGTTCGGTGGCAGAAGCAGGAATGGGTTTGTGCAGGCAAGTATTGCCTTCATGATCAAGAATACACACATACAAAAGACGAGCGTGTAGATCGATACCGCAGTAGTAAGGATGTGTGTGGTTATAAAAGTGCATTGAGTGTTCTCCTATTGGTTTAACTACCATAAAAGTTTATGCAATTTTGCGTAAACTGGGAGGAGGCTCAATGATTATCAATGCTTTGCATTCCATGCGGAATGAAAGCGGAGTTAGGTATAAATAGTTAAAGGTACTTCCAATGAAGAAGATATTAATTTTAATGATAGCTTTGATTTCGATCCAAGTGAGTGCCTGGGAAGGTACCGATTTGTATGTGGATTATATAGATGTAAAAAGCTCTAAGGGTGTATCTGTATATTTTACAGTATCAGCAGATGTTGATAATCCTGCAGGTTGTTCTCAAATAGGAACAGTTTCTTGGGATGGTGAAAACGTTTCTGGTCAAAACTTTATGAGTACATTTCTGGCTGCAAAAATGTCAGGAAGCCCTGTTCAGATTATAGTTGATAGTGCCTGTATCTGGGGTAGTACTGGGTGGCCCAGTCTGCTTACTGTACGAATTAAATAAAATTAAACAACATAACAATGACTATCTTCCGAAAAGACGTAGTTATGTGTGGGATTAGTTGGAAAAGTTTAAAAATGCTATTTTTCACCTGATGTTAAAGGTACTTAATGATAGCTTAAAGAACTTATTATTATGTCAATATCAACTCAAGACCTCTAATGATATATATTTAAAAAAGGGATGTTAACGGAGCTATGAAATAATGATTTTACACTTAAGAGTAATTGCAGTGTTAATGCTGCTAATTTGTGCATCTACGCAGGCGGCTGATATTTCGGTTAATGATGGTGAATGGTTAATTGATTATGAGCACGACATAGTCTTGATTTCAAATGACGGACTAAATATACCTATTGAAACAAAAAAGCCAACCCTTGAGCTAACCCATGATGAATTAGGCGTATTTTCATTTTCTAATGGAATGATGGGATCTGTAACAGGAGTTCCTGTTGCAGGGGTCTCTTGGAAAGAGCCTGAAACGGATTCGACCGCAGAAGTGTTTGATAACAGGCCAACGTTATTTATATCAATTGGTGGTGCAAAAGGGTTAGGTAATGACGTGGGAGGACTGCGTTTAGGTGAAGGTCTTTCGCCTTGGCAGATAACTGTTAACGAAGACGATATCGACTTTGCCGAACGAATTGTTGAGGAAGTAAATGGAAATCATCAATTTGCATATATGTTCGTTGATTGGTATTCATCAAGGCAAAGCAGGCCTCAAATCAAAGATCTCGCTCGTTATGTTGAGCAGTTTTTAAGTAAGCGTCAAAATACTTGGGATGTAGCAATTGTAGGTCATAGTCGTGGTGGTATTCTGGCTCATGAGCTTAGCAAAGAAATAGTAGCGAATGAAAAAATAAATAATTTGCATACTTTGCTATTAGATCCTACTGCAGCTCCTCTATGGGGTGACTCATTCCCAGCTTATAAAGCTAGTTCAAATAAAACAAATCATTATGCAATTAATATTAGCGATGATAAAAAATTCATAGATAGCCTAGGAATTGGTCTAACAACGGTAAGTGACGAAAATATTTCAGGCTATCAGAATACTTCGATGGCGAATACAAATCATAACGATATAACGTCTGATTGGCTAAATAGTGGAGTGCAAGCTTGGATACAAAATATTATTTCGCTAAAAACTAACACAGGTGACGCTTTTCCATTGGAGCTAGATATTGTTGATGGAAATTTAATTGAGGTAACAATCAAAATTGATCATGATATTTATCTTGATGGCGATGTCACTATCAATGAAGATGAAATCGAAATTTGGGGGGTGGTTGAGGTTGGGCCATTATCAGCAAGTCAATACATCTCCGTAAATGGTGACGGTGCAGTTGTAGCTGCCAATATATTAATTGCATCAGCAGCAGCATCGTTAAACGAAGATAGCGCCAAGATTCATGCGAGTACTGGTTCTGAGGGCTATGGAGCATCTTTACAGAATAAGACCTTAACTGTAGAAAATACGACTTACTTTGGTTTGGCAGGTACGTCATTTTCAGTAGGGGAAGACGGATTGGATATATCTGTTAATATTTTAACCGAAGATATTACCATTATCTCTATTTCAGATGATGATGATGTTGACGTTGCTATTGGTGTGGCAGTAGGTGGTGCTGCTGGCGGTGTTGTTGCAGCAGTTTTTGGTGGTTTCGGTGGATGGTAGTGGATTTTTAAAATCCACCATGACTGCTTAAGTTGATTTTAAGCGTAGTGTAGAAGGGTTTTTCGTCATAAATTAGATAAAAAATATAACAAAGCCATGCATCCCAAAAACGGGATGAAGGCGAAGTTATATATAAAAGTTCAAGGAACCCCCGTAATGATCCGTATTGTAAAATGTTTTATCTGTTTGTCATTTTTTTTAACTCTTAATGTATATGCCGAATCAGGTTATAAAAAAGGCACTGTAGAATACGTTCGGATACACGATGCACAGATTTATCCTGATTGGGAGCCACCACTATTTTGGTTTACTTTAAACGAAGTGACATCCGCCGGATCATGTCAAACCTGGGATGGTAACGTTTTATTTGTTATAAATGGTGAAGCTGCATACTCCATGATTTTAGCGTCGCAAATGTCGGGAAAAGAAGTATCCATTCGTTACGATGATTCAATTGTCAAGAATGCGTTTTGTATCGCAGGCCATATTACTACTGGGGATCCAGCCCCGTTGCACTAAATATAACAAGTGACTACGGTATTAAGTCACTAATAATTAACAACATAACTATGTCATGCATCCCAACAACGGGATGATGACGGAGTTATATACATTGTTCTGTAGAACCCATTTAAGGTGCTGATTATGAGAAACGTTCAAAAACTGGCAATATTATCGTCACTATTTTTTGGGACTAATTTTTCTTACGCAACTAATTACACTGGAGTTATTACAGGTGTTGGTGTTGGTGCGTCGTATGATTCTGCATGTACAGGGACTGACTCTTGTGCTGTGGTTAAAGTTTCGTCAAGTCATGAAAAAGCTGGGTGTAATAAAAATTCATGGGATTTCGTTTTTGATACAAGTACAGATACCGGTAGAAATACACTATCAGTTGTACTTGCGGCAGAGATTAGTCAAAGGGAAGTTGTAATCGGTGGTACAGGGCTTTGTGATATGCACTCAATTACTGAAGACCTAATGCACGTTTACTACCAATTCTAAATCAACAGATAATTAAATAAAAATATAACTCATATGAGCCGTTTCAGTGTCAACAGGTACGGCGAAACATTTTTGGTCACTAAAG
>CAJXRF010000152.1 GCA_913058575.1 uncultured Bermanella sp.
CCGCATGCAGGGTGTTGTGGGGGCTGAGGGTTAGAGACCCTTGGCTACCCGATTAGCTATCTGAGTGCTGATTTTTAAAAAGACTGTAACCTGTAGCTACTAATCCTAGCCCAAATAAAACAGCACCAACTTTTACTACAATCATTGAAAATACACCGCTTAGGCCTACACCAAATACAACTGTACCTGCCATTAGCGTATACGCAGAATACTTAGATATACTACCGAACTTTTGTAACTGAAAAGAAAAAAGTAAATAGCCAACTAAAAAAAGTAAACCTGATAATGGAAATGCAAATGCAACCGAAGGCATCATAGTGCCATCTCCATACTTAACTACAACTTCAGGAAATGTGACCGCTAGAGTGGGAAATATGAAGACTTCTGAGTAATCCAGCCCGAAAATAAATATCAGGCTTGTAACTGCAAGAATGCAACCAACTGCCCCACTAGCGCCTCCGCCTTTTTGCAGGTAGCTTCCCAAGAACGCAAATAGCGCAAAAACCCCCCCAAGAAGAGATATCATGAAACTAACGTGCACGATTATCCATAAATTACTGGAAACTGTTTCGGGTGGGGCTGAAGGTGGATGTAACAGATATGCGAATGCGACAAAAAAACCACCAATAATGTTTCCAACTCCACCTAGGCGTATCAGTTTTGAAGTTAAAGGATTTTCCATTTTTTCCTCCACTAGTTTAAAAAATTTCTTCACAAAGTCTCTATTGCTTCAGGCCTAGGCTGCATGCCTTGAATTAACGTAGGCTTATAAAAAACTCTACCTTTAATATCGGCGCCTAAAAACTCAAGCCACTCAACCAATTGATGATTGCAATTATGAAACCCCCAGTAGGGAGTATCATTTTTGACAAAATAAACTTCTTCTTTGGCATTGTAAACTTCGGTTACTATATTGTCGTTGTAGTTTTTTTGTAAACTTATGTGTAGTGCGTTTACTTTATCAGTGGGTGCATGAAAGGGAACAACAATTTCACAGCCAACAAATTTTTTACAGATATGATCTCCAGGCTTCATCTCGACTAGTTTTCTCCCGAGAGCACCCTGAGAATTGAATGTCATATTCTTCCATGCCGTCCATCCATCACGTTTATTGAGAGCAAATAACTCCCAATCTCCATAAGTATATTCAATAAATTTTCCGTCTCGGTAAAACGCCAAGGAATGATGGCCCCATGTCGAATATTTTAATAAGTAGACCCTCTCCATATTCACAGTGGCATCAGGTAATTTCAGCGTGGTAGAACACGAACTTATTAAAGATATTCCTAACATTATAATTAGGAATGTAAAATATTTGTAAAATTGTTGAAGATATTTCATGTTTATATATTTTCAGCTAACGCCGCCCACAAATGCCGGAGGTATGGGGCACGATTTTGTGAGGCCTTTTGCACAAAACGTGCAGCTTACCGGAGGTCATTTTGCTGGGCCTTGTTATGAGATTTTATTAACACATTAAATTGATCTACATTATTTATATAGTAGATTCTTGATTTTTTCATGGAAAGTACACTGAGATAGCCTTTATCACTATATAGCCAGCGATCTCCTGGTATCAAATCAATCTTGTTGGTCCATTGTGGATGAGTATCAAGCTTCACTTCTGACTTCGCTTCCCATAACTTCCTAAACAATTCTATATGTTTAGGTTCTGTAATTACCTTCAGAGGCTTTGAATCGTCACCCCATATTTTAACTTTCTCAATCTCGATTGAATATGAGTTGAAAGAAAGTAGTGCTAGCGCTAAGAGCGATATTAATTTCATAGACACCTCATAACAGTGCGATAGAACGGACCCTTCGGTCCGTATATTCGCTTTTTGTACGTTATTTTAATTCCTCAACTTTACCTTAATTATCAATACCTTACTATTCCAAACTAATTCCACCTTTTTGCTGTATATACGGACCGCCTGGTCCGTATATACACGCACTCAAAATTAGGTAACATGTAGTTTTTTCCTTCTTTATTAACCGCGTAAGCAACAAAAGGAGTGACCCTTATGGGGTAATATACAGACCCCGAATAACCCGCCTAAACTTTTGGACAAAATGCGGAACGAAATCCGGCGCCGACATTACAGCCGAAACACTGAAAAAACCTACGCATACTGGGTTAAACAGTACATTTACTTTCACGGCAAGCAGCACCCCAAAGACCTTAATAGCTCTCACATAGAACAATTTCTAACCAACTTGGCTACAACCAAAAATGTAGCGGGTACCACTCAAGCTCAAGCACTTAATTCAGTGGTATTTATTTATAGGCATGTTTTAAAACAAGATGTAGGAGATCTAGATTACTTGCGCAATGTTCGCCGATTTAAGAACATCCCTACCGTACTGAGTAAAGAAGAAGTCGTTCAGTTATTTCAGCAAATGAAGGGCACTACGAAAATAATGGCTGGTTTACTTTACGGGGCAGGGCTTCGAGTTAATGAGTGCGTAACCCTTCGGGTCCAGGATATTGATTTATCACTAAGGACCATCACTATACGAAATGCCAAAGGACAAAAAGCTCGAGTAATATTAATACCTCAGCGACTGCTTAAAGCTTTAGGGCGACAATTACTGAAGCGGAAACAATTACATGTTGATGATATACATAAAGGCTGGGGGGCATGTTGACCTTCCTAACGCGCTTAATCGAAAGTACAACAATGCTGCGACGAGCTTTCAATGGCAATACCTATTCCCATCTAGTGCATCAAGAAAGGATATAAAAGCGGGAGTCACTAAACGCTGGCATTGCTCAATATCAACATTACAGAAATCCGTAAGAAGTGCAGTGCGCATAATTGAGCTAAATAAACGCGTGACTTGCCATACTTTGCGGTACTCCTTCGCAACACACCTTCTAGAGGCAGGGACAGATATACGCACAATTCAAGAATTGATGGTGCATAAAGATGTGCGCACTACGATGATCTACACTCACGTTCTAAGAAAGGATATGCGCTCTGTCGCGAGCCCGCTTGATCTGCTATAGAAATCAAACAATGGGGCAGGGAAGCCTTCGATAATCGCTATAAAAAGGATTACTCAAGATTAGACTGGCTTAGCTAAAATGCTGTGAATTGTATTATTTTTGTCGCAGTTCTTACTTGATACTAAGTGGCTTGCTTCAAGTTGTAATTATTTTAGAAAGAGAAATACCATCTTATAAGAATACAAATTGATGGTACGAAAACTCAGCTGGTGTAATTGTGGGGTCAAGCCAAGCTATTCATGCCTGATGGGTATATTGAGTAGACGTTCATCGTCGATACCAACGCTCTGTAAAAGCTGAGGCCATTTAGCCAATGCATTTATAACTCTTGTAATGGCCTCAACACAATCCGATTTTTTGACGCCTATTATTTTGCCTGTATCCATGGCGTCGTTTAACTTGGGAAGAAATTTTGAACCATTGAAAGCGATTGCATGTTCACCGTAAAAATCCTCTTCAGGTACCACATCGTATACAGGGCATAGACGCCAACCTTTATCATCTTCCAATAAACTAAAATTCCGTTCATGGTCATCTGTATTAAGCAGCGCTTCATTTATGAGTAGCTGGCAAAACAACTGAATAAGGTCCTCACGAGGCTGATAACTGTATTTCTTAATGAGGTTAGCAATGTCCTCATAGCTGCTATACAAAGGATCATCTTGCGTGTTTTTATCTTTAAGCAATCCATTGATGGTAATAATGTGATAACGTCCATCAGCAGGCGTCACATCGAACCGGCGTACCTTTAAGCAGGTTTTATCACCAGCAAACAGATCGAGTTCAACCTCAGCGCAGGGTACTCCCGCCAATTTAAAAACCTGAAGGCAGGCCCACTCCAATGCTGCATTATTAAAACGGTCACCTTTACTGTTAAATTTCACTAACCAGGGCACATTATGGGTGTCGTATGCCAACAGCTTTGGCCGAGCACCCCCTGGACGACTGCCACCTTGCAGTACTAATGAGAGCTCTTCAGTATTATCGCTAATGGTTTTGAAATCCCCATCCCATAATAGCTGAGCTAATGCTTGGGCTTTTTCATATTTAATGCCAAGGCCCCAGTTAGGTGGTTCATCACCATAGGATATTTTTAGAGAACCCAGCCCAGCGCCTGTGCCAATATTCTGCATAAGAGTAATCTGATCGATAAACCTTCGCTTTAGTTTCATCGCGACAATTTTTCGACCCCAATCATCGGGTAAACAGTCATCGATGAATCCAGGAAAGTTTTTACCATCAGTGGGGATATTAAAAATATCTGGTCGAAGAGGGTAACCATGGGGCATAAATGAGCGCGATTTAGGATGATCAAGATATTCAGGTGTATACCTAAATTGAACACTGTCTATTTTACCATTATCAAGAACCTGAACAGCCAACTGACCCGCCGCCATAGCGGTGCCATCGAGCATGCATTTATGTAGCGTAAATACAGAAATCATGATTTAGGTTTCTTTGTATTATTGAAGTCGGAAAGTTCAAACAGGTTGAGCTCTTCTTTAGGCGCGGTGAAGAGGCTACCGAATTGCGCATCGGCATTCAGGATAGAAGCAGCCTTAAAGTAAGACCCAATTGCCACCTGACTATCACCTTGTTCCATCTTCACGTAAGTGCTTTTCGACACCCCGATACGAACGGCAAAAGTGCCTTGATTATCCTTAGGAAAAGCGCGTTTTCGTAGCGTCGCTAATTTTCTTCCCATTTCAAATAGAATATCGGAGCTCATGAGCGCCTCTGTATGCCAGTATATTAGTCATTGTAGAGGTAAATCGATAAAAAGACCAATATATTGGTACTTGTACACGGGGATAACTATTAAAATAAATGTTTATAAAGCAGTGACCCCTCCATTTTAGTCACTCATAAGTCATGTATGGGCATTGAATCGTCACGATGCGTGGCGCTGCTCGTTATTCCCCTAAGTCGCCACTTCTGGCGGGTTGGCTTGATTCGTATGGTAAGAGATCTAACATAGGGGAAAGTGTCGGTAGTGAGCTAGATAATGGAGCCTAAAAGAAAGCGGCAAGGAGAAAGCCCCTGTACTGAATCCTAGGGAGTTTAAAAGGCTTTTGTACATTCCTGGTGAGACTAGAAATCCAGAGCGGGATACGTTGATTGTCTGGTTTCTATTTGGGGCTACCATAACCAGTTTGCTGCATAGTATTGAGCCTTATTTAACGTTTCAAACAGATATTTGCTAAGCCAGCTATTACGGATAGTTCGGTTTGTTCTTTCAATATCAGCATTCTGTTATGGGTTTCCAGGTTGAATATACTCAATGCTAATGCCATGGTTTTTAGTCCATTATGATTCCATTTAAAGCCTTTCACGTTACGTAGGTAATCAAAGCACAGCCTAAAACCCCAATCAGATTCTTTTCCGGTTAAATTAATAAGTATATCGGCGATCTCCTTATTTTCAGAAGCGAAAAGGGGCTGATATCGATAACAGGCTTCACTAATAGAAAATGCTTGGCAAGCTGAGTACCCACTGCATTATTTGAGGCAGCCAGCTGTGCCTACTCTTTACGCTGCGACGGCTTTAGCACTTTTTTACCATGGCCTCCTAAATAACTTCGGACTTAAGTCGTTCTTCTGCATACATTTTCTTTAGTCGTCTATTTTTATCTTCCAATACTTTAAGTCGCGAAACCATGGGCGCATCCTTGCCACCGTACTTTGCGCGCCAATTATAGAAACTGGCTGAACTCATGCCATGTTCACGACATAGCTCAGAAACAGGTGCTCCTGCTTCAGCTTGTTTAAGGGTGGCCATAATTTGGCTGTCAGAATAAAGTGATGTTTTTATGTAGATCTCCTGCGTTTAGTGTACGAGAAAATTCTACTTTTGAGCTCTGCTATTTTAAGGGAGGATTGCCGTATGAATTTAAAACTATTAAAAACTTATCAATCTATGGGAGATACTTCTTTATTTAATAGGATTACGTGGTTTTTCCTAGGCTAAGAAAAAACCACGGTTTTATAGTTGGTGTTTTAATCTGGCCTTAGTTTATCTCAAAGAAAGGGTGTAACTATTATCTACCTGACAAAATGCTCTTGTGTCAGTTAATTAGGTATTATCATTCTACATTCGTTCATTTAATATCT
>CAJXRF010000153.1 GCA_913058575.1 uncultured Bermanella sp.
ATGGTAGACTTACCGGTTTGATGGTTAGTCATTAAGTTCTTATGGGCGCGCCAGTATTGATCTAAATAAAGTTTATAGTCTTCAAATACTTGAGTTTTCAGTAATGATTTTTTACGGTCGTAAAAATCCATTTTTTGAATGCGAAACTCTTTTTTATCCAACCACACCACAATTTTTGAATAGCCTGAGTGTTTGTAAACCGGGATCATCTCGGATTTATATGAATCCAGTCCATTGGCTTTTTCTTCACCTAGGTATTTGTATTCATATTTTTCCACTTCAAAGGAAGACAAATCTTCAAAGGCAAATTCACTGCCCATAAAAGGCCCTGACTTATTACGGGAAGATATACGTTTAATGCGTTTTAAGGCGGGTAAATATAACCATTGGTCGTCTGATTTAGTGATGTGTGAATAACTCATAAGGCCAGTGCCTTTCACATCTTTTGGCGAATCAAACACCGTTATGCTTTTATCGCCATCCCCTTGCACTTCTAAACTTTTAAGGCGTAACTCACGGCGGCTTTCATCGCCCTGCTTATTGCGAAGGGTCATGGTCATGGCCGTTTGGCTGTCATTCCAGCCTATGTTTCGACTGTCAGATTCTACCGCAATGGCTAAGCCTTTTTCTTCATCGCTGCCACTTAAAGTGAATGCAATTGAGGGCTGCATGGCCAACATTAATAATGAACCCATGACGGCGCTGAACAGTACTTTCTTACTCATTGAACGGTTAAACATTTTAGAATTAAAACCCTTTTGGTTAAGCATGAGTTTCGTCCTCTATTTTGACGGTCTCTGAAAATTCTTCTGCTTTTAGCAACAGTGCCGGTAAAAATAAGAAGTCGACGATTAAAGCAATGGCAATGGTTAAAGCGGTAAACAGACCCATGGTATGGTTCATACCAAAGTCGCTGGTGGCCAATACTGAAAAGCCTGCCACTAACACAAAGGTGGTGACCCATAAGGCTACACCCACAGATGAAAATGCATAGCGTACTGCTTCTTCGGCACTCTTACCTTGTTCACGTTTAGCCCGTTGGTATTTACTTAAAAAGTGCACGGTATCATCTACCACAATACCCAGAGTCATGCCCACCGCTGTGGCCAATGCGATGCTTAAGTTACCATCGTAAATAGCCCATAACCCAAACGCCATGAAAGCCGGAAACAGGTTAGGTGCCAAGCTAATTAACCCCAGTTTTAAAGAGCGCAGCGCCACAATTAATACCAAGGATATTAAGAATAAAGCCAGTAAGGTACCGCCCACCATAGTGCGTACGTTACGCTCACCAATGTGAGAGAACATTAGGTTAGGGCTGGCTACGTAATAACTGGCAAACGAGGTGTTATTGTCTATCCAGTTATTAATTTCGTTTTCAAAGGCTATGCTTTGCTGGCTATTAATATTCTTAACCGTCACCACCAATCGGGTGGAATCTTTATTAATGTTTACCTGATTATTTAAATCTAATCCGTAGGGCAAAGACATTTCATAAAGCAATAAGTACTGGGCAGATAATTCACGGCTATCAGGCAGTTTATAAAATGCTTCATCATCGGCGTGCATATTTTTATTCAAACGCTTAAAGACATCGCTGATGGTATTAACGTGTTCCACTTGTTCTTGAGTGCGCAACCATAGGGTTAGTTTCTCAACGTCGGCCAAAAATTTAGGGTCACTCATGCCATTTTCTTCACCACTGTTTAATGAGTATTCCATGGTGTAGATACCGGTCATGTTTTTCTCTAAGTAATCGGTGTCTTGGCGGAAGTCAGTGTTGGTTGAAAAGTATTTTACAAATTCATCGTTAATTTCATTTTTACTGGCAGCAAATAATAAAACCGCTGTTAGGCCAACTGTGCCCCACAATAACCAGGTGCGGTTATTTATAACAAAATTAGACAAAGCCAACATGGTACGGCTTTCATGCTCTTCTTGTACTTTTACTCGTACCGGTAGCAATGACATCAAGGCAGGTAAGAAGAAAATAGACAGTAAAAACGCTGCGGTAATACCAATGGCCACAGTATTACCTAAGTCTCTGAACGGAGGCACTTCACTGAAGTTCATGGATAAAAAGCCCAGTACAGTGGTCAGGCTGGTGATAAATACCGGTTGAATATTAATGCGAACACTTTCTTTAATGGCTTGAATTTTATCGTGCCCGGCGCGCATGTTATGCAGCATGGTCACCAGTATGTGTACACAGTCGGCCACGGCCATGGTCATGATAATAGTAGGGGCCGAAGCGGAAGGAGGGGTGAGCGTCCAGCCTAACCAACCAAAGATGCCCATGCCTGTCATGATGGATAAAACAATGACAACGAGCGTGGCAATGGTGCCGGTAATAGAGCGCAGTAATATCCCTAATGTAATCAGTAAAATGATGAACATAATGGGCATTAGGTTTGCCATGTCACCTTGTGCCATTTCGCTGAAGGCGTTACTCAACATCACCATGCCGCTAATGCGAAACTCTATGTTGGGGTATAACGTGGCCATCTCATCTTTTAAGGCCCGTACTTTTTCTACTAACTGTGCCGTTTCATGTTCGGATACTTCAGGCATTTGCACGGTAACATTCACAATGGCCAGATTACCGTCTTCAGCCAATAAGCGCTTGATGATCACCGGCTCGTTTAAGGTTACCTGTTTTATGCGCTCAATGGCGGCAGCGTCCAGCTCACTGGCATCTAATACCATATCTTCCACCACGAGGTCGTCTTCAAACCCTTCGGTGTGCTGGTAGTTGCTAATGGAGTCTACGCGGGTAGACCAAGGCAGTTGCCAAGACTGCTCGGTAACATTTTGCACCGCCCCTAGAAATTCTTTAGTGAAAATATCACCCTGTTTAGGGGTCATGATAAACATGACATTGTCACTTTTTGAATAGGTGTTTTGCAGGGAATCAAACGCCTGCAGTTGTTCGTTCCCTTCAGCGAAGAACACGCGGTAATTAGAGCTAAACGTGATGTTTTCACCACCTTTACCGGCTAACATTACCAAGAGTAATGTCGCCACGATAATTAACCAGCGCCAGCGAATGATGCCGTTAGCAAACCCTTCTGCCATGTGTATAGCCCCTTTGATAGTTGCGGTTTTTTAAGTGACGCTGATACTAATATTGTTCCAATATGTTTTCTAGTTGCTCAAATTAAGATACTCTATGCCAAATATGGGATTATTAGACAAGAGGAGTCACAACCATGGAACTCAATGAAATGGGTGTATACGCCACTGTCGTGGATCTAGGTAGCTTTACCAAGGCAGCCGATAAGCTGGGCATGCCAAAATCCACCGTGAGTCGCCATATAAGCCAACTAGAAAGCCGCTTAGGGGTGCGCCTTTTGAACCGGACCACCCGCCAACTTAAACCCACAGAAGTGGGCAAGCTGTATTTTCACCATTGTTCAAGAATTATAGAAGAAGCCGAGCAAGCCCGCGAAGTGATTCAAAATATGCAGGCACAGCCCAGTGGTTTGCTGCGTATTACTCTGCCCTTAGCTTTTGGCAGCGAGTTCATGCAATTTTTAATTCGAGACTTTTTAGAGCTGCACCCCAAGATAAAAGTGGAAATCATGTTGGATAACCGCCCGCTAGACATGCTGGATGAAGAATTGGATGTGGCGTTTCGCATGGGAGATTTGGCCGACTCAAGTCTAGTGGCACGTCATATAGGTTATAACCACCTGATTTTAGCCGCCACCCCTGAATACCTAAGAAAAAACGGCAGCCCTAAAAACATTAATGAGTTAGAAGAGCACGAGATTATTCGTCACCCGTATGCGCTTCCTACCTTAATGCACAACAATAAGGAATATGAAATAAAGGCGCAGAACCGTTTGTTATTAAATGACATGGACCTTATTCGCAAGATGACCTTAAAGGATATGGCCATTGGCATGTTGCCCGCCATTGTGGCAGCCGACGATTTAGACGCAGGGAATCTGGTGCGGGTGATGCCTGATTATGCCAGTGGCCAGAAAAACTTTTACCTTGTGTATGCAGGGCGTCGTCAAAAGGCGGCGAAAGTTAGTGCTTTTATAGACTTTGCATTAGAGCGCATTAAAGAATCAGCCCCTTGGGATTTACCTGATAGCTGGCTTTAATAATGACGTTATAGTTTTGAAATTTAAAATGCCCTTAGACTCAGGGCATTTTTAGTGAAGGACTAATTACGTATTAGTGATCATGATGCTTACGGTGGCTTTCAATAAAGTTAATTACCTGAGTTTTCTGCTCTTCACTCAGGCTGGCATGAAAGGCAATAAAGCTGGGGATAACATCATCTACACTGGTGTGCATCGATGCCATGGTGCTATCCATGAACAAGGTAATTTGATCGTGATCTATGCTGGGCTGTGAAATAAGTGTCACTAGATTGCTTTTCATTTCTTTTTTATTGTCTTTCATGGTTTTACCTGCCAATAAGGCCTTGTCTTTTAAGGTATTTAGCAAAGTTTGTTGTGTGTCATTTAATTCAAGTTCGTCACTAATGCGCTCGCTTATAAATTCCGCTTTTTCTTCTGGGGTGCTGCGACAAGCGGATAAACCTAATACCATGGTTAAAGCCAGTGCGGCCATACCTAAGGCAGAAAGACTCTTTTTGTTAAGATATTTCATGTGATGCTCCTGAGCTTCGTAAGTTGGAAGTTCATATTAGAGCCAGTGACGATGGGATACTTTTCAGCAAGGTATCCAGTTGTATCAAGTTGTAACAATTGAAAAAATGGTCATGTTATCCGTTTGGCAACCTCCTATAATAAGTAATGAATTAAGTAAGGGGATTGTCATTGAAAGTACTCATCATAGATGACGATGAATCGTTAGCCGATTTATTAGCTCAGTACCTAGCCCGTTTTGATATGGAGCTGTTATCGGCCAATCGCCCCTCTTTGGGCTATGAAATACTTCGCCAACAGCAACCCCAAGCCATCATTTTAGACGTTATGCTGCCCGAGCAAGATGGCTTTGAAGTGTGCAAGCAAATACGCAAAGACAATGACATTCCTATTATTATGTTAACCGCTCGTGGCGATGTTATGGACAGGGTAGTAGGTCTTGAAATTGGTGCGGATGATTACCTTGCCAAACCGTTTGAGCCCAGAGAATTAGTGGCGCGCTTGCAAACCATATTGCGCCGTCGTGTAAAAGCCAGCGATACGCAAAGTGCCAAGGATAAAGGGTTATTAGAGTTCAGTGGCTTAAGTATAAATACCCAGCGCCAGCAGGTAATTGTGCTAAATAAAACCTTAGAGCTAACCACCACAGAGTATCGCCTATTGGTATTGCTGGCACAGTCGGCTCAAACTGTGTTTTCCCGTGATGATATTTTGAATCATTTAAAAGGAGTGGAGGTGGAACTGTTTTCGCGCTCGGTAGATATCGCCATTAGCCGCCTCCGACAAAAAATTAAAGAAGAAAGTGACACCGAATTTATTAAAACCGTATGGGGGGCTGGATATTGCTTTGTGGGTGAAAGCATATGACGGTAATTCAACGGGTAAAATCCATGCCGTTAATGTTACGCCTATTAATGATTTTTATCGCGACTGCGTTTGTTTTGGTGTTTTTAATTTCAGGAGCATTTCGTTTTATTGCCCAAGAGAATCAACACCGTTGGCGTGGCTTTGAAAATATTTTTGCCGATTACAGTGCAAACCTAGTTGAGCGTATTGGCAGTAACAGTGATTTAGTGTTGGCTAAAAAACTGGCCGATGAACTAAGGTTAAACATCACCATATTAGAAAAAGGTAAAAGCTGGAACAGTCACCCTAATCAGGAAGAGCATCAACTGGATGTGTTGCAAGGCCTGCACTTTAAGAAAAGCGAAATTCCAAATGCGCAATACGCTCATCGGCGCGGAATTTTTTACATTCGCATATCAAATAAAATCGCTGCTAATGAAGTCATTGTTGATAAAAAAAGTCAGTCAACACTAAAACCTGACAACATAAAGCAAGTGTATATCAGTAAACGCCGAGATTTTTCTGATTTCACCATCCCCCTTCGTGCTTATGTGGTGTTTATTCTTATGATTGTGGTGCTGTATATCAGTTATCGCGCCATTAAAAGCATGTTTTCTCCCAT
>CAJXRF010000154.1 GCA_913058575.1 uncultured Bermanella sp.
ATGCTCTAGGATTAGACCCACAAAAACAAAAATAAAAATTCTGGCGTAGCCAGACTGAAAGAAAAATGATACGGACTGTTCACAAGGCCAACAAAGGTCTAAATTTAATAATAACCAGTATATTTAGCTTTTTAGGATGACATATGGATCAGCGCTCTAATACCGATGAAAGTTGGCATATATTAATCGTTGAAGACGATGAGCGCCTAGCCAATCTAACCCGTGATTATTTAGTATCCAACGGTTTAGATGTGCAGGTGGAAGGAGATGGCGCGGTAGCCGTTGAGAGAATAAAAAATGAGCAACCTGATTTGGTTATCTTGGATTTGATGCTACCAGGTGAAGATGGTTTATCTGTATGCCGTTTGGTGCGACCACATTATAGCGGCCCGATTATAATGTTAACCGCCCGAGATGATGACACCGATCAAATCGTGGGTTTAGAGATGGGTGCGGATGATTATCTTTCGAAACCAGTTCGCCCTAGAGTGTTGTTGGCGCGTATAAGCGCTTTATTAAGGCGCTTAAAAGATGTGCAGCCATCTCAAGAGACTCAATTAGAAGGGGATGAACAGAACCGGGTTACCATTGCCAATCTAGTTGTAGATAACAGCATGCGTGAAGCCTGGCTGAATGAAGAGCCAATCGATTTAACCAGTGCCGAGTTTGATTTATTATGGCTGTTGAGCAGTAATGCTGGTCGGGTATTAAGTCGGGAAGAGATCTTCACCGCCTTACGTGGAATTGAATATGACGGCCAAGATCGCTCAATTGACGTTCGGGTTAGTCGAATACGTCCTAAAATTGGCGATGACCCATTGCAGCCTAAGAGAATTAAAACGGTGCGCAGTAAAGGTTATTTGTTTGTAAAAGAATTATAGCCGTGTGAAGGTTCTTTAAATTCTTAAAAAGCCTGATACTGGTATGAACGTCATTTTGGTGAAGACGAAATGACGTTCATCTTTTCTATAAATCCCTGTCCTCAAGTATTAAAAAAAGAGACTTCAACTTACCCATATTTGAAACGCTAAGGAGAGCCTTATTTTTTCCCGTGTTTATTTAGGTGTGATCACCATTTTGTTTCTCGTGGCGCTATCCACTATTAGTTCTTTTTGGCTGGTGGGTCATGTGAATGAAAAGCAGCAAAAGCAAAACGTACTAGGTGGGATTTTATTACTGGCTGCTAAACAGGTTCAGCAGGAAAACGGAAATGTTGATGCCGTCAGTGAGTTATTGGGTGTGCCTTTGACAATAGGGCCCGTTGAAACCTTTCAATTGGGTCGAATTGAAGAAGAACGGCTTCGCCAAGGGGGGTTTCTGCAAAGACAAACAGATCGTGACACATTAAGCGTATTGGTGAAGGTCGAGGTAAACGAAAAAGATCTAATCTTGTCTGGCAGCTTCCGATTTTTTCGTACTTCCCATATTCGTGGCACACTTACCTTGATCCAAAAAATGCTGAAGCGTAATTCAGAAGCCATTACGCTTCTATCTAACCAGACGTTTTTACCCGAGTCGTTACCGCTTCGTATTCTTAGTCATTCAGAAGCTCAGTATTTAGATTTACAGGCTTCAAATATGACCGCTCCTAATCATGTGGCTAGGCGAAAAATAGACGGGGGTGAAGGGCGGTTTTACAGTTGGTTGCCTGAAATACAGCGTTTTATTGAACTTGGGCCCATTACGTTTAACCAAAACTTAACATTACAGTCTATTTTAGTGGTGATTGTTTTAGGGGCAATATTATCAGGGATTACCGTGTATTGGCTGGTTCATCGCTTTGAATTAAATTTACAACATTTAGAAAGAGCCAGTTCACGAATTGCTTCAGGGCATTTGAATTCAAGAGTGAAGGTGGCGAGCCCTGATGCCTTTGGGCGTTTAGGGGAAGCGTTTAACCGAATGGCAGAGCAAATACAGCGCTTAATGGGGGTGCAAAAAGAAATGATTCGGGCGGTGAGCCATGAGTTGCGAACGCCCATCGCCAGAATGCGTTTTGGAGTACAAATGTTAGAGGATTCCGCCACCGATAACTTTCTAGTGAAGCAAGTTCAAGACATGGACCAAGATCTTCAAGAGCTAGATGAATTAGTAGACGAGATTTTAACTTACGCTCGCCTTGAGGAAGGGGGGCCTATTTTAGAATTCAAAGCGGCTAATATGTTGGATCTTGTGGATCAAG
This sequence comes from uncultured Bermanella sp., assembly GCA_913058575.1. GTDB lineage: Bacteria > Pseudomonadota > Gammaproteobacteria > Pseudomonadales > Oceanobacteraceae > Bermanella. Next base: position 2,183 of record CAJXRF010000154.1, read on the forward strand.
TGGTGCAAGAGACGCGCCGGCGTACCGATAAAGTCGATATCCAATGGCACAGTCAAACCACCCAAACCGAGCATATCTTTAGCGACATTGAATACCGCTACATGCATCGAGCCATTCAGAACCTTGTGGGCAATGCTTGTCGATATGCAAAAGCAAAGGTCTTTGTGGAATTCAGCTTTGATAACGACATTTGCCGCATTGATGTAGAAGATGACGGAGAGGGCATTCCAGAAAAAGATTGGGACAGGGTTTTTTCTCCTTTTACGCGATTGGACGACAGCCGTACGCGAGCTTCAGGAGGCTATGGCTTAGGGTTGTCGATTGTTCGAAGAATTATTTACTGGCACGGTGGCACGTCTTTAGTGGGCAGAAGTCGTTGGAGTGGTGCGAAGATGAGTTTGCTGTGGCCGAAAAGCCACCATGGTTATTGATGTCATTCCAGCTCTAAAGTGTAAGTGTTTGATAAAAGTTTGGTGATCTTTCTGATTGTTTTTTAATCTAATAACAAACAGTTACAAAACCATACATTTACATAACAGATCTTTCAAACGAAAACCGACATTATGTTTTGGCGTTTCCCGAGAGGGGAATGCGGTGAGAATGTAGCGAGAACTTCGGTTCTACTTTAACCCGCCCTTAGTTGGCGGGTTTTTTTATGTCTAACAAAAAGCCACCCAGAAAAGTGACTCCTACTTGGTTTGGTTATGCGTGCTTAATGCCTTCAAGGTGTTGGTGGCATACTCGCTGGGCAATGTTTTTAAAGTCCTGAATGAAGGCGTTGTCTGCTTGTTCTGCTCGTACTGCTGCATAAAGCGTCCGCCATACGCCGTGTCTGCCTAACGGTTTTTCTAATACAAACCCTTGCTTCACATAATCGTGTACCGCCCAATTTGGCAAGCAGCTAATGCCGCGCCGACTGGCCACCAATTGCACCATCATCATGGTTAATTCCACTTGACGAATGCTACCCGGCTCAATGCCAGCAGGTGTCAGAAAGCACTGGAATATATCTAAGCTTGAGCAATCTACTGGGTACGTGATTAATGTTTCTTGGCTAAGGTCATGAGGCTCAATAACACTCTTTTCAGCCAAGTGATGATCAGGGGCCAATACCAGCATGGCTTGATACTTAAACAGCGGCATGTAATGCACGTTGTCATCATTTTGAGGGTCAGAGGTGACGACTAAGTCTAATTCACCATTTTTCAATTTGGTTAATGAATCAAAATGAAAGCCCCCTAGCATGTCTAATTCCACTTCAGGCCAGTGGCCACGAAACTCATTTAAGGTAGGCATGAGCCAGTCGTAGCAGCTATGGCATTCAATGGTGATATTTAAACGGCCTTTGCGCCCTTGGCGAATGCGAGACAAATCGCGTTCTGTGGCTTCAATTTGCGGCAGTACCTTATTGGCTAATTCTAGTAAACGCTGGCCGGCTGGTGTGAATCGAACCGGCTTAGTTTTACGATAAAAAAGCGATTGATCTAGCCGACCTTCTAACTCTTTTAATTGGTGAGATAAAGCAGACTGAGTTAAGAATATCTGCTGAGCGGCCTCCACTAGGCTTCCTGTTTGATGAAGTGCCATCAGGGTTTTGAGGTGTCTTAACTCAATGTTCATTATTTGCCCTAATTCGTTGGTATTAGGGATGTATTAGAGACGTTATATTAGAAAAACTCAATAAAATTATAAACATTGTGAGGGCTGTTCACTTAGAAGGGGTTTTTGTGTTCACCTTATCGGGAGACTAATGGCAATGAAGCCTTGGGGATTAAACCCTTTCGCGGGATTTTCTGAGACCTTGTTATTCAGGCAAGTTACAATGAGCCTCTTTTTTATCTGACCTATAATTTTATATGTTTTCTTTTTTTGAAAAGCTCATTGACCCATTTCCCACTGAAGAGCCACAACAATCCCCAAACACCATGTGGGCATTTTGTCGATATTACACCCGAGGCATGGGTTGGCCATTATTCTTTATGGCCGTCCTCACCGCGGTGATTGCGGCCTTTGAAGTGTATTTGTTTGGATTTATGGGGCAATTAGTGGATTGGTTGGTGGATAAAAACCCCGAATCCCTCTTAGAGCAACACGGCCCCATTCTGTATTTTGTGGGGTTCATGCTGTTGGTCGGTATGCCCTTACTGGTCTTATTGCATGCCATGGTGATTCACCAAGCATTAATGGGGAACTTCCCCATGTCTATTCGTTGGCTGGCCCACCGATATTTACTAAAACAAAGCATGGCATTTTATGAAAATGAATTTGCAGGACGCATTGCCACGAAGGTGATGCAAACATCTTTAGCGGTGCGTGAAAGCGTGATGAAATTGCTCAATGTCATGATCTATATTTTAGTGTATTTCCTTACCATGTTAGTGATTATTGCCCAAGCCGATACGCGCTTAATGATTCCGGTATTGGTTTGGTTGGTGCTTTATATCGTGGCTCAATGGGTGTTTATTCCTAAATTAAAAGATGTGGCCACCGAACAAGCTAATGCTCGTAGCGACATGACCGGTCGAATTGTTGATAGCTATACCAACATCAGTACCGTTAAATTGTTCAGCCATAGCCGCCGAGAAGGGGATTATGCAAAAGAGGGCATGGATAATTTTTTAAAAACAGTTTATTCCCAAATGCGTTTGGGCGTTGGCTTGAATGCCAGTGTTCACTTTATAAACTACTTACTGGTACTGGGCATTGGTGTGCTGGCTTTATCATTATGGAGCGATCAACTTATTAGTATTGGCGCCATTGCGGTGGCCATTAGTTTGGCTTTGCGTTTAAACGGCATGGCCCAATGGATTATGTGGGAAGTGAGCAGTTTATTTGAAAACATAGGGACCGTGATTGATGGCATGGCGACTTTGTCACAGCCTCAACTGGTAACAGATGACGATGACGCACCAGTCTTAAATGTAGAAAAGGGCGGCATCACATTCGATGCGGTGGCTTTTCAATACGATGAAAAACATAAAAAAGGCCTTTCACAACAATCGGTTTTTGAAAAACTGATGCTGGATATAAAGCCCGGTGAAAAAGTGGGATTAGTGGGCAGAAGTGGCGCTGGTAAATCTACTTTGGTGAATTTGTTACTGCGCTTTTACGATATTCAAGGAGGCAGTATCAGTATTGATAAGCAAAATATTGCTCAAGTGCAGCAGGAAAGTTTGCGTGCTCAAATTGGTATGGTGACACAAGACACTTCTTTACTGCACCGCTCAGTAAGAGACAATATTTTATACGGCCACCCAAATGCCAGTGAAGAAGACTTAATTAACGCCGCTAAAAAGGCTGAAGCTTATGATTTTATTCAAACCCTAACAGACCCTAATGGTGGTACTGGATTTGATGCCCAAGTGGGTGAGCGCGGCGTAAAACTTTCCGGTGGTCAACGCCAGCGTATTGCCATTGCGAGAGTATTGCTTAAAGATGCACCCATTTTAATTTTAGACGAAGCCACATCTGCATTGGACAGTGAAGTGGAAGCAGCCATACAGCGCAGTTTAAGTAACTTAATGGAGGGCAAAACTGTTATTGCCATCGCTCATAGGCTCTCAACCATCGCAGCCATGGATAGATTGGTGGTGTTAGATGAAGGACGTATCGTTGAGCAAGGTACCCACCAAGCGTTAATTAAAACCTCAGGCATTTATAGTCAGCTCTGGACCCATCAGACTGGCGGATTTATTGGGGAATAACCCATAAAAGCCAGGCTGCTATATGCTATAAAAAGAGCTACGTGGCAGCTGGTTGGCTTGCACTCCTTTCTAATTCAGTAGGGCTATAAAACTGACTATTTTATAGCCCTAACTTGTCTAATGTAGAGACTTTTTACTGCTCAACATGGGCGTACACTTAACGGTATACGCC
>CAJXRF010000155.1 GCA_913058575.1 uncultured Bermanella sp.
CAGGGATTGCAAGCGTGACTTGGGACGATGTGGTGATTGAGTCCCTGTGCTGGGGCTGGATTGATAGTATTAAGAAGTCCCTAGATGACAAAGCCTACATCCAGCGGATCACTCCCAGAAAAGCGCGAAGTAACTGGTCGAAGAGAAACAGGGCCCACGTAGAGCGATTGATAGGCGAAGGTAGAATGAAAGAGCCTGGGTTTGTACATGTTCGCGCTGCTAAAGAAGACGGTAGGTGGGAGAACGCCTACGCAGCAAGTGAAATGGAAGTGCCAGCAGATTTCTTAGCCGCATTGCAGAGTAATCCGAAAGCGAAGCAGTTTTTTGAAACACTCACTAAATCGAACCGTTATGTTATCGCCTATGGACTGACGAGTGCGAAGAAACCCGAAACCAGGCAAAGACGTTTTAAAAAATTCATAGATATGCTTGTTAGCGAAATAAAGCCAAGTTAGTTATTCAAATTAAGACAGGTATAAAAATGTAAGCCAAGCGCCTGTTTTATAACTGGGTCTGCTTGTCACAATAAATGTGATGTAAACCATAAACCGCCCCAAAGCGGACGTTTTATGGTTTATAAACAATGGCTTGGTTAATCTGCTTCATCTTCTCTGAACTCTAAAATATCACCCGGCTGACATTCAAGCGCTTTGCATATGGCATTAAGTGTGGTCAGGCGTACTGCTTTGGCTTTACCTGTTTTTAAGATAGATAAATTTTGTTCGGTAATACCAATTTTTACGGCTAATTCGTTAGAGCGAATCTTTCGTTTGGCCAGCATTACATCTAAATTTACAACTATGGCCATAAGCGTTTATACCCTGATAATAAGTGACTGCTTTTATACATTTATTCTAAACCGTGTGAGCTTGTTCGTGTTCTAGCTTGGCAGCTTCATTCATGACCCAGGAAATTAGAATAACTAAAGCACCCATGATTAATGTGCTTACATTTTCTGATCCAAATTGAAGCGATAACATGTGTTCACCAGGAGGGTTATACATGGTTAATGCCAAGCTTAGGAAGGGAGTTTTGATGATGCAGGCGAAAACAAAACCGATAATGCTGAAGCCTATTCGTTGAAAACATTGAACGTTTTTCTGAGTGAAGACAATGCCTTTTTCATAAAGAGAAAATAACGTCTTTAAATTGAAAAGCCCATAAATAATAACGGCATTAGGGATGAGGCTGCTTAAAAAAGCCAATAGACGAGTCTCAATGGGAAGAGTCTGGGGCGTGGGTACAGGCAGTTGAACCGTAAAACCAATGGGTAGGTGGTTGAAGCTCAACCAGAACAATAAGTCTGCTAGGGGAGTGATAAAAATAAGAGCTATAAATAGCACTTTAAATTTCCCGCTAACGGTTTGAATTCTGTCTAGATTATTGGCTTCCATTACTATTACTCCGAATGATGTATGGAGTGATAATAGCTTTTATTAGTTATTAAGCAATAAGAAATGATCGTTTTACGATAAATTAATCCTTTGGTATGGCGCAGTAATTCTATTTTGAAGCGCCCTTATTTTTTTAAAATACCCACTAAGCTTCATAAACCATCTGATCTACCCAAACACCCACCCCGTTATATTCAGCTAACAGCGAGGACTGCTTTCTAAAACCTTGTTTTAAATAAAGGTTTTTGGCAGGAGTGTTGGAGGACACCACCTGTAATGTCATGGGGAGAGGGCGATGGGTTAACGCATACTTTAATAGCTGTGTGCCAATGGCTTTGCCTCTTTCATTTGGGTGAACAAATAGGCTGCTAATTTCCGACTGATGAATGGCCACGTAGCCCAGTACTTTATTTTTTCCATATACAAATATTTGGGAATTCTGAAATAGACTAAAGCGCTTTGTGTCTTGGCTAAGTGGAATTAAATTGAATTCATTTGCCTCAAATATCAGCTCATCCAATTTTCCTTGGGCATAGATATTTGAAACTTGAATGAAGTCATCTTCGGTGTAAGGTCGAATATTCATAGGATGCTTGTTGATATGTGTATGAGCTTATTGAAGTGGATTAATTTACATTTTTCATGAATTTTGAGTAGTAGGTGTATCATTGGAAATTACATTTTATTAAATGAATTTTGTGACTAACCTATTACGAGCCAAAAGCCTCGTGATAGGTTACACCTAGGGGGGGTAAGTTTTCAATTTTTTTTAGTTTACTCCGATAGTTTGCTGGCCTGTAAAACGATAGTAGCCGTTATCCTCTTCTGCTTTAATGTGAGTGCTGTTTTCACCGTAATATTGTCTTCTTAATGCCTCCAAGTTGCCCTCTAGCTCATGGCTTGGGGAATTGCTCACCAAGGATGCCCTAGCCTGCATATAGCCTTGGCCAGTTTGCCAACGCTCAGCTCTTGACTCATCTAATATTTGCCAGCGATTAATGGCGGCTTCTTCCATGCCCATGCTAATCCGAATTTCAGTAAGGCTTTGAAGCTGCTGTGCTTTAGAGAGTACTTGTAGTTGTTGCTGGACGGAATTCATGGTTAAAAACTGATTAACTAACTGTTGCCGATTATGTTGTATTTCAGTCTGAGCCGCTTCTTTGTAAATATGACTAAGGCCAGATTGATAACTTTTTAGTTTTTCCTTTAGGGTTAAATTGTGGTCTGCATCTATGATTGTAATGTGTTGCTGCAGTTGATGATTAAGCCGCTCCGAGGCCCAAATAATATCTGCATCCTCGCCAAATAACTCGCGGCGTTTCTCCCAAAGTAATTGCCTGCGTTCTACATCACTTAATAAATTTAAATGAGCATGCAGTTCACTGCCCCATGTATGGTAGATCATTAAGGCACTAAGGCGTTCTTGCAAAATTTGATGCATTTGTGGAAATGCCTCGGCCATTATTAATTGTAAAAAGGCTTGGCAGTTATCTGTGTTCTCTTTTTTGCAATGAGCCATGAGCTTTTCTAACAGATTAATTTGTATACTTGGGTTACTTATATTGCCTGAATATTGTGAACGCAACGCCATGGCGAAATCTAAAATGGTTTGTGAACTATGCTTTTTAGGGTGAATAATACTTGAAGTTGGAAAATCGAGGGTGACATGATCTGGATGAAGCCTGCTGGGTTGACTGTCTAACAGCATGATTGAATTGGGCGTATTAGCGTTTGATTTTTCATAAATAAACCAGCTTATCAAAGCGAGTAGAGTAAGCATAATGACCCCTGTTTTCCAGTTTAACATTGCGGGACTAATTATTTTTTCCACGTTTGGTGTTGTCCATTTATAGGTTTAAGAAATGAAAAAAGCCAGATTAGATTTTTGTGATTATTAGTATGTAACCTAATCTGGCTTTAGGTGAGCATGCAGTGATTATGTAATAGTGGCTTTTTTTAAATTAATAGAGGAGCCCTTAATATCCTAGGCTTGCAATATAATGGGTAATGGCTGCGTAAAATTCCATTTCATCAAAGGTATCTGGCCCGACACCAATCACATCTAAGTGGTCTTGATCAAATACTCCTTCCATACTGGTCATTTGAACTTCGTTAGGATGGTTAATATCGCTTACATAGCCTAAATCGTTTCGCTGAGAGATCTGATTGAATCCAAAAAACTTTTGTGTGTATTCTAGGCGGTAACCTTGTTGCATGGAGTTAAGGCCCACAATGCCGTCATCATCTCGATCACTAATATCACCATCACCTTGTCCAGCGGCTCCATCATTGTCGCAATCATCAATGCAATATCCGTCGGCATCTATATTCCAATTGGTTTGCCAGAATAACCAAAAACCAGGGTTTAAGTTCATGGCAGACTGGGTGGCGAGTATTGAGGCGGAATGCTCAATGGCACGGGTGTCTGATGGATAAAGTTCGTTGAAGTATTTGTTGCCGGTCGTCATGCCATCGTTAGGGTCTATATCGTCATAGATAAATTGTTTGGCCACCGCTGTGGTGTCGTTGTTGCCATTGTAAATAGCATTGCCGTAATAGCCGGCGAAAAAATCCACCAAGGAGTTGCCATAATTTTCATAGGCGTATTTTAAAACCGGCGTGCCACGGTGCGGGGATTGAATGCTAATATGCGACTTAACCACAGGGTAGCCCTTTCTTAACTCCAATTCATGGGCGGCTTTTCGGCTGTCTACACCTCCTTGAGAGTGCGAGACAATATTGACATATTCCGCACCACTGGTGGCCATGTAGCTTTCAATGTTATCTGCCAGTTCTGTACCCCTATATACGGAGTCTTGAAATGGAGTAACGGAGGACACAAAACTTTGTTGGTTTTTATCTACATGGCTATTGCAACTGAATTCTAGGAATCTATCGCAAGTATCCAGCACAAAAGTCCCGTAGTCATTTCCCCAGTAGTCGTACCCTAATACATTGTCATATCCTCCCATACCATGGGCAAAAACAATGGGATAGAGGGTTTTATCTGCATTGGCGGCATGTAAATTGGTGCAGCCAGAAGTAATTAAAATGGCGGCGGAAATGGCCCTTATATTTTTTATTCTTATCATTTTATTCCCTTTTTTTAATGCATTACGTTTATGGCGTTAAAATCATCTAAGTGCCATTCATTGAGGTTTGCAGCCAATGGAAAGGAGTGGCTGTGTAATCCCTGAAAACTATAATGCCATTGACGAATATTCACCCCCCATGACTGGGCCAAGTTTTCTGGCAAATAGGCCAATATTATTTAGCAAGGGGGTTTGGGAGGGGGATAAAAATGTGAGGCTAGGCCAGGCAAAGAGCTATACGTTAGAATGGCCAAAAAGGTTGTATCAATTATTAAAGGCTCTTATTTAAAACAATTATTTAAAACAATTGTTCAAAGACATTATGTTTAAATTACTTTTTAGAATTATTGAATGAAATCAGCCGATAATGAATAAAGGGGCCTAATAGTGCTGTTAAGCGAGGTAAGTAGAATTTTTAGAATGGGCCGTTTTTCGAAACTGATTGGGGGTTAACCCTGTGGTGCGTTTAAATAAGCTGCCAAAGTAACTGATGTCTTCATAGCCCACTGCGTGACTGACTTGGCTGATGGCCAGTGCATCGGCTTTTAATAATATTTTAGCTTTTTCAATGCGCAATCGTTGTTGATAGCCTAAAGGTGTTTCACCGGTGGCGATTTTGAAGCGTCGTTTTAATGAACGTAAACTAATCTCAAAGCGTTTTGATAACGTTTCAAGATCGGTTGATTTTGTAAAGTTTAGCTCCATCCATTGCTGAATTTTAAGCACAATTTTATCACCATGATGTTTTTCACCATCGAAGTCTATTAATGGGGATTCATAACCGCGGCGAAAGTCTGCTACAAAATTATCTTCCAATATTTTAGCCAGTTTCTTTCCCCATAAATGCTCGATTAAGTGTAGCCCTAAATCCATGGCGGAGCTTAAGCCTGCACTGCAATATATGTTGTCTTCGGCGGTGATATGCTGTTGTCGGCAGACATTAATCTTGGGGTAGTTTTTCTCAAGTTTATTAATATACATCCAGTGGGTGGTGGATCTTTTACCATTGAGTAACCCAGCTTCAGCCAAAAAAAATACCGCAGTTGCATGAGCCACCAATATGGCACCATTTTTATACTGTTTTTGTAACCAATGTATAAAATTATTTTGTTGTTTAAGAGTGGCTTCTATATCTCCCCAAAAAGGTGGAATCATGACCAGCTGGGTTTCTTCTATATCATCAATACCTTTATGAATTTGTACGGTTAAATCGCCTTGGGTGAGAATAGGCTCGCCATTTACAGAAACCAATTCAATGGTAAAATCTTTACCATTGAATTTCATGAGGTTACTTAATAGCGCATATAAATCTGTGGTGATGCCCAAGGATGTTCCTAACACACCATTGCAGGCTACTAAGGTTACGTGAGAAACAGTAGGTGTTTTGTTGGTCATGGTATTTTTTATTATAATAATTTTACTCTACAATACGGTTAAACTAGCCTTAAT
>CAJXRF010000156.1 GCA_913058575.1 uncultured Bermanella sp.
GCAGTGGAGTCTGCTTTGTTCTTCGATTGTGAGCCTATAAACACCATTTCAGACTTAAAGGGTGGCGGGATAATTCAGGTGAAATTCACAGGCAACTGATCGATTTCAGAGTACTTAGTGATTTAATGTGTTTATGTAGTGGAGTCTGCTTTGTTCTTCGATTGTGAGCTTATAAACACCCTTTAGACTTAAAGCGTGACGGAAAAATTCAGGGGAAAGAACAGCCTATAAAGGCCCAAAACACGAGGGGTTATATGATTGCCGGTGTGGATAGAGGATAGCTGTTAAGTGGTGATAATAAGTGGGGGCAGGCTTTTCCCTTATTTTAGAGCAATTTGACGCCATCTAATGACCTGCGACAAATTCAGCGGGGTGTTTATTTTGTTAAGTATGCCAGCCCAAATAGGTTATTTAGGCATGTGGGTTAAATTTTCGAAGCGACTCATGGCGTATTCAATAATGTCATCTAGATCATCTTGCTTGCCAAATATACCATCGCAGGCCAACTTAGCTAAACCATGTAGGGTAGCCCACATGATTTGCGCTAAGCGAAGAGGGTTTTCACTTTCTGCCAAAAGCCCTTCCTCTTTAAAAAGCTCAAATAGCTGAACATACTGGCGAAAACAATCTTTGGCTGTACGCTGAAATTGATCGTGGTTTTCTTCTTGCCACATGTCACGGCCGAACATTAACTCGTATTGAGTGGGATGCTGAACGGCAAACCGCACATAATCGGTAAGGGCTTGCTTTAGTTTTTGCATAAGTGGAATGTCTGGGTTTTGAATGATCTTGCCAAAAAATCCGTTCATTTCAATAAAGCCTTGCTCGGCCACCGCCGCCAGTAAAGCGTCCTTATCTTTGAAATGGTGATAAGGGGCAGTACGAGAAACACCCACGACCTCTGCCAAATTACGCAGCGACAAGCCCTGAATGCCCTTGTTACGAATAATATCCACACTGGCCGCCAATAACGCTTCTCGTAAGTTGCCGTGGTGGTAATTGGCAGTCGGGGTGGCTGGGGTAATATTGGGAATAATTTTGTCCATTAGGGCTCTTTAATAATGGGCGTAATAAACGGCAATTGTAGCTGTTTCCAGCCCTTCTATGACACCTATTGGTGGCTGCGAATTCTGGCTTTAGGCCAATTGTATCTTGACAGTGTCAATATAGCTTCGTATCTTGACGCTGTCCAATTTAAAAAAATTATAAAAATGCCCCTCATTTACCCCTAGGGCATGCTTGAATCCGGAGGAAATACCGTGGAATACAAGAGTTTTACTGTAGAAATTAAAGATCATGTGGCCCATGTACAACTAAGCCGTCCTGAAGCCATGAACGCCATGAACCAAGACTTTTGGTTAGAACTGCCAATATGCATGAAAGCCTTAGATATATCAGGTGATGTGCGTGCCATTGTTTTGTCCTCAACCGGTAAGCACTTCTCAGCAGGGATGGACTTAGCGGTTTTTAGTAACCCTAAAAATACTCCCATGACGGGTGACCCAGGTCGGATGGGTGAAAACCTACGTCGCATCGTTTTACAGCTGCAAGCCACATTAAGTTCCATGGAAGAAATTCGTATTCCAGTATTGTCGGCCATCCAAGGGGGCTGCATAGGTGGCGCTTTAGATATGGTATGTGCCACAGATAGCCGTTACTGCACCGAAGATGCGTATTTCACAATTAAAGAAACCGAGCTAGGCATGACCGCCGATGTAGGTACTTTACAGCGCTTACCAAAACTTATGCCTGAAGGCGTGGTACGTGAACTGGCTTATACAGGTCGTAAATTTACCGCTCAAGAAGCTCAGCAGTTAGGTTTTGTGAATAAAGTCTTTAAAGACCAATCTGAAATGTTGGATGGGGTTATGACCATTGCCGCTCAAATTGCTAAGAATTCACCATTGGCCGTGGCGGGTTGTAAAGAAATGATCAATTACACTCGCGACCATACTGTTGCTGATAGCTTGAAGTACATGGCTACTTGGCAGTCGGGAATGTTCCGTCCTAATGACATGATGAAAACCTTTGCGGCAAAAGCCACTAAGTCAGAAGCCAAATTCGATGGTGTATGGCCCAAGAAAGAGTTGTTTGAGTCTTAGTGTTTTAAATGCAATACCCTAGAGAGAACTAAGCCAGCTTCAAATTGGATTTGATGCTGGCTTTTTTATTTATAAGTGCATTTAATAAAAGTTACGGCTGGTAAGAGTGCTTATGTGGAAACCAGTTTAGGTACGGTTTTTATTATTTAGATAGGAAGATAAATCCGATTAGTCTACGGAAAGTATAGGTAATTACGCCACCTTTTTAGTGGAATTCTCTCTCAGGAAAACTTAACTATTTTCACGGCTTGGCATTCTTTGGAGCGCAGATGAAGATGAAACTGATGAGAAGTTTCACTGCTTTTTTCATGTGTAAATACAGGTGTTGATGCCCTGTTACTGCTTGAATTTATACGCTACAGGCCATTTTTTATCAATATTATTAACTTGATTTAGGAAGCTGTGCAGTTGGATATTAGTGGCCGAGCATTGGTTTTAAGGTTGATTTTATTATATGGAATCTTTTGAGTTGTTTAAATAGGTAGCTATTTAAGCTATCAGCCTACGTATGGTGCTTGTAATAAGTTTGAGTCACTTCAAAATATAGAAAATTAAATTTTGAAAGAGAACTACTACAAAGAGTTCACTCTCTTCAAGTAATGAGACAATGAATTACTTCTAAGTAACACAAATATCTAAGCCTTTGAAAGACACTGGATTTTAAATTAGTTAAATTTTATCGATGCAAATAAGGGTCCGCTAGAGCGGTTTAGTGCCAGCGTATAGTAAGAGCCTTTTTTGGATACATTAGTCTATCAATTTGTACAATCCATCAAATACCAACTCATTATAACTAACAATGCCAATGATCTTACCATTCTCAATAACAGGGCCGTTTGAAAGGCCAAAATTATCAAATAAGCGAGCGCAGTACCTAACATCCATTTCAGGGTCAATTGGGATGACAGGCTTAGACATGATCTCATAAAGGTTTACTCGGCCAGCCGCTCGATCTTTGGCCAATACTTTTTTTACAATATCCGATAATAATACCAGTCCGAAAGCATCGTGCTCGTCTCGTTTTTTTATAATCACCACATCGGAATTTTCCCGAACCATTAAGTCTAATGCTTCTTTGACCGTGGCCATGCCATCTAGCTCTAAATGATTTTCATGCATGACATCTCTGGTGCGTATTAATTTTTTATTCATTACAAAAGCTCCTTTACATCGTTACTTATTTTATTTACTTGCCGTGTTACCCCTACAGCATCCTCTACATCAATTTGAAAGGCGATACCGGTTCCAGGGCGTTCATCAAATTTTCCTACCCTCGCAATTTCTTCAAGAATGTGGCGACTTAGGTGTTCCTCTACTAAAAACAGCAAAACATCTCGTTGAGTCTCTAGCGATAAACCAAAGAACGTTTTGCTTTTTTCTAAGCCTTCGCCACGAGCATTGTTAATCACGGTAGCCCCCGTGGCCCCTGCTTTTCTTGCTGTCTTCATGATGGCGTTGGTTTCATCGTCTTCTGAAAAAACCACAATCATTTTGAATCGCATGATGTCTCCTTTTTTAGTATTTATTATTTTAAATATTTAATAATAATTTTACGGTTAGCCTGTTTTATTTGCATTAAGTGCTCTTTCCTTTTTAAACTGCTTTTTAACTCGGCGCACATAATTTGCTTTTAACTCTGATAATTGTGCATAAGCCATAACAGACATAATCGGAAATAAACTGGCGAAAGCGATTAAGCCAAAGCCGTCTATTAATGGGCTTCTACCCGGTACGGTTTCTGAAAGGCCAAGCCCCAATGCGGCCACTAACGGTACTGTTACCGTGGATGTGGTGACACCGCCTGAATCATAGGCCAAGGGTACGATCAGCTTAGGCGCGTAAAACGTTTGAATGACCACCACCACATAGCCGCTAATTATGTACCAATGAATGGGGTCTCCAACCACAATACGATAACAACCTAATGAAATGCCAATGGCGACCCCCAAAGCCACAGCTAGACGTAGCCCCCATATGCCAATGGCCCCCCCGGATACTTCGTTTGCCTTTATGGCAACGGCCATTAATGAGGGCTCTGCAATGGTGGTGCTAAAGCCAATTAAAAATGCAAAGACGTAAACCCAATAATAATCTTGCCAATTTATGTGTTTAATGGCTTCGGCCGCAGCTTGACTGCCATGTATGAAAACAGGGTCAGTTAACTGGCCTGCCATGAGTCGACCTAGCGGGAACAAGCACCATTCTAAGCCCAGTAAGAAAAGTGATAAGCCAATTAACACCCAAATAAAACCCATTAAAATTTGGGTTAAATTTGCAGGCTTCTTCCGAATTACAATAAACTGAAAGCCAAAAATAATGGCAGCAATGGGCAATACGTCCTTAACGGTGCTTAAAGTGATATGAAATATTTGCAGTAGGATATCCATTAAATAATCATTCCGTATGCCATCACAAAAATCATAGGAGTTAATGATGCCAATGCAATTAAGCCAAAACCGTCCACCATGGGATTGCGACCTTTAATTGATGAGGCCAAGCCTACGCCCAATGCGGTAACTAAGGGGACGGTAATCGTTGAGGTAGTGACACCGCCTGAGTCGTAAGCAATGCCGATAATTTCTTTGGGTGCAAACATAGTCATGATGACTACAATGATATAGCCGCCAATAATGATCCACTGTATTGGCCAACCTTTTATGATGCGTACCACGCCCACAACAATGGCAAGGCCAACAGAAAAAGCCACTGTAAAGCGTAAGCCGCTGGCGTATTGGTGCTTTGATGTTTGTGAATTTTCAATCATATTACCTGACGCGGCGACCTCAGCCGCTTCTGCGGCCACAGCTATTAGGGCAGGCTCTGCCACTGTGGTGCCAAAGCCCAGAGAAAAGGCAAACACAATTAACCAAAAGACACTGCCTTTTCGTGCAAAAGCATGGGCCATGGATTCCCCAATGGGGAATAGACCTTGCTCTAACCCATGAATAAAGAAGGTAAGGCCCAATACGACGAAGACGACACCCATAAATAACTGCGTAATATTGGGTAAGGGTTGCTGTAAAACAAAAAATTGGAAGAATAGGATAACCGCCACGATAGGCAGTAAATCCCTGAGGCTTGAGAGCATGGAACTGGCTAGCTTTCTTAATGTTGAGCTCAAAGCAATACCTCTTATGCAAGCTAAAAGCATAGTTGCATATTTTATTATTGGCATTTGATTTAGGTCATTAAGAAAGCGTTTTTATTGTTTGGGTTTTCAGTAAGAATAATTATAAAAAGGATTGTTTAAATGCCAATGCGGTATTTTATTCTAATACCTTATACGAATGTTAACCTGGTCACCTAGCTCTAAACCAATTCAATTTACAGGGCTCTCGAAGACTTAGTTAGCTAGCTCATTCATATCAATCAAGCTCACAGAAAAAAGCCGCTGCAATTTTCATTACAGCGGCTTTTTTATTGAACGAACTTAAAAACCGTTTACGAGGCCGTTAAGACAAGGCAGAAATACAATTTATCGAGGCACATAGCAGGGCTATGTAACGAGTTAAATTGTATTTCTAACGCAGTATTTACAACGTAGCTAGGTTTTACTTGCTTGCTATAATGATGGGTTTTACTTTTTGATAGAAGAGTGTCATATAGCCACTAAGCTTTTGTCCAATCCACTTAACTGTGTGCTTACGACGTACTTAGTTAGACTGCTCGTTCACTCAACCAAGCACGCATAAAAAAAGCCGCTACGTTTCCGTAGCGGCTTCTCATTATCATTTAGCTTTAACTAACCCTAAAAAGAATTACTTAGAAGCTTCAACGATGCGCTTCATGTCAGTCACGTAGATCTTGACCGATCCACT
>CAJXRF010000157.1 GCA_913058575.1 uncultured Bermanella sp.
GTGCTGCACTTTGGGTAAATGATCAGCCAAATGGTTTGTATGATATGCAGGATGTATTAGGGTTCTGATAATTGCTCTTAATGCCAATGCCTGTAAATAAAAAAACCGAAGCTTGCTTCGGTTTTTTTATTTTTTATTCAATTAAGTAACAGGTAAATCAAATTTTCTAGTCTCTGGTTAGTTAATTACTCATATTTTCTTTTCGATAATCTTTAGGCGTTAAGCCGACCCTTCCTTTAAAAGACTTTGTAAAATTAGACGCATCGCTAAACCCAAGTGTACAAGCAATATTCTCAATGGATTGAGGAGAGTGCTTGAGCAACAGTTTCGCCTTATTTAATCTTGCCTCAGCTTTTATGTCTTTAAAGGTATTGTTAACTTCCCTTAAACGGCGTTGCAAAGTACTTACCGATATACTTAAAGACTGAGCGAGTTCAACTAGACTCATGGTGTAATTATCTTTTTGTTCTAGCTGCTTATAAATTTCATTCGCGATGTCTTTGGGGCTGTGTAATTTTAAGTCCTTTTCGCATTCATTAGTCGCCATTTCAGCCAGTGCTTTATCCCCCTCCCGTAAAGATAAAGGCATCCAAGCTAGGGGGATTTTAAGTTGTAAATAATCACAATTAAACTTAACGCATAATCCTTCCTGTATTTTATCATGGGGAAAATGAGGATAACTTTTGAAAGGAATGTGCAGTTGGCATTCTTGAGAGTGGGGGGAGTGCGTAATGGCATGTTGTTGCAGTAATTGACGTACCAGCACTTCAATATTGATGAGTGTAGTGAACTTGCTAAAAAAATGATCATCGTATTTTTGGGCAGAGTGAGAAGTCGTTTTATCGTATCGAATACATAATCCATCCGCTTCAGTGACGATGTTTAAACTTCGGGAGCTGGCCCGTGTTTGCGCATAGCGGTGCGCTAAATGAGTGGTATCTTGCAATGTATGGCACCCTTGAATGGCCATGCCTAAAACCCCGTGGCTGGCTAAGGTCATGGTTTGGCCAAATTCGATGGCCGCTAACATGACATCGCCTAGCGCCATGGAAAGGTTTTTCCCCATGGTATGCAGGATAGTCTCACTCACATACTTAGGTGGGTTTAGTAAAAAATCGGCATCTTTCTGGGTATTTAATAGCAGGGTTTCTGTGGTGACGCCTTTGCTTAATGCATAGTCTCGTAAGCTCAAAATATATTCTTTGGCCACAAAATCTTGGCTTCCACCTAGTGCCTTTAGCATATATCGTGACCTCTAATCACCATTTAATGGCTACTTTAGCACCTGTTATTGTTAGACACAATCCACCATAGTGTCTTACTGAATCGTCACTTAAATCGACATTAAATATTTACTGAAAGAATTTAGCCCTAATTAGAGGCGATTTTAATGGGAAGTAACATGAGTAATAAATTGAATAATGCGGTAGTTGCAATCACTGGAGCGGGTTCGGGAATAGGTCGAGCATTAGCCATTCAAAGTGCTAGCCTAGGTGCCAAATTGGCCTTAAGCGATATAAGTGAGCAGCCACTTAAAGAGACCAAGGCACTTATTATCAAGGAGAACTCACAAGCTGATGTATTGTGTTCTGTGGTGAACGTGGCTAATAAAGAGCAAATATTCAATTGGGCACAGCAAGTAAAAGATCACTTTGGCGAAGTCAATGTCATTATTAATAACGCTGGTGTGGCATTGGCGGCCAGTGTTGAAGCCACCGAACATGAAGATTTTGAATGGCTTATGAATATTAACTTTTGGGGCGTGGTTAATGGGACTAAAGCCTTCTTACCTTTTTTAAAGCAAGGCAGCTGGGGGCATGTGGTTAATATATCAAGCCTATTTGGATTGGTGAGCATTCCGAATCAATCAGCTTATAATGCTGCTAAATTTGCAGTGCGCGGCTTCAGTGAAAGTTTACGTATTGAGATGCTACTATCGAATAAATCGGTTCAAGTAAGTTGTGTGCATCCTGGCGGCATTAAAACCAATATTGCTAATGCAGGGCGTTTTAAAAATCAAGTGGGAACGCAAGAGTCAGCTGAAAAACAAAAGAAAGAATTCAACGATCACTTAGCGCGAACCACAGCCACGCAAGCGGCCAATATTATTATTCAGGGCATTAATAAAAATAAGCCCCGAATATTAGTGGGCACAGATGCCAAATTAATGGATATTATTCAGCGTTTTATCCCGTCGGGTTACCAGAATCTAGTGGCCCGTTTTATGCCTTAACAATAAACGGCAAAATTTTTTGTAAAAAAATCACAGCGAAAAATAAAAATAGGTGAATTTTATGCAGGTTGAACATCAAGAGGTCATTATAATTGGTGCGGGTTTATCTGGAATTGGCGCCGCTTATCATCTTAAGAAAAAATGCCCAACTAAAACATTCGCCATACTAGAGAGCCGCAGCCGAATGGGCGGCACTTGGGATTTATTTCGCTACCCAGGTATTCGCAGTGATTCCGATATGTACACATTAGGGTATAACTTTAAACCCTGGAATGACCCTCAAGCCATTGCTGATGGTCCATCTATATTAAAATACATTAAAGAAGCCGCTCAAGAAAATTCATTGGAAGATAAAATACGTTATAACCATCAAGTCACGGCTATGAATTGGTGTACTAAAACAGCAACTTGGACAATCTCTTTAAAGGTCAATGGTCAGGCGAAAACCCTCACCTGCAATTTTTTATTAAGTTGTACTGGTTATTATAATTATGAAAAAGGCTTCACCCCAGAATTCAAAGGCAAAGAAACATTCACGGGGCGCTTTATACATCCGCAGCATTGGGATGAAACGTTAGACTATAAAGACAAAAATATAGTGGTTATTGGCAGTGGCGCCACAGCGGTAACTCTAGTACCTGAACTGGCTAAACAAGCGGCCAGTGTGACTATGTTACAACGCAGTCCAACCTATGTAGCAAGTGTGCCTAAAGAAGATAAATTATTGCCAATTCTTAGAAAATTTTTGCCCAATAATTGGGTGTATCGTTTTGCTCGCACACGTAACGTGGCATTTACCATGGCCATTTATAATTATTGTCGTCGTTTTCCCAATCATGCTCGTAAGGCGTTAACAAACCTAGCCAAGAAAGAGTTAGGTCCTGAATTTAATATGAAACATTTTACACCCAAGTATGATCCATGGGATGAGCGTTTATGTGCGGTACCCGATGGCGATTTATTTAAAGCGTTAAAAGAGGGTAAGGCTCGAGTATTGACCGATACCATTAAGCATTTTAATCAAGACGGTATTGTATTGAGTTCAGGTGATACATTAGCGGCCGATATTATTGTCAGCGCCACCGGTTTAGAGATGCAATTCATGGGGGGCATAGATATTCATGTGGATGGTGTGCCATTTAATGTCAGTGAGGCTAAGGTGTATCGCGGGGTGTTAATCGAAAACTTACCCAACCTTGGTATGATCTTCGGCTATACCAATGCCTCTTGGACATTAAAGAGTGACCTAACCTGTGAATATTTTTGCCGCATTATTAATCATATGGAAAAAAATCAAACTCAACAGTGTGTGCCGATAGATAATGAGAACATGGAAGACATTCCATTTATTGACATGAATTCAGGGTATATAAACCGAGCCTTAGATAAAGTGCCTAAGCAAGGAATAAAGTCACCGTGGCGTTTATACCAAAACTATTTACGAGATATGGCAATGTTAAGATTGGGCAACGTAGACGATGGTGTTTTAAAATTCAGTGAATTATCTGAACAGTCACAAATGCAGCCCGCACAAATGTAGCGGTCTTTCTTTATTAGTCGTATCCATCAGTGAGCCATCATTATTGAATAAGTTGGCTCACGACTTATTCATCTACTATTTAAAAGTTCCCTACCTGCGACAATATGTCACACCTCTAAATTTTAGTAATCTATTACAATGCCCTTAAATATATAGGGATTGAATATGAGCTTCAGTAAAGCCTGGCCAATTTTTGCTATACCTTTGTGCGCATCACTAACACACTCAAACGATATAAATGCTTATGTTACAGAACTTGATAAAGTGGTGGTGACATCCACCCGTGAAGAAAAATCAAAAAATGATTTGTCTGAATCGATTGGAGTATTAACAGGTCAAGAAATTCGTAATGTATCTCCTTCCCACCCTAGTGAAATCTTAAACCGTACTCCAGGTGTGTATATTAATAACCTTGGTGGTGAAGGGCATATGACGGCTATTCGCCAGCCCATTACGACCAGCGGCGTGTATTTGTTTTTAGAAGACGGCGTGCCCACACGTCCTACTGGCTTCTTTAATCATAATGGTTTGTACGAAGTGAATATTCCACAAAGTGAGCGCATAGAAGTGACTAAGGGCCCGGGCTCTGCCTTATATGGCAGTGATGCCATTGGTGGTGTGATAAATAGCATAAGTGCAAAAATACCAGAATATACACAATCTAAGTTAGACGCCGAGTTGGGCGGCGATGGTTGGCAACGCCTGCTTTTTAGTGCAGGTAAACCTATTAATGCTTTTTCTGGTGTGGCCATGAGTGCCAATATCACTAAGAATGATGGCTTTCGTGATGATGCTGAATATGATCGCGGCAGTTTAAATACACGATTTAATTATCAGTTATCTTCTAATTTAGAAGCTAAAAATACCGTGTCTTTTACCAAGGTAGATCAAAGCGGGGTGTCATCTTTAGAATTAGATGATTACAAAAATGATATCAGCAAAAACTTTTACCAAGCAGATGTAGGAGCCCGTGATATAGAAGCGCTGCGCATCACCAGTGAGGTTAATTACATCAGTGGTAAAAACTCCCTTGTGACCATGACGCCTTTTTATCGTCATAATCAATCTAACATGATGCCCAGTTGGATGGTGAGTTATGACCCTAACTATCGTGAAACACAGTTTGAATCGTTTGGTTTACTGACAAAATTCCGCCATAACTTTGCCAATAATAGTGTATTGATTATGGGAACGGATATTGATCACACCCCTTCGAGTTATCAAGAATTTGCCGTAGAAGTCACTAAAGAAGGGGATTTTTATACCGGCTATACCGCCACTGGAGATTTAAACTACGATTATGGTGCCGACCAAACCAGTATTAGCCCTTATTTGCAGTATGAAAATAAACTTAGCGATAAAATTTTGGTAAACGCTGGTGTGCGTTACGATTTATTTAAAGTAGATTACGATAATAATTTATCAGCCACTCAGGAAGGGAGTCACTTTAGAGCGGAGTCTCAAGAGGTGGAATACGATCATGTTAGCCCTAAGGCCGGAGTCGTGTATAAGTACGCTGACACTCATGACCTATATGCTAACTACCGTCACGGCTTTAGAGCCCCCTCTGTAGGCACATTATTTCGTTCTGGTAAGAGTGTTGATACACCCGATTTAAAACCCGTTAAAATCGATAGTTTCGAAATTGGTTTTAGAGGGCTGGCATATCATCAGGTTTCTTATGAACTGGCTATTTATTACATGGAAAAAACTGACGACATCGTCAGTGCAATCACCAGTGATTCAGAGCGAGTCTCTTTAAATGCGGGAGAAACTAAACACACAGGTATTGAACTGGGTCTTAGTTCAGCCATTAGCCAAACGCTTAGTGTGAATAGCTCATTTAGCTACAGTGAGCAAACCTATGGTGATTTTTCTTATTTTTACACTTGTTTTACTTGTGACGTGAAAGAACAGTTAATTAATTTTGATGGTAACGATGTTGGTAAAGCGCCCAATACATTGGGTAATATTTCATTTCGTTATGAATCTCTTAAACAACACAGCTTAATGCTTGAGATAGAAGTTGAGCACGTGGGTAAATA
>CAJXRF010000158.1 GCA_913058575.1 uncultured Bermanella sp.
TTATACAAGTAACGAGCTTCATAACAATAAAATTAATGACCGCCCTACGGGCTGGGCCTCACTTCGTTCGGCCCATTATTTAAGGCGTTACACGTACATGGAGAGTGCATATGATTAAAACTGATCACATACAAATTCAATGCCCTGAATGCGGGCATGCTGAGTTTGAGCAACCAGAAAACGTGCAAGATGATGATTTTGTAAAATGCAACCAATGCAAGTTTGAAATCATGCTGTCTGACCTCCAGGAAGTTGGAGTTGAGCAAGCTAAAGAGGTTGTTATCCCTGAAGCAAAAAAAGAAATAGAAAAAATTCTAAAGAAGGCATTTAAGGGCTTTAAATAACGTGAGCAAATACGAAATCATTAGTACGCTAGTATCCGTATTAGCAATTATCGTCTCAACTATATCTTTAGTTCGCACCCGTAAGCTTGCAAAAGAGCAGCTTGAATTGGAAAGAGTGACCGCTGAGCTTTCTAGGCTTCAAATTGAGGGTATTGAACAAGAGAAAGCGGAAAAGACAAAACCTAATTTCAATGTAACTTTGTCAAAATTGGGTAAGTCGTATTACTTTTACATTACCAATACGGGGCAAGGTACAGCATATAATGTTAACTTCGAACTTGTGGATTGCGAAGATAGCCCATTAACTAGCGATGTGTCTGAAAAGTTTCCGCACCCCGAAATGAAACTAAACTCAAGAGTTAAGCTTATTGCCGCGATTCATATGCAAAGCCCATTAAAATATCAAGCTAAAGTAACGTGGCAAGATGCAGAACGAAAAAATCATGATGAAATATTTTGGCTCACGTTATAATACGTGTAACAAGGCCATTAAATTCGCTCCCTACGGTCGCCCGACGCTCGCAAGCTCGCACGGTTTATGGCGGCGTTATGTGCTTAGGAGGTTTTATAAATATTCAGCATTTTTCAAAATTAACAAGTATTTCAGCACATACTATTCGATATTATGAAAAAATCGGTGTGTTAAAGCATATAGCAAGAAATGCCAGTGGACACCGTTTTTTTACTTCAAAGGATATTGATTGGATTGGTTTTGTTAAACGTTTAAAGGAAATGGGGATGCCGCTGGAAAATATAAAGCTGTATGCAGATTTAAGAGAAAAAGGTGAATCCACCTCAGCGCTTAGAAAACAGTTGTTACAAGATCATGTTGTTATCCTTGAAGAAAAAATAGCCTTAGAATCTTTACACCTTAAAAATATTAAGGAAAAAATCATTCATTATGAACGTTTTATTAATGACGAATTAAAGGGTTGACTTAGAGCTTACTCTAAGAGCTAAGCTAGTACTCATTATATTAATGAGTAGAGGCGAATATGACAATTTTAAATGAACGTTATGAAACAGGGTTAAAAAACTTAAAAATTATCGATAAAGAAGCAGGTGAAAAAGTGGCTGACAGCTTAATTGATATCTCACCAGATTTAGTAAAATACATTATTGAATATGCTTTTGGTGATGTTTATAACCGAACAGAGTTAGCTCTAAAATCTAAAGAATTGGTTGTTGTTGCTGCGCTAACTGCAATGGGCAATGCTGCGCCACAGTTAAAAGTACATATTCATGGCGCATTAAATGTGGGTTGTAACATTGCTGAAATTCAAGAAGTGATATTACAAATGTCTAGTTATTCGGGTTTTCCAAGCGCAATTAATGGAATGTTAGCGTTAAAAGATGTGATAGCGGATCGTAAGCTAGAAGGGAAAAAAGATGAACCAGGTGTTGTTCGAACGTCATTTATTCCCAAAAATTCAACTCGTTATGAATTAGGCGCTAAGAATTTAAGAATGCTCCATCCCAATCAAGTTGAAAACTTAGAGCAAACCTTCAAAGACATTTCACCTGACATGGCAAAATTTGTTATTGAATATGGTTTTGCTGATATATTATCAAGGCCTGCTTTAGATTTTAAACACAGAGAAATGGCGACGATTGCAGCTTTAACTGCTATGGGCACTGCGCCCTCACAGCTGAAATTTCATATACAAGCAGGATTAAATATTGGAGTAAGCCAAGTTGAAATACGAGAAATAATGATTTTAATGAGTGTTTATTCAGGGTTCCCTTCTGCGATTAATGGCACACTAGCATTAAAAGAAGTGATTAATGAAAAAGGTAGAATTTAAAATCGCACATAACAAGGGTTTTCAAGTCGGACAAATAACAGTTGGCTTTTTGTTCGTGCCTCACTTATTTTAGCCAACTGCAATTTGCCGCTTAAAACGGCGTTAGAAATATAATATGGTTAAAGGTACATTATGATAAAAATCAAACATCTAGTTACATTAGTTGGGTTGGTAAGTATTTCCTCCGTTTCACTATCAGAGTGTTATAAGGTCGATAATTTAATTGGATACAACACTTCCAATGAACAACCATATAAATACAAGGAGTGGGGATTTTCGAATAAGAGTTATGAAATTAACTTCGACAAAGAGAGTCCTGCATCACCTGACTCAGGTAGAGAGTGCGAACTTAAAAAAGAGAATGTCTTAGTTTGTGAAAAAACTTCTAAGAGTTATTCTTTAATTGAAACATGGGTAGCTTACCCCAAAGAGAAGTTAGTATATAAAACTGAAACAGCATTGCTATTTAATAAAGCTATGGCATCTGTGCTAACAGGTACGATTATAGGTAAGTGCGATCAAAAATAATGAAAATTTCTAACAAAGCCATTTACGGGATAAAACCCGTAATGGCAAGCGTTATACGTAATTAAGGAATAGAAATGATCGTCATTTTTGGCATCAAAGAAAATTTAAACCCAATAAAGGCTAAGCTTTCTGATGTTATCCATAGTTGTATGGAGTCAGTCTTAGGTATGCCAGAAGATAAACGGGCACATCGTTTTATACCAATGGATAAAGAAGATTTTTATTATCCCGGTGGCCGAAGCGATGCATATACCGTTATTGAAATAAATATGATGTCTGGTCGTAAGATAGAAACTCAGAAAAAATTGATTAAATCTATTTTTAAAGAAATAGAAAATGTTCTTTCAATACCACCAATTGATATCGAAGTTATTATCAAAGAGCAAGCCCCACATCAATGGGGCTTCAGAGGTATGACAGGCGATGAAGTTAATGACCTCAAGTATAAAGTCAACGTATAACCAGTACATCAATGATCGCCAGCAAGCTGGCTGGACCTCCAATCGCTGCGCGATTTCCGGCCCATTATGTAGGCGTTACATGCTATGAAATTTAAAATTATATTTACATTGTTGATTATGTCGTCTGCAAGCTATGCAGACCCGATGAATCTCGTTAATAGATACGTTGAACTTGATTATGCCGGTGCCCGCTTGAGTTCAGATACCTATGGTAATATTTCGAGTCTATCTGCATGGGAAAAAGAACCCGGATGGGATAGTGCTGTAATTGTAAGTGACTATAGTTTAGAGGTTACTCCGGATGGTGTAGCTGTTACGTATATAGAGCATGGATACTGCCCTGGTGGAATGAATGACATTGCTACCGAAAATACTGTGATTTTTAAATTAGCTGACACTATCGACGAATCAGTAATAACAGAGCCACTAATTGAGCCACATGTTTCAGCAGAACTGATGTGTGAAAAGTTTAAACAGTGCTGCATAAGCAGCATGTAACAAGACGCAGCAGTTCGCCCAATAAATTGGGCCTGACTCGCTTCGCTCGCAGCTGTGCTAGGCGTTATGTTTACGAGTAGTTAACTGGATAATTATGAAGAGTACACTCTATTTTATATTTACTTTGCTTTCTGGGGGGCTGTTCTTGCCATATTGGTTTGCTTCAATGGCTTCCGAAATCAATAGGTTAGACTCCAGCCTATTTCCTAATTGCCGAAAGACGATGAAACGAGTGCCTATCTTCTATTGTGCAATCTTGCTATTTGTTTTCATTATATATTCATTGCCAATGGGATCCTTGAAGCTTTATTCCATCCTTACTTGGGGAGTGCTTTTCTATGGCTTATACCTTTGGTCAATATTTAAAATTGCGAGAAAACTTCGCTATTTGAAAGTTAAAATACCATATAATATATTTCTTTTGTTATTGGCCTTTTATTTTGTTCCTCCATTAATTTTTCAGATTAAGATCAATGAATTATCTGCAACAGAAACATAACCAGGCAAGTCACAATCGCACAGCAAGCTGTGCTGGACTCGCTCATTCTTCGCTCGCCTGTGCTCGCGGGCGTTAAGTGAAATATGAAAAATCATCTATTATCTGGAGTTTCAGCATTCATTATCATAGCTATTCTATTCGCTGCTGAGTGCTTATTTGAGTCTAAGGGTTTCGAGATTTACATTGGCGGGACAATTGTTATGGGAGGAACAATCGCTGTAGGTGCTTTTTCCATCTCTGTTATTGCGAATTGGCTGAAGTCTGTAGTCCAGGTTCAAATACTTATATTTCTACTTCCCGCATTTCTCTTTGGTGCTCTGCTTGGAGTCGGTAATCTTTGGACGCTTTCTGATAGTATGACAATTACCGGTGCAGTGGCGTTATATCAAATTGCATTATTTGTCGCAGTTGGTTTAGCTACGGGTGGGGTGTCATATTTATGTACAAAATTAAACACTTAACAAGTAAAGGGATAGGACACGAAAAGCCGCGCCTATGCTTTAAGCGTTAGTTTCAATGAAATCGATGAAAACCTTAAAAATTATAATATCCCTAGTTATATCCGCACTATTATCCTCTTGCACATCAATGAATGGGGCTAAATATAAAGATCCGGTAGGATACTATTTAAAAGAAATAGTAGTTACTCATCAAGGTGATAGACATTATCATGAAAAATTTGGATTGGTAGCTGTTGATACCGAACCCTTGAAGTCAGTTGTACTTAGATGCATGAATAAAGCCTATGATGGTGTTAACGTAAACTTTAATGGCATTATAATTAACAACCAAAATACACTTTATCAAATTGAAGTAGATCATATGAAATACTCACGTGAGGTATTAAGCGACTACTTTAAAAATGAAAAAAATCATCTATTTGACTTACACCATAAAGCATTTAAGAAAATGGAATGGAAACACTTAAAAGAATTAAAAGTGTTGTCGACACGGCTCAAATAAGATCTAGATGTATCGTCGATTCTGGATGGAAATTAATTGAAAGAAATAATTAAAACTAACAAAGCCAGCCAGAGGGACGCAGTAAACTGCGCCCCTGCTGGCAGGCGTTATACGAATGGATACATTGAATGAATACTGAAAATGATAAGAAGGAAATTGGAGAGTTTATAAGCTCTAGAATTAGAGCTCACATTGATGCTAACGGTGAAGAAGTTAAATTTATTCAGGCCGGATTCGATGTGAATGAAGACTCTGCATCATTTTGTTTCTATTTGGAAACTGAAGGCGATGGTCCAAATGGTGAGTGGACTACTTCAGAAGAAGAAAACTTCCTGATGAGAGAACACTGGACATGGGATGAAAGTAAACCTGAAAATCATAGTGAAGTAATTGAGCAACTAATTAAAGATACATTTTTTGAATTAAGAGTTTCTGGTGCATTTGAAACCCTACCAAAGACCAAAAAATGTGATTTTGGAATAGAAAGTGTGTGCGGTTGTTATGGTTGGCCTGATTGGGATGATCGTGGCAAAGAGAATTTACTTGAAAGCGTATAACAAGTGCATGTTGCCTCAGCCACTACGTGGCTTGGACGGTTTTTCCGCTCGTTCCTCGCTACAAAACCGCCGCAAATGCAGGCGTTAGGCACAAATAGAGCTACGAATATGGATCGAATAGAAGGGCTAATTTCT
>CAJXRF010000159.1 GCA_913058575.1 uncultured Bermanella sp.
CAAGGCCCAATAAATTGGGCCGGACTCACTCCGTTCGCCGCTGTACCGGGCGTTATGTAAACGAGAAATCATGAACTCAATTTTAAAGTATTTTATCTGCATTACTTTTTTGATGAGCATCAATAACTTTTCAATAGCTGAAGAGTTTGACGATTTGGAAGAATATTCATCAGCGAGTAGACAAGAGTCGTGGTGGAGTAAAGAGGTTGGTGTAATTATGAGTTCTTTAATTGCCTCACAGTACCCAGAAGAATCTGGTATTGCACTCACATTACTATCACCTTTTGTTTTAGCTGGTAATGATCATGACTATGTCCGATATACTGGATTTGGTGGGATGGCATCAATCGGACTGTACAACTCTATTGAAATGAAGAAAGACAAATATTCGAAGAGCGATGTATTTAAAAGAAACCTTATCGTATTTCATATTATGTTTGGTGCAGTCCACCTACTCGAAAAGAAATATAGGTACACATCTTCAGCTGTCAGTCTAAGACCCGTACCAGATGGTCTTGCTATTGGATACGACCTTGATTTTTGACAGTTTACATAACAAAGCAAGGCACAACCGCACAGCAAGCTGTGCTGGACTCGCTCATTCTTCGCTCGCCTGTGCTTGCGGGCGTTATAGGGTAAATGGAATTAGCAATGGCTTTTAATTTAGATGAAAAGTACATCGTCGAGTGTGAAAAAGAGCTAGGTGCGAAATTACCTTCCAGTTATAGAGAAGCAATGCTGTCTGCGAATGGTGGAGAAATAGATATTGCTGGAGATTCTTGGGAGCTACACCCAATCTTCGACAAATCTGATCGAAAGAGAATTTCGCGAACTTGCAATCACATTATCAGTGAAACTAAATCCAGCCAAGAATGGGAAGGATTTCCTTCGGATGCTTTAGCTATAGCTAGCAACGGTTGTGGTGATAGCATAGTTTTCTTGAAGTCTGAAAATACATATAATAATGAGCTATATATTTGGTCACATGAAACAAGAGAACTGACTAAAGTAGCCAATAAATTTACTGAAGTCGCATGCCTATAACAAAGTTAGGCATGATCGCACTTCGTGCTGGACCTCCGCAAGCTGTCACCTTTTTTGTTCCAAAAAAGTCGCCAACTCGCTACGGCCCATGCTAACGGCGTTATAGCAGTGGTGGGATATGAAAAATATTATAATTATTGCGATTGTATTTTTTGGCGGGTTTCAAATGTGGGAAAGGTATGGGAATTCACCTGTGCCAATATTTGATGAGCCATATGTTGCTGTTTACGGGCGAAACTCTTGCGGATTCACAAAGCGAATGATTTCAGGCTTAGAATCAGAAGGGATAAATTATCATTACTTCATAATTGATGATAAAAGTATAGCTAGTGATCTTCACTCTAGAATGGAGTCAGTTGGCATATCAACTCGCAGATACAATTTACCTGTCGTTGATGTAAATGGTGACATATCAGTGAGACCAAAATTGAAAGATGTTCTTAGTGATTTCGATGAAGTGCTATAACAATACGCTGAAATGCGTTACGGCCAAAAAGACGGCCTCCACTGGACGTGCTAGACGCACGCCTTTTAGCTAAAGCGTTAAATACCTACACCACCTTTGAACTTCCCAAATGAATGCTACTTATAGTCTGTAGACGTATAGTCATCATAAGGCCGATACTGCCTCTTCAAAAAATAACCTGCGCCTTTCGTTTTGAATAAAACAAACCTCGGAATAGCAATTCGCCAATTAAGAGTTCAGCTTGAGTTTAGTCAAGAAGAGCTTGCAGATAAGTGTGGATTGCATCGTACGTATATTGGTTCTGTGGAGCGGGGGGAAAGAAATATTGCCATCGATAATGTCATTAAATTATCTGTCGCTCTAAATTGCAGAGTATCCGACATTATTCTCCTGGCTGAGAGCATGGAAGAATTGTAAAGCATATGGAAATCACTTCTCAGTTTCTAAACTCTATCCAAAATCTTTCAGTTGCTCAGCTTCAACTGCTCCAACGAATAATTTCTTCATTCGAAGCAGGCGTTGAAGTTACCGTTAATCCAAATAGTGATCTATGTGCTGATCCAGAATTTAGTGACTATTTCGCAAACCTATTTAGCGTATATCACTCGATTACCGAGCATAAGTTCGAAAAAAAATCGTTCGAATTTGCTTTTAAGCATGCCTCCCTTGCCAGTGGATATGAATGTGAAATAAACAAAAACTCCTCCAATCAAGGAGAAGATGTAACCCGAGGGAGTGAAAGAATATCGTTAAAAACCGAGGGCGAAAAAACAGAACATACCTTCAAAATATCAAAGTTCTCTGAAGCAAGATTTATTGCAAACTTTAAGACAGAAATCGAAGAGGGTGACATAGCATCCCTTAAGGGCAACGACCAGGATAAAGCCCTCAGGCAGTCCGCGCTGCTAGCCAAGCGAGAAGAAGAACTTTTACCTGGCCTAGTTGAAGAGTTTAAGTCTACAGTCAGCCATCATCTTAATAGCTATGATCGTATTATAGGTCTAAAAAGCCAGTCCATTGAAAAAGACGGTGAAGTTATTTCATTTCGATATCGTTTGATTGAAATACCCAAGCAGCTTATCGAAAGGGCTCTCCTTCTCACTTCCAATGATTTTAAACCATTACGAGGAAATGGAGGCACTTCGGCTGCCGTCTTGGTGGATGGAGTGAAGGCTTTTGGTATTACTCTTGACGGCAGTGTTGAGAAAATTTCAATTACAGGTATCAAAATCTCTGGATGTATCACTCATGCAGAATTCATTGTTCCTGTGTCGGTTTAGAGTTCACACTGCCAGGCTTAATTGCTCAGAGCTCTCTTTTGTTTTAATTATGTCTTCAGCTTCTAGAGAGCAACCTTCAAGGATGCATTGATCTAAATCTGGTTTTTCGTTAGTGAATATCCAGCTGCAAATATTGGCTATTTGAAAGGAGATAAGTGGTGGTACAGCATCTCCAATATGGCGATACATATTTGCTAGGCTGCCAGACTTAAATTGGTAATGTTGAGGAAAACCTTGTAACAGGCCCATTTCTCGAACTGAGCATAATCTATGTTGTTCCGGGTGACTATACCTGCCATTACCAACGTGAGCGCACTCTCTTTTAATGGTCGCTGCTGGAAAATCCCATTTCATTCGTCCATAAACATCAGGATAGGAGCCTAGCTTGCCTTGTTCTACGCTTCTAAGCATAGATGGAATCAAATAATTTTTTCCGTTACGAATGCTCAATAGATCAATCCAAGACCCGCCATCAGCAGGAATGCGCTTCATTCTATTTAGGGACTCTTCTTTTAAGCTTGGTGAGCTGTGGCATACATCGTCTACATTTTTTTCTCCAGCCACTAAGTCAGGAAGAGATGAAATTGCGCGCCTTACTGTAATGGCTTCTCTTCTTACTTCATGACCCTTCCAAAGGTCTTCAAGGCCAAAAGGCTCATAGTTTTTAGTGGTTGCGATAATCAACGCTCGCTCTCTTTTTTGAGGCAGGCCGAAATCGCTTAGAAAGTGTGTAGAGTAATTTAGTCTGTAGCCTGCGGCTTCAAGTCTTTTTTTAAGGTAGAAAAAATGCTCGGTAAAGTTTCCCTGGAGTAACTCTCTGGCATTCTCCATAACAAAAATTTTCGGTTTTAGGGTTACAGCAAAGTCGGCAGAGCGCTTTACTAAAGAGTTCCTAGGATCGTCTAGCAAATGGTTGCTCGCCTTGGCGCGTGAAAAACCAGTACAAGGAGCGCATGAAATCATCACGTCTAACTCTTTATTTCCTAGTCGGCTTTTAACGAGCTTCTTAAGTTCCTTTTCTGAGATCTCAGCCAGATCAACTTCGAATGGTTCAAACCCCATGTTTGCACTGTAGGTTTGATTGCATTGCAGGCTACCCTTACCGCTACTAGGCTTTCCTATCTGTGCATCGAAAGCAGAAACTATTTCAAAGTCAGAATGAGCATGAAAACCATAGCTCATGCCACCACCACCGGAAAATAGGTCGATCACTGTATAAGGCATATAACTCAGCATTGTTTAATCTAAAGTGTTGATGATTATAAGTAGCACCAGGGTGTTTTGCAAGTAACAACCTATTCATATATCCTGCCAGCAGTATTTAACAAGCGCATGTTGTCGGACTGGTTTTCCGCTGCGCTCCAAACCAGCCGCAAATGCGGGCGTTATGTATTTCTGGATCAAGGAAGCCCAATGAAATTTTTATATGTATTGGTAGTATCGCTTTTAGTTGTAGGGTGTGTTGAGGACCTATTATATCCTGTAACGAAAGAGGGGGAGTTCAAGACGGATCAAGAGATGTCTGATTTTTTTATCGATAATTATCATCATTTTAATGAAGCTTCTGAACTAATCGATGAATGTCAGGTTGATAATCAGGGGGAGATAGATAACGAATACTTGAAGTCCCAGTTAGAGTTAATATTTATAAAATGTTCTCTTTGGCCTTGGTCTGACGAACTAAGGCTAGGTGTTTATTCAGAGTACGAGGAAACCTATTATGTAAAAGGGTATTTTTATTCTGAGGACCCACGTTACAGGGAAAGTGTATGGGAAGGTAGTTTGAATGAAATACCAGATGTCCATACTCACCATTGTTATAATCGGCATATCAAAGCTAATGAAGATGAATTTTATAATAATTGGTATATATTCGCGTTGGCAACAACTTGTGATGACTAAACACATAACAAAGCCTTGCTTGGGATAAACCCAAGAAGGCGGCGTTATAAGGTTTTAGCGATTGCTTGAAATTATCGAAGGGATTTTTAAAGGATTCGGGCTTTTATTACGACTCTTTGTTGAAGGCGGATTTTTTGATGTAAGTCTGTCCCTTACTGGACGATTCTTCATAAGGTTATTTTATCCTCCTCACTGGATGAAAAAAGTAACTTACAATAGAATTTTTGAACGATATATTGGCGCTACAGTTTGGGTGTCATTTGCTTATGGTGCTTACTTGCTGGATAGCACCTTATAACAATACGCTTAAATGCGTTCAGGCCAAAAAGACGGCCTTCACAGGACGTGCTAGACGCACGCCTTTTAGCTAAGCGTTATGCGTGAAATGAAGAATGATTGATATATTATTTTACTTAGGTGGGATCATTGGAATTTGTCTGATTACCTTAGCCGTAATCTTTTCAATTCCTAAAATGATCATTATTAGGACAGAATCAGAAGGTAAGCCTGACCATATATTCACAATATTCATGGACGAAAGTGGATGGAGCGGGCAAAAGGTATTATCTGCCGCAGGGTGTTTATTCCCATTTATTGAACTATCTAAGCCCTCCAATGAAGTTGAAGGTATTGTATTAGTAATAGCAATAAGTATTGGATGCTTTTTATATCATTCATCAGTTTATAAAGGGTACCCTGTGTTAACAAAAAATATGAAATTGGTCTTAGTCTTAATATTCTCATTTCTTACTGTAATTAGCCTTCTCGCAAGAGAAGGCA
Source organism: uncultured Bermanella sp. (assembly GCA_913058575.1). Taxonomy (GTDB): domain Bacteria; phylum Pseudomonadota; class Gammaproteobacteria; order Pseudomonadales; family Oceanobacteraceae; genus Bermanella. Next base: position 5,473 of record CAJXRF010000159.1, read on the forward strand.
TTCTTACATATGGTGCCACTATGTTCTTGATTCCTTTCGGAGTGCTTTGGGGTGGTTACGCTGTGTATCGTCGGTCAGTACTAATGCGCATAACGAATAAGGATAAGTCGCGCGATAGCCGCGACTTATCCTATTGTTGAAC
>CAJXRF010000160.1 GCA_913058575.1 uncultured Bermanella sp.
ACGCTTTCACCCGATGCCAAAATGCGCGTTTGCCCAAAGTCTATTTCATAGGCATTGGTTTGACTGAGCAAGATATTGTCACAACTGGCGTCGCTGAACAGGGTCCATTGTTCTAACATTGAATTCCCCACCACTTCCAAGTAGCGACTTTGCCCTGATTGCCCCACCACTTTACATTCTTGCAACCAACTGCCTTCTAGCTGAGTAGGGGCTTTATGAAATAGAACATCGTTTTCCAATTGGCTAGGGTAACCATCTAACCCGCGACTATTAGAGTCGCCATACACCAACTGCTGATCAATCACTTGTACGATATTTTTTTCCATGGCGTGAATATCAAATGCGTCGCAATCGCTCACGTCTTGCAGCTCACCATGAGACCAGTTGTCAATTTCGCACAATGCCATTTCATTGGAAGCCAGAATGACATCCTTACCATAATAGGCAGCCTTAATGGTGTGGATACTTTGTGATAATAAATTAACCCGCTCACCAGACTCTAATTGAGTACCTTGACCTACTGAGTAGCGCCCCGACATTTGAATACGAGCCAGGGTATTTTGGCATTGGCTATCGGAATAATTGTGGGCGTATAAACTGACTTTACCGTCTTGATAAATAACTCGGCTATTATACGAGGCGCCATTTTCCCCTTGAGTGCAGTCTTGCTGCCAAGCGCCATCAATCACCGGGATAGAAAAATTGGCCAATGAGTTACGCGACAACAAGTCTACTAATAGTGAGCCTTCTAAACTGGCCACTCTAGAGCGCACCTCTATTGTGGGGCTAACATCAAAAGGCCGCGTCGTGGCAACGACTGCGTCGCCGTCCTCAAGTGTCACCTCGGGTTCTGACGTTTCGTTTGGTTCATCCTTAGAGCCACAACCGCTTAATAACACCAACAGCAGCACGGCAATCCAGGGTAAATCGGTGGTTTTCATGTATTGCTCCCTATCACTGGGCGCCATTCTAGCAGTTTATTTTAGCGACCCATATTAATTGGGTATTAAATGTTCAGTTTATGCTGGCTGCATCACTGTGAAATGCCCGTCTTTTCTTACCCATAGACTTAACGCAAGCCGGCACGTTAAAATTTACCCCATAATGATACGAATAATGACCAAATTGAGATAGAAAGATGGGCAGAGCCTACCAAAACCGCAAAGAGTCTATGGCCAAAACGTCTGACGCCAAAGCCAAGGTGTACAGTAAATACGGCCGTGAGATCTACGTTGTCGCCAAAAAAGGCGGCATAGACCCAGATGGCAACCTAACTTTGCGCAGCCTGATTGATAAAGCCAAAAAAGACCAAGTGCCTACTCACGTGATTGATAAGGCTCTAGACAAAGCCAAAGGCGGCGGTGGCGAAGACTTTGATACAGCCCGCTACGAAGGTTACGGCCCAGGCAGCACCATGGTGATTGTGGACTGTTTAACCGACAACCCAAACCGTACCTTTGGCGATGTGCGTCAGTGCTTCACTAAGACCAAGTGTAAAATCGGCACCTCTGGTGCGGTTAGCCACATGTTTGATCATTGCGCCATCTTAGTATTTAAAGGCGACGATGAAGACACGGTATTAGAAGCCCTCATGGAAGCCGATGTAGACGTGACCGACGTGGAAAGTGAAGAAGGCAACATCTCGGTATTTGCCCCTCATACTGAATACTTCAAAGCCAAAACAGCGCTCACCGAAGCATTTGGCGAAATAGAGTTTGAAGTGGATGAAATTCAATTTATTCCGCAAAACACCACGGAAGTGACCAACGAAGATGATATTGCCATGTTCGAAAAATTCATTGATATGCTTAATGACTTAGACGACGTACAAAATATCTACCATAACGGCGACCTATAAAGCCCTTAAAAACCCTAAACACCTGCCTAACTTCGCTTTTAGGCAGGTGTTTTAATGCCACTATTACGCCCTTCCCTTCTTACTTCGCCATTAAATGTGAATACCCACTTTATTCAATTAACAAGGCCCACCAGTGCTGTTACATTAGCGCCTTAGCCACTTATTTATAGCTACATAGATGGACACAATGGAAATCCAGTACCGACTAAACCAAACGATTAGCGCCTTGCAGTTTGTTAATTTATTAAATCGTTGTGCTTTAGGAGAGCGTCGCCCTGTTGACGACGAAACATGTATTCAAGGTATGCTGGATAACAGCAACCTGGTGGTGACGGCTTGGATTGGTGAGGAACTCATTGGCATCGCACGCTGCGTAACCGACTTTCATTATTGCTGTTACTTATCAGACTTGGCTGTGGATAACGATTTGCAAGACAGTGGGGTTGGCAAAACCCTAGTGCAGTTATGCCAAGACCAATTAGAAACCAGTTGTAAACTTATCTTACTGGCCTCCCCCGACGCCAACAGCTATTACCAGCACATTGGCTTTAGTAACCACCCTAGATGCTGGGTATTAGCCGGAGATGAAGGGGTGAATGGCATCGTGCGTGACGAAGAGGAGAGCGAATAATAATTGCTGTGCGCCATTCTATTTAGCGCACAGGCTGTTAAACATCCTCGACTGTTATGCGCTCAAGGCAGTTTGGTCTTGGCGCTTCACTAAAATTTGCGAATGGCACCAAGTTTTTAATTGAGTTTTAGGGTTAGGCAATAACCAATGGCCTTGTTCGCTTTTGTCATCTACTACGGCTTTGGCTTGCCCTAAAAAGCGTGCCTGTTTAGCCCCATGCAATAATGCCTTATCAGCACTAAAGCTCACTCTTAGCCAAGATAAAAACACCTCAATACTTTCAAATTTTACACCCCGATAGACTTCTTGCGCGTAAATATAAATAGCTTGTTGCAAGCTATACTGACTATCACCTTGTAAAATAAAGCGGGCTTTTTCAATTGCGCCATGCTGATAAGTTTTCACCACCGCTTGAGCAAAGTCTTTTAACGCCAGCCAAGCAATTACTTTTTCGCTTTTAATATAATGATAAAGCTGCCTTTCATGCACATATTGCGGTAAACATTCCATAAAAGGGGCGGGGCAAAAAATAAAATAATTTAAGCCACTGTTTATCACGTGTTGCTCGCATTCGTATATTGCCGCCACCTCATAAAATAGCGATGCATTTTCATCACTCACCAAAGAGTGTGACAACAAGCCAATGGTTTTCACATTGCAAAATTGGCAAGCGGCCACAATGTTTTTTAATCGGTTTACTAATTGCTGCGCGCTGCTTTCATCAACGCACTTTAAACTTATATAAACACTGTCTACTCCTAGAAGTGCATTTTTTAATAGGCTCAAGCTACTGGTATCACAGTGCTTATATACAAAGCCCTGCCCCAGCTGTTGCTTGGCTTGAGAAATGTCTTCCACCAATAAGGTAAGCGTACATTTAGCGTGCTTAAAGGCCTTAGCCACCGCTTGCCCTTCGATCTCTTGCGCACCCAACATGGCAATTTTCATAGTGCTCATCCTATGCCCATGGCTTATTAACCGTATGTGAGGGTGAATATAAAAAAAGTTAGAGCAAAAGGCATTGCCCTAAAGAACCATTAGCCGCTCAATAAAAGCCACTGCTTTCACACTTAAGAGCGATATGAGCACTATGTATAAATAATATCGTAGATAACCCACAATTAAGGCTCACTAACTTTACAGCTGCCAACCCCTTTGGCCTCAGGTAAACTGCGTTAAAACTTTTAGTAAAATGCCTTATGACTATCTCTTTAATTGATTTACGCGCCACGCTCTCTCATAAACAAAGCCTATGCATTCCACAATTTAGCTTAGCGCCTCATGAACACTGGGCGGTTATTGGCGGCAATGGCTCGGGCAAATCGGCTTTGGCGGCGCTGTTTAGTGGTGATTTAGAAATAATAGAAGGCTCCATGGAAGGCTTATGCAAAAAAGTCGTGCATGTGGTGAGCTTTGAAGAACAACAAGCCTTAATTAAGCGAGAACAAGAGCGTGATGAAAGCGATATCTTAGATGTGGTTTGGCAAGGCACACCCGTCATTGAAATACTGCAAGAAGTCAGTCGCGATCAAGAAGCCATAGACAGGTGGGTAGATTTATTTAATTTAAATGCGGTTTTACAAAAAGGTTTTCGCAAACTCAGCACAGGTGAAACCCGAAAGGTCATTTTAATTCGCGCGCTATTAAGTGAATGTGATTTATTGGTATTAGACGAGCCTTTTGATGGCCTAGACATTCAAAGTCAACAACACCTTAAAGCCCTATTAGACGATTTAAAAAGTAATGGCCAACAGATGTTATTAATTTTAAATCGCTTAGACGAGGTACCATCATGGGTAACGCATTTAGGGTTTTTACATAATTTACACCTTACCTTGCAAGGAGAAAAAGACGCCATCTTGCAACATGACAGTGTAAAAGCGCTTATGCACTTTTCAGATAAAACCTTTACCCTGCCAGCCAAAGATCCTTGTGTGACCCATCTGGATTTACCTGAAGTTCAACCCCTAGTCAGCCTAATAGACGGGCGTGTGGCCTACACTGACCGACTCATTTTTGAAGCATTAAATTGGCGCATTGAGCAAGGCGAGCATTGGGCAGTATTAGGCCCCAATGGCTGCGGCAAAAGCACCTTACTAAACCTCATTAGTGGCGATCACCCCCAATGTTATGCCAATAACCTTAGAGTATTTGGCATCAAGCGCGGCAGCGGTGAAAGCATTTGGGACATTAAACAACACATAGGCATCATCAGCGCCAGCTTACAATGGCAATACAAGGCCAGCACCAATGTACTAAGCACAGTGGTGAGCGGCCTATTTGACACCATAGGGCTTTACAACAAGGTCGATGAACACCAAAAAAATATCGCCCTTCAATGGTTAACCCAGGTGGGGCTTGAGAAAAAAGCCAACCTACCCTTGCATCAATTGAGCTTTGGCGAGCAACGCTTGGTGTTAATTTGCAGGGCCATGATCAAACAGCCAGCCTTGCTTATTTTAGATGAACCCTGCCAAGGACTTGATGAAGCCAACCGTCATCTAGTGTTGGGCTTTATAGCGCTGCTGGCCAAGCAAAAAGATACCAGCCTTCTGTATGTGACCCACCATGCCAGCGACTTAATTCCCTGCTTTAATAAGCGCCTAATCTGTACCGATGTGAGCGAAGAAAAAGGCAGTATTTGGCAAACCACTCATATCAATGGCTAGCGCCCCCAAGGGCAGTAATTGACAGGCATAAACAGACATAAGCCCAGTTTCAGCTAGACTTAACACCAAGCTGATAACTGGGTAGACCCTTAATTGCCATGACCCGACGATCAATTAAAGTGCTTGTAAAATTACTGTTGCTACTGATCGTTAGCCCTAGCTGGGGCTTAGAGCTAACGATAGATGAGCGCGCTGAAATCCCTCTATTTATGCCTCTGCCTACCTTACTCGTTCAAGCGGATGCTCCGCATATTAATGAGCCAAGTTATTGGCTTAAGCAAGACTACAATAGCGCACACTATAAACAGGCTATTTTACCGGGCCCAGATACCAGCTGGCACAAGATAGAAT
>CAJXRF010000161.1 GCA_913058575.1 uncultured Bermanella sp.
CGCTATAATCACCGCCATTTTTCAGCTTAATCTTTGGTGCATAACTACCATGGCAATGGATAAAACCTACCAGCCCCACGAAATCGAGAAATCCTGGTACAAAACTTGGGAAGAAAAGGGCTATTTCGCCCCTCAGGGAGGCGACGACGCCTTCAGCATCATGATTCCGCCGCCAAATGTCACAGGCTCCCTGCACATGGGCCATGGTTTTAACAATGCCATCATGGATTGCATGACCCGTTATAACCGCATGAAGGGCAAAAACACCCTTTGGCAACCGGGTACTGACCACGCAGGCATCGCCACGCAAATGGTGGTAGAACGCCAATTGGCCGCGCAAGGCATCGACCGTAAAGAACTGGGCCGTGAAAAATTCCTAGAGAAAGTATGGGACTGGAAAGAAGAATCCGGCGGTAACATCACCAATCAAATTCGCCGTTTAGGCAGCTCGGTAGACTGGAGCCGTGAGCGCTTCACCATGGATCCGGGCATGAGCGATGCAGTACAAGAAGTGTTTATTCGCTTACACAAAGAAGACCTTATTTACCGTGGTAAGCGCCTAGTCAACTGGGACCCTAAATTAAATACGGCTATCTCTGATCTAGAAGTAGAGAACAAAGATAAAAAAGGCCACATGTGGCATTTCCGTTATCCACTGGCCGACGGCTTAACCACCAAAGACGGTTTAAGCTACATTGTGGTGGCCACCACTCGTCCAGAAACCATGTTGGGTGATACCGGTGTTGCGGTAAACCCTGAAGACCCTCGCTACAAAGATTTAATTGGCAAGTTCATTGAACTACCGCTTGTAGGTCGCCGCATTCCTATTGTGGGCGATGAACACGCCGACATGGAAAAGGGCACAGGTTGCGTAAAAATCACCCCTGCCCACGACTTTAACGATTACGAAGTGGGTAAGCGCAACAAACTGCCCATGATTAATATTCTTACCTTTAATGGCGACATTCGCGCAACCGCCGAAGTGTTCAATACCAATGGTGAAGAAAGTAACGATTACCCTACTGACTTGCCAAGTGAGTTTATTGGCATGGAGCGCTTTGCTGCCCGTAAAGCCATTGTGGCCAAGTTTGATGAAATAGGTCTACTAGACGAAGTTAAAGATCACGACCTAACCGTGCCTTACGGCGACCGTGGCGGCGTAGTGATTGAACCCATGCTAACCGACCAATGGTATGTGCGTGTTGAAGCACTGGCCAAGCCAGCCGTTGAAGCCGTTGAAAATGGCGACATTCAGTTTGTGCCTAAAAGCTACGAAAACATGTACTTTGCTTGGATGCGCGACTTAAACGATTGGTGTATTTCTCGCCAGCTTTGGTGGGGCCATAGAATTCCAGCTTGGTACGACGACGAAGGAAAAGTTTACGTAGGTGCAAATGAAAGCGAGGTACGTAGCCAAAATAATTTAAGTGACGACATAAACCTTCGCCAAGATAACGATGTATTGGATACCTGGTTTAGTTCGGCACTATGGACATTCTCAACTTTGGGCTGGCCAGAGAAAACCAAAGAATTGGAAACCTTCCATTCAACGGATGTGTTGGTTACCGGTTTTGACATTATTTTCTTCTGGGTGGCGCGCATGATTATGATGACGCTGAAATTTACTGGAGAGGTACCGTTTAAAACGGTTTACGTTCACGGCCTAGTGCGCGACCAAGAAGGCCAGAAAATGTCTAAATCTAAAGGGAACGTATTAGACCCATTGGATATTATCGACGGCATTTCACTTGATGATTTAGTGGCAAAACGTACTGGCGGTTTAATGCAGCCACAAATGGCCGCTAAAATTGAAAAGCAAACCCGTAAGCACTACCCAGAAGGCATCGCGTCTTATGGCACCGATGCGCTGCGTTTCACGTTTTTATCATTGGCCTCTACTGGCCGTGATGTGAAATTTGATATGAGCCGTTTGGAAGGTTACCGCAACTTTTGTAACAAGCTTTGGAACGCTACCCGCTTTGTAATGGAAAGCATTGGTCAAACCGATGACAAGCCATTAACGCAAATTGAAATAGACGACATTAATAACGGCCACGTGGAATTATCACTGGCCGATCAATGGATTGAATCGCGCTTACAAGTTGCTCAAAAAGAAGTAATTGATGCCTTAGAAAATTATCGCTTTGATATTGCCGCACAAGCCATTTACGACTTTGTATGGAATGAATACTGCGCTTGGTATTTAGAATTGTCTAAGCCAGTATTGTGGGATGAAAATTCAACAGATGCTCAAAAGCGTGCTGCTCGTCGTACATTGGTCAGCGTATTGGAAAGCATTTTAAGAATGTCTCACCCAATGATGCCTTACATCACTGAAGAGATTTGGCAGAGCATCGCACCCATTGCTGGTAAGGCAGGCGACACTATCATGCTGGCCCCTTACCCACAGTTTGATGAAAGCAAAGTAAACGCACAAAGCGATACTGACATTGAATGGCTAAAAGGCGTCATTACAGGCATTCGTAATATTCGCGCGGAAATGGGCATTGGTCCAGGCAAGCCAGTTAAATGCTTGTTCCGTAACGGCAGTGAAGATGATCAACGCCGCTTACAAGCCAACGATACCTTCTTAAAGGCCATGGCCAAACTAGAAGAAATTACCTGGCTGAATGACGGCGACGCAGCACCACTTTCAGCTACCGCCCTTGTGGGTAAAATGGAAGTGTTGGTGCCCATGGCTGGCAATATTGATGTGGCCGCTGAGCTTAACCGCCTAACCCGCGCCTTTGATAAAAACGAAAAAGAGCTAGGCCGTGTAGCGGGCAAGCTTAACAATCCTAAGTTTGTAGACAAGGCACCACAAGAAGTACTTGAGAAAGAGAAAGCCAAGCTGGCTGATTTTGAAAGTACCTCTAAGAAATTGTCTGAGCAGATTGAAGCGATTAAAGCGCTTTAATAAGTTTCATTAATTAAGGCCCTATTAGTGATGGCGTGAACATCAATAATAGGGCCTTTTTTGTACCCTTATCAAAGAGTCATTAAATTAAAAAAGAAAGACCCAAAACTATTCTTGACCTATGATGACTTAGTAATACATTTATCTTTTTCCAAATACAAAAGGACTCTTTATGTTTGGCATAGAATTAACCGTCATCATCATTGCCATATTAGCACTGGTATTTATTTCCCAAGGCATAAAAATGGTGCCCCAAGGCTACATGTGGACTGTGGAGCGCTTTGGAAAATACACTAAAACCTTACAGCCTGGCTTGCATTTTATTTGGCCCTTTATTGATGGCATTGGCTTTAAACAAAACATCATGGAGCAAGTATTAGACATTGATCCACAAGAAGTGATCTCTTCTGATAACGCCATGGTTACCACGGATGCGGTGTGTTTTTACCAAGTGCTTGACCCTGTTAAAGCCTCTTACGAAGTAAACGATTTACCCCGTGCTATGCAAAACCTTATCATGACAAACATTCGTGCTGTGCTGGGCTCCATGGAACTAGACGCCATGCTCAGCAACCGTGACGCCATAAACGCTTCACTGTTAGGCAAGGTAGACGAAGCTACCGATCCTTGGGGGCTAAAGGTCACCCGTATTGAAATCAAAGATATTTCCCCTCCTATGGATTTGGTTGAGTCCATGGCCAACCAAATGAAAGCCGAACGAGATAAGCGAGCCTCTATCTTAAGGGCCGAAGGAGAAAAACAAGCGGCTATTGAAGTGGCACTGGGCGAGAAACAAGCGGCAATATTAAAAGCCGAGGGTGCTCGAGAAGCAGCCTTTAAAGAAGCGGAAGCCCGTGAGCGTTTGGCCCAAGCTGAAGCTCGCGCCACCGACATGGTGTCTAAAGCCATTAGTGAAGGTAACGGTCAGGCCATTAATTATTTCGTGGCACAAAAATACATCGACGCGCTAACCGCCATTGGTCAAAGTGAAAACAGTAAGTTGGTGATGATGCCTTTGGAAGCCAGCGGTGTTATTGGTTCGGTGGCCGGTATTAATGACCTGTTAACAGAAATGAAAAAGCCGTAACGGCCTAAGGGATTGCTATATGGAAAATGATGTATGGGCTTGGCTTGATCAGTTAAACCAATGGCATTGGTTTATATTGGGTTTAATCTTATTAATTGGCGAAGCATTTGGCGCAGCGGGTTTTTTATTGGGCGCTGCATTTGGTGCATTAATTACCGGTGTACTGGTATCCATATCTCCTGCCATCGTAGATGGTGGCATGCTATGGCGCTCGCAAGTGCTCACTGATGCCGCCCTTTCGATTGTTTGCTCGTTATTGTATTGGCGCTATTATCGCGCTGAGCTACAAGGCTCCGACCGCCCAGAGCTGAACCATAAAACCAGCCAGTTCATTGGCCGTAAACTAACCTTAAAAACCGACATTGATTTTGAAGGGCGCATTCAAATAGGCGACACATTTTGGAAAGTGAAATCTGATGATGCCTTAAAAGAAGGAGACAAAATAGAAGTGATTAACAGCGATACCAGCACCTTATTTATTAAAAAAATAGATTAGGTTCGCTTGTTTTATACTTAGCTAAAAACGTCGCTCTTTGCCATCCTTGGCAGCGCGTCGTACCGTACATCCTGTACATAAAAAGCCCCGTCAGTTTTGACACTGACAGGGCTTTTTTATTGAAAGGTTAGCGTATTAAATCCTAGCCTCGTAAACGCCTTACACGTACTGAACGTCCTTTAAGTTTGCCTTCACTTAATTTTTTAAGTGCTAACTTAGCCGCATCAGTATGCACTGCCACATAAGCCCAATTATCGTACATATTAATTTTGCCCACTTGCGAGCCTTCAATGCCATGCTCGCCCGTCAGTGCACCTAAAATATCACCTGGGCGAATTTTTTGCTTTTTACCACCATCCAGTTGCAAAGTCACCATGGAGGCATAAAAGATAGGGGTATTTAAGGTGCTTTCCCGTGGTAACTCTTCAGGGCTGATTTTAATATCAAGATAATCTTCAAGTACCCCAATATTATAATTTTCTTTTTCAATATAAAACGTCACTGCCAAACCATTACTGCCTGCGCGCCCTGTACGGCCAATTCTGTGAACGTGTATTTCTGGGTCGCGGGCCATGTGAAAGTTAATCACCGCATCCAGTTTATCTATATCTAAGCCGCGCGAGGCCACATCAGTGGCCACTAAAATAGACGCACTTTTATTGGCAAAACGCACTAAGGTTTGATCACGATCTCGTTGCTCTAAATCACCATGCAAGGCCACGGCGCTAAAACCTTCTTCACGTAAATCGTCACACACTTCCTGGCATTCGCGTTTCGTGGCACAAAATACCACTGTGCTTTCGGGTTGATGCTTTAACAATAATAAGCGCAAGGCCAGCATGCGCTCATCGTTGCTTCTTAGTTTATAGAAATGCTGCTCAATACTGCTGTCATCGTGTTTCGATTCCACTTGCACACGCACAGGCTCAGTCATAATACGTTTTGAAATAGCTTCTATGGTGTCGGGGAAAGTAGCGCTAAATAACAGGGTTTGGCGCTCTTTAGGAA
>CAJXRF010000162.1 GCA_913058575.1 uncultured Bermanella sp.
TTTCCAACTCCCCCAAAAACGATTGTGCTATTTGGGTAAGCTGTTTGTTATCTTCAATGACTTTTTCGTTAATGGTTTGTATTAATTCACCCTGAGAATTTGAATAAGCTTGGTAATCCTGTGGGTCTTTTATCTCGATGGCTGTTTTAACCTGCGCTAAACCCAATTTAGAATAATCCTCCATGGCTTGCATTTGAAACGCCGCTACCGCTTGAAAGCTATTCACCCATATGGACTGCATCTTTTGCAAAGGCTCATACATCTTGTTTGCCTGCTGAGTAAACGCACTGCCTAAATCATCTTGCATCTTGTTGCTCCGTTTTGTCATTATTGGTACACCACCAGATTTTAAGGCTAGACCAGAGCTTGCTTTTTTGCCTTAAGGAAAAAACATGGCTTTTATATCTTTTTGTCTTAAAAACATTCTTAAGGGTAAGTTTAAGTAACCTATCAAAATCACTTCTGAGACCTGCACAAACATCGTGCACACACCATACTAAGCCATTAGGCGTATTTATCTTTTATAACCCCTGACAGGCACACAGTTTTGCGCTTTACTCTTTGGCACAGCGCCATTGCAAGGAACTCTCATGTCCCCACCTTTTTCGCTTGGCCAAATGATGAGCCAACCGTTACTTATTTGTGACCTTCTGGAATATGCCGCTCAGCATCATGAGCATGGCGGTATTATTAGTAAACGCTTAGAAGGCGACATACATCACTACAGTTACAAAGAAGCCTTAAAGCGCAGTAAACAGTTGGCCAATGCCCTAACCCAGCTGGGGGCAAAACAAGGTGACAGAATTGGCACCCTTGCCTGGAACGGTTACCGCCACTTTGAATGCTATTACGGTATTTCTGGCATGGGAGCCATTTGTCATACCATTAACCCAAGATTATTCAGTGAACAAATTGAATACATTATTCAACACGCCCAAGACAATATTTTATTGGTGGACGCCTGCTTTATACATTTAATTGAGCCCATCATTGAAAAACTGCCATCGGTTAAAGGCATCGTGGTGATGATTGATGAAGATCACATGCCCAAAACCTCACTAGACAATATGTACAACTACGAAGCGCTCATTGCACAACAAAGCACTGAATTTACGTGGCCTAGATTAGACCCACAAAGTGCAGCCTGCTTATGTTATACCTCGGGCACCACAGGCAACCCTAAAGGGGTTTTGTATTCCCATGAGTCCACCGTGTTACACGCCTTTGCCAGTAGAAACCCAGATGCCTTAAATATCTCAAGTGACAGCGTGGTGATGCCTGTGGTGCCCATGTATCACGTGTGTGCTTGGGGCATGCCCTACATAGCCCCCATGGCGGGTGCCACGCTTGTCTTGCCAGGCTCTGGCATGGGTGGGGAGGACTTATACACATTAATTGATCATGCCAACGTTGACTTAATGCTAGGGGTGCCCACCGTTTGGCTGGGGCTTTTAGAGTATTTAAACAAGCAGAATTTAAAAATACCTTCGGTGAAAACTGTTGGTGTTGGCGGTGCCGCGTCCCCTCGGGCATTAGTTGAAGCGTTAGACAAACAACACAACATTTACCTGCTACCCATTTGGGGTATGACCGAAACCAGTCCACTGGCCACCTTAGGTGCGAAACATAAAGCCATGGATAACATGACAGATAATGAGCGCTATAAAATACAAACCAGCGCTGGCAAACCCATGTTTGGCATAGAAATGGAAATATTTGATGAGCAAACCAATGCCCCTCTCCCCCACGACGGAATAAGTCGCGGACTATTGCGAGTGCGCGGCCCTTGGGTGATTAAGCAGTATTACAAAAGCGATAATAATGACTGTTTAGTGAAGGACTCACTTGGACAAGACTGGTTTGATACCGGTGACATTGCCACCCTCGACAGTCATAGCTATTTAAGAATTGTCGACCGCGCCAAAGACGTGGTGAAATCGGGTGGCGAGTGGATCAGCAGCATCGATTTAGAAAATGCAGCGCTGGGGTGTGATGGGGTAAATGAAGCGTGTGTCATTGGCGTGAAGCACGAAAAATGGGATGAACGCCCACTGTTGTTTATAGTTAAAAACGAAAAGCCATTAGCAAAAGAAACCGTTTACCAATTCTTAAATGAAAAAGTCGCCAAGTGGTGGTTACCTGACGACATTATCTTTGTGAAAGAACTCCCCCATACCGCAACCGGTAAATTGCAAAAACGTACGTTACGAGATGAGTATTGGGAATACTTAATCAAATAACTTAACGGTGTAAATATTTATGCAACTTAACCAAAAGAGCTGGTGCTAATAAAAAATCGGCCAGTAACGCAAGAATAATGGTAAGACCGGTAAAAATACCAAAGAAAAATAAATTATTCATACTGGATGCGGTAAAAATAAAAAAGCCACAGGCCAATACAATGCTGGTGATCAACATGGCACGGCCACTGTTGTTTAGTGTTTGAGTAATGGCCTCCTCATTGTTTAAACCTTGTATTCGATACTGTTTATAGTGATACATAAAATGCACGGTATCATCGACCGACAAGCCAATGGCAATAGAGCCGATAAGCATGGTAAACATATCAAGAGGCGCCCCTACCCAATAAAGCATGCCCATAACAATAATAATGGGCGACAAATTGGGTATCATGGCCAGCAAGCCATAACCAAACGATCTTAATAATAAAATCATCATGATGCTAATAACCCCGAAGGCCAGCATGTAACTTTTGGCGGTGGCTTGTATCACCTCCGTTAAGGTACTGCCAAATATAGGAATGATACCCGTAGTGGTAATGAGTGCATGGGGGAAATGGCGTTGTGCTATGTTTTTTGTTTCATCCATTAACGCTTGATAATATTGTGAATCCACCCAAGGAGCAGTAATACTAATGCGGGCTTTTTGATATTCTCGATCAACCAATTTGTATAAATCATCAGCGCCACTCATTTCTAATAAAAAAAGCTGCTGCGCCACCAGCTCATTACTATTTGGAATACGATAAGCAGCAGGATCATTTCCATGCAGGGCTTGTTCGGTTTCCTTTAGCATTTCCACCACCGACAGCACTTTTCCAGGTTCTAATTGCGGTGTTTTGATACGACGAATGTCCTTAGCCACCTTATCTAAGTTATTCATTAATTGGCTATTATAAAGTCCATTTACTTGTTGAGTATCAATAATCATTTCAATGGCCACTGTACCGCCCATTTTTTCATCTACTTTTTCAGTGGCCCCATGCACAGGCCAATCACTGGGAATCCATACCATGGGGTTGTGGGAAAAATGCAATTGACTAGCACTGTAAAGACCCGCTATTAAAATACAACCCACCATCAATATTACCCTCATGGGGAAATTAAAAGATATTTTTAAACATCGATTTATAAACGTGCTTATCCACTTAGGCTCAAACTGTTTAGAAATGGTAGGGCTATTTTTTGAAAATATAATCACGCAGGCAGGCAATAAGCTGACGGTTAATAAAAAGGCCAGCATCACCCCAAGGGATGAAAACAAACCCAAATTTGCCAAAGGCACTAAATTCGTTTGAGAAAATGAAAACAAGCCAGCCGCTGTGGTAATACTGGTTAAAAACATAGGCATAAAAGTATGCTGCAAGGCTAATACCATGCTTTTACGAGGGTTTAATTGGGTTGTTAAATTCTTAAAATAAATGGTGAGTAAATGAACCGCATCGCCAATGCCCACCGCCAAAATAAAGGAAGGCAATATAACCGAAGGCACTTGTAATGGTTGTCCAAACCAAGCCATGGCCGCCACCGTAACCAATAAAGACAATACAACGCATAAAAGTGGAACCACCACAGATAAAAAAGAGCGGAATAAAAACCATAAGAAAAAAGCAATAATAAGAATTGTTAAAGCCGTAAACAACTGCATATCACGCATCATCGATTCTTCAAGATTGGCCACCATAATAGGGGAGCCTGCCAAATATATTTTCGCCCCTTCGATGGTATTGTTTGCAATAACACTCTTTATAACCGGTATGGCTTCATTGTATTCCCGCTCTTCTAAATAACGCCACTGACCACTGGCATCATCTTTCACGTCTAGTTGAAAGCGTAATAGTATATTGGTTAAAGATTGATCATGGGAAATATATAAACGCTCATACAAGGGGCTATTAATGATCACACCCTTCAAGACAGATAACTCTTCTGAAGAGTTTGGCCATTCTTCAAATAAATCTTCTACAATAACTTCATCTTCTAGTCCGTAAATATGCCGCGCATTAATAAGGGATTCGGCTTCTTCTAAATAGGGAACCGTTTCATACAAAGCTTGCTGAAGTGTTTGCAGTTTCGTTAAAAAATCCAAACTAAAAATATTATCATGCTCAATGGCAAGTACGATGAATTCATCCCGCCCAAAGTCTTCTCTGAATTCATCGTAAGAGACAATAGAGGGGTGATCAGTTTTTAAATAGCCACGGGTAGAGGTATCAAATTCAACCAGCGGGATTTTTGATACGCATATGGCTAGCACGAGCAGCACCATGCAAACCACCATTTTGGGGTAATGGGTAACGATATGGGCCCAAGAATTTATCATATTTAAACCAAATTAATATTTGTATAAAACGTTTTAATGATGGCCATTTAGTTTTTACTTAATAGGGATTAAAAGCCAGCGGTGTTATGGACATCATTCAAAAAGGGGAAGCAAGAGTAGCTCATTCTAATAGCGCTAACATAATCATTAATGTACCAATAGACTCAAGCCTTTGATTGGCCATGGCCCTCAATTATCATGGCTAAAAAGCCTAAATAGACACAAAGTTGATTAAGCGCAATAAAGAAGCGCTAGAATGGCTATGAAAGAGGAGCTCAAGCCGCTATTTTTAGGATAAAACCTAGGCTCAATCCACTGGCTTTAACTGGGTAACTCACTATTTAAAGCCACTCATAAGATGAAAACCCGCCCTAAAACAACCCCATCAAGCTGTACTATACTCACTCATATACCCCAAAATACCCGAGTGCTAAACCGTTATCAAAATGAAAAAAGCCACCCCCTCAAATCTAACAGGTTTAAAGCCAATAGCCCTCGCCGCTATTACCCTTTTGAGCAGCGCCTGTGAATTCTCAAAGGACCTGAATGTACAAAACCTAAAGGGATATGAATTTAGCCTGCATGATATTCAAGAGTACTGCACCGTTAAGCGAGATGGTGACCGCCATTTAGCCATTGCCTGCACTAAGAAGACTTTGAACCCCCTAGTACATGGCTGTGAAGGGCAAATGACCAAAGGGCTAAGCGACCCAATATTTTCTTGTGGTGGCGGCTTGTGGGTATTGAACAAGGTTTGTTATATAGAGATGCTGGATACCAAGAGTGGCAATATTAAGTGTAAGAAG
>CAJXRF010000163.1 GCA_913058575.1 uncultured Bermanella sp.
AGCTGACCCTGATTCCTACCTTATTAGATGATGCACTTCGGAGTTGAATCCAAGAAATGATAGTTCAGTGGTGCACGAAGAAAATATCTATATATATGGACGTCTAAGGGATTCCCTGTCCTTCGAAGAAACATTTATCAGCTCTGCAGAAATTCGGCAGTCCTTGGCTTTGACTTATTTTGCCCGTATTTCTGAGTAACTTAATTATGCAAAAAATACTTATAACCTTAATATTTTTTTCTTTGCCTGTGGTGGCAGATAAAAATCAATTCATAAATAGTCAACTTAATCAAAACAGCACGGCCCAAGTTGGCTGTAAGCAATCACGGTGTCAAACCCAAGTTGGTTATATATTATTACCACAGCAACATTACCAGCACCGAGCCTCACAGACTACTCAATTGGGTGGGAATGAGTACAAGGTAGATACTAGTCAATTGCTATTAAGGGAAGAAGGCATACCTGAGTTAAATTCACTGGTGACCATTAATGCCTCTAAAGCTGATGTGTACGGAACCTTTGATTGGGAAAAAGACCTAAAAGCGATAAAGCAATCGCTTCGTGATTGGCACCCGGTCTCTTTCGACAGAGATATTAAAATTATCCACCCCTTTCCTCTTACTTCTATTAACCCTTTAGTTAAAGGGGATGTGATAAAAGTCATTAACTATAAGCTTTTAAAAGAAGTCCTCCCTTCAGTGTCTGAAAATCATTTGCTAATGCTTGTTGAGACTTATCGATAACATGCTTCTTTAGGTTTGTGAGTGTATTTACTCAGATATTAACTTTTCTCTTCAATGGTTTTAAACCAAAATCAACAAAATCATTGCTCTCTCGGTTGTGGATAATAATTGATGAATGAAAAATTAATTATATGCCTATTGAGTCTCATGTATAGAAATGCGATAAGCTGATCTTTATACTGTCGCTTTATCCACTTGCCACAACAGTGTAAATACTTCCGCCAGCCAAGTTATATGTTGTTCTTCAATTTTCTCGCCGTGTTTGTCACTATAAGCGGCTTGATTAAATTGTGATAAAAACAATTCTGATTGGGCAGATGAAATCCCTGATAAATTTAGCGCATCTACTAAAAGCATAAAGTCAGCTGCGGTACTAAATTCATAGGCTTTATTCTGTAAGTGCAAACTGGTTTGAATGGCATGAATATAAAAAGCATAGTCTTGTAAGTTACCCTGCAGTTTATAGTTGGCGACCTTTTTCTTTAATTGGTAAATAAGCCAGCTGGGCTTAATTTGTTGATATGCCATCCAAAGTATTACTAATACCACGACCACCGACACCAGATACCCCCCATATTCTAGCAACAACCACTTGATGCCTAGTGCAGCCATGCTAATCACCAATACCACGCTTTGCCAAAGCTGCAGCACGATTTTACTGGCCGACCAATCGGTTTGCTGTTGTTCGAGAATTTCCAATTGCCGATCAACGTATTCATTTACTTTTTCGTAAGTGAGTTCTTGCTCTGTTTTCTCTTGTGGTAATTGATAATACTCAGTGGGCTCATAGGGCACCCAGCCTAAGCCTTTATGGTAGGCTTCTGCCCAGGCATGAGCATCAGTGCCGCGCACTTCAATAAAACCGGTTAATGGGTTTTGATCAGTTGCTGCATAGCCATTCACCACTCGTGATGGAATGCCTAGTGTTCGCAACATAATTGCCATGGCACTGGCAAAATATTCACAGTGCCCATAGCGGGTTTCGAATAAAAAATCTGACAGAGGTGTTTTGCCTTGTGATGAAATTACCGTATCTAAGCTGTAGGCATAATCGCTGCGCAAATGTTGCTCTAGTTGGTGGGCTTTTTCCCAAAGGGTATTACTATTGGCGGTTACCTCTTGTGCAAGGTCGGCAATTTCTTCATTAAAGTTATTGGGTAATTGTAAATATACTGAAAGATTATCTTCCTTAACTGGGTAAACCAATCGATCTTGATGCCAGTTATTTTTCATGGCGGCACGATAAGCGGTGCCTTTTTTTAATTGACCAGGTACTTGAAAACTACCAAATGCATCTAGCGTTAAAACTGAGGCTGGGAAGTTTAAATTGCTTGGTTGCCAAGCCATGGGGATGGCACTGGCCAAATCGACTACCACTTCTACTTCATAGCCCATTGTAACCGCTGTACTGCTTGGGAAGGTGCTTGATAAGCCGGTTACAAACTGGCCTTTATTTTCTTCAATATAAGATTTTATTGGTTCTGCTTGCGACCAAGATATTCCGTCAAATTGATCGAAAATTTGCGTGGTTAAGTATAAGGGCACATCGCTGCGAACGTGCATGACGATGCCAGGGTTTTGCCGAGCATTATTATCTATACCAAAGTTGTCCTCTAGTGCGGTGTACTCGCCCGATTCATTATCGGCACGATTACCATAGCCATTATCAGTGTTATCTTCATCACGAGTGGCTTCTTTGTGATTATTAGCTTGAGTGTCAATATCGTTTAACGATTGTTTAAGTTGCTCAAGAGCCTGTTGAAGTTCGCTGTTTTCAGGGTCTTGTTGAGCTATCTCTTGGGCTACATTCTGCAGGCTATTTTTCGCAAGAGATTGATAGTCGCTTGGTGTGTCTGATAAGTCATCTTGAATATGTTTATTTGCTTTTTCTAACCAGGCTTTATCGTGATAATAATGATCAGAACCGGGTGTAGCACCAAATAGTAATGCTGGGAATCTTGGCATTATTAAATACACAACAAATGTACAGACTAATAAAAGAACACTACTTTTTAACCATAAAGATAAGCGCACATTAAAATGACTAACACTTAACGAAAATAATGCGCCACATAAAAATAAGCTATAAGGAATAAAATATAGAATAAAACTGCTGTCTCGGCTTTGACTGGCGCTAAACATAATTAATGCAAAACTAAGCATTAAGCCTAAATAGTATTGGCGTTTAGCAAAAGTTTGTAAATTCAATGCCAGTTGTGCAAATACCACCAGTACTAATAATGCGGCGGTAATGCCTAAGGTAAAAATAAGCGGTAAAAAAATCATCATGCCTAGCATGGCAATTTGTTCGGCACCTTTTTTATACAAGTCTTCTTCTTTAGTGGTGCCCTTCATTAAGTTCAAGCAATAGCGAGCCACAAAAAAATACAGGATGCCAACCGGTATAGCTAAAAGCCCTATCTGTAAACCAGACATCACTGAGGCCACCGCCACGGATACGGCAGCGCTATAAGGAACAGCAACCTGTTGCATTAAAATAGCCCCCACAGCTGTGTGCTGCTGCCAATGTTAATATGGGTCTCTCGGCCTTGCTTGGTGGTTCTGGCAGCGGTATTCACGCCAAAATTTGGGTAGGATGAATGATCAAAATAAATATTTATCTGGTGTTGATAGGTCATTAATGGCAAAGATGTTATATGAGCATCGTGTGAGTTATTAAAATGGATAACAAGGGGGTACGCCTTTAATTGACTGACAATGTCACTAGGATCTTCCTTTGGCTGGCCTTGCCATAACGCCAGTTCATGGAGTAACGGTTGTAAATCCCGTTGGTAGGGCTTCACTTGGTAATGATGATTATTGCTTAATACTACCAATAAGCCAAAGCCGTCTTGGGCACATTTTGCCGCCAGTGAAGCCACTACTTGTAGCATGTGCTCACGGGGATTAAATTCTTGTTCTATTACCCAATTGGTATTGGCATTTAATATAACAGCTATGGCGGGCATTTTAGTACTGTCGAACTCTTTTACTATCCACTCATTGTGTTTAGCACTCATACGCCAATGCATGTGCCGCATTTCATCGCCTTCGCGATAGGTGCGTAC
Organism: uncultured Bermanella sp.; assembly: GCA_913058575.1. Taxonomy (GTDB): domain Bacteria; phylum Pseudomonadota; class Gammaproteobacteria; order Pseudomonadales; family Oceanobacteraceae; genus Bermanella. The sequence continues at coordinate 3,812 of CAJXRF010000163.1, forward strand.
CATGGCGAAATCTTCTTCTGCCTTTTGTAAATGTTGTGCAATGTCGCCATCAATTTGAGAACCCAAAAGGTGTTGTTCGGGTAATTGCCTTAATGGATAAACACACGGATAAACCAAACAGCTTACCGGTTTAATTTTAATATTCTTTTTGAGAACTACCAATCCAAATGGAAAGTAGGAGCTAACCGATAGCTGCTCAAACTGGTGCTCTCCGCGCTGAGCAAAGTGAATTGTCAATTGCTGCTCAGTTTGACCTTGCAGTTCATCAAACGATGCCTGGGTAGTTTCGTATAGTGATTTATGATCATCGCGCAATTGTGCAGCTAATAAATAATGTTTTCGCTTGGTGCTAATACTTATTTTGGCATTTAGCGCCTGTTGGGAGAACGCATCTTTAGGTAAGGAAACTGAGCATGATAAGCCGCGTAATTGCCACCAGGCTCCTGCGTAACTAATCAACATTGCCGATACTAGGAATGCGAACATGGCATACAGTAAATGCAAACCACGATTCCAAGCCACTAAAAAAACAACCATGGCTAATAGCCAAATTACACGTTCAATAGTTATGGCGTTTTCTAGCCGTACTTGCCATTTGGGCGATTGGATTTCAGGCGATACTGTACGGTCCATGATTTATACCAAGGCTAAGCCAGTATTCGCTTGCTTTTGCGTATCCTGATGTTGACCTGTGCCTGGGGCTGGAATCATTAGTGCAATCTTTTGAAAGAATGCTTTATCAAAATTTATATCTTTAACACTTAATAAACGGTGAGATAGTACTGGTGATGCCATGATCAATAGGTCATCTGGTGTTACATACTGACGTTGTTGCAGTAACGCATAAGCCTTAGCTGCTTTAATTAAAGCAACACAGCCACGGGGGCTTACACCAATACGAATATCGCTGTGTTGATTGATGGCATCGCAAAATTCGGCAGCATATTCAAGCACATCATCTTTAATTACTGTTTTTGTCACAACGGTTTGTAATTGAGCCAATATTTTAGGGTTAATTAACGGCTTAAGCCCTTGTTCTGGTTGTTGTGTTAGATTGATTTGAGCTATTTTTTTCAAGCTAATTGCATTTGGATACTCAATATTAAGTTTGATAAAAAACCGATCAAGTTGCGCTTCTGGTAATGGGTAGGTGCCGCTAAATTCAACAGGATTTTGTGTTGCCATCACTAAAAATTGCTGATCTAAATTGTAGGTAGTGCGATCGAGTGTCACGTTACGCTCGGCCATTGCCTGCAATAATGCA
>CAJXRF010000164.1 GCA_913058575.1 uncultured Bermanella sp.
AAACAACGTAAAAATACAGGAATCAATGGTGGAAAAGCTTAATGCAGTGCCATTCAGACCTGACCCCACAGGTTCACACTTGCCATAAAAGAACGGTAACAAAAATGAACCTAAACAACATACACATCACTCCATTAAAATTGTGCTGGGTATTATAAGGGAAAACTAGGCTGAAGTTTTATAAGTGTTTTGCTTTTTCCTGGCTGACTATTCGGCTTACCCTTGAATAATGTAACTCGTAAAAATCCCCTATCTGTTTCAAGGTGAAGTGACCTTTAAAATAAGATTGCACAATACCCTCATTGCGGCTGCCGCTTATCTGCTTAATGTCCTCTAAGGTTAACACGGCTAACGTGCGCTGTTTTTTAGGCGTTTCAGAGGGATCTACTTGCTGCTCTAATTTACTCAGCATGCTTTCTACAAATTTATTTGAACCCAAGTAAATTTGATTCTTTAACGCTTCCATAGGGCTTGATTGATTTTTTCCGCCCTTCACATAATCTTTATAGCGCTTAATGGCCACGCCTTTGGTTTTGGCAAACTGCGATAATAGCCAATCTACCTTTAACCAATCTGGCTTTTTAGATTGAGCAACACTTGTGTGGTAACTGCTCCACTTCCAATCTTTAGCACTGCGTACCATTTGGGCGCGTACTGCTTACTTTACTTAAAGAGGAATACTTTGTAGCGAAATAACTCTAATAGGTAGGCTTGTTTCTCAATCCCTCTTTAATTAGAAAGAGGCTTTGTAGCGCCCCTGAAAGACATGACCTACCCGTTTGGGCTCTCGGTTAAAGCCCTAGCTTCTTTCTATTTAAAAGAGTGCACCGTTCAGCTGGCGCATCCCCTTGGATAGATTGCCATCAGATGTTTCTATCAATAGGTGATAGTGGTTCGACATTAAACAATATGCGTGGATCACCCAGTTATAACGTTTACATACCAACGCGATAACTTCTAGGAAATTCTCTCGATCTGTATCATTTAAGCAAATATCCTGGCGGGCATTACTACGACTGGTCACATGGTATAGAGCACCGTCACTTCTTATAGAAAGAAAGTAATTCTTAATGGACGAGACATAAAAAAGCCTTTAATCAAAGTGATTGATTAAAGGCTGATTGGGATTTAGAAAAAGGAAAAAAACAAGACCTGACTCTTTTCGTGTTTGCTTTTCGTGTTGGATCGTGTGCTCTAAGCTGGATGTCTGGTTAGTTGCTCTTTCTGAAGGGGAATTTAAAACCTCCTCTAGCTATCAAAAGCCTAGAGAAGATTAAGAAGGGTTTAGCATTAATTATTTATTTAGATTTCACTCTGAAATAACAGTTCCCGAAGTGTTCTTTGCCTCCCTCCTTGCTCACCTTCAGATTCGGTAAACAGAGAGCCTTGTGCGATAACCTTTATAATATCTCCATGAGTCTCAATTTTAAAATTATCTGAGGTTAAAATATTTTCTTTATTAACACCGGTAGCCTGCCAAAATGATTCACCTAACCACATACAAGAACCAATGGATTCCATGTAATTATTTCTTAGAAGGCTACGTCCTAAATTATTTGATATATCAATAATTATTTTCCCTAGCGGAGGTGAGGCGCCATTATGCACCGTCGGTAAGTGGCTGTACGACACCCCTTCATTTTCATAAACTCTAATATTTATTTGGTTTTGCCAAAAATCATACTGGTTATCAAATATTCGTGCTTGAATAAAACGGTCATCTAGCAAAAACCGACTAATCCATAATTCAGCCTCTTCAGGAGTGTCTGCAATATCTCGAATAGTAATTATTCCGCATTTATCCTTATTATTGCCTGGATTGTTGTAATAGAGTCTCCCATCGTCGACTTTAAAGGAAAAGTTGTTTTTCACAATTCCTTTTAGACTTGACTGTATTTGCTTCGCTGTTATCGATTTCCCAGTAAATTCATTAGTAATAGCTTTGCCAGCCAGTGCATCATGCATTGGCTGCAGTGCCTGCCATACTTCTAAAGAGGAAGTATAGCTAAAGCACTTTACAATTATTTCAATTGAACACTTTCTCACTGTGTAAACTCACTCACTACAATTTGAACACTTTGTAATTCACTTTGATAATTTTGTGCCCATGCTTCAGCATCTGCCATGCCACCTGGCTGTACGCGAATATCCAAATATTTTATAGGTTCTTGCTCATTCACAAGGACACTCCCACTTCTATCCAGATCGCTTGCATGCTCCGCCATACGCTCTCGCCAAGTACTACCGTTCGTATCAACAGTCTTTAAGCTAACAACTTCATTTCCTTTTTGGAAGTCAATGAGTGGGAAGTTTTCACTTTTAAAAGGTAAATCTGTGTTGGGGTCAATAAATTTATCCGTATTTTGCCAGTCGGCGTACTCTGTTTGATTTAAATTGGCTTCAATCTGCTTCCCTCTAATTAAAGGGTCTTCGTTCCATACTTGTGCACTTAGCTCATAATTGCCCGTTTCCCTAGGTGATGATATTGTTGTCTGTCTCCCATCAGGGCCAACAGTATAGTATCCACCACTGGAACGTTCATAAATAGGGAGCCCTGTGTTGCTATCATTCAGCCCCGTGTCCTTGGCTAAGCCTCCAGAAGGCCCAGTAAATGTACCGTCCTCATTACGAGTATAATTACCTTCAGGCATACGTGATTCAGGCATATCAAAATCACCAGCATTTCGACGATGCTCAAAATAGCGATCTTCAAGTCTAACAATTATTTCATCTATCTTACCTTCTACAGACGTGCCTACTTTAGTTGTCCGCAAGAAATCAATAACTGACTCAAGTTTTTTAGCACCAAAGAACCCCAATATAGCCATACCTGTTTCACCGGCAAGCTGATACTGTAAGTCTTCTATTTCATCATCTGTCAACTCACCCGAGTAGTATTGATCAATTAACTTATTTATATCCTGTGCCGCTTGATATGCCTCAACCGCCCCCCAGATAAACATCCCAACTTGGATGATTGGAATTATAAAAAAGGCATTATTCTCTGCTGCATTCTCACCCGCATTGGCCGCAATATTTATTTGAGCAGCGTCAGCACCAGCAATAAATGCGCCCATTGCAGCACTTAGCCTAGCCATGTCGGTACCGGTTTTCTTAAGACCGTCTAAAGTAGATTGGATATCTTTAAGACCGGCTAACTGACCCCATTGCTCAAGCGTCAGATTCTGCATTTGCTCTTCGCTAAGATGCTCAAAGCTTTTACCTAGGCTTCCCTCCAACAATGCTTCTATTTTTTCCCCTTCTTCATTAATCGCATAATAGCCTTGGGCTTCAGCATAAATATCAGCGGTAAGCTCACCTACGACAGCACCACCTGCCCCATAGGTACAGGCCTGTTGCGGGCTTTGACCATTTATTTCAGCGGTTAAACCACCCGTTAGGCAACCCGTAGCCGCATGGGCAATGTATTGAGCGACATCGGATAAATCCACTTCACTGGCAAAGTTCACATCTTTATGCCAATCACCAATTCTATTGGCTAATTCTTTACCTACTGCATCAACGCCTTTTTGAACCAGTGCTGCACCGAAGCTATCACCCAAGTCCTGCCAATCCCCGTCATTTGCAATGGTGGTGACACTGGCCTGAATAGCGGAGTCCACAGTGGCTTGTGCTAGTTGAGAAGTAAGCGATTGTTCTGCGGCATTGATCAAGGCATCTAGTTCAGTCTGAGTAGCACCGGCTTCAACAGCAGCTTGAATAGATTTGGTATCTGTTGCGAAAAAAGCAGAATCTACACCTGCAATGGCACCCGCTGTTACCATGGAAACAGCCATTGATTTTAAGTTCTCATCGCTCGATAGCGACTTAAACGTATCGCCAATACTGTTGCCATTGCCGATACTGATGGCAGCTGTAGTTACCAAGGATGTAAAAGCAGCAGCACTGGCTGCACCAATTGCAACGCTAGCGGTAGTACCAACAGTCGCAACAGTCGCGCCTGCCATCGTGCTCGAAAAAGAGCCTGCTACAGGACCAGCCGCCACCGCTACCGCTATAGTGATAATGGCAACCGCCGCAGGACTTAAGCTGGTATTAGATTCATACCAGGATTCGTTTGCCTCTAATATTGCGTTAAACTCAGTATTACTTTGTTCACGCAGGGCCGACATCCAAGTCAGCCCCACCAATTTATTAAGCTCTGTAACTTGATCTCCTACGCTTAAATCAGGATCGCCGGTAAATTCCACGGTAACGCCATTTAAGGCCTCAACAGACAAGCCACCAACAATTGTATTTTGAACCCCTGTTTCTTGGTTGTGGCCATAGCTTTTGGTCTTAATTGTGAATGCACCCTTCTTAACGCTGCTGTAACTATAATGGTCGGTCTCGGTAGTCATCAGCAAATTAACACCACCATTAGTGGCTTTAACCTGAGTGCCTTCAGCGCTGGTAATATCAACCGACGTCATATTGATATCACCAAACTCAGTACTTAATTTTACGCCTTTACCTGCATCTAAAAGCGATCGTATTGCTACAGTCTGATAAACAGACTTATCAATGGTTTTCTTGCCAAATTTACCATGTGCTACTTCCTGGAATTGTCCCAGCTCATCTTCAACAGTAATACCAAGGCCTGCTAGGATTTCGATGTGACCATTGGTACTGACAATTTCAGCAGCATCCAGGGTTATATGACCATTAGCAATTAGCTGAATATTTTCTTCGGCGGTTAATGAGCTTTGTAAATATTCTACTGACGTTCGCTGAACTGAATAACCATTCTCTCGACCATCAAAAAGTGATGTTTGCTTTACTCCTCCCAAATAAATAT
>CAJXRF010000165.1 GCA_913058575.1 uncultured Bermanella sp.
AACGCATATTTAAACATTGAAGAAACTATAAAACATAATAAAAATCCTCCCCCAAATCCATCAAATGCAATGTTCAAAATAATTGATATCACCCCTACTTTCTCCCAAGGTTCCAACACGTACGAGATAACTGGTGAAGTACACATAGATAAGGGCGATATGTTTAAAGCCATTATAATTCAGACACTAACACCTCAACAAGCAACTGGCATTAAGCCCGGAAGTTTGCTTTCTTGCCTTGTTGAGGGGGAAGAAAAAAAGACCATACCAATAATAATTAGTTGGTAAACTAACCAATAAAAATGATGGTATCGGGCTGCTGAATATGAAAACTCACTCCAAATAATTCTTTACAGCTGTTAGCAAGCAAGGGGATATATTGACGCTAAGCTAGCATTAGCTGTAAAAAGCTTTATGGAAGGGATAGCAGAAACACACAATGGCCCTCTTCTTCTGGGCGGAAAGCCAAAAAACGAGAGCATGAACACTATTATCAATAATTACACACAGACGTTTATTACAAAGACTAATTTAAATATAATCACAGCAAAAATCACCATGGTAGGATAAATGAAAACTTACGGATACATAGCCTTAGCCCTAGCACTTTACTCCCTTTACGCATCTATATTTGTTTCAACAGGATGGATGCCAGGATTATTAATCACATCCTATTTATCCTGGAAGTTTTTATCAGCACCATATTATGAAAAGGAATGCACTGTTGTAACTAAAGGAAAGGTAATAGATATAAGAGCAAACGGGACATTTCTAGGTGGCATGCACCAGCCTCTACACAATGCTCATATTTCCTACCTTGATCGCATTAAAGAATTTAAGGATTTACCGCCAAATTTCATTCATGACGTTTCTCCTGGTGATGTTATTAACATCAAATATAATGCTAGGAAACCACACATCGCTTTTGTAGATTTTTTGTAATTAGGTTCCTTCATGAAATATGTCATCAGTTTGTTTCTTGCCACTACCATAACCTTTCTTTATAGCTATTTTTTATTATTTGATAAGATGCCGGAATCAATACAAGTTAATGGCTATATTCACTACATAATGAAAGCACCATCTGCATTTTTTGGTGCATTTATTGGGGCTTATGCAGCTTCATTTTTTGCTTTTTCTCCTACCATCATGAAAATTCCAGGACATCTGTTAAGCTCAAAGGGCCGTTTTACCATGTCTTCTGAACCTATTAAGGCCATAGGGAAGCTAATCAGTAAGAACGTCACCCAAAGCCATACAAACCTATTAATTCAATACGATAACCGTCAAACAATGTTTTCAGTAGACAATAGGGTTATCAGCTGCCCTTTACCCAATGGTAGTGAGGTCGTTGTATATTACGACCCCAACAAGCCGGAATTGGCCTATATAGACTTTTATCAAATAAATGAAATAACCGAATCCAATATCAAGAAATCGGAAACACTGTTCAAACTACTGGATATCACACCTAAATTTGATATATCTAAAAATTCGTTTGAATTACTAGGTGAAATTTATGGTGGAGATTATCAAGGAAAGAAAGCCAGTATGATAATTAGCTTACCTAGAGAGGAAATAGCACACTATACTCCAGGAAAACTTCTTCCCTGCATAATTAATGGCACAAAGAATGACTACTCCATACAGCTATTGGCAATTTCATAGCGATTAAATCTGTAAATATAACCAGCCTAAAGGCCAAAACTTTAGGCCAATCCAGAACAAAAAAGAACGGTAGGTTGATTCATTGCAGTATAATCTTGAGACTGTAGTAACCCCCCCATTCTCTCAAAAGAAAGAAGGGGAAAATTTAACCAACCAGATCTAGCCTACTTAATTAACGCTTACCTCAAATTCGCCGCCATTCAAACTTAACGAGAGATTATTAATCACCCGATCATCGACCAGAGCTTTCAAACATGCGCTAGACACCACTGGCAGAATAGACTTATTGATAACATTCTCAGCATTACGGGCACCGGTGTCGGGATCCGTGCATTTTTCAAGTAAAAATTCCATCACGTCATCGCCGAAAGTCAGTTCAGCACCATAACGCTCTCGTAAGCGGTTATTGATTTTTTTAAGATTAATAGAAATTATTTTACTAAGCACTTCCTGAGTCAATGGGAAATACGGCACAATACTAGCGCGCCCTAAAAATGCAGGCCTAAAATCCTCTAATAATTCAGGTCTAATTTTGGCTAGTAATTTATCTTCATCGATATCCGCTTTACCAAAATATTGAGAGATTCCCGAACTTGCAGCATTGGTGGTCATAATAATCAATGTGTTCTTAAAATCTATGTCCTTGCCCTCTCCATCTTTAATGGTGCCTTTATCAAACAAATTGTAAAACACATCCTGAATACCAGCATGGGCTTTTTCCATTTCATCTAACAACAATACACTATAAGGGTTTTTTCTAACCGCTTCGGTTAATACGCCGCCCTCTCCATAACCTACATAACCAGCCGATGCTCCCAGAAGCATAGATATTTTATGCTCCTCTTTGAATTCAGACATATTGATAGTAATAAGATTTTTTTCACCACCATATAAGTAATCGGCTAACGCCAAAGCAGTTTCAGTTTTACCTGTGCCCGATGTACCTACCATCATAAATACGCCAACTGGCTTTCTAGGGTCAGTTAAACCAGAGCGTGAAATACGAACGGCTTGCGCTATTTTACTCATGGCGTGATCTTGCCCTACTACCCGCTCACGTAACTTTTCCTCTAAATGCATTAGACTTTCGATTTCATCAGACACCATGTTACCCACTGGAATACCCGTCCAGTTTTCAACAATTTCAGCCACCGATTGGGCCGTAACATCTAAATGAACCATAGGAGAATTACCTTGAACACGTAATAAGTCTGAGCTCTCCTGTTGATACTCATTGAAATTGAGGTCTTTGCCTCTTTTTTCTTGAATGGCTGAAATAAGACTTTTCTCTGAATGCCATTGCTCATTCAAACTGGCCAACTCAGTGGTTTTTTCTTCTTTTAAATCTAGGTATTCACTGATTTTCTCTTCACACCCTCCTACCGCAGTTTGTTCACCCCCTAATAATTCGAGGTTCGTGTCACATTGCTCTATCACTCGCATGACTTTTTCTATGGCAGCAGGCGTTGCCCCTTGGCTTAATGCCACACGTGCACAGGCGGTATCCAGCAGGCTAACTGATTTGTCCGGTAGCAAGCGGTCGGGTATATAACGATGAGAGAGCTTTACACTGGCTTCTATGGCTTCATCTAAAATTCGTATTTTATGGTGCGCTTCCAGTGACTTCGCGATTGCACGCATCATGTCAATAGCCACTGGCACCGATGGCTCTTCAATGCTCACCACCTGAAAGCGACGGGTTAAAGCCGGGTCTTTTTCAAAGTATTTTTTATATTCAGCCCATGTGGTAGCCGCAATAGTCCTAAATTCACCTCTTGCTAAGGCAGGCTTAAGTAAATTGGCTGCATCGCCTTTACCTTCACTACCACCCGCACCTATTAATGTATGGGCTTCATCAATAAAAACGATGGTTGGCTCTACCGATTCCTTAACTTCTTTAATTACATCTTTTAAGCGCTTCTCAAATTCACCTTTTACGCTAGCACCTGCTTGCAACAACCCTAAATCTAAAGATAGCAGCCTAATGCCCTTTAGAGCGTCTGGAACATCATTACTCACAATTCGATTCGCCAAGCCCTCAACCACGGCAGTTTTACCCACACCAGGCTCTCCCGTTAAAATAGGGTTGTTTTGACGGCGACGAAGCAAGATATCTATTAACTGCCTTACTGCAACATCCCGCCCAATAACAGGATCTATTTCACTATTTTTTGCTCGCTCGGTTAGGTCAACAGTGAAACGCTCAAGTGAAGTCGTTTGAACTGATTTATCACCTACTACCTTCTCTCCCATAAGAGCACTCTCCGATGTGCTACCTATCACATTGCCAATATCTTTCTCTATTAAATGGGCTTTAACCTTAAAAAACTGTTGACTTGAACGAATTATCTGAGAATTTATTTCTTCGTTTTCCAAAATCGCCATAAGCAAGTGCCCTGACGTTAACTGCAAGTGGTCGTATTTAACGGAAGCCAACACCCACGCTTCACTGGCCAAGTTAAGAAGTGTTTTTGAAAATGATGGTGGACGAACATTACCAGATTGAAAATTCCGAGCACTGTCCTGTAATTCAGACTTTAATAGCTCTACATCAAGATCCGCTACTTTCCTCACAAGAGTACCAAAATCGGTATGGGGCTTTTCTAATACCATAAATAACCAATGCTCTATTTCAACATTGTAGTTCCCTGAAGAAATCGCCATTTGCGCAGCTTCTTCTAAGCTTAATTTCAATAGCGGTGATAGCTTTTCTACAATCTTTTCCATACTAATGTTAACCACGTCCCTCTCCTTACATTTAAATTTGAAAAGCCAATAGTCCGTCTATATACTGCGCAATTAATTTTCTGGCTTGTAACTTATATTGTCTTATTTAT
>CAJXRF010000166.1 GCA_913058575.1 uncultured Bermanella sp.
GTCACCCAGTGGGTTCAACCGGCTCACGCTTATTAGTAACGCTAATTAATGCACTACAGCATAAAGGCAAAACACGCGGTGTGGCGGCTTTATGTATTGGTGGTGGTGAAGCGACTTCTATGGCCATTGAATTGATTTAATTTAAAATTCATAGATAGCTTACACCTTTTGTTGTAAAGCTATCGCACAACTTGCACGTTCCCGACACAAGTTAAGGACCTACACCCTGCAGACATAAAAAAACCGAGCTAAAGGCTCGGTTTTTTTATGTCTGTTAAAGAATTACAAGCACCGCTATGGAATAGCGTCTAGCTCTTCATCTTCTTCAGTTTCAGGCGGTAGTAAATCTTCACGACTAATTTCCATGGCTAACAAGATATTCGCTGCCACATAAATTGATGAATAGGTACCCACTACCACACCTATGCTTAAGGCTAGGGCAAAGTAGTAAATATTTTCACCGCCAATCCATAACAAGGCAAGCAACACTAACAAGGTGGTGAAAGAGGTTACAACTGTACGGCCCAGAGTTTGGGTTAACGAACGGTTAATTACATCAATAGGTGCCATCTGGCGAATGATGCGAAAGTTCTCACGAATTCGGTCGGCCACTACAATGGTGTCATTTAATGAGTAACCAATTACCGCTAACAAAGCCGCCATAACAGTTAGGTCAAACTCAAACTGGAAGATTGAGAATATGCCTAGAATAATCACCACGTCATGCACCAACGCCAACACAGAAGCCACTGAGAACTTAAACTGAAAACGCGCTGCCACATAAAGCATAACAACCGCCAGCGCTAACAATAACGCTAGGCCGCCTTGGTCGCGTAATTCTTCACCTACTTGGGCACCCACAAATTCAGCTCTGCGCAGTTCTACTTTATTGCCGCTGTTTTCTTGCAGTTTAGCCAGTACTTCATCGCCTAGGTTCGCACGATAGGCTTCCGACATACGCAATAAAATATCCGTTTCAGAACCAAAGTTCTGAACGATGACATCGCGGTAGCCGGCCCCTTCCAATGAATCACGAATGGCCTTCAAGTCAGCTTTTGATTCGTACTCAACTTCTATTAATGTACCACCGGTAAAATCTAAACCCAGCTTTAAGCCTTGAAAGGCCAAAGAGGCAATAGAGGCCACTAGTAAAATGATAGAGAGGGCAGCGGCTACTTTGCGCACGCCCATAAAGTTAGCGTCTTTAATTTCGCTCATATTATTTGCCTCCTATTGAAAGCTTTTCAACACGACGGCCGCCGTAAACTAAATTGGCCATGGCACGAGTTAATACAATGGCGGTAAACATAGACGTTAAAATACCAATGGATAACGTCACGGCAAAACCTTTAACAGGGCCAGTGCCCACTGCGAACAAGATCACTGCCACAATAAGCGTGGTCACGTTGGCATCTAAAATGGTTAAGAAGGCTTTATCGTAACCGCTGTGAATGGCCTGCTGTGGGTTTAACCCCGAGCCTAATTCTTCTCGTATTCGCGCAAATATTAATACGTTTGCATCTACTGCCATGCCCACGGTTAAAACAATACCGGCAATACCTGGCAATGTAAGGGTTGCACCTAACATAGACATAACGGCCATTAACAATAATAAGTTTACGGTTAGCGCAACATTGGCAAACACACCAAACACACGGTAGTAAACCAGCATAAATATAAGCACTAAGGCCAAACCAATTTGAACGCTGCTTACGCCTAAATCAATATTCTCTTTACCTAGACTTGGACCCACGGTGCGCTCTTCAACAAAGTACATGGGTGCGGCCAAAGCACCGGCACGCAATAGCAAAGCAAGCTCGCTAGATTCAGCAGGCTCTAACCCTGTAATACGGAAACTAGACCCCAGCGCACTTTGAATAGTGGCTAAAGAAATAATTTTCTTTTCAACGTATTTATCTTCAACGGCCACTTCAACACCGTCTTTCATTTCATAGCGAGTACGTACTTTGTGTTCAACAAACAACACACCCATACGACGTTGAATGGCTTTCTTAGTAACCTTACCCATCATGGCGCCACCATTACCATCAAGGTTAATGTTCACCTGTGGCTGGCTGTTTTCATCAAATGAAGGTTGGGCGTTAGATACGTTATCACCGGTAACGATAATGGCTTTTTCTAAACGGGCTCTGCGACGAGGCTCGCTTTTAAAGCCAAATTCTTCTGAACTGTAACGACTGGCATCGGGTAAGGCTTCTAAACGGAATTCAAGGTTAGCGGCTTTACCTAATATTTTTTTCGCCGCGGCCGTGTCTTGCACGCCAGGCAGTTCAATTACAATACGGTTACGACCTTGGCGCTGCACCAATGGCTCGGCAACACCTAATTCATTCACACGGTTACGAATGGTGGTTAAGTTTTGCTTAACGGCGTAATCTTCAAATTCTTTTACTTTGGCTGAGGTTAGCGCTAAGCGCACCCAGAAAGCGTCGTCTTTATCGACTGTGCTGCTTGCAAACTCAGGGTATTCACGGCGTAAAAAGTTATAAGCGGTTTCACGTACTTCATCATCTACGAATTTAATTTCAATGGCATTTTCACCGCTGCCCACCATGCGCTTATAACGCAATTTTTCATCACGCAAGCTGCGCTTAATAGCCACATTATAATTTTTTAAACGCTGACTTAGGAATTCTTCCATGTCCACTTCCATTAGAAAGTGCACACCGCCGCTTAAATCTAAGCCCAATGTCATGGGACCAGCGCCTAAATCAATTAACCATTGTGGTGTTGTGGCGGCAAGATTAAGCGCCACAATAAATCCATCACCCAGTTGACGCTGAATTAACCCCTTGGCCTCTAATTGCTGCTCGCTATCTTTAATACGAATAAGCGCTGTTTTGTTTGCCTGAAGCTCTTGGCCAAAATATTCAATGTTGGCTTCTTTAAGCGTACCTAACGCTTTGTTCAGGGTGTACTCATCTACTGAGTCACCGCTTTTTGCTGGTGTAATTTGCACCGCAGCATCGGGCGGATAAAGGTTGGGCATGGCATAGATAACACCCATGGCACACACAATGATAATCAGTAAATATTTCCACAGGGGGTACTTATTCAGCATAAGCGGGGATTCCTAGATTTGAGATGCTGCAATCGACCAGGATTGAAAACAATCTCAACAGTCGCTATTTGTTATGACTATAAACACACAAAAGCAGATATTGCCCAAAGCGAATATCTGCTCCTGCTGCTAATGCAGTCTAATTATTATTTAATCGACTACTCTTTTATCGATTTAATGGTGCCTTTAGGCAAAACAGCGGCTATGGCTTGTTTTTGCATTGGCATTTCAACATTTTCAGCAACTTTCAAAATAACAAACTCGTCATTAACTTTAGTCACTTTACCGATCATGCCACCGCTCGTAACGACTTCAACGCCTTTATCTAAAGATGACAATAGATTCTTATGCTCTTTAGCGCGTTTGCTTTGTGGACGCCACATTAGGAAGTAAAAAATTAATACAAAACCACCCAAAAAGATCAGCTGTTCAAACCCAGCACCACCGGCAGCGGCTTCGCCTTCAGCGAATGCACTTACTGGTAAATAGGCCGCCAACAATAGAAGAATCTTAGACATCTTTTTTCCTTACTCTTTCGAGTACTACTTAAATTAATATTTGTTAATTACCCTTATCTGCATAGTTAGATAAGGGTGAATGTTTACTTTTAAAGGGCAACACCTGTTTATAGTTAGGTATTGCCATATATTCTGTATGAATTGAGAGCTATCTCTAATCTAGCACGACCGAAGTAAGTCCCCTTACTAGCTAAAACTCCTTTCAACCAACTTTCGCTAAATCAGCAAATTAATCGGCTAATGGCGGCACTGGTAAGCCCCTTTTCGCGTAGAGCTCTTCTACCAATTACGCGTAAATCAGCAGATTAATCTGCTAATGGCGGTACTGGTAAGCCCCTTTTCGC
>CAJXRF010000167.1 GCA_913058575.1 uncultured Bermanella sp.
AAAACTAAGATTAATATAAAACACTTCTTAAAATTTTCATCTCATTCACTTAGCTAAACGGCTCATTTAAGCGCCTTGTTTGGCTAAACTTATTAAGAAAATATACCAATAATTGCACCAATTAGAGTAAGCTCAACAATGCCATGTGCTGAATTTATTAATGTTAGTTTTGAAGACGTTCGAGCAAAACCATTGTAGTAACCTAATGATGTAAAAATAAATACGGTTGCAACTATTGCCCCAAAAAATGCGCCGTTCAGAACGCCAGATATATTTGCAGCTGCCATAAGCAGGCCGATACATAAGGATTTTGTTAGTCCGGAAATTAAAGAAATGATAAAAGCACCACCTAGACCTTCGGTATTATCAGCTTCCTCTTTTGTCATACCTAAAGCACTTGCCCATGCCTCACCAAAAACAGCCCAATGGTACCAAGTAAATCCAAGGACATAACTTGTAATTGTCGCAATGGCTACAGCTATGTAGTTTATATTTTGTATTTCAGTGATCCAATTCATATGCTCTCCTAATCTTATTTTGAGCGGCCTAACAGCTGCTGACAGGTTTTGTTACAATTTTTTCCTTACGCATCATCGAACCTGATGCCATGAACTTTTGTTACGCCACCTTTGCGAATTAGAGTTAATTTCACAGATAGCTTACGATTTTCATATTGAACAACACTTGCATAAATTGCTTCTGCTCTATCACTTCCATTAAATGGATTAAAGTGAGTCCAATTAACTAATTCTGGTAATTCATGGGAGGTCATTTGGCCTAATTTTTTAGTTTGCTCAAGCATAGTCACCCACGGTTGCTCAGGTTGTTGAGAGAAGCCTTCTTCTGTCATTAGAGATTTAAAGTCCTCAACCTTCCAGCTATCAATTTGATTCAATGCTCTCTCAACAAATGGTAGAAAAACAACTTCTTTATCCGGACCAGAGTCACCGTTTGAATAAAATATAAGTGCATCTACAGCCAACGTTGAAAAATACCAGCTAGATAAGATAGGAAATACTCCTTTGACTTGTAATGCCAACAGCAGGCGCGTGGAACGCGTCGCTTGGCTGTTATTGTTATCTTTTTACACGCCACTTATTACACCCCATAACTTTCCCCAACGTTCTAGTTTTTCATCGGCACTTAATAGTCGTGGTTGAATTTTAATTGGTTTACCAAGTTGATTGGCATTACGAAGTAAATTGGGGTTAACAGCGCCACGCAATTGACCATTTAAAATACACCCAACCGCTAATAAATCGCCACAACAATCGCAACAATAGAAATTAGCTAATTGATCACCATTTTGATAAATCGTAATTTCACCACCAACAAAATAAACTACCATATTAGGATCACTTATAATCGCTGAAGAATTATTTTGACAATAATTACAATCGCAAATCCGTGGGTTAAATTCGCCCAGTGGTTTTGTAACATCAACCTCGACTTGCCACCGATTACAATTGCATGACCCGCTATAAAGCATGATGATGTACGCCTATAGGTGATGGGTAACTCTGAAATATAACCCCCGGCCGGCTCACCAAGAAAATTTTTTATGGCAACATTTGTGCGTGTTTTTACACAAAAGGTGACAGTGTCCGGAGGTCTGATTGCAGCCGTTTGTTATGCACATAGCTCGCTTAGGCTGCTTATTACATTAGTATTATAAGGCAAGTTATGATTAACGTTAGTACTTAGCCAATACGTTCTTAGACCTGCTTCAGATGCAGGTAAAATATCTTTATCAAAGCTGTCGCCAACCATAGCAACTTTGTCATGGGATATATCTAAATTGTTCAGAATCTTATCGAAGAAAGACCTCGTTCCTTTGCGAATACCTAAATTCTCATAACAAAAATAGCCATCAATAAATTGATCCAGATTAACTCTCTGGAATGCTTTCTGAATATCACTCTCAGTTGAATCATCTGCATTGGTAGCAATAAAAATTTGAGAGAACTTTGATAGATACTGTAAAGTTATAAAAGCTCCATCTACCTCTTTCACTACATCCCAGTCGCACATTTTACCTTCTGACTCAGGGTAATCGACCATTAAGGTATCTCCCCAGTCAAAAAGAATTATCTCATCCATGTGTAATCTCTCCTTTGCGCATAACACCAACATATAGTGGCTAGTAAGCCGTCCCAGCAGCCGAAGGATGCGAACATCATGTTTTTGTTAGGCAAGATTAATAATTTTCGGGAAATATTTCACGCTCAACTAATTCAATCAAAATATGAATAACCTTTATATGTATCTCTTGAACTCTATCAGCATACTCACTCTGTCCAGCATAAATATCCACATCAGCAAGTAGCCCAAGCTCTGTTTCAGATGGCCCAGTTAAACTAATTACCTTTATTCCGTTTGCTTTTGCAAATTCAGCAGCTTTTAATACATTCTTACTACTACCACTAGTACTAATTGCTAGCAGACAATCATGTTCCTTTGCATTTGCTTCTAAATATCTTGAAAATATAAATTCATATCCAAAATCATTTGCTACGCAAGTTATATGTCCAGGATCACTAATAGCAGCTGCTGACAATCCCGCTCTATTATTACGATACCTACCAGATAGCTCTTCAGCAAAATGCATTGCATCGCTCATTGAACCGCCATTACCACAGCTATAGATCGAGTTTCCCGATTTTAAAGATTCAATTATAATTTTTGCAGCATCTTCAATCGAGTCAATTGAGGAGGGGTTTCCAATGAACGTTGAAAGCATTTCATTACTTTGATTTAAGGATTCTAAAATACAATTTTTCAAATCAAGTTCCTTAATTAATATGAGTACAACTAGTTACTTAACGTATTTAACCGGTGAAATTGCGCGCCAGCGTGATTGAGTCCAGCGCGTACCCCGAAGGAATGTTTTAGCGCGAGGCTCAAAAACTTGTTACATGGTGGCCACAAGTTCATGGGTATATTCTGTTTCTTTTTCTCGGAGGAAACCATTGCTCTCATACAGCCTCAGTGCCGAATTATCTTTAAAAGCACCAACTCTAATGCTTGAGTAGCTTTGCTGAGCCGCCATTTTCTTAATTTTAGCGATTGCCTTACTGCCAAAACCTCTATTTCTAAAACGCAGCTCTATATGTAATTCTGCCAAATAGAAAGTACTATCATTCTCATAGATCATGAAAACCACTAAGTCTTCCAAGTTTTCCGTGATATCCCAGAGAGCACATTTCCTATACTGAGCAAGCTTGCGCGCATCATCCCAAATAACAGCCGGCTGCTTTTTAGTCCTTGTTGATTTGCTTTTTATATTTTAAAGCTTAATAACAGCCAACATATCTTCGTCATCTTCATCCATACCCACTTCAGAAAAGCCAAAGCTAGAATAAAACTCTTTAGCGACAGGGTTTTTAGGGTTATAACAAATTTCGATTTCTTGTAAATCCGATACTTTTTTTATTTCCGCCAAAGCTAGGTTAAGTGAAACACGCCCTATTGATTTTTGTTGATGTTTTTTATCAACCATAAATCGCCAAATGGAAACTTTAATCTCAGATTCTTTTACCCACATGAAAAAGCCTACTGGCTCTTCTTTCATATAAATAACTCTGGTTTCATACCCTTCATTGTACTGAGATTCAACTATTGACCACATATTACAGGCTACATAGTCTTCTTGTTCTTTTGTGACATCGAGTTCACAAACTTCTTCATAATTTTCTTTTGTTACATGGCGAAGTGATACTTCCACAGTGTTTCCTTAAAATAT
>CAJXRF010000168.1 GCA_913058575.1 uncultured Bermanella sp.
AAGGCCCAATAAATTGGGCCGGACTCACTCCGTTCGCCGCTGTACCGGGCGTTAAATTTCTATGAGTAATAGCGCAAAATTCAGGATAGCCTATGTAGGGTATATACTTTACTCCGTGCTCACCGGCGTCATCGGTTATCAACTTGATGATGGAGCATTGGACGCAGCCTGGGCCGCCCTGCCTGAAAATACATCGTACGAATTAATTGATACTGCCATGGAGGAGTATTTTATAATTAGCGCCGTAGCTATCATCGTGATCATTTCGGCATGTTTAGCGAGTATTGTTGGTGTGTATTTTTTTAAGAATTGGGCTCGGTGGCTAACGGTGGGAGGCATCATTTTACTATTACCTACCAGCCTACTAATCGGCCCCACCATAAACTCGGGATTTGGCACCCTACTATATGATTTAGGTAATATCGGCTTCGGGGCACTTGTGGCCGCAATGTTTTTTCCGCCTATATCGAAAGAATTTAACAAGTCAAAGCACTCGGAATTGTAAATGCTGTCACCTTTTTTGAAAAAACACTCAAAAAAACTGCCATCATTCACAATCCGGTGTTTGAGGCGTTACCTGTCTTGAGTATAAGTATTGAATAACTTAGAACTGACAATCTATAAGCTCATTGCAAGAGAAGTCGAAATACACGAATTCGAGCAGTGGGTGTACTCAGAGAAAAGTTTAGAAGACTTACTTAACTCCGAGGAATATTTGAGTTTGATATCGCTGAGTTACAAACAGCCTTCGTCGCTATATGAAGCCGAAAAGATTTTAAAACGATATATTGATGTCGGAAAGTATTACGATTGGTATTTGCGTAGAGTTTTACAAAAGATAATTGAGCATCCAAATGATGTACACAAATATATTGAGCAATGCTATGACATGTATTGTGATGGTTATAGTTTCTTAGATAACCTTGGCTTAGGGTATGGTTTAGCGATTACAGTTCCGCCCTCCAAATACAATGCTGGTACGTGGGATAAGCTAGAATCACCTGAACAAAAGATGCTTATTGAGGGGTTCTATCCAGATGTACTTAATGAAGCGGAGAAGGTTATTCGCTGGCTCGACACAAAGAAAATAATTCTTACAGGTCATGATGGTACCTATCAAGGAGTTCAGTACTCTGATTCGAGAGAACCTGAAGAAAAAGAACCTACAGGGTATAAAGTTGCTACACCCACAAAGAAATGGTGGAAATTGTGGTAGCGTCACAGGTAACAAGTAAAGGCATTGGACGCGATAAAGCCGCACCCATGCTTTAAGCGTTATGCAGTAAGGAGTTGAAATGAACTGGCCAAATGATGCTGATGGTGACGTCTTTAGAAATTTAGATTCCGCAGGGTTTGATTTTAATATTGAGCATGTAATTGACTTCAATATTGACTTTAAATCTTGGCCTCTTTCAAAGAATGAGATTGAGGTATTAAATAGATTTTATCCTGCATGCGAGATTATCGAACCTGATGAGGGTGAGAGTGATGGTTATGCGCAATTTCAATTGAAGGCTAAATTAACCTATGAACTTGTAATTTCGCTACAGAGCGAAGTTACACAAAAGCTTAAAGGCATTGGTGGCTACTGTGAGTCATGGGGTTTATGGGAAAGCTAATGCATAACAAAGCAAGGCAATATAGTGCAGCAAGCTGCACTGGACTCGTCGCTACGCTCCTCGCCTTTGCTTGCGGGCGTTATGGCGTATTAAAAGAGTTTTTGATTTGAAAGGCTTTCTATAATCTGCCTTTAGGCT
This sequence comes from uncultured Bermanella sp., assembly GCA_913058575.1. Taxonomy (GTDB): domain Bacteria; phylum Pseudomonadota; class Gammaproteobacteria; order Pseudomonadales; family Oceanobacteraceae; genus Bermanella. The sequence goes on from CAJXRF010000168.1 coordinate 1,758, forward strand.
AGGTCTTAAAATAGGTAATTATGTTAATCTTACCAGCCTAAAAATTGTCATAGTTTAAGTTAATACCTTAATCGTTAAAGTAATAACAAGGATTGTTTGTCTTGGCCCTTATGCCTCAGCCTCACAGTCAAACAATAAAATTAAATCAATAAATCGGTATCGCATAACAAACGGTAGCAGCAAGGCCCAATAAATTGGGCCGGACTCACTCCGTTCGCCGCTGTACCGGGCGTTAAGTTCTATGAATATGAAATTTATACTAATTCTATCGTTACTAAGTTTTACCTTATTCACATACGGAGAAGATGGATTGGACTGGCCTTTTGATCAAGCTAAAAATGTAGCAACAATTACTACAAAGCAAGTAGTTAAAGAGTCTTTCCCTATATTAATGGTCGTACATTACGAGGAAGATGATTCTTGGGCATTTACATGTGGCACAACCAATAAGTCTGAAGATCTCATGGTTGTTGGAATGGGAGAGGCCGTAAACCTTGACCCGACGTTATACTCTATTGCAGATTTGCCTCCAGGCTGGAGTGCCACAAGGGAATCAGTTAATTCCGAATGGGTACGTGCTAAAGATGAATAAACTTAACAAGTTTAGCCAGTCTCGTCCCAGCAAAAAGACGCTGGGTCTGGACCTCACTTCGTTCGGCCGCTGCTAAAGGCGTTATGTGAGCCAAGCTGGTAAGTATGATTGAAATAAATGAAGCGCTAACACTTTTGTCCAAAACATACCCAGGCTTTAGGGATGAGTTTGTGGGGAATGCTCAATCATGGATCGGAGATAATGGTGAGTTTCTCCATTATGTTTTGATCACAAGCTTATCCACGTTGGTTGTTAGGAATATTGATGAGGGCAATTACGAGAATATTGACGAGCTGTTTAGCTTGGTAGAATCCATTATGATTAATGGTACTGAAGAAGCATCGAATCTGATCTCAGTTGGTTTTCTTGAGTCGCTGCAAAATCAGACAGATGTAGATCCAAAATATTGGGCGCCGCTACTGGGTCCAGAGGCAGTAGAATTTTGCAAAGCACGAGATGATTTTCACGGTATAAAAAGTTGAATTTTATACCTAAGTCACATAACAAGAACCAGCAATCAGACTCCGTAAGCATGTCACCTTTTGTGCAAAAAAACGCACAAAAACCGCCAAACTTACTACGCAGTTGTGGTTGGCGTTATGTGTGAGTGCAAGTAGATAGTTATGGCATATACAAAGTGTTCCCGATGTGGAGAGAAATTTCATTTGAGAATTACTTCTACTGAATCACTTGCTGAAATGAGAAATAAAGAAGCAAGAAATGAAACACGTTGTATTGGGTGTTTCAAAGGAATTAAAGAGCTAGATGTTGTAGAGGTTATTTCAAATAATAGTCAGATGCCTGAAGTTGAAATAGGGGACATTGGCGCTGTAGTCATGGTCCATGAAAATAGTGATGCTTTTGAGGTTGAGTGCGTCTTAGAAAATGGCGATACCAAATGGTTGTGTGCATTAACTAGAGATCAATTAAAATGGCTTCAATCACCGGCATAGAAACACATAACAAGCGCGTGCAATCTGACCTCCGGCCACTGTCACGTTTTGTGCGTTCCGCACAAAAAGCGCCAGTAGCCTCCGGCAGTTGACGCGGGCGTTAACTGGTTTTTATGAAAACTTTCCAATACGAAAATGAAGCTAAGGACGG
>CAJXRF010000169.1 GCA_913058575.1 uncultured Bermanella sp.
GTTACCAGCCGCTAAAGCCTCCACCAGACAAAAACCAAAAAGCCCCTGATGCTCGTGCATCAGGGGCTTTTTCTGTAGCAAACAAAAGAAAATGTTTAGCCGATTTTAAAGGCCATTCTTTAATTTATTTATTTCTTTTTCAATGCCCGCAGCATCAAGGCCCATATATTGCCACTGATCGCTCTGTGATCCATGTTGTATGTATTCATCAGGAATGCCAAGGTTCACGACATGGTTACTAAGCTTATTGGCCATGAACCATTCATTAACCGCTGAGCCTGCGCCACCCATAATGGCGTGGTCTTCAAGTGTTATAAAACTAGAGTGATTATCGGCAAGGTTAGTCATTAATGCTTCATCTATGGGTTTAACAAAGCGCATATCAACAATCGTGCAGCCATGGGCTCCAGAGGCCTTAACGGCTTCATGCATTAAAGGGCCAAAGCATAAAATAGCGATGTTATTTCCTTGAACGACGACACGACCCTTACCCATCTCAACGGTTTCATTTGAACAGCTGACCGGTGTGCCATTAGCACTTCCTCTTGGATAGCGTACAGCTGCAGGTCCTTCAAATTGATAGGCCGTATTAAGCAATAAGCGGCATTCATTTTCATCACTAGGGCACGCAATAACCATATTGGGAATGCTACGCATGAACCCAATATCATAAGCCCCGGCGTGGGTAGGTCCATCGGCCCCCACTACCCCAGCTCTATCAATGGCAAAGGTGACATCTAAATTCTGTAGGGCTACATCATGCACTAGCTGATCATAAGCACGCTGTAGAAAAGTACTGTAAATGGCGACAACGGGTTTTGCCCCTTCGCAAGCCATGCCAGCGGCTAGGGTGACAGAATGTTGTTCTGCAATGGCCACATCAAAGTAGCGTTGCGGGAATAATTGCGAAAACTTTATTAAGTCACTGCCTTCACGCATGGCAGGTGTAATGGCCATAAGTCGTGAATCTTGTGTGGCGGTATCAACCACCCAGTCTCCAAATACATTACTGAAGGTGGGTAACTTTTTGGGTTTTATGCCAGGCGCTTTTGCATCTTTACCAACAGGGGATAAAGCATGGTACTTAATGGGGTTTTCTTCGGCAGGTCCAAAACCCTTGCCTTTCTTAGTCACAATGTGAAGAAACTGCGGCCCTTTAAGTTCGCGAATATTTCGCAGGGTTTTAACTAGGGTATCAACATCATGCCCATCTACTGGCCCAATGTAGTTAAAACCTAATTCTTCAAATAAAATACCAGGGGTTAAAAAGCCTTTAACGTGCTCTTCAGTTTTACTGGCCAACTCCCAAGCATGGGGAATGACACTTAATACCTTGCGAGAGCCTTCGCGCATATTTGCGTAGGTTTTTGAGCTCAATATTTTGCTTAAATATTTATTTAAGCCACCGACATTTTCACTAATCGACATGTCGTTGTCGTTTAGAATCACCAGCATGTCACTATTTGTATGGCCAGCATGATTAAGTGCTTCAAAAGCCATGCCTGCAGTTAAAGCGCCGTCTCCAATTATGGCGGCTACTTTTTTATTACTATTGGCATTTTTGGCGGCCAACGCCATACCTAGTGCTACGCTAATGGAGGTTGAGGAATGCCCAACTCCGAAACTGTCGTATTCACTTTCACTGCGCTTAGGAAATGGAGATAAACCATCCTTTGAGCGGATGCTGGTGAGTTGCTCGCGACGCTTTGTTAATATTTTATGAGGGTAAGCTTGGTGGCCTACATCCCAAAGCAATTGATCAATGGGCGTGTCGTAAACATAGTGAAGGGCGATGGTGAGTTCAATCACACCTAAGCCAGAGGCAAAATGGCCACCGCTTTGGCCCACGCTATACACAAGGTAATGCCTAAGCTCTCGAGCCAGTTCAGATAGCTGACTGGGCTCCAGTTCTCTTAAATCACTGGGATCATCAATGCTGTCCAATAAAGGTGTATCTGGACGGCTTTGTGGTATTTCCTGAAGCATTAGGTACCGCTTACGACTTTCTTTGGAGAGCCGCATTCTACCTGCTTATGCGTGAAAAGGTAATGCACAAGGTCGGCAAAATACGGGTCTACATCAAGCTTAGTGGGTGCGCTCAATAATGTAATTGGCAATATCCACAAGGTGACAAGCTCGATCCCCTAATGGTTTTAAAGCATCAATGGCTTGCTGATGAAGTTGCTGGGCTTTTTCTTGCGCCCCTTCAAGCCCTAATAAGGAAACATAGGTAGGCTTATTATTGGCAATATCAGCCCCTTGGGTTTTACCAAGAGTTTGGGTATCGCTAATGACATCTAATATATCGTCTTGTACTTGAAACGCTAAACCTATGGCCTGTGCATAACTGGCCAAGGAAGTCAGTGTGTTACTGGATACCTCTTTATAGCAGTGTGCACCCATTAGAACGCTGGCGGTAATTAATGCACCGGTTTTATGTAGGTGCATATTTTCTAAATACTCTAGGTCGACTTCTTTATCCACAGCCTCTAAATCTAATGATTGCCCACCCGCCATACCCACTAGGCCACTGCTGTTGGCGAGAATTTGAATCATAGATAATTGCTGCTGCGCGCTTAAGCCCGTATTGGCTTGGCTTAAAACACTAAACGCTAGGGTCTGTAAGGCGTCACCTGCCAATATGGCGGTGGCTTCATTAAATGCGATATGACAGGTGGGTTTGCCGCGGCGTAAATCATCGTCATCCATGGCTGGTAAATCATCATGAACTAACGAATAGGCATGAATCATTTCAACCGCCACCGCAGGGTAATCGGCATGGCTTACATCTGCACCTAAGGCCTGTGCTGTGGCGTATACCAGCAAAGGCCGGATACGCTTACCACCATTAAAAAGGCTATATTCGGCTGCTGCTTGCAATTGCTTGGCATGGGCGGAATTAATGTCTACTTGCTGTTTAAGGGCGTTATCAACACGTATTTTGCAGGCTTGGCTGTAATCAACAAAGGACATTAAAGGGTATCGTCCTGAAAGGGCACTGCCTCACTTTTGCCATTTTCTTCTATGAGTAGCTGAACTTTTTGTTCTGCTGCACTTAACGCTTGCTGACACTGTCGAGTGAGTTTCACGCCTTGCTCAAATGCTTGAAGAGATTGCTCAAGAGTAAACTCACTGTTTTCTAGTTTTTCTACCAAGTTCTCGAGTTGAGACAAGGATGCTTCAAAATCAATTTGTTTAGGTTGCTCAGCCATTAGTCTCTCCGGGCATTAATACGCTAGGGCGCGGGCCTTAATTTTAGTGAGGCAGATTGTAGCCTAAATGCCCGTGCAAACCTAAATACAATGTCTAGACTAAAAACATAAGGGCACCCAGATAATAGGGAAATT
>CAJXRF010000170.1 GCA_913058575.1 uncultured Bermanella sp.
GATGGTTCTCCTTTAAGGATACTCACTCCTCAGCTTAGCGCTGAAAAGCGAGGGGAACCATTTCATTAAGGCGCTCTGCTTATTTCTTGCAGGCGCCTTCAAATTCGTATTAGTGCATTACTTTTACTGGCGGGCCAATCGCCCAATGCAGGCATTTGAATTCAATGCTTTCAAGCTGCGAGTTGGATTAATATCTAACCCCCCACGACGCGTATAACGAGCGGTTACCGTTAATGCTTCGAAATCACCAATATTTTGCAAATCACAAAAAATTTGTTCCACACAATGCTCGTGAAAATCATCATGGTTGCGATAACTTATGATATATTTCAAAAAAGCAGCATGATTAATTTTAGCTCCCTTATAGCTCACCACTACAGTAGCCCAATCAGGCTGTCCCGTAACCGGGCAGTTAGATTTTAGTAAGTGGCTATTAATGGTTTCTTCTATTCTATCATCGCTCTCTATTGCTAATAGCTGTGCATTGGGTTCATAGTCATGCACATCAATATCTAGCTCATCAATGTTTTGCCCTATATCACTTTGCCCCAACGGGTAATCATTTACCCCAAATAACTTAACCGTTACATCAGCCCCAAACCCAACTGATAGGTCTTGGGTTAAGGTATCCTGTAATTCCCCTATTCCACTTAATTTAGTTTGATTGAAACTGTTTAAATACAATTTGAAGGATTTAGACTCAACGATACTGTTAGAGTTAGCAGGTATGATGAATTCAGCAATAGCCACTTGAGGCTTGCCTTTCATATTTAACCAAGAAAGCTCAAACGCAGTCCAAACATCCTGCCCATAGAATGGCAATTCACCGGACACACGTTGATCAGGCATGGTTAATCTTTCACGATTGCCACTGCGAGCAATGGGAAAGATCAAGGATTTGTCATAATGAAATACATATTGGGTTTCTTTACCCAGTAAAATATCGTCATGCATTAGGGGCGAATTCCTTTACCGCTTTTTAGCAGTCTCATACTTAATAAAAACAATATACTAATAATGGAGATTAGAATGGCATAGCAAGCCGTCAAGCTAACATCACTTACACCTAACATACCGTACCTAAACCCGTTCACCATGTACAAAATAGGATTAAACTCTGAAATTATTCGCCAACCATCTGGCAACAAATCCGTGCTAAAAAACACACCGCCTAAATAAGATAAAGGCGTTAATAAAAACGTTGGAACAATACTGACATCATCAAATTTATTGGCATACAAAGCATTAATAAATCCAGCTAACGAAAATAATACAGATGATAAAAAAACAATACTGCTAAGAATCCAAAAGTTAAATACCGCTATGTCCGTAAACAAAAGCGCCACTAACGTCACGATCACGCCAGTAATTAACCCTCTGGCCACGCCACCTAAAACAAACCCCCATAAAATAACGCTATTAGGCAGTGGCGCCACCAACAACTCTTCAACGCTGCGCTGAAATTTATTACTAAAAAATGAGCTGGAAACGTTACTGTAAGCGTTATTAATCACCGACATCATGATCAGCCCGGGTGTAATAAACGCCATATAGCTAATACCAGACATCTCGCCAATCCGAGAGCCTATTAAGCTGCCAAAAATAATAAAGTATAGGGTCATCGTAATGGCAGGAGGCAATAAAGTTTGCGTCCATATGCGCATGAAGCGACGAATTTCTTTAAGTAGAATGGTAAAAAATGCCACACGATGAGTTTGAATAAATAACAGCATTATTATTTCCTCACCATATCTACAAACAAGGTTTCTAACCGATTAGATTTCGGACCAATGCCACTCACAGAGATTCCAGCTTTGTTAAACACTTCAAATAAATCATTAATGGCAGTGCCTTTTTCTACTGCCACTTCAAAACAATGATCGTCTTGCCACACCAATTCCAATGATTCCATACAGGGCCTTTCAGGATAATCACGGGTCAGCTCTACCAGCAGCGTTTGCTTATGGAGTTCTTGCAACAGTTCACGCATGCTGGTGTTTTTTACAATATCGCCTTCATTAATAATGGCAATGTTATTACAAAGGCTTTCAGCTTCTTCCAAATAATGGGTGGTTAATATAATGGTGGTGCCCAGCTCTTCATTTAACGCTTGCAAATAAACCCACATGCTTTGCCTAAGCTCAATATCCACCCCAGCGGTAGGCTCATCTAAAATAAGCAGCTTAGGTTCGTGCACTAAAGCTCGAGCAATCATTAAGCGGCGCTTCATTCCACCAGAAAGCATCCGTGAAGGCACACCTCTTTTTTCCCATAAACCAAGAGCTTTAAGGTACTTTTCACTAAGTACCCTCGCCTTTTTGACAGGTATGCCATAATAACCGGCCTGGGTCACCACAATATCTTGGACTTTCTCAAACTGATTGAAATTAAATTCCTGAGGCACAACCCCTAGTAATCGCTTAGCTCCATAAATATCGCCATCGATGTCTTTACCAAATAAACTAACTTTGCCTTCGGTTTTATTTACCAAACCCGAAACAATACCAAGTGTGGTAGACTTACCCGCACCATTTGGACCCAGCAGCGCAAAAAAGTCCCCTTGGCTAACTTCTAGGTTAATGCCCTTCAAAGCCACATGGCCGTTGTCATAAACCTTCTTTAGTCCAGAAATGCTCAGTGCAGGCCCAGAATATTCACTCAATAAGCTCATAAAATTATTTCTATGCAAGTCTATAATGCTCGACATCATACTCTGATTTTATTAAAAGAATTCCTAGCCTTTTTGCAACAAGGTTTTCCATCGGATTCCCAAGATTCATCGACCGACGAAGCGGCTTTTAAAGCGCAACTTCAAGCCCTTATTGCTGAAATGGAAAACGACTCTCTGCAAGCCACTTACGATGGCCAAGACTGGCTTAACCGACTATTTCGCAACTTTCCTAACCTTACCCCGCACATGGGAAGAGAAGTGCTGTGGTATTTTGGTGGAGACGCTTTGCATTTCATGCCAGATGAAGAAATCGCCAAGTTTCAGAAGCTAGAAGATGCCCTACAAGACGGCGGTGAAGACTTTGACTACATGGCCACTAAAAAAGCAATTTTCCAAAGTTCATAACACCAGCCTTGCCGTAAATGTAATAACCTTGCGGCAACCACTTAAGCCTTTAACGATTCACAAATAATAGGCATAAAAAAACCAGTGCAATGCACTGGTTAATTTTAGGTGACTTTTACGAATACTGACCAATACATTTAGATAATAATATTGGAGCGGGAAACGAGATTCGAACTCGCGACCCCAACCTTGGCAAGGTTGTGC
>CAJXRF010000171.1 GCA_913058575.1 uncultured Bermanella sp.
AATAAACCAATTATTCTAATACTTTTCATTTTCACTTCCTTGGTACATAACTCCGTCTTCACCCGGCTTTTCGGATGCAAGACATAGTTATGTTGTTTAATAATTCGATATTATTTGAATTTCACAGTATCCAGCTGACTCAGAAACATACATAGTCACTGGAGTTTTAGTTTTATAACGATCAAATAAAACTTGTGCTTTATGGGCAGCCATCATCGATTTTGCTGCATTTACCGCTGGATCAGGAAACGTAAGACTATAATCACCATAGTAATTATATCCGCCACATTTAGGGTCATCTCCAGTACTAAGCTCTATAAGAATAGCGTCATTTTGGACGTGATATTTCGTAATAGTTCCAGCAGCCCAGTAATCGGCAGACCAAGAAAGCATTGGAAAAAGTGTAAATGCTAAAACTAAAAATTTCATATTCTACCTTTGTACATAACTCCGCTTTCATTCCGCATGGAATGCAAAGCATAGTTATGTTTTAGTCATAATGCCTTCCACCCAATACCGTTTCACCGATTTTGCATGTAGCATCTGTTAAGTATATGGACACTATCTTATCGCTCATATAAGCAGCCAAAAGATTTGCATGGATACTATTAAATCCTTTGTGATCGGGATAAAGGGAAGCGTAATTTGTGCCGTAATTACTTTGTGAAGTACAACCACTTAGTGGTGGTTCGAATCGATAATTAATCCCGCCCGTTTCTACAACAACAATTCTTGTTACTTTAAGGTCAAACTGCCAATCTGCAAAAGAGGCCATAGCACTAAAAGTAAGGGAAAGTGAAACAACTGCTTTCAATAGCATCTTTTTCAATTTTGGAAACCTTATGTAATTATGAGCATAACTCCGTCATCATCCCGATTTTGGGATGCATGACTTTGTTATGCTTATTAATTAATTTGATGTATCTATATACACATGTCTTAAATCTTCAGAACTTCCAACCAAATTACAGACTCCAGTTCCTCCAATAGTTACTACAGACCTAGAAACTTGCGCAGCTAACAATATTGAGAGTAAGTTCTTACCATTTTCATTTGTTCCATCAAGGGTATAAACCCACCCCAACCCATTAGCAATACAAGGGTGACTACTAACCGTTCCGTTGACAGCTACCTGGCACACATCGGTTATTCCACTAGCGTGACACACAACGTTTTTTATCGTTCCGACAAAAGTCGTCGCTACTGCGTCAGTTCCACTTAAAAAGAACACCAAAGTGAAAACAGTAAAAATATGTTTCATATATAGATCACCATTGATTGGGCATAACTCCGCCTTCAACCGGTATCGGTTGCAAGGCACAGTTATGTTGTTAATATTATTAATAATTTTGAATGCCGATATAACCTGGCACTGGGCTACTACCGTAAGTAGCAAGCGTTGGGCAAGTTCCATCGCCAGGGTAATAAATTGTAGCTTTTAAATTATTTTTCATTGCACTTTGAAGACTACTAGTCCACATAGCGCACATTGTGATTGTTACATCACCCCAATCATTTTTTAAATTGCATATTTGTGTAAAGTCATTTCGACCGTCGTGCCTGATTTTAACTGAACCATCGCTATACATTAGAACATCACTAACAGTAACATTTGAACAATAAAAAGCTGAGCTATAGCTACTAACAAGCAAAACAAAAAGACCTAAAACCGCACGTAATTTCATTCAAGCACCCTCTATATTTTAAAATGCAGCCTATATACATAACTCCGCCTTCATCCCGCATGGGATGCTAGGCACAGTTATGTTAGTTACTAATTGATACAGCTGAAACTGCACATGATCCCGGAGCCCATGGAGCTGGAACATCAGGTCGATAATGAACTTTCACCATTTTATCTTGAGCCTGTGCAGATAAAAGCAAAGATAAAACATTACTATCTTCAGACTGAATATATACATACCCGCATGGGCTATCGAATGACTTATCCTTCAAGCCAAACTCAGTAAACCCAACAGCCTGAGCATTTTCGGACAATATAGTGTTGGTATGAATAAGGCTAATCTTGCCCTCTAAAATACTACCAGCATTAACAATTAGCGGGAAAAGTAGAGCTATAGACCCTAATAGTTTTCTCATAAATCTCTCACAATTTTACATAACTCCGTCGTCATCCGGCTTTTCGGATGCAAGACTTTGTTATGTTGTTAATTTTAATTTCATAGTCAGAGCTATACTCAAACCGCCAATCACCTATGACTTAACACCATAGTCACTTGTTATGTTGTTTTAATATTTAACGGCTGCGCCACCAATTAAGGGATAACCATCGGAGCAACCATTAGTGAGTATTTTAATTTGCTTTCCTGTAGTAAATGCCATCATAAGGCTTGAGAATATCTCTTTTGAAAACGGGGCATTCTCTCCAGGTAAATGCAATACTCCCCAGCCTTTTCCACAGTAATTAATTATGGTGTCATCGGCTGAACCATTGAAATTAATAATTGCACACCTTGGTGTAATGGCACTATTGTTATTAGAAAAGCATTCTAAACTTGTAAAATTCCCATACCCAGTCCACCCATCAGCGATGGATGTGCAGGACAATGCGCAGCTCAGCAAAAAAACACTCATTCGAGCATTGAAAAATTCACCCATAATTTAATCCTAAGTCAACGAACTAATGACGCATTAATACATAACTCCGCCTTCATTCCGCATGGAATGCAAAGCATCGTTATGTTTTAAATTTTATTAATTATGCACTTGAGACCAACCGCCAACCAAGTGCCCGTTACTCCAGCTATCTCAATTCAATGTAACTTACTAAACATCTATCGCTATAATATGTATTAGTCGGATCAAGGTGCACTTCGATCTCTTTGTCTTGAGCCTTTGCCATAAGTAAAAGGCTTATGAGGTGTGAATCTTCTCCTGATACAGCGGTGTAATCTTTATTACAATCACCTTGAGCATTTGGAAACCCGCCCACAATCGAGAACTGAGCCGTGCCAGGCCTAACTGTAAGAGCTTTACTACTAGCAAAGCTCATATAGTTTACTTTTCCTGTATCTCCAGCGAAGGATAGATTCGCACTAATCAGTAACACTGCCGCTAATAAAGTACTCTTCACTTTTCTCACCCTCAATGATGTACATAACTCCGCCTTCAACCGGAATCGGTTGCAAGGCATAGTTATGTGTTAATC
>CAJXRF010000172.1 GCA_913058575.1 uncultured Bermanella sp.
TTGTGCTGATGCGCTACCCTAGCTTGCGTACCAGCCAATATCTGACAATGTAAGTTATAAGAGGGGCTTTCGATAACGATGAGGGATTTTCTAGGCTTTGGCATAGAGATAATACACAGTTAAATTAAGGATATTATTTTAACTGTGGATCATGAATTGAATAATGCCACTAGGATGGATGTCCTGTTTGTTATTAGAAGTAGATCTTCAGGCCTTTATAATTCAAGGCCTTATTTTCAATCTTGAAAATCAATGACCCAGGTCACTTTGGCTTGGATTGATATAAAGACTATTTACTATTTCTGACTTATGTTTCTCTTCTCGCTCTATATTGCCAGATGAATCCAGTGTCACTCGAACAGCTTTAATAGAGTTAAACCTCTCAAAATTTTCTTCTGTAATATCAAGTGCCCGAAACAAATCCACTCCGCTTACCACTTCTAACAGCGCATTATCCCCTGTTATTTTCCAATGTGACCACTCGCCACTGAAGCTAGGAAAACGCTCTTCCCATTCCCGCCTAAGCTCCTTAATTCTATTTTTTTTGTTATATTTATTAGGAATTATTTTTGTAAATATGTAGACACCAGAATGTGTGCCAACCTTTTCTTTGGTCACCTTAATCGTTTTCATATTAAAAAGGTAAAACTCTATTACGTACTCTATTTGTGGAAATTTATTCTGATAGTAAACCTGATACACAGCATACCAGTAAGCAACTAGTTCGTAATAAAGGCTAATAAATCGGTTTGGGCTTTGTCTCCTTATTTTCCTAAAATTAAGCATCAACGTCTGAATTTTTCGAGCTTCAAAAATTGGAAAAATCAATCTAATTTCATCACACTTATTAAATTCATCCTCAAGGTATTTTGTGCTTATAATTTCAGAGCTGTTTATATCCATTTCAGGTTATCCGTAAAATTCGAAAAACGACGCAGGCAGACGATAGTGCTTTGTTCGATCACCGAGTTAATCAGACATCCATTATAATGAAAAATGAATAAGTTGCTTCCAACAAATTAGGCCGAAGCTAAATAAACAATATAAAAACACTAATATTGTTTGAAATCATAGCTGTATTGATAAAATCGGAAGAGAATACGAATACTCAAATAGGAGAAAGTACTCACCAACATGTGAAGCGAGTTATTTTTAAACTATAGAGCTGTGCTTTGTTAATGAAACATCTGCTAACAAATACTTAAACCTGAAGGTCGCCGATACTCCAGATTTTAACAAGCACTGCGCAGGCTTTTTTCATTACCTACAAACGAACCAAAACAAACTTCAAAGTTTTTACTCATGGTGATCCATTGGGCTTCATTGATAATTAGTCTTTGCAATATTTTTCAGCTTTAGAGTCTATATAACCATTCTTATCTTCCCTGATGATACGACCAGTACAATCAAGAAAATTCAAGTATCCCGTCTTTTAAATATTGGCCAGACAAGGCAGTACCACTAAATAACTAATGCCAGCGCTCAACCACTACTAAATCACTCCACGAATTCGCCCGTACCGAATTAATATGCAGTTCAGCATGGTAATGATTACTCATGATGACGTAGGCAGCGATATCAATTGCAAAAATATTGGGCAAGTTAAGCAGTTTGGTTTCTAACCACCCATGTCGATGTTCATACAACTTGCCTGATAGCTCATCCACCCCACACAAAAAGGTACGGCGCACACAACGGGCCATACAATGATAATAAGGGATGCACGATCACCTTGAAGCTGGCAAAAATTGAATCGTGCCACGAGGATGGCTGTCCGTTTAGTCTATTGGCTATCTAGAGAAATTTAAATTTCGCTATTTTTCAATATAGGCGTCGAAAATCAACTTCATGTACTAAAATTTATCCTAATGGGAGAATAAATGAAAAAGTACTATTTAGTTATTATAATTTTTTCTGTTATAGCATTTTCAAACCTCTCTGTTGCCCTTCCTAACAGCATCACCATTGTTAAAGGGGGTAATGAATATGCCCCTTATGACATCAACCTTGGTAATGGCAAATTCACTGGCATATACGTTGACGTTGTTTACCAAGTAGCTGAACAGCTGAATATTAAGGTGAACTTTGAAGTTTATCCTTGGGCAAGGTGCTTCATCATGATGAAAAAGGGAATGGCCGATGCTTTTATTGCCCCTTATATAAATAAAGAACGATCTGAATACATGTATTTCTCTAAAGAGCCTTTGGCTTATGAGGAAAATGTTCTAATGACCTACAAAGGAAGCCAAGTGCAATTTAGTGGTGATGTATCGGCATTAATGAACCTAGAGGTGGCTGCTCTCATTGGGGCTTCTTATGGTGAAAAGTGGGATTCTGTAAACTTCTCAAATAAACATTTATTGCCCTCTCTTGAATCACTGGTTATGAAATTAGCCAAAAAACGAGTAGAGGTGATTATAGGAACCCGATATGTCATTCAACATATTGCCAACAAAAATAGCATTACAAATGACATTGTCGCCTTAGACCCGCCTCTTTCAGTAAACGGAGGTTATATTGCTTTTTCTAAAGCAAAAGGCCTTAGTCACAAAGCATTATCGGATGCGTTTTCAAAGGCTCTGGTATCCCTTAAAAAGACAGCTAAGTATCAAGCCATTCTCAAAAAGTATCTATCCGAATAGTACTACCTGAGTAATAGTTTTTAATGATAAATAAACTGCATTTAAAATAGGAACGGGATCAAGTCTTGCGCTTTGCTAAACGAACGATGCAAGATCTGACCCTCGCGCTTTTCGACTCTTTTTAATATTAATTAGGTGTCACTTAAACGAAGTAAAGATAAGTAAGGAAAACTGAACGACTATTCCAAAGGTGCTAGAAAAATAAAACACAACACGCCAAAACCACCAGCATTTCGTGTTTGGTTGCTCGTATTGTTTCTCTCTTTATTTTTTCTTTTCACCAAACCAAACAAGTCACGGTAATAACTCGCGACGTTTTGCGGCCTTCATTGCTAAAGCCTAATCGAATATATAAATGACCGAAGGCCGCAAGGGGAGTAAGGGGGTAAAAGGGGTCTCCCCTTTAAAGGAAAAAAATCTGGCTTTGACTGGCTAAATTAAACCACAATCCAATTATATTTTAGCAGTATCTTTCCCGTGCAAGCACGGTCCCA
>CAJXRF010000173.1 GCA_913058575.1 uncultured Bermanella sp.
TGGTCAGGAAATCAAGTTTTATTATTATTATTTTTTTCATTAATTTTCTGGCAAACTACTTGCATACAATATCTGTCCGACTGGTCAAGTATTAATAATAAAGGAGTGGCCCACTTAAAGTTAGTCATTTTCAGCCTGTTTTCAGTTCGCATAGTGGATAATTTCCTCAGAATTCATGAGTAGAATGGCTTAATATCACCACATCCTGAAAACAGTATAGTTCAATGAATTAAGCTAGAAGGATTACTGAGGCGGTTAATAACAGAATGCTTAAATTAGTATTCACGGGCTCAGCTAGGCCATTTATGGGACTGGGGCTGGGTGCTAAGAAGCCAATCGCTAGATTTTAAGGGGTACTCAATGTACCTAAGAATAAGCATCAACAAGAATAAATAGCGGGCAAAGAAGGCAAAGAATTCTGGGCCTTTGTCCCAAATAAACACAGTTGATTGCGAGTTAGGCTGTAAATGCGTTTATCCCCATTGGGTGATTCATTTTAAGTAACTGGATTTTAAATTATACCGATTGAAATAAAATCGCTGGAACGAAAGGAGACACAATGAACACGAATTCAATCGATAATATTTTGCATGTCATGGGCAATTTCGGAACGCCACTTATTTTAATTGCACTACGTGAAATGGTATGTGGAAAATCTGGTGTACTAACCCTTCACCAAAAGAGTATGTTGTTAATCAGCGCCGCAGTTGGTTTTTTAGCCACGCTCGCTCGAAAAATAAATTTAATAACTGCGTTGCTTTGCTCGGCAACAAAAACGGCACTGGTCTTATTAATGTCCAGCTGCCCGATAAAAACTCAGCGCATTTCATTGCTAGGCACTTGCCGGCAATGAAATGCGTGATAATAAAAAGAATTGAGTTTAAGAAAAAATTATGAATACAAACAGAGTTTTATCACGAACCCTCTCCCCAAATTGGGTGGGTTTACCCGTGGAATCGGTGCTTAAAAAATCATTAATAACTCAAGCATCGTTTTAGAATTGAATCCTGTAACCCTGCTATTAAGCAGAGTGCAGAGACCCGCTTCAGCGGGATGCCAAGGGATGGGCAAAAAAAGAATGTGCCAGGTAGCTTAAAGGCGCAATCATTAAATTAGTGAGTGGTTTAGAACAGCCATTCACTATGTATGAGCTACACCATAATTAAAAAAAGTAACACTTGCGGTTATATAAATAACAACGGAGTAAATCATGAAAAAAACACTACTAACTCTTGCGGTAGCATCTGCATTTTCTATTTCTGCACAAGCTGAACAGTTTTGGTCTGACAACAGCTTATCTGTATTGCACGGTAGCGATTACGAATTTAACAAAGAAAACAAAGAGTCAAACCTAACCACTATGACGCTAGAGCACGTTTCTGGTCACAGCTGGGGTGGTGTATTTGCCTTTGTTGACCGTCATGTGGCTGGTGACTTCCAAGAAACTTACGCAGAAATCAGCCCTTCTTTTACTCTTGCTAAAATGGACGGTGTAGTAAGCTCTGTTAATGCGGCATTTACCTACGAAAGCGGCTCAACAAAAGGCGCACCTTTTGATGTATCTCAAGACAACTATCTATACGGTGTAGGCACAGATCTTAAGATTCCAGGAATGGATTTCGCTAGTGCCACTGTTTATTACGCTGCTAACAAAGTTAATGGCGCGACTAACAATGATAAGCAAATCACCCTAACTTACGGTGTTTCTTCAGGTAACCTTGCGCTTGACGGTTACATTGATTATTCGTTCGACAACAGTGAAGACGATGGCGCATTTAACGTAGACAGCTTCCACTTCAACCCACAAATTACGTACAACCTAGGGCCTGCTCTTGGTGCTTCTAACAAAGTTAAACTGGGTGTTGAATACTCTTACTGGGATAGCCAGTTTGGTAAAGAAGGCCAAGACCAAAATGCGGTAAGCCTAATTCTTAAAGCGCATCTGTAATCGCGCCTTAAGTTTTATTGAAGGAAGGGCCTCTGGCCCTTTTAGCACAAATTTAAAGTTTGGCTGATTTTATTGGCCCACTCTTTCCATATTTTTAGGCTTATTCATATTAAGTCTAAAAATATGAACTGATTGAAGATATTCTAAAATTTTAGTCTACACTTAGGCTAGTTGTAAAAACTGCATAAATTTATCGGAGAATAACCATGAAAAAAACTCTATTAGCACTTGCTGGTGCATCACTGCTTTCTGTTTCTGCACAAGCTGAACAGTTCTGGGCTGACAACAGCGTTTCAGTTCTTTACGGATCTACTTATGCAGAGCCGATTGATTTTACAGACCTAGACAAAGATTATAGCTACTCAACCATGACTCTAGAGCATGTTTCTGGCCATAGCTGGGGCGGGTTATTTTACTTTATGGATAGTCATACCGGTGATGGCTTTAACGATACGTATTTTGAGTTTAGCCCTAAATTTACTCTAGCTAAAATGGATGGGATGGTAAGCGCTGTAAATGCAGAGTTCACCTACGAAGGTGGTAATGGCTTCGATAACTATTTAGCCGGTGTGGGTGTTGACTTAAAAGTTCCAGGAATGGACTTCGCTAGCGTTATATTCTATCGAGCCTTAAATGACAAAGCAGAACGAGGTGAAGACAATGATGATAATCAAATCACTCTTGTGTATGGCTATACTAATGGCAACGTAGTTGTAGATGGGTTTCTAGATTATGCATTTGGCAGCGATGATGACAGCGTTGAGGACAGTATGAATTTCACCCCTCAAATTACCTACAACCTAGCCCCACAACTTGGATTTAAAAATAAGTTCAAAGTAGGTGTTGAGTATTCATACTGGACAAGCAAGTACGGCATTGATGGCTTGGATCAAAACGCCATCAGCCTATTGTTGAAAGCCCACCTTTAATAAATAGCTGTTAACTAACATCCTTTTATTAGAGTGTTAGCCCTATTTTCTAGGGAATAGAGACAGATCAACCAAAGGGCCTTTTTAGGCCCTTTGTTTTGCCCGTATGTTTAACCTCTTGGTTTAAGTAAGGGGGCAAACTGTTGTATCATAGGATTATTGTGACCAGGAAGGCTGAACAGAGTGACCAGTAATAAGAAGTACAAGGTGG
>CAJXRF010000174.1 GCA_913058575.1 uncultured Bermanella sp.
GTTCAACAATAGGATAAGTCGCGGCTATCGCGCGACTTATCCTTATTCGTTATGTTCTGATGTTTATATTTAGCCATGAACATTATGGATCCCTTCGGTGAGACTCTAATTCTGACTCAGTATTAGATTTCAAACAGCTAAGTGATTTAGATACTTCTTTTATCTTTAAACATTTCTCCCATGGTTTTTCACCATATAAGAACCCCGACCAATAGCTACTATTCAAATAATTAGAACTGTAATTGGTACTTAATTTCTCTAAAGAATCATATGCTAGAAACATACACTTGTGTTGTGATATATCTGAGGCTAATTTGGAACACATAGGTAAAAAAATCCAATCAAATTGTTCTGGAGCAGATGTGAATTTTTTTCGGCCTTCAAAGATACATTCTTTACTTTTAGTTGAGCCACCACATGAATAATTAATTAAATTTTCCATTCCTTCAAGAAAATTAAGAAGCAAAGGATTACCTTTAGGCCAAACAAACTCAGGGTGCCATGAGTCATCATACGCATGAGCTGGTGTAACAAGGAAAACTAAAAGTAATAATAAGCTAGCAACATATGCAGTAATTTTAATTCTCATTTCACTTCCTGATTTTAAGAACATAACGCCAAGCACAGAAGAAAGCGTGCTTTTTACGCGAATCTTCCTGCTGCGAATTGTTATATTTTTTCATTTAAGATGAATCCGTTTTTTGTCTGCAAGTATTCGGCTTTGTAGGACTCAACACCGGTACCTTTTGGGTAAGCTGTAAAGCAAACATCATCATTGCCGTCGTCATTGAGATTACAAATAGTAAGCTTGTTATAATTCGCCACATCTAAGCTTGAAACCACCTCAAGCCGCCCACCAACTTCTGAAATGTATAAAAGGGCGGTCAATGAACCATTTGAAAAACCGGCGACATAAGCCGTTTTATAATACCCACTCTCCAGCTCATACGTATCAAACTCAAAGCCATCAAAATACTCAAGGACTTCATCCCATCCTAGAGATTTTGCTATAGACTCAGAAACCGCTGAATTAGAGACACAAGAATTGTCCAGTTCGCACTTATCTATTTCCGATGCACTAGCAAAACTTGAAAATAGAAACAGTAAAAATAAAGTTCGAACCATGATGCTCCCTAAATATAACGCCTTTAGCATGGGCCGTAGGTCCAGCACGAAGTGCGAGCATGCCTAAACTGGTTATACGATTACAGCATGCGTTGAATTGATTTTTTACAGTTGTCATTTTTATAGTAAACAGCAATTTCGAAATTTTTAATTGCATCAGGGTAACCGCTTATTGCTGTTACTGCGACACCGTCCGATAACTCATATGCAACGGGAATCCAAAGCTCTGAAACCTCTCCACGAGTTAACTCCATTGCCTCAATTGGTATTCCTGAAACAGTGACTGGAGCTTTGATGATTATCCTGTCCATCATGCCGTGTTTGCCACCAGCTTTGACTCCATTAGGCTCTTTATAGACCAGAAGTTCTATTTCAGCCCTTTTTTGCTCTTCAGTGCATTCTGCAAACGAAGGCATAGACAATAGTAATGTGATAGTTATTAGTAATGACTTCATCATATTCGTATAACGCTTTAGCTAAAAGGCGTGCGTCTAGCACGTCCAGTGGAGGCCGTCTTTTTGGCCGGAACGCATTTAAGCGTATTGTTATACGATTTACGTTGCACCAGGGTAATGCACCACTGTTGCTATATATTTATTAAAATTATTTGCGAAATCTTTTGGTGAGACCATAGAGCCGCCTCGAGCATGTATTTCTAAAAATCCGTCTTTAGTTAGCTCCAAGGCAACATAAACACTACCATTCTCATTTGGATATAGGACGACATAAAATGTACGCCCTATTTCATCTTTACCAGTTGTAATTGTAGCATTAGCTATAGATACACTTTTGGATAATGATTGCCCTGCGACCAAATCAAACTCTTTCAAGGACACTTCTGCGTACTTAAGCAATACGCCGCGATACTCGCTACTTATCTCTGTTGCATTGGAAAACACCGAGAATATTACAAGTAATGTAAATAGTATGATTTTCATAATTTCGTATAACGCCGTTAGCAGTTGCCGGAGGTGTTTGGCGCTTTGTTTGCAGCTCTATCGCAAACAAAGTGACAAATACCGGAGGTCAATTGCCTAACCTTGTTATGTGCAGCTTACTCATTACGTGACTGAATCTCATCTAAACATCCTTCGCAGATTGGCATTATTTGAGCATGACCTTCAGAGATGTCATTCCATTCTCCTTGCTCCATTAGGATATTGTCACATTCTCCACACCAAGCTTCCCGAAATGGATAGTCAGGATCGGGCTCCCCTGTAGCTTCGAAAAAACCTAAATCCTCACCATACTGCAAGTGTTTGCATATGAATGATGGCTTCTGCAATCCATGTCTTGCACATTCCATCTTACTATTTTTGTTTAATGAGCTACCCATGATTCCTCAATGGCACATAACGCTTAGCTAAACAGCGTGCTCTAGCACGTCTGGTGGAGGCCGTCTTTTTGGCCGGAACGTATTTAAGCGTATTGTTACGTTTTTCGTCGGTTTTCATTGTAGTAGAAAGGTAGTTCATCTGAATCAAACACACCGTCATCAAATTTCTCGCTAATATGCTCAGGGATCATATCTCTCATTTTCGCGTATACAGCTTCGTGCAGTATTTTGAAACCTGCTTTATCATTAACAGAACCAAGGAAGTCTTCTATATCATCCAGTGTCTTGTAATGTGAAGGTTGATGAAAAAACCGCATATACTCTTGAAGAGTTGAGTATACATACATCAAATCCTTTAGATTCACTTCAACTTTTTCGTTAGGGTCAATTGAATCGAACCCATGTGTAATAATCTTCTGTAAATCGCTAGTGAAAACCTTGTCGCTCATTTGATCCCTTTATAAACGTAACAGTTTTAATAATGCGCAAGCACGTATATCTAATATAATGATGGGCTCTCGTTATCCCATTTATATTGAAATAACCGGCACCAATCAACCATGTAAAATTCGGACACAGTCTAAAGTGCCAGCCTTGCTTAATCAAACAACAA
>CAJXRF010000175.1 GCA_913058575.1 uncultured Bermanella sp.
GCTATATCTCAAATAGAAATCCTCCATGCATAATACCTATATAGCTTCATAACGCTTACCATATGAGGCGCGCGGCTTTTTGCGCGTCCAGCCCACGTCTTTTTGTGGGCAATTCATGATGGTTTTGTTATGCATTTTTCTCATTTTTTGAATAATTTCCCAAAGAAAGAGGTCTTCTTTTCCTTAGGAATAGTTAAGTTTGCATATTCTGGCACTAGTGCCTTTGAACCATGCTTCTCAAAATTGATTCGAATCGTATTCTCACCGGATTTGATGAATTCAAAAATAGCTTCAACTTCACCTAGACCAAATAGAGGATGCTCTACTTTCATTCCAGGTGTAACGACACCAATACCATCTAAGGTGAGTGATTCGAGTTCCTTATCATCTAGCTTACTAAGCATAGAAATCCTTTAGTGTGCATAACGCTTAGCTAAAAGGCGTGCGTCTAGCACGTCCTGTGGAGGCCGTCTTTTTGCCGGAACGCATTTAAGCGTATTGTTATGTATTGAATGTGTTTCCAAAATTTTTAACCAAAACGATTGAAATAACCAAAATAGAGCCCCACGTCAACAAAAGCTTACCACCATATGCAATTTCTTCAGGGCTCTTCAGCATGAATATTAAAATTGATATAGGGTTATGAAACGCGCCTGTATGATTGGGCCTTGTCAATATAGCCATCAGAACAAATAGAAAACCTAAACCGGCAGGTATTGCACTTACAAGTATCCCTACAATTCCAATTATCTCCAAAATATTTGACATCAACTACACCCTAAAGATACATAACGCTTTAGCTAAAAGGCGTGCGTCTAGCACGTCCAGTGGAGGCCGTCTTTTTGGCCGTAACTCATTTCAGCGTATTGTTATGTGCTTAGTTTTCTGGTGACTGTAAGTGTAAGAAAGCTGACCCCCACGATAACTAAACCTAGATGTACAGCTAACTCTTTGGAAGATTGAAGCGAATGAAACTTGGAAACTTCGCTCGATACTTCTCTAGTTCCACTTTTTAGCATAAGCGTAGAATCTTTACCTAGTGTATATGATTCATGAATAAGATTAGTCCCCCATAGAACCGAGGTAAGACTGATAATAACACCTAAACTAAGCAGTAATTTTTTCATTAACATAATATCTTCCGATGATATTTACACATAACGCCGCAATTTGCGGCGAGCGCTAGCGAGTCCAGCCACGAAGTGGCGATGCAAAATTGCCTTGTTAGGCTTTTTCAATCGAACGCCCATAATTCAGCCCTAATAATACTTTTTTCATTGTTTCCTCAAATGAGCCACCTCTGTATAGCTGCTCATCTGGATCTGTAAATATATAGAATATATCCTGCTCATCAACGAGGATTAACATATGATCTCGATGTGCGGATGCTACTGTAAACATAGATTTATTTATGCCGTTCCAATAGTTGTGATACTCTTTACCAAAGTCATATGTTTTTGTATCAAAACAGACATCGCTTGCTGACAAGTCTCGTCCAGGCCCTACCTCACCAACTTTGAGCCCACCGTATTCCTTAAGAAGTTTAACGGAATTCTTATATGCAGGGTTAAACAAATCAGTCATATTTTTCTTAACTGAAACGGACCGCTCATCAAACAATCCAGCGGTTTCAAAAAGCTTTGAGATGTATTTTTCAGTATCCATATATGCCTAACGCCTGCCAGCAAAGGCGAGTGAAACGAGTCCAGCCAGCTTGCTGGCGAATTGACTGGCTTTGTTAAGCATATGTGTCCAAGCAATACCAATATGCCGTGTAAGCGATAGAACCGATTACGCAAAGTGAGTAAAAAACAATTGGTACAAACGATTGGTAAGCACCTTTCTTCAATCGGGCCACTATAGCAGTAGTAGTAGCAGAAAACGAAAGTAAGCTTGCTAGAATAAATATATATAGAACGCTTCTTTCTTCAGTAATCCCCCAATCTCCTGATACAAAACTAGGCTCATCATAAATTGGAGCTGAGGTAAAAACAGATACTACTTTTGCAACAGCGGAAGAGAGTTTGATTTCATTCCCAAGAAGCCCTTGATAGTGATAGAAAGCTGAGAAAAACACTCCTAGCGAAACAGCGATCAGTACTATGCATATTTTTGGTATCAAGTTCATATTGATTGCTTAACGCCAACCACAACTGCGCAGCACGCTTGGCATTTTTTGTGCGTCTTTGTGCACAAAAGGTGACACGCTTGCGGAGTCTGATTGATGGTTTTTGTTATGTGTTTTTTCTATGTACATATATCTTACCAAAAGCAATTAAGGCAACCCCGATGAGTAACACAGGGTATTCATAGGTTTCCCAGCTTTCTGTCGCGACTACTTTATAATAGGTACCGGATTTCTCACTAGAGAAAATATTGCTAATAGCAAACCAAAGATCTACTGGCAGAAAATCTGATAAGAATACCAGCAATGAGTATGCGACTAACATGCATCCTATTCGTACAAACCACTTGTGCATCTACAAACCTCGTTCCAACACCTAACGCCCACAATAAGCCGCGAACAAAGTGAGTCGGGCGACTAAAAGGAGCGTACTTAATTGTTTTGTTAGGAGGTTTTCCATTCCCAGATAGGCCTGTGGCCTCCTCCAATTTTTTTGACAAAGTAACGTCGCATACACCTTAAGCATGTAACATTATAATGAGTCTCATATAATTCATGGAACTTAATTTCTTTGTCGATACGAATGACTTCTTCTTTCTCTTCATTTTCAGGGTCACTTAAAATATCTTTTTCATAAATATTACATCGACAGCGGCCAGCTTCATTATTTTCAAGAACTCTAAACGCCCTTTTAACTAAATCCGGTTTATTTAAGTCGCTATTCTCTATATGACTTAGAATAATATCTTTATTTTTGTATAGATTGGAAAGGGCATCTTTATTCGCAGTCCAGCAAATATTAAGGAGCCCCATGTACAATCTAGTACTGTTCCCAGATGTGATTTCAATAAGAATTTCTTTAGGGTCCACATAAACTCCTAACGCCTGCCAGCAATGGCGAGTGAAACGAGTCCAGCCAGCTTGCTGGCGAATT
>CAJXRF010000176.1 GCA_913058575.1 uncultured Bermanella sp.
ATATTTATTTGGGAGGAGTAAAGCAAACATCACTTTTTGATGGTCGAGAGAATGGGTATTCAGTACAACGAACATCAGTAGAGTATTTGCAAAGTTCGTTGACCGCAGAAGAAAATATTAAGCTAATTGCTAATGGCTATATAACTCTGGATGCTGCTGAAATTGTCAGTACCAATGGCCATATTGAAATTCTGGCCGGCCTGGGAATTACAGTGGAGGATGAACTTGGTCAATATCAGGAAATTGCTCACGGCAAGTTTGGTAAAAAAACCATTGATGAATCTGTTTATCAAACTGTAGCCATACGTTCGTTGTTGGATGCAGGAAAAGGCATAAAGCTAAGTACTGAGTTTGGCGATATCACTATGAAATCGGTTGATATTACCAGTGTTGAAGGCACTCAGGTTAAAGCCACTAATGGTGGTGTAAACCTGCTAATGACCACAGAAACCGATCACTATAGCTATACCAGTGTTAAGGAAAGTTTATTTACTGTTAAAACCAAAAGCTATGGCCATAACCAAGAAACCGGCGTACCTAATTCATTTATCGGTGGCCTAGCAGTAGAAGCTCTAAATGGTGTCACCGTAGAATTTACAGGGGACCCTGAATTAAGCGTAACTGACCAGGTTGATGAACTCAATAAACTGGTAGGCTTGACCTGGATGACAGAGCTGCGTGAACAGAATAACGCTGAGTTTATCGCCTTATTGGATTCAGAAAAAACTTGGTATGAATCTAACACTAGTCTTAGCCCTGCTGCTGTTGCAGTTATCACCATAGCCGTAGCGGTAGCAGCTGGGCCTGCAGCTGCAAACCTTTCAGCTTCGATGGCTGGCGCGACAGTTGCAACTGTAGGTACTACCGCTAGCGTTGCTATTGGTGCAGCCAGTGCTGCTGCCTTTACATCCTTGGTAACCACTGCCGCGATCAGCATCGGTAATGGCAACAGCATTGGTGATACGTATAAGTCGCTATCGAGTGATGAAAATTTAAAATCTTTGGCTGTGTCTATGGTGACAGCTGGTGCCATTGCAGGTGTAGATTCAGCATTTTTTTCAGCGGATACTAAATCTATTCAAGCAGCTGTTGATGCAGGAAGCACGCAGTCTGCTTTAGATGTTGCGACAGCGAATGCAAGTCAAAGCTTGACTAATCAATTGGTTCAATCAGTTACTCATGCCGTAACTAAGGCCGGTATCCAAACTCTAATAAATGATGGAGATATGGATGATTTTAACGAGGTAATGATCCAATCGCTTGCGAGTGATGCTGCAAATGCTATTGGGCAACAGCTTTCAAAAGAGATTGGCATTGCATCCCGCCCCGACCCTGTTACGGGCGAGATAAATATGGGCACAGCGTATAAATACATGGCCCATGCAGCTACAGGCTGCATAACCGGCACAATTCAAGGAAGTGTGTCGGGTGATATTCAAAGTAGTTGTGCATCTGGTGCTGGTGGGGCTGTAGTTGGTGAAATTACTGCTGAACTTTATAAAGAATACCTTGATATGGAGCAACTTAATGAAGGTGGTGTTGCAGCTGAGCAATGGTTAGGAGAGAAGCTTGATATCGATTCGACCTTAACCTTATCTTCAACCGAACTTAATGATGAAATAAATTCCTTAGTTTTGAAGGGAGTTAATATTTCTCGATTAAGTGCTTCCCTTGTTGCATTTATAGCAGGGTCTGATACAAGTGAAATCAACTTAGCAGCTAGTACTGCAGCTAATGCTTCTGCTAATAATGCGACTTCTGATTGGGGTGAGAGGATTAAGCGAGCAGTTGTTTTAGTTCAACAGCTTGAGATTTATAGAGAGCTTATTGCGCAAAATAAAACAACTTCATATTCCATATGGGCGAATAGTTTTGTTTATGGGAATATGGATAGTTTACTTCGTGAGCCTAACGGTATTCAAATTCAGACTGATTGGTTTGGTGCTGCTTCGGGTGTAACTGGGTACCGAGGGCTTGGGGCGCTTGACATGTATGGCAGTCCAGCAGGTTTATTGCCTGGAACAACAAACAGTATATTTGATGGTGCAATAGGCGATGCAGAAAATGCGGAAAATTTACTTCAATATATTAGCTTTAATCTAGCTGCTGATAATCAAGTTACTTATGATACTCTTCTTGCAGGTAATGAAATCCCAGGGTATGAAGGGCTACGAGGTGATGAGTTAGATTTGGCGCTTGTAAACAAGGAGCAAGCTCTAGTTACGGTTTATATGGATGAGTTTTTTGAATTAAATCCAGAAGTTGATCGTGGTGAATCTATGCTTATAGTAAGTAGTCAGTTTGACCCTAGTAGTGCATTGTACTTTGTGAATATCGAAGAAGTGAAAGTTGCTATAGAGGAAGAGTTTACAGGAAAAGGGGTATTGTACGATATGAGTAACGAAGAACATCGTATTACTTTGGGACACCATATTATGAGTCAAATAAATAATGTTCGAAATAATCAATGATTAAATTTTCTAAGTTTTTCTTTTCATTTTTTATAGTAGAGTTTTTAGCTTCAGGGTTAGCATCATTTTTAATGCTGATAACCTTGGAGTATAAAGAGTCTATTGATAAGGTGTTCTTAAGCTTTCTATTTTTAAATTTCTTGCAAATTATAATGAGAAATTTATTCGGAAACTATTTCTTCAGTTGGAAGTTAATGACCTATTTATATTCAATAAATATTGCCCCCTGGAGGATTGCCATTGCAAATATTTTAAGTGTGTTATTTGTGTTTATTACTCTTAAGTTATTATTTGGAAAAGATAGTCAGATGTATGACGCAGTGCTAGCCCCTGATATTGGAGTGCCTTTGTTCGTTGGTGTTGTAGTCTCTTCTGTTGTAATGGTGCAATATTTAATTAAATTTGAAAAATAGAGTTGAAAATGGAGAGGCTAAGGAGTCACCCATTATAAGTGCCGGGGTCACCCATTAGGTTTTCTCCGTCAAGCGACTGTGTATGGGCTGTCTCTTATACACATCTGACGCTGCCGACGAAGAGGATAGTGTAGATC
>CAJXRF010000177.1 GCA_913058575.1 uncultured Bermanella sp.
AGGGCTTACATTTGATTTTTTAGAAGAACCAAAGATTTTCATTTAGCTACCTAACTCCGTCATCATCCCGCTATTGAGATGCATGACTTTGTTATCTTAAAATTTAATGTGCACTAATTTGCAGTAGCCACCAATTACAGGCATTGCATTATCTAGTGCTACTCTAGCTAATTCACTTCCTTGAGCCTTAGCCATAAGTAATGCGGAAAACATGGCTTTATCATCAGTTGGCTTAATATAAACACTTGATAGGTTACAGCCATCAGTATTTGAACCGCTGAAAGTTTTATTAAAGGTAACTAGAGTTACGTCAGCCCACTCAGGACTTGTATATTCAATAGATCTCATTGAAATATCTTGAACATTTGTATCTACAATTGCCGCTTGACTAGCAAATGAATTGAATGAAAAAGCCAATAAGACAAAAAAAATGATCTTCATATATAAAACCTATAGAGATAACTCCGTCGTCATCCGGCTTTTCGGATGCAAGACATAGTTATGTTGTTAATTTAATTTTCATGGTCAGGGATGAATCCTAACCGATAAAGTGCAATGGCTAATACCATAGTCACTTGCTATGTGTTAATCACGCCAAGTATTACCCAAAGCAATATTTGAACATCCACAAACGCTATAACTTAATTTTTCTGTGCATCTGAAAAAAATAGGACCTTTATCGGCCATATAAGACGCCATCGCAATAGATAGAGCCGCACTTTTTTCTAAATCAGTCCCAGAAAATTGAATTCGATTAAACCCTTCACATACATGGCCAGAGTACCAATTGGTACTTGATAGGGTAATTTCAATTTTATCTCCGCCTTCTGTTTGAACACCACTAATGCTTTCCGCACAGCCGTCACCAGGGTTTCCAAAATTGCCGCAAACGGCGGAAGCAGAAGATACAAAGAAACAACAGATCAAGAAAACTAAATTTTTCATATTTTCACTTATTCACATAACTCCGTCGTCATCCGGTAGTTTTCGGATGCAAGACATAGTTATGTTGTTAATTTTACTTTTAAGCGCCGTACCGATTAACGGGAAAGCGGCTCATATGCGTTATGTTTAATGAAGTGGTGGTGGATTACCAGACGTAACATAGACACCTTTGCAATAATTCCCATCCGTATGAAGTTTGGAATCATCATAATGAACAGCTATTTCTTTGCTGGCCATTTGAGCTGCCAACACCATTGAGTATGCAGTGTCACTTTCCATTGAAAATAGAATATTTCCATGCCAAGTGGGGCAGCTTCCTGCAGATGTAACACCATTTAATGTGAACCAAAACTTAGGTGGTTTCCAAGTAGTATATATATCACCGTCATGAACTCGAACATACTGAACAGAGCCTTTCACAAAGCCGGTTACAGCAAAGGCTGTATTAGCTAAAAAGAAAGACAGCAAGACACTGAATCTAATCATATTCATTTTTTCAATACCTACCATTTCATTTACATAACTCCGTCATCATCCCGTTTTTGGGATGCATGACATAGTTATGTTGTTTGTTAATTTAATTGATCTTCGTAAACTTCCCAAAACCCAACGAACAATCGATTATGGTCCCAACCTCCAGCACATGAAGTTATTGAGTCTATGGTCCACACAAAACCTACTTTTTTGCCAGCTGCGAACGCCATCATTGCCATTGAGGCATCCATATCAGATCCCACACGAATCAAGCGATCAGCACCGCTAAGCATTATTGAAAAATGAGTCTGATCACTCCATTTTTGTAGCTTTGTGATTTTTCCTTCACAAGTTACATCCGCAAATGAGTTTATTGAAGAAATTGATATCAATATCAAAAAAGCGAACTTAATAAAATTTTTCATATTACCTACAAGTACATAACTCCGTCGTCATCCGGCTTTTCGGATGCAAGACTTTGTTATAAAATTACTTTAAATAGCAGTTTGTCATTACACAAACGCCATCAGTTCTTTCTGATGTTATATGGCAAGCCATGCTTTTACCTGCAGCATATCCGGCCAGTGCCATACTATAATATTCACTAAAACCAGATTGAGTTCTCCCTATACTGACAGTGCCGTAAAAGTTATTGAGGTCAACACACGCATGACCAGTTGGATTATAACCTCGCACATATACATAATCACCCTGTACAGTAACTTTGGTTATCTTTCCCATCTCATGCCACGATGCTTCAGCAGAAAAAGAAGCAATCAAAAATAACAGTGGAATTAACTTATTCATATTTACCTCGTAATTATAACTCCGTCGTCATCCGGCTTTATCGGATGCAAGACTTTGTTATACGGTGCCATTAAGCACCATAATTAATTATTTAAAGATGGGTAATTTGAAACGCTGTGAGAATTCACTAACGATAGAACTACTACATCCATGTTTTTATTCAAGCCAACCTTTGGCCGTTTTCAATATGGGCTGGAGTTTCTCAGATTTCTTACTTGAAATCCAATAACTCGTTCCAAATTCGTATAACTCCGCTTTCATCCCGCATGGGATGCAAAGCACAGTTATGTTTTTAATTTAAATTTACGCACTAGCTATAACAGCTAAAATACCATTGAATAAAACGCGCCCTACTAAAGACCCACTGCACGAACATAGCAATATGAGCCCACGGCCTTTAAATCTGTATTTGCGTAAACAGTGATAGGTGAGCCGGCCATTTTTGCTGCAAGCACTGCTGATATAATGTGGGTATCCGCTGCGCGGACTGCCACATACGTTGTATTACAATCGGTAGTTAAATTCCAAGACAATGAGTCGATTTCAAGTTGAAGCATGCCTTTCCAATCATCAGCAATTACCGCGGAAGCTGAATGAAAATAAACCTTTTTAACTAAACCGCTCCCATGCACACTTCCTGCAACAGCTGCATTAGAGACAAACAAGAGAACAAAAATACTTATTAATAATTTTTTCAATTTTAACTCCATTTATATAACGCCCGGTACAGCGGCGAACGGAGTGAGTCCGGCCCAATTTATTGGGCC
>CAJXRF010000178.1 GCA_913058575.1 uncultured Bermanella sp.
ATGAATCATTAGCAGCGTAATAATTACCGTGTCCGTTTTATCGGGGGAAGATCACTCCGTAAGCTGTCATGTTTTTTGTTCCAAAAATCCTGCCAACTCACTACGCAGTTGTGCTGGGCGTTATGTAAATATATGAATAGAATTCTAACAACACTGCTAATTATTTGTTTTAGCTTATCGCTTAATGCAGAAGATAGAGTTTACACTCCAGTTGAAGGTAGTATCCATGTTTGGGGTGACTTTACTGAGTCAAAGCTAAATAGAGATTTAAAAGGATTTAGCTTATTCCTTCATGGTCAAAGTGCAGAGAAAATGTACAAATCTATTGAAGAAAAAGCTACCTTTAACGAATGCTATGGCGATGGTACTTTTACTAAGTATAAAGGCCACATGGAATGTAGCTATAGCACCAATAAAATCTACAGCTGCAAGCTCGGTATAGATTTGAACAACAATACCGTAAGCCGAGCAGAGTCATGCTAATACATAACAATACGCTTAAATACGTTCCGGCCAAAAAGACGGCCTCCACAGGACGTGCTAGACGCACGCCTTTTAGCTAAGCGTTAGGCAGTGTGATGAATAAATATAAATATCAAGCTTTGGTGTTATTTTTGAGTCTCTCTATGATTTCCATAGCTAAGCCTGAATACAATGTTGAGTGTGACGCACCA
Organism: uncultured Bermanella sp.; assembly: GCA_913058575.1. Taxonomy (GTDB): domain Bacteria; phylum Pseudomonadota; class Gammaproteobacteria; order Pseudomonadales; family Oceanobacteraceae; genus Bermanella. The sequence continues at coordinate 675 of CAJXRF010000178.1, forward strand.
AGGATCGAAAATCATAGTGGGCTATCAATTGCTATTACTCACTGTGTCGACTATTACGGGCCAGGTGAAGGTGGTACGCACCAGATTCTCTACGATTATGAAACTATTGTTTTCGAAATGGGGAATGAATTCGTTTCAGGGAAAAGGTACTCGGATACTCCAAATGAAGCATCCCTAACTCGTATTAGGAGTGTGGATGGTGAACGCTTCCTAGAAAAAATTGATTTTGGAAAAGATCTTTTGAAAAGCTCTATTTCGTATCTACAAAGACAAGGCGCGAAAACAATCAAATATTTGGATAAATCAAATGAAATTGATGGCTATAGTCTTGTGCCTACTGAATAAGCCTAAAAAGCGAGTATACGGACCGAAGGGTCCGTTCTATCGCACTGTTATGTGTAAATTATTAATGAACTCTTAATCCAGCCTGAAAAAGTAGAAATTCTATCTCGTGATGGAATTGAATTTAGGCATAGTACGTTTATTGAATTAGAGATTGATCATGAATCCTATTTGGCAAATGAGTCTTTTGAAGATGGGACTGTCTATTGGCCAGAGCTAAAAGCTTCCTCCATTGAAAGCGGTAGATACCTAATCTTCACTTGTGCTTGTGGTGTTGCGGAAGATGCTGGTTGGGAGTTGGTAAAGGTAACTCATACAATCTCAGAGGTAATTTGGGAATTTGATAGAAATGGGGATCAAAAATTCACTTTTGATAAATCTAACTACCTTGTACAAATTGAAGCATGTGAAAACTCTATGAATTTAAGTGAATACCCTTTGGCTGTTGAACAAGCGATATTTCCAGAGTTAAATGATGAAAACACATAATAAGCTGTTATATGTTGAATGTAGGTTGATATTATGTCTAACCTTTTGGAGTTGATTGGTATAGTTGGTGTTCTGGTTAGTGCAATTCCATTCTTTATGGGCATCTTTTTTATTGTACTGCCAATCCTAACAAGACCAAATAAAATGAATTTTTTTCTATCGCCTATTTGTATATTGATATTTTTGAATAAGAATCCAAAAGAAATTGAATATGGAGCTTCAATGTTTCTTAAATGGGGGATAGTCTTTATTCCATCGGTTCTACTTATTAAACATTTTGGCGACATGTTTTGACACACATAACAAAGCCAGTCAATCGACCTCCGCAGTATGTCACTTTATTTGCGGGGAAAATTAATTGCCAAGCAGTTCCGGCAGTAGCTGTTAGGCGTTAAAAGTCATGAAAATATTGATAATCGTTACACTGTTGGTTTTAAATTTATCTGCTTTTGCTGGTGGTACAAGCGAAGACGTACGTTTAATTTCACTTACAAAGAAAAAGCAACACGAGCACACTTTAGTGTACAAAAGTGTTGCGTCAGGTGAAATATATACAATTGAACTTTCGTACAGTGGGTTAAGCTATTTCTTTAAAGCTAGATTCTTAACCCAAGAAAGGTATGACGTATCTATATCACTACTTACACAGCAATTGGTTCAAGATAAAATAGTACGACTTGGTTGGTTTGGTGGTGGCCCATGCCCTATAGATGAAGACAAAAATATTTATCGTAGTGACGCACTTGAGATTTACAATGAGGGCGATTCGAAAAAAGAACCAAATGTTGTTTACGCCTTTTGTGAGTACAGCTAATTACTTATAACAAAGCAAGTCACAACCGCACAGCAAGCTCGAAGGCTCATCCCAGTAAGTAGAGACTCTCACTAGGCCCTGATTCCAAAATAGGGGTCCCAGAACCCAGATTCCGTTTTATTCAGCCCAGAAAGCGAATCGGGGGTGGTGGGGACTTGGATCTGGGTCGGGGGACCCCGAAGAGAGGACCTTGGAATCAAAAATATTTTTTATAATTTTTATTACCTGAGGTTGATTAAAGAGCGATATCAAGCACCATCCAAAGGACTTACAACCCCTCGACCGCCACGATTTAAAACATGGGTATAGATCATGGTGGTATTCACATTTACGTGCCCTAGTAGTTCTTGTACGGTGCGGATGTCCTGCCCTCTCTCCAATAAATGAGTAGCAAAAGAGTGGCGTAAGGTATGACAGGTGGCTCGCTTTTGTATGTCTGTTTTCGTTACTGCTATTTTCATTTCTTGCTGCACATTTTTTTCATGAAGGTGATGGCGGCCTCTGCGCTTGGTAATGGGGTCGATGGATAA
>CAJXRF010000179.1 GCA_913058575.1 uncultured Bermanella sp.
CATCTACACTGTCTTGTAAGGCCAGTTGTGGATCTAATTCGTAGGCGGGTAAATTCAATAGGGTATTAATTATGCTATTTATTTGTTCGCATTCTCTTTCAATGCGCAAAATATCGGGTTGCTCATCGCTAATGTTTAAATGTTTTTTGGTGAGCTCTAAGGCCAATTGTAAGCGCGCCACTGGGCTGCGTAACTCATGACTAATATCTTGAATTAGGTGCTTATGGCTTGAAATGCTCTTTTCGAGCTTTTCAGCCATGTGATCAAAATCTTGCCCCAATAAATACACTTCGTCTTGGCGCTTTTTCAGTTTGGGTAACACTCGACTGGATAAATCACCTGAGGCAAAATTTTGTGTGGTTTGGCGTAACAATAAAATGGGTTTACTAATGAAATGCGCCAGTAAATAACTGATTAAACCACTAATGGCTAGGGTAATTAATATTACCCATACTAGGTTATCGGCCACTACACGGTGCAGGGGTGGGCGGGCTGATTTATTACGAATAAACACTGCCATTTTTTCACCGTTAGGCAGCAGCAATAAGCGCGCAAAAAAAGCGTTATTAAATTTATGGTGAGAAATAAAAGGCTGTGATTTAGACAAGCGACGGGCCATATATTTTAACGGCCGAGGTAATTCACGGTGCAGTATTTCGTGGCCACGATAAATTACAAACAGGTTTCGTTGGTCGTGCTTGTCTTGATTCTTATACCACTTGCGCACTTCTTTAAAAGGCTGGTTAATAAGCTTTTGGGTTAGCTCATCATGAAGGGGTACTTGAGGGATTTTTAATAGGGTGTTGTCATTTCTATCAATATAAAAAATGATGGCCATAAAGCTCACAACTAATAATAGCGTGAGCCAAAAACTAATTAAAATACGCCCGGTAAGGCCAAGATGGTTTGACATATTATTCAGGCTTTAGCAGGTAACCGGTACCTCTTTGATTAACAATGATGTCATTGCCCGCGCCGGCATCGACCAGTTTTTTTCTTAAGTTACTTACATGCACGTCAACACTGCGGTCATAGCGGGTAAGCTTTCTGCCCAGTGCTTGTTCGCACAATACTTCTTTATTAATAATGTTGCCCAAACTTTGGTTTAACAGTTCAAGCATTTTAAATTCAGCACCGGTTAAATTTAATTTGGTTTGTTTGTACAAGGCTTCCATGCGAGCACTGTATATGGTGAGCGAGCCCTGTGCTTGTACCACTTGTTGGCTGCGTCGCAAGATAGCTTTAATGCGCGCTAATAATTCACGTGGGTTGCAAGGCTTGGGTACATAATCATCGGCCCCCAATTCCAAACCTAAAATTCGATCCACGTCTCCACCTTTGGCGGTGAGCATTAAAATAGGGGTGCTCACATCTTCATGGCGCAGCTGTTTTAGCACCTCAATGCCGTTCATACCCGGCAGCATAATATCCAGTACGATCAGGTCGAATTGTTGGGTTTGGGCCAAAGACAGGCCTTGGGTGCCCGTTAAAGCGGGGGTACTGACGTATCCTTCCTCGGTTAGGTATTCACATAACAGTTCAGAAAGGGCTTGGTCATCATCTACAAGAAGTATTTTTTTCATGGGGTTATTGTCTGCTGACACCAATAAAATTCAAGTGTTATCTTGGGCAAACCATTAACTTTACGTTACTTTACCGCCTCTTTACCGGACTTTTCCCAAGCTTAGCGGTTAATAATATTTGCCTCATTATACTGCTTGTAAAGACAATGAAAGGAAAAGCATTATGTTGATTCAACGAATCACCACTGTACTGTTTATGTGTACCGTTATGGCTACGGGGGCCCAAGCAGGTGGTGGCAACAATAGCCATATAGGCGGGGTGGATAAACTGGCCAAAAAACTCAACTTATCCGCCGAGCAAACCGAGCAATTAAAAGCCCTAAAAGCTGAAAAGCGTAACCAAAATAAAAGCACCATGACAGATAGGCGCGCCCTAAAGGATAAAGGCATTGCACTACTAGATAACTATTCAAGCGCTGCTGCCAACAGCCTTGCCAATGAGGCCGCTGAAATGGCCAAAACCACCACGCTTGCCCGGTTAGAGCACATGCAATACATTTATAATATTTTAAATACTCAGCAAAAACAGAAGTTTAAAGCCATGTTAGAAACAGACCACTCTAAAGGAAAAAAAAGAAAGTAACGCCTGAAATTACTTCCTCTGTATAAGCCCAAAGCTACTTAGTGTTAATAGCTTTGGGCATTGATTTCCTTGTTAAATATATCTGTATAGTTAAAAGAAAAGATGAGAGTTCAAATACTTATATAGAAGCGGTGCCCGAATACCATGTGATGGATATCACTCTGTTAGGCAGTGATGCGCTGAACTGGCAATATAATAAAGTGTATATATTCTTTTCAATTCGTAATGTATTTGACCGGAAAAAAATTGCTCAAACTCAAGAGGCCCGGACCCTATTAAGTTTTTAGCCCAAGAGTGCAGTTACTTTATTAAAGCGTTTTTTCGTTTTAATACATTCTAATTTTTAACCACCACATCGACTTCTTCTCCAGCGGCATGGGTTTTCAACCAACCTCGAACACGACGGGTAAGCATGTTGACCTTGCCTTTTAGATTGGTATGAATTTCGGGTAATTGAATTTGAATATACTGTTTATTTTGTTTGCGGGTAATGGCATTTCGACGATTGATCATTAAGCGTTTTTCCCCTTTGTTGAGTTTGGTAACAATATCCAACATGGGAATTTTTAATTGTGCCAGTTGTTCATTTAGATCATACACAGGGTAACTACTGGCCTTAGCATTAACTAATACCAGTGCATAGCCACGTACTCCAGGAGTATTTTTAAACC
>CAJXRF010000180.1 GCA_913058575.1 uncultured Bermanella sp.
TGAGAAATTAGCTGCCACAAGAAGTGCCGGCAGGGTGAGCCTTGGCTCTGAAAATAGAACAGTGACAACGAAGAAAAAAGATGAAAAGCGTGAGAAGAGATGTCGGCTTTGTAAGTCGGATAAGCATAATACACCAGCCAGTTTAAGGGGGTGCATTACTTATGCTTAAATATCGAGCTCTCTTGGAGGAATATAAATGAAAAAAGGAGTAATCAGCAAAAAAGGGGTGGATTACAGAGGTGCTCTTATGGCTGCGGTTGGAAGTAACCACCCTGTAAATAAGAACGTGCACATGCAGGCGCACCATCTTGTTTCAGAGGAAGGAATAACGATATCTGGAATTGGAGAAACATTGAAAAGTCGCGGATACAATGTGAATGTAATTAATAATCTAGTCTTTTTACCTAGTACCCCTGCTGGCGCTTGTCATTTGCGTGTTCAATTGCATAGAGGAGACCATATTCATGAATGTGATGAAGATTTCTCTGATGATGATCATCCTTTGACATATCACAAGCTTGTGAGAAAAATGTTAATTGAAGTTGAGTCTAAAATCGATGATTGTGATGACAAAAGTTTTAATAGTGCTCAGAAGCTATTGAATGACATAAGTGAAGATATACTAATGCTTATTGCAGAATTCAAATTACCATTAACTAAAGTTTTCAAGGCTTTTAAACCCAATAGCCGTACAGGTTGTAGTAATAGCATTGATGTAAACGAGCATCACATTAAAGGTCAGGAATGTGAGTTCCTTAGAGATCACGAAGGTCAAGAGAACCCAATGTATCACTCTAGCAAATCAAAACCAACGATCAGAATCGCAAAAACTATTTACGAATTAAAGGTTGGGCAATGAATAGGTACGATAACGAATATTATATTGTTCACGAGCCGGAAGGTGAGGAGCATGTATTTCCAATGGCTTCAAAAAATACTGCTTCCCGTAAATATACGTATAAAAAAAATGATCGAATTTCAGAGCCTTTCATCTTTTATAACGGGGATAAAGCAAGTGATAACAAGAAAAACTTTCATGGAATTATATTGGATGGCGTCAATTTAATTATATCTAAGAATATTAGAGAATCGATAGCCGCAGAAAACACTATAGGTTTGCAATATAATGATTCAATATATATTGATAATGATGCGAAATGGCATGAAAATCTTTGGTATTTAACATTTTATCAGAAATCATTCTATTTAGATGTGGTTCACTCTGAAGCATTGAGAGGGGACCTTTCTACATATGGCCATAATTCTAGCATGACGATTAATAAGTATAGTCTAGATTCTTCTATGTTAGATAATATACCTCTAGCTGAAAGATTATTATTTAAAATTGGAGGGACTTCTCTAGGGTATGTTTTTATTCATGAAAGCCTTGTCGTGAAGTTATCAGAATATGAGCCCTTGGATATTCGTTTCTTTAAGGTGGCAGATTTTGAAGAGGGAGATCAGTATTGATTTTAAATTAATGGCTGGAATCTTAGTTCTGCTTTAGATTGGCCTCTAACTAAATTTTAACAGCTCTTTATAGAAATAGATTTTACAGAAAGCCCTTCGGGGCTTTCTGTTTTTATAGCTATTTTAACTCAAGATTTTCTAGTCAAATATAAAGCTATAATAATCATTCAATGTCTGGACCTTTAGCAGTAGGCCAGTTTAAAAAGTGATGCACTATTAGATGGTAAACCCGAAAAGGTAAAGTTTATGGGGGCAATAAATGCATAAACGATATTCCAGAAGGGCAAGTAACGGAAGGCTATCCAAATTTAATGGGAGCTATCCTGAAGCAGAAAAAAACTCAAACTTGCCCGTAAAGAACTGCAGCAATGCCTAGATGAAATAATTTCCGTCGTTAAAAAACGCGGCAGCATTGAAGAGGTCATCAATAAAAGCATCACGCAATTTAAGTCAGACCTAGAAGAGCTGGCCAGTTAGCTGTGCCATTGCATTGAAGCAGCCATGATGATGGGGAGGCGACGGTTAGTAATGTTTCTATGAGTTATGTCGATGGGGTTTCTGGATTACTAGAAGAAATTGATACGAAAATAAGAAAGAATAAGTTCTGTAATAAACCAGAAGATGTTAAGTCAAAGCTTAATGATTTAAGTCATCGTGTACTAGATTATTTGGATAAATTTGAATGGACGCTGACTTATGATGGTCGTGATTATGAAGGATTAACCAAGAAATTTGGGTGTGGTAATCAGGATAGTATTAGTAAGCATGTTAAGAAAGAAAATGCCTGTGAGAAGAATAGATCTCATGGGTATAACGTTAATAAAAATCGATCATTAAAAATAGGTCACTAGGAGTCAAAAGATGCAGTACAGTCATTATGATGATGAGTATTATCTTTTAATGAGGGAGAATAATTCTAATTATCCCTTAATTAAAATAGATGAGGCGCGGTATTCCAGCTGGAGAGACTCTGGAGTGTTTGAAAATCCATTTGCACTCTATAACGATGGATATCTATACCCCTTAACAGCAGCCAACCCCATCCCTAAGACTCCTGAGATTGTAGATTATCACTGTAGCCCTAGCGCATTTTCCTTAAGAGTTATTGAACAGGTAACTCAAATGGGTATTGAAGGGACTCAATGGTTCCCTGCATACATTCATCACGACGGTGTTTCTCATTACGATTATGTGATCATGCACACTTACCATGAAATTGAATGTATGGATAAGGAAAAATCCAGTTTTAAACAGTGGGATGAAGATACATTTGAAGTCAAAAAACTTGTACTGAATGAGACTGTTTTAG
>CAJXRF010000181.1 GCA_913058575.1 uncultured Bermanella sp.
GTATTGAACCGTATAACCCCCATCGCCTATTTCATTGTCGACTAGGGCATAAGCCGTATTATTTAAATGACTTAAACTGGTGGCAGCCAAAATGGTTTTTTCTGGGCTCTGCAGCAGCCCGTTATCAATAGACGCAGAGAAAATACTCGGGCTATTATCCTCTAGGTGCTTGCCTCTAAACCACATTTTATCGTTTAAATAAAAGTAGTCTTCATACACTAATACATCTTCAGGTTGATCAAATTCATATAACGCCGTGGTGTGATTATCTGAAATTTTATACAGATTTCTGCGCCCATTAAAATAGCCATAGCTCAACAAAAACGGCTCACAACTTAAAAGATATGAAGCGCCCCCACCCAATATTTCGCAGCTTTGCGGGCCACCGGTGCTTTCAATCACCAGTGATTGAGCCACCCCTGCCTCTACAGCAAATGTTGCTTCACCACCTTGTGAAATAATTTGAGTTTGCTCACCATATTGAACCGTCACAGGATAAGCCAACTTATCTATGGTATCCAAGCTCATATGGTTTAGCGTTTCGCATTGAATACTGGCCTGGTAGTGAAATTCAGAAATGGCATCTACATTCATTTCGCAAGAATAATGATTAGGAATAGCTACCATTGTAGGGGCGCTAAACTGTGTACCGGTACTTGTAAAGTTGGTTTCGCTTTGCGGGACTATTTCATATTCGCCCCCTTGCCATTCGAGGGTAATGGCATCATTTATTTGTGCGGCGTCCACCGTTAAGGTGTATGTATTACTGGTATTGTCACTCTGGCTGTCTGACCCACAGCCCGACATAAACAGCGTACAAATACAGGCAGACAAAAAGCTGATTCCTTTCACTTTTTTAATTCCTTTTAAAGCATGTGAAAAATAAAGGTGGAAACTAACACACTTAAATAAAATGGTCACCATGGTCAATTTTTAGTGATTCGCCCTAGCCAGCCAAAAGTACTGGGGAGTTTTGGTATTTATTCAAAAAACCCCATTAATTTAAAACTGGACTTAATAAGTTAAAATTCAATTTTCAGTGGTTATTAAGGTTTAAAATGAAAATTTATTTTAATAAACGGCATAAAATTCTCTATTAAAGTTTTGATTACTGACATATTCATAACGCTTTAATAAAGCTAAGTGATTATTAACAAAACACACTGTTCAGGTTATGGGGGTAATGAGTGCTATTAGCGGTAAAGCTTTCAATAACAATCCAACATTTAAATAAGTGTAAAAATAAATCTACACGAACCGTTAAATAGTATTCACCATTGGCATGGTTTATAGACCTACTATTTTATGTGGCCACCAAGGGCCATTAGCCCTTGGCTGCGTGTGTGCTCTTAAAGGCTATTATCCACAAGCCCTTTAAAGCAAGTTACCCCAGCTTCGCCGCCAACACATCCGCCATTAAAATATCCGGCGCTTGCGATAACCACTCATCGGCTTTGCCCAATAACGCTTTGGCAAATGACCTGAATTACCGTATCGCTAACCAGCCCTTGGCATACATACACGGTTAGATGTCAGGTGCATCGGGATTACGGGAAAATAAATCACATAAAGGGGCATTGATATAATAGTTACTTCGCCCAATTTTTTGCTTTTCTAAAAAGCCCTTTTCAACTAATTTTTCAAGATACTTGGTTGCTGTTAACCGTGTAACGCCTAGGTCATTCACAACAAACTCTATTTTGGTGTATGGGTGCCTGAATAGGTTATTCAGTAAGTCTTGGCTATAAATCTTTGGCAGGTCGTGACGAATACCATGCTTGTAATTCATCATTAATACTTTGATCTGCTCAATCAGGTAAATAGTTTGTTTAGCTGTTTTCTCTATCCCATCAAGCATAAATAACAACCAACTTTCCCAATCATTATTGTCTCTCACTGCCTGTAATTTTTGGTAGTAATGGGCTTTATTACGAATGATATGGCGGCTTAGATATAACACAGGAAGATCTAACAGGTTTTGCGTTAACAAATAAAGAATGTTGAGAATGCGGCCTGTCCTGCCGTTACCATCGTAGAAGGGATGTATGCTTTCAAACTGAAAATGAATAATCGCCATTTTAACCAAAGGGTCACAATCAGATAACTCGTCATCATTCATATAATCGACCAAGTTTCCCATTAATAATTCAACCAGTTTAGGGTCTTGTGGTGGGGTATAAACAACCTCGCCAGTTTGTTGATTCTTAAGCTCTGTTCCCGGTAGTTTGCGAAGCCCCGCTTTATTTTTTTCAAGTGCTTGTTGAATATCAAGGATGTCACCTAGACGTACTATCTTAAACTGCCTAACTCGATCAAACCCTCTCTTGAGCGCGCCAGCATAGTCTTGTACTTCCTTAGCCGCTGGATTCAGATAGTCATTGAATAGACCAGCTTTGTAGAGTTCATCATGGGTGGTAACGATGTTTTCAACTTCAGAAGAATCCTTTGCTTCCTGCATCGTCAACGTATTAATTAGAATTGCTTCATTAGGGATGGAGGCAGCCACCCCCTTTAACTCAGCAAGGTATCGATGTGCAGAAGCGGCCTTTTTTAGAACCGATCTGGTTTCCAAGCTCCCTTCATCTTTGACAGGTAGCGTACTCGTTGTATATGCCATAAACCCTTACATAACCTCTGTATGCGCAAGTTTATGAAGAGAGGTGACACTCATATATCC
>CAJXRF010000182.1 GCA_913058575.1 uncultured Bermanella sp.
TCATCATTCATTAAGCGGAATAAATCTCCGGCTTGTGAGTAGTGATCGTCTTCATCGGTTGAATAACGGTTTACCCAAGCATCGTTTTCTAATGGCATGGCGGGCTCGGCCACTTGTGCATTAGGTTGTGGAGCGCCTTCATTACCGCGATCGTTGGGGTAAAAGTTTACCTCCTGGCCTTGGTTATTTTGGCTGGCACCATACTGGCTTGCCGCGCCGCTAAACGGGCACATGCCTGCCATGGCACCATCACGTTGATAGTTATTCACCGGGCAACGTGGTGCATTCACCGGTAAGTGATTGGCATTGGCGCCAATGCGGTAACGGTGGGCATCTTGATACGCCAACAAACGCCCTTGCAACATGCGGTCGGGTGAGGTGCTAATACCCGGCACCAAATTACTTGGAGCAAATGCCGCCTGTTCGTTCTCGGCAAAAAAGTTATCCACGTTACGATTCAATTCCAACTGACCCACTTCCATTAACGGGAAATCTTTGTGAGGCCAAATCTTGGTCACATCAAACGGGTTAATTTTATAATCACGGGCTTGTTGCTCGCTCATGACCTGTACCTTGGCGGTCCAGCTGGGGAAGTCCCCTTTGTCGATGCTTTCTACCAAATCTTGTTGCGCGCCATGGCTGGGCAATTTAGCGGCCTCATCAGCGGTTAATGTCTTGATGCCTTGGTTTGATTTAAAGTGCCACTTAAACCAGCTGCGCTCGCCCTTGCTGTTATAAAAACTATAAGTGTGTGAACTAAAGCCATGCATGTGACGGTACGAAGCCGGTATGCCACGATCCGACATCAAGATGGTCATCTGGTGTAAGGATTGTGGGTGGTTGGCCCAAAACTCAAACATGGCGGCGGCATCGGGCAAGTTAGTGCGCGGGTTTTTCTTTTGCGAGTGCACAAAGTCTGGAAACTTAATGGGGTCTCGTAAGAAGAACACAGGTGTATTATTACCCACCACATCATAGTTGCCCTGTGAGGTATAAAACTTCACCGCAAAACCGCGCGGGTCACGAGCGTAATCGCTGCTGTCTTGACCGCCACCCACTGTACTAAAGCGCAAAAATACCTCAGTTTGTTGGCCAGCCTTTTGTAAAAATTCGGCAAGGGTCACATCTGTTAAAGAGTTGCTCACCGTGAAGGTGCCGTAAGCGGCTGAGCCACGGGCGTGCACCACACGCTCAGGTAAGCGTTCGCGGTTAAAGTGGGCCAGCTTTTCAAAGGTGTAGTGGTTATCAAAGGTTAGCGGCCCACGGGGCCCTGCGGTAATGCTGTTGTCGTCATCGGCCACTGGGGCGCCATTGGCACTGGTAAGGTTATTCTTGTTCATGGTCTTTAATCCTGTGGGCTGGGTGGTTGGTGAGTACAGGATTAAATATAGGTCAATATTAATGATAGGTATAATGAATTAAATCTAATAAATTCATAGTATTTACCTATCACATAGGGGAGGAAAGAAGAAAAGGCTAGCGCCGAACTTCACTGACAAATCCAATAAATATAAAGTGTTTTTGAATCGGCAGTTAATAAGAGTTCTTTGGGGCCCAGTAGTGGCTGGGCATTCAACGATAACCAATGATCCATCGCCACGGGCCCGAACAAAGGGCGCCACGGCCATTCACGTTCAAAATTTATAACCCCTCAGCTCCCAATGCTTTAACTTTGTCTTGCCAAGTGTTTCTCTCTTCAATACTGGAGGATATAAGAGAACCGAACAAATTAATTTTGGCTTTTTTAAAGCCAGAAAATTGTAGGGTAAATACATCTAATTGTTCGATAACAGGATTGGCTTGGGTTTGCAGGTAATAGTCAGGTGCATCCATGGTCATGATGATGCGCGCGGTTTTATCTGTTAGTAGTTGAATGGGCAGGGGGTTGTTTTCTTGATACACAAAGGCAAAGCCAGATAAAAATGTGCGGTCAATTAAGCCCTTCAATTTTGCAGGCAGGCCACCCCACCAAATGGGCGTGACAATGACAAAATGATCACACTGTTTAAGGGCATTTTGTAAATCCACTAGGCAGGCTTCTAATGGTTGGTGCTGATCATAGCCTTGTTTTAAGTCGATCTTAAAATTCATATCCGCTAAGTTAAAGCGTTTTACGTTGAAATATTCCCGTGCTTCAATTTCATAGTCATCACTTAATTGATGGCCAAAGCTGCTGGCTTTTGGATTGCCATTTAATACAAGGATATTCTTTTTCATTTATATTCGTCCGCTTGTGAGTTTTCACAAGCAGTTTAATCTCTGCCCTTAGGGGCAGAGTCAAGCGCTTATTAACTGGTATTAATGATTTTTAGGCAGGCATCAACTTGGTTAATTTTTATTTGAATGTCGCGCGCTTGCTTCAGTAACTCTTGTTTTATGTTTTCAAGAAAGTCTCCAACTAGTTTCCAATCCACTTTGCCATCTTTATAAACAATGACATCTTTTAGCTGGTTCAATGTGCTACCTAACAACTTAGCTTCTTTAATTAAGTTAAGTAACTCAATGTGGGTGGCGCTATACACTCGATAACGACCTTTTCTTGG
>CAJXRF010000183.1 GCA_913058575.1 uncultured Bermanella sp.
AGGTTTTCAAGCTGCTCAATGCGCTGATCTTTTACGTGTATTTTATCACGTAATTTTTCAATTATTTGTAAGCGCCTAGCCAACCACAGCCTATCACGAACCCATCACCTCCCTTAAAATTTCATTTTTAAGGGGATAATCATGATCAGACGTACCCGCAACGAATGGCTTCAGCTCATTGAAGATCAAAAGAATTCTCATTTAACCGCCACCGACTTTTGTAAAAACCAAGGCATAGACCCAAAATATTTCAGTCTTAAGAAAGCGAAGTTGCAAGAATCGGAACCAGCCTCTCCTTTTGTTAAAGTACAGTCCCCCATGATTACGAACTCTGAATTGAGTTTGTCTTGGGCGGGTGCCGATATCCATCTGCCTGCCGACACCTCACCCATTTGGCTTGCACAATTTATGCGTGAGCTGGTCAAGTGAGAGCGCTTTGTGAATTTACAGCCGTCTACTTGCATCGTGACGTGGTGGATTTTCGTAAATCCATTAATGGTCTTTCGGTTATTGTTGAACAGGGTATGGGCTTGTCGCCATATGATGCAGCCTTGTTTGTTTTTTGCAATAAGAGGCGCGATAAACTCAAAATTTTATATTGGGATAAAACGGGATTCTGCTTATGGTATAAGCGTTTAGAGCAGGATAAATTTAAGTGGCCAAAGAAATCATTAAGCGAAGTCGTAACACTTTCAAGTGAGCAGATGGATTGGTTGTTGCGCGGTTTTGATATTTCAAAAATACAGCCTCATGTGTCACAACAATATGGCGCGTTATCTTAGCGTTTAAAACAAACATTCTGTTATAATAACCCCATGATAAATAGCAGCGAACGAGATAAAGAAATTGATCTATTACACCAAAAAATACAGGTGAAAGATCAACGCATAGAGCAGCTTGAAAACCTGCTCTTGCAAGCTCGTCAACAACACTTTGGCACCTCCAGTGAAAAACTGTCACCTGATCAGATCACTTTATTTAATTAGCCTGAATCCGATTCTAGTGAAATTACCAGTGAAGAAACTGAAACCCTAACGATTCCAAGCCACACTCGTAGCAAGTGTAAAAAGCGAGTTTCTATTCCCGATAACATTCCTCGCGAAGAAATAATCTACGACCTGCCTGATGAAGATAAAATTTGTCCTCACGATGGCGCAGTGCTTAAAGAAATCGGCGAAGAAACTCACGAACAACTTGAATTCATTCCCGCTCAAATAAAAGCGTTACGCCATATTCGTAAAAAATATGCGTGCCCGTATTGCAAGCAGCACATGAAAACAGCCAGCAAACCTAAGCAAGCCATCGATAAAAGCATTGCAGGACCAGGCTTGCTTGCGCACATTGCCGTGCAAAAATACTGTGATGGCTCGCCTTTATATCGGCAAATTGAAATATTTAAGCGAATAGGAATTGAATTAGACCGCAGCAGTTTGGCCAATTGGATGATGCGTTGCGGAGAACTTATTCAGAGTTTGATCAATCGCATACATGAAATTCTGTTAGAGCAATGTGTATTACACATGGACGAAACCCCCGTGCAAGTTTTAAATGAACCAGGCAGGAAAGCACAAAGTAAAAGCTATTAACCTGCGCACAGGAAAGTGCACTGCAGGCCGTGTTATTTCATTACTCCCCCAGTCGCAGCGGTGATATTCCTAAGCAGCTATTGGAAAATTTCCAAGGCGCATTAATGGTCGATGGATACGAAGGCTATCAAGCAGTGTGCAGTGAACAAAAACTAACCCGTTTAGGCTGCTGGGCTCACGCCCGCCGAAAATTCGTGGATGCAAAACACGAGCAACCAAAAGGAAAGACAGGCAAGGCCGACCAAGCACTCAGTTTTATTCAAAAGCTTTACAATATTGAGCGAACTTGTAAAGAAAAAAGTGTTGATGAACGTTTAGAAATACGTCAAACGCAATCGAAAGAAACCATTGATAAGTTAAGAAAGTGGCTTGATAAAAGTCAGGCCACCACGCCACCTAAGAGTAGCTTAGGCAAAGTGATGGCGTATTTGAATAATCAATGGTTTAGATTGGTGGGTTATCTTGATGACGGCCAATACCCCATTGATAATAACCGCGCTGAAAACAGCATTCGACCCTTTGTGATTGGCCGCAAGAATTGGCTTTTTTCGCACAGCCAAAAAGGTGCAAGCAGTAGTGCGAATTTATACAGTTTAATTGAAACGGCCAAATTAAATGACCTAGAGCCGTATGCTTATTTAAAGCAGGTATTCACAAAACTGCCAAATGCTGAGACGTTAGAAGACGTTGATACTT
>CAJXRF010000184.1 GCA_913058575.1 uncultured Bermanella sp.
TAATGGCAGGGTATTCAATTTTTTAGGTGGCGCTCTTTAAATTAAATTGATTAGGAGTGTGGCCCTAAGTTATATGCTTGCTTAGTAGTCTTTAAAAGACGTTAAGCAAATACTGCGTCATAAAATCGGGTGGGGTTTATCTGTAGTTATGGGAAGAATATACTTTCTTGTTCACTTCAATTAATGTCATCGTGTTCTTCCCGAATATGCTTTTTATTTCGAATGCTTTATCAAAAATTGCCATTTTAAAATTTATCACTTGTTGGATTGGTAAAACACGAAACAAAAAAATTATTCGAGAGGGCTTAATATAAGGTGATATTTTAAACCGCGATTGATACACAGGGTTTGAATCTTTCATATCCATGTATTGCCACACAATGGGATCAATAAACCAAGTTTAAAATTATTACCCAAAGGTTGCTCAATATTAATACCCAAATATTTAATGAACAAATTGCGTATATAAAAATGGCAAGCCCATGGCGGTGAGTGATTTTTGCTATTGGATGTATCAACTTTTACAATGCTAATTTCAGCGAACGTGAAATTGGTAAGAAATAGCATTTAAAGCACAATGTATTTCATAGCGTGTAGTTCATTAGAGACTGGAAGTATTTTTGTTGCCTGAAACTCTAGGCTTATTAAAAATAGTCTGTAAATAAATTATTGTCAGTAGTGTGGCAACGACTATGAGAGGACCTAGCCCAAAAATTAAATACTTACGAAAGTGTTTAATTGAAATGATAGATTCTGCAAGTGACTCCATGCTAATAGGAGAAACAATGAAGAGTGTTAATGTGGCGCCAATAAAAAGGCCGAACCAAATACGTAGCGGTATCGTACTCAGAATTAGCTTGTGATATGAAAGTACAAGCCACCAAAGAGAATATACGGTGTAGCCCGGGATAAGCAGAAGACCGGAGAAATATAAATATGCCGGAGTGAGCGCGTCCTTGTTACCTTGGGAGAAACCAAGAATTAAAATAGCCATGCCAAAAGTAAGCAATATTGTGGTGGGAACCATAAAAAATAGTGTTTCAAGTATTATGGTTACTTTGAATGCTCTTTTGTTAATCTTATTCATTAGGCCCCCTTTTTTTCTGTTGCAAGTTAACGAATAGTGTCAGGCTCAATTAGCATAGTGAATGATATTGATAGTTTATAGAGGGGGTTATTTAGCATCACTGAATTATCTATCGTCGCTATTACTTCCTTGTGCTTTTTTGCCGCATGTTTATGCGATTAAATATGCTTACCTTATACCTAAATACATTATAAAAATTACGAGTCTTATTGGTGGCCTAATAATGTAAATTTATATGTCTTGCTTGGTTCTGATTTCGGTATCTACTAATCGTTTTTTATTTGGATGAATATGATGAGCGAAAAAATGAAGTCCAAAGTAGACCACAAAGAATACTAGCCAGCTGGAAAATGTCAGTCCAACGATTATTGAAATAGGCGTCACTATTAAATGGATAACATTAAAAAGCCACGGATACTTTTCTTTATAGCTATAACGCGTATTGCAGTAGTTGCAACTCAAATTGTCGCCAGAGTTTAAGAAACTTTTTGTTATTCCAATTCTTTTGCATTTAGGGCATTCAAATCTCATGAGTTATATTGTTTTCATGTAGAGCATGATTCTATTGCTATGCTTGATAATGGTCACATTTTCCTGGGTTTTTATTTAGAAGGAGTTCTAGATAAGACTCAAAATCCATTCCGAGGTTTTCTAATTCATAATGGCGGTCTATAGGTATTGATTGTTAAAGTAGCACTTTTATAAAAAGAGATAATTGCCAATAATTAATACAGACTCACGATTTCTTGCTTTTAAGTTTTCGTATAGTGTAAAGCCAGAATTTTACAGAAGCAATATATTGAAGGCACATAAGGTGTAAAATGCTTTGCCAGTTTAAATTGTTTGTATTTAGATAGATATCACCCCAAATCATCTGGAGAGTCATTAGGTACTCTAATGTTTCCTTAGGCTTTTATTAAGGAAGTAAAATCTGCAGAAAGAGGATTAATAGTCATATAGGCATTTGTCTAGTGGACGTCTATTTTCTCACTTAATACTCACTGTTACTTATTTCAAGGGGCGCGCAGCCACTGTGAATAGCTGCAATTTACCGACTCTTCTCATTCAACTTAAGGTAATCTTAACATCCTTTGTTATAGTCTAATGATACCTTTCAGTTTCTGGTTAAATCATGCGTATTTTAATCGTCGAAGATGATGTTGAACTGTCGGCTTCCATAGCTGA
>CAJXRF010000185.1 GCA_913058575.1 uncultured Bermanella sp.
GCTCTTGTGTCAGTTAATTAGGTATTATCATTCTACATTCGTTCATTTAATATCTGTTATCGGTAGTTTACTATAACCCACTACGTTCTAGAACTATGCGGGATGTATTTTAGTGACTCCTTGATGATAGTTGAATCATGCCAATTGCAATGGGAAATCACTAAATACCTCATTCAGATTACACTTTGGCGCATTGTTTTTCGGCATACCTTTCTCTTAACCTATGTCTGATGCTTTTCTCTTATTGTTGGTAAATGTTTCTGATTCTGACTAATGATATCGAACTGATATCTGCACATATTAACGAAATGCCCTATAATTAATTGAATTAGAATTCTTCTGTTCTATCCTATTTACGTATAAAAAATATAAGAATTGAAAAAATAGGAACTTCAAAAATTGCTTAATTTAGCACTGAGTTCAATTAAAAACCGCTTGAATGAGTTTCTAGTTAATCGTCTAGACCTTGATGATGAAGTTGTGCATGTAAATCGGCTAGTCAACCAAAATGGTGAAAGTGGTTTAAAAAATCAAAATAAGGTGCTCCTTACCTTAATTAATCTAGAGCAAGAGGCAAATAGTCAATTTTATAATCGCCCAGTTAAAGCTGGAGGGGACGTCCATAAGTTAAATCCCCCAATGTACTTTAATTTAAATTTACTCTGTGTGTCGAATTTCGATTCATATGATGAGTCCCTAAAATTTCTTAATGAAATTCTAGCTTTCTTTCAAACACATCTATCAGTTGATATCGACTCCAATGGGGAATTGCTTTCTCATGGAAAACTGAGTATAGAAATAGATCCTCAAAACTTTTCTGATATGCACAGTTTATGGAATTCTATGGGTGCAAAATATCAACCGTCTTTAGTGTTTAAAGTCAGGCATATAACTGTCCAGGAAAGTAATGTTGTAAGCTCAACTTCGGAAATTGATAAGATAAAAATAGAAACAGTTGAATAGTAATGGAAATATTGGAATTACAATTGCATCACGCTTACTTCCCTGACGGACTTTTGAAGTATGCCAGCTTAGTTCCAAGTAAGAGTACTTTAGACTTTCTCAATCGATATAGGGTTTTTGTAAAGTCAGGTGATAATAAGGTTGTATTGGTTTATATCGGTACATTAAGCTTTGATTTATTTTTGTCAGAGTTCAGTAATTTGATGAAAGGTAGGCCATTAGTTTTTGAAGTGAAATACCAGGGTTCTGGATTCACTGTGTTTACTGATATTCCCCTAGGGGTTTTAGAGCCGTTAAATTTCAGTAATGCCAAGTCCAGTATAAATGGATTTAGTGGTAAGGAAAAAGAGCTGTCCTTTGTTTATGAAAAAGGACCGGTAGCGTTTGATGATACTATTTTGAAAATAGTTATTGATCCAGAATATTTGAGGGATGATTTGTTGGGTGGAGTAAAAGTATACACATTAAATATCAATTCAAGAAAGACCTTGTGGACGTACAATGTGCTAAATAAAGGAAAAATTAGAAACTCAAATTTAAAAATAAGAAGTCATAAAGGCAAGTTGTTTGATCAAAGATCTGGATTGATAACAAAAAATGGTGAAGAGTTTAAAGTGTTTGAGGTGGGGGTAGTTGAAATGCGACTAACTTATGACCTGAAGGATAAATTCAGTTTGGTGGCTTTAATGAATACGGGTGAGGGTAAGTCTACTAGTATAACAAAGAACCTAATATCAGAATTAGGTTCCCCGAACATTGATGATTTTGTAGTAAAAGAAATTGATGGAGAAAAGCAGGCCTGTTCAGATATGTTTGTGTACCTTTAGTATTGAAGAACTTATTGATTTTAAATAGAGAGATATAGCAATGGTTGCAGCAACTGCAAAAACACCTGGTGTTTACATTAATGAAGTAAATGGTTTTCCTAACTCAGTAGTGCCCATTGCGACGGCAGTGCCAGCATTTATTGGCTATACGCCTAAGGCTGAGTATGAAGGTAAGTCTTATATTAACAAGGCCCAAAAAGTAACTAACTTTGCTGAATTTAGGGCAATATATTTATTAGATAATCCACCTCCACCTGCTGATCCAGTAAAACAATATTCTCCGGAATATTATTTGGTGGCCCAGAAAGAAAAGCCGGAGTCTGGCGATTATGTATCCATAGAAGGGGCGTATTATTCGATTCTGCCTGACCCAAATACAATATACTACCTTTATAATAGTGTGAGAATGTTTTTTGAAAATGGTGGGGGTGATGCATATATTG
>CAJXRF010000186.1 GCA_913058575.1 uncultured Bermanella sp.
CCACAGGGACTTTCACCCTTTATTCAACGCCAGCTTGTCCTGACGTTCTAAGCGCTCAATAAACCCCATCTAACAACTCTGATTTAGCCCCGTCATACTGCCCTCAAACTATTGAGGGCAAACCATGAATAAAACCGAACAATGGCAAAAATTAATTAGAGACTACGAAACCAGTGATCTGACGCAGAAAGAATTTTGCCAAAACCACGCCATTAAAATACATACTCTTCATTATTGGATCAAAAAACTGAGTTCCGGCTCTGATCGCAAGGAGCATTTCATTCTATTCTCACCTGTTCAGTCTGCGCATGAAATCAGCATTAAAATTGGCCATGCACAGATAACCCTGAATATGACTGAGGTTGCAACACTATTGGTAGAGCTTGACCAAGCTGGGTTGCTTTATGATCCGGCCTAGCAGAACCACGCAAGCCTATTTATATACAGGTGTCGTGGACATGAGAAAGTCCATTGATGGCTTGGCGGCATTAGTCGAGAATGATCTTGAGTTAGACCCTTTGCAAAATGTTATTTTTGTCTTTTGCAACCGTGGTCGAGATAAAATAAAAATTCTGTATTGGGAAAATAACGGTTTTGTGCTCTGGTATAAACGCTTAGAGAAACAAAAATTTAAGTGGTTGAATGATACTTTAGTAAGTTCACATAAAATTTCAGGGTATCATCTTAATCAACTATTAGACGGGCTAAATATTTTTAGCGGAAAGCCCCATAAATCACTCTTTTATGAAAATTTAAACTGATGCTTTGGTATAATCCAATGCATGAAAACACTGGATAAAAACCAACTCCCCGATGATGTGGAGACACTTAAGCAACTGCTGATTGATCAGCAGGGGCATATCTTGCGTTTAGAGGAAATTGTAAAACTTTTTCAAAGAAGAGTGTTTGGTAAAAGCAGTGAAAAATCACCCGATCAAGCTGAGTTATTTGATGAGGCTGAAATTGAATCCACTGACGAAGAGGCATTAATCGCCAGCGGCGCTGATGATGAAAGCGGTGATAATCAACAAGAAAATGCCACCACCACGTCTAAAGCGAAGTCGGGGCGCAAGCCGCTGCCTAAAGAACTCGAGCGTGTCATTGTTGAGCACGACCTGAGTGAACATGAAAAAATGTGCGATTGTGGCTGTCAAAAATCACATATAGATGACGACGTCAGCGAGCAGCTCGATATTATTCCTGCCGTTACCCAGGTTATTCAACACCGCCGTAAAAAATATGCCTGCAAAGCCTGTGAAGGAAAAGTAAGTGTTGCAGATTTACCTGCGCAAGCCATTCCAAAAAGTAATACTAGCCCTGGTTTATTAGCCCATATAGCCGTCGCCAAATATCAAGATGGCTTACCGCTATTTAGAATGGAAACTATTTTTGGCCGCTTAGGTATTCATTTACCACGAAATACTCAAGCTAGCTGGATGATCAAATGCAGCGAGTTATGCAGCCACTTTATAATGTGTTAAACGATCAACTTTTGGCCACTGGTTACGTTCACATGGATGAAACGCCGGTTCAGCTTCTAAAAGAACCCGATAAAAAAGCAGAAAGCAAAAGCGATATGTGGGTTAGAAAAACGGGCGATTCCAATCAAAAAATAAATTTATTTGATTACGCTTCCAGCCGAAAAGCTGATGTGGCGCAATCACTGCTGCCCGATTATCAAGGCTACTTACAAACCGACGACTACGCAGGTTACAACAAAGTCGCCAAAACCGAAGGAGTTATTCAGTTAGGTTGTCTTGCCCACGCACGCCGAGAATTTATTGATGCACAAAAAGTCGCCCCTAGTAAAAAAGGCAAAGTCAGTAAAGCCGATATGGCAGTACAAATGATTGCCAAACTTTATGGTATCGAAAAAGAAATCAAAGAAAAATCCGTTGAAGAGAAGTACAAAATCCGCCAACAAAAAAGCAAACCGAAATTAGAAGAAATAGAAAAATGGCTGGATAAATCCCTGCTCAATACATTGCCAAAAGGGAAAACGGGTGAAGCCTTGGCGTATATGAGTAAAAACTGGATCAAGCTTACCGAGTACATACAAAATGGTCGATTAAATATCGATAACAACCCGGTAGAAAACGCTATCAGGACGTTTGCCATAGGCAGAAAAAACTGGCTTTTTAGTGATAGCCAAAAAGGCGCGAAGTAAGCGCAGAACCAACCACAGCCTTTTAATAAACGCCTAGATTCCTTAAAGTT